>NZ_JAFNMO010000001.1:0-870821 GCF_026537235.1 Bifidobacterium sp. B4111 | reverse complement strand
GAAGACCGGACTCTTTTTACCGATTCAATCGGGCACATTTCGGGCACATTGATACACTAACGTACCTGTTTCAGCTCGTACCAGTTGGTACTTGGAATCTGCTATAATTGGCATCATTCCTTGGATAGTTAGTAGCAGTTAAAGGCAGCTCGCATGTACCAGAACAGCGGCTTATCTTACAAGGGGTCGCGGGTTCAAATCCCGCCGGCCCGACGAGATAGCACTGATTACAAGGTCTCTGAGCTCTGGAGTTTTCGTCCCAGATCTGGTACATTGTATTGGTCTTATGTAGCCGAGCTACGAGGTACGCAGGAGACGATCCCCTATATCGCCAGCGACGATCAACAATCGTCTGGGAGCACTTCTGCCGGTCGTAGTCAAAAGGCCCGGCAGGATTCCTGACTATGGAACACATCCAGTCGAACTAGCTGGATATCACTTATTGTCGCAATAATTCGTGGTACTAATGAACCGTTACCTTGGTATCCCCGTCAAAACCCGTGAGCTTCCCGGACAATTGGCAGACATTGCCGACGAAACCTCTTCTCCTATGCACAAGGCACTATCGAGGTCTGTGCGCACATAAGAACTACGATCTGGCTACAGCCCTGCCTTGAAGGCCCATGATGGAGAGCATCAGTAACCAGAGGACTGGGTAGGCTACGAGGGCCGGAACCAGGATTCCTTTGGCGAGTCTGACCAGTTGTGCCAGGATAAGGGCTGTTGTGGCTAAGAATACCGAGGACAGTGTGACCATTTTCCAACTAACCTTACGCTGGAATGCCAATGCGGATAGGTCCGCTACCAGCAGCAGCCAGGTAAAAGTGTAACAGGTTAGGCCCAGCATCAGCGATCCGGAAACATAGTGGGTCGTATGGGAGACAATCATGGCCAGTGCCAAGCAGCTTGCGGCAAGAGTTAATACTTCCCTGCTGGTATACGCCTCGGCGTTTTCAGGGAATCTAATGTGGAATCAACAGGCAGGCCCTTATTCATATCTCTTCGTCTCCTATAAAGTCTCCGACAGAAAAACCAACAGCAACTATTAGTGCAATGATCCCAGGCATGAGACAGGTCAGCCCAGCAGCGAGTCCTTCAAGGCTCCAGCTGGGCAGAAGGGGGCAAGGACGACAAATCAGAAGATAAGTGAGAGAAGGTTCTTTCTCAGCCCCGCCCAGGACTTACGTTCCTGGGCAGGGCTCTCGGAGACTGCTGGGAAGCTCATCTGTTCTCCTCGTGACTCATATAATCAGAATACTATGAAGACCTCTGCTGTAGCTCTGCCTTCGACTTCGAGAGTTCCTCCATGGCCTTGGCGAGGGACAGCTCGGGATGAACTGACCGAAAGGCCTTGATCTCGATGACGCTGAGGCGGTTGCCGATTGATTTCTCGGCGTCGCCGGCCCCTGGGTGAGGGGGGGTACTGGCTGCGGATGAAGCGAGCCCGTCGAGCATCCTGAGGGTGTCCCATGTCATAGTGCCCTTGACAATTCCTTGCTTTTTCGGCTTCGGTGAATTGGGTGTCAACTTTTTAGCTAGTCAGCAACGCCGGCTGGTCAAAAAGCCGTGAACGGGTTGATGAACACCAGCGAAATCCTGGTTGGGACCGCTGTCCTGTAAGAATCGTCTTGTGTGGTAAGACGAGGATATGCATCGCCTTGGAGTCCGAGAAAAACGAGGAAATACATGCCACATTTGGGGTCGCATGACTTCGCAAAGGTAGTCAATTTAGTGCATTCTAGCGCAATGTTAAATATCTGAAAACCTTGAGATTCAAGGAAGCAAGACCCAGCTAAAGGCACGGCAGACTAGTACTTGGGGTCAAGGGGTCACAGTTCAAAATCCCTCCGGCGCGATAAAGACATCGGGATTGCAGCTTTTGACGTTTTGTCCTGTCCATCCTGTCTAAAGTTCATCGCTGCTTCCCGCATTACTCACCTTTTCGATATAACGAGTCCTACTGTTATGCATTCGTTAAGATCTTGGAAATATCTTGGGCACGATGTCTCACAATCTTGCTGAGGAGCACATGTTAGAGCCTTGCTTCTCTCTTTTCTTGCGTAACAGCGGCGGCACGTTATGGAAATATTATGGAAATATTATGGAAATGAATATCCTTAACTAGCCTATAAGCAGCTATATCTAGGAATCCAATTATCGTGGGGTAAAGCAATCGGCAGTTGTAAAGGATAGTGTTTTGCACACTCGTTGAATGGATAACTCTCATACACATGTAGGAAATGTTTTACATTCCAACTATTGACCCTATACCTTGCATTGTTGTGAGAGATTCTCATAAAGACAAGGGAAAGTTCTAGTTGCGGCCCGCAATACTTGTCTTGTTGTGCTTGGATTCGTCCTGCATCGGCTGCCCTGAAACGCCCTGCACTTCCTATCAGGCTAGTGCGTTTGCCTGCCCCCGTCAGATTTTGTGGAATTCGAACAGACGAACGTTGCGGCCATCCCTGGAACTTGCCATACAGATCTAAAGGCGATATAGATGATCCCACTACGAAGTCTTCCATTCAGTGACAGCAGCTAGCAGACTTTGTCTGGGCTTATGAGTAGTTGAGTGGTGCGTGTTTCTGAGCCTGTACGGTATGTGGCCTGTTATTGGTTAGTTTTATCCCGTACTGCCAATAATAATCCCATTTGTTGAGTAGCGGCTAATCAAAGCGCTGGATCGCGGATGATTGGGGTTACCACTCAGCGTGAAGTGTCTGGCAAATCCGATTTGACAATGCGAAACCAGCCTCTAATAATGTAGCAAGCTACATTATGAAAGGTGGGCCATGGCAACTTTTGCCCTATCGGAGCACAGACCTGAAGGTCTGATAAAGATCGCCAACACATTGTTGGAGAAGCAGATGAACGAACTCATTTCAGCTATCCTGCCTGAACTCACCGGACCGCAGTTCGTCATCGTCTACTACCTTTATGAGCATCCCGAATGGACGATACGGCAGAAGGACGTAGCGGACAGGTTCTATCTGAGCCACCCGACGGTCAGAGGTATGGTGAAACGGCTGATCAGCGCAGGTTGGCTGACCGTCGGAAACGCGCAGGGTGACCGTCGTCAGGTGGTCCTCAACCTTACAGACAAGGCCAGATGCTCCATACGTCAGCAGGAAAGACGGATTCTTCGGGCCCTGGACACCACTACGGGCATGGCCCTCAGCGGATTCAGCGTCCGCGAACGACAGACTCTGGAAGCACTGCTGAGGCGAGTCATTGACAATATGAGCGAAATGAGCAGGCATGGAGGAGATGCATGATCAGCATGAGGACAGGGCCAGACGGTGCTGGCGGATCCGAAGCAGGCAGGAACGGCAAACGCACTCGGATGATGGCCGTCCTGCTTGCCGGGGCCTTTCTCTCGCTGATGGCCGAGACCTTCCTGAACAATGCGCTGCCAACCATCATGAAAGATTTCGCAGTCTCCCAGTCCACGGCCCAGTGGCTCAGCACTGCCTATCTGCTGGTCGTGGGCCTGATGATCCCCATATCGGCTTGGATATTCTCCAGCTTTCAGTCCAGAACCACCTATATGGCCATGATGGCCGTTTTTCTGCTGGGTTCCCTGGTCTGCGTCTTTTCCACAGGGCATTTCGCGCTCCTGCTGACGGGCAGGATCATCCAGGCCGCAGCAGCAGGCTCGCTCATGCCCTTCATCCAGAATGTGGTGCTCTTGCTTTTCCCGCCCGAGCGTCGCGGACTGGCGCTGGGGGTGGTCGGCCTGGTCGTGGCCCTGGGCCCCACCGTGGGTCCCACCTTGTCCGGTTTCATTCTGCAGCATTGGTCCTGGCGCGCTCTGTTCATCCTTCTGGCTACGGTCAGCATGCTCGTGCTGCTCGCCGCCTTCTTCTTCGTATACACGGTCAACCAGCCGCGGAAGGCAGAGCTTGATCTGGTTTCGGTAATCCTCTCCTGCCTGGGATTCGGCTGTCTGCTCTATGCCCTGTCGGCCATCGGCGACACGGGCCGGTTCTCCCCCATCACCATCGCACTGCTCCTGGCCGGCCTGGTCGTCATCTGGCTCTTCTGCCGCCGTCAGCTCTCCATGGAGCACCCACTTGTGGACCTGCGCGTGTTCAGTTCGGGCGTCTTCACGCTGACGACCCTGCTCAGCACCTTGAGCAACATCTCCATGGTGGGAATCGAGCTGGTACTCCCCCTCTATCTGCAGAACAGCAGAGGGTCAAGCGCCCTGACATCTGGCCTGGTCATGCTTCCCGGCGCAATCGTCATGGGCATTTTCAATCCGCTTTCAGGCGGACTCTATGAGCGCATAGGCGTCAGGTGCATATCCCTGTTGGGCTACGCGGTCCTGGCCATCGGAACCCTGCCCATGGCCTGGTTCAGCACCAATACCGGGCTTATCGAGATCGCAGCCTGCTATGCCGTGCGGATGGCAGGCATCTCCCTGGTCATGATGACCACCTTTACCGAAGGCATCAATGCCCTGCCCCCAAGACTGACCGCAGACGGCAACGCAGTGGCCTCCACGGTAAGACAGATCGGCGGTTCTCTGGGGACGGCAGCCGCCATGATGATCGTCACCCTGGCAAGTGCCCGCCCTGCCGATGGGGCGGGCAGGGCGGTCGCCTTGGGTCAGGGATATCACTGGGCCTTCGTCTGTATGATCGCTGTGGCTCTGATCGGACTATGCTCCTCCTTCGCCCTGCGACGGAGGCGATCAATAGCTTGAGCGCCGTGGAATCTGGAGACAAGGGGCCTGTCTCTTGCCAGACCATCATCGCCGCTCTTAAGTGATCTGAGTGTTGTGGCTCGGTTAGTTGATGCGGTGACCAGATGCGCGGAAAGTAACTGCTGATGTCGATGGGGACCGTGACAATGCGTGAGCATGCTCCGGCTGCGATGAATGATTTGGAGGAGCGTGTCTAGTGATGGATTATGCAATGTGAAGGGGGGAAGGGATGATGTTGTTGTGCAGGTGAGGACTTGTGGAGGCTCAGCTGATCTCTCAGACTGCCCAGCGGATCCAGTCAGCACCGAGAGGGTGTTGTGGGGTGCTGCAAGATACCCTGGAAAAGGAGAGACACTGCCGTCTTCTTGGACAAAGCTGTCATCCATGCAAAACAATAAACTGCTGTTAGCGTCGCCAAGAAGATTTCCTTCATGTTTTGAGTGTTTTGAATGCTTCGGCTGATAACCTTCTCTGTTCCCCGAGACTGTATCATTATGCATGCAGACAACGAGATGCCTATGAGGGAGTGGGATGTCCGAAAATCCAGGCGGGGCAAAGCCTAAACGCAAATGGAGGCGGGTCCTTGTTGCCCTGGCAATAGCACTTGTTCTTGTCCTTGGAGTCATTCTGCCGGGAGCGGTCGTTTTGGTCTATGAGGACACCTTTGGAAAACGGTATGCCACGCCCGGGTGGATGCGTTATGCGCTCGCAGACTTTCCCGGATTGCGCATGAAGCGTTGCACCTTCCGTTCCAAGGACGGTCAGAAACTGGCTGGGTATCAGTATTCAAGAGACGAACCGAACCAGCATGGAGGCGAGGCTGATGGCCTCGTCGTCATTGCTCATGGTTTCGGCGGCGGCGGGCAGAACACCTACATGGATGTTGCCGACTATTTCACCTCTCAAGGCTTTCTGGTCTTCGCTTATGACGCCACCGGCAATGACGAAAGCGCCGGCAGGTCTGTCAAGGGCCTTCCTCAAGGGGTCGAGGATCTGGACCAAGCTCTGCGTTTCGTAGAGGGCGAGAAAACATATGACAATCTCCCTGTTTTCCTGTTCGGACAGAGCTGGGGAGGGTATGCTGTCGGCGCTGTTCTCAACCTTCATCCAGAGGTCAAGGCTGCAGTTATGGTCTCTGGATTCAATCGTTCGATTGATATGATGAGTCAGCCAGGCAGGAAAATCGCTGGCCCTGCCGTCTCGCTTATCCTGCCTTGTGTGGGCATCTATGAGCATATGAAGTTCGGGAAGTTTGCAGGTTACACTGCTTTGGATGGGTTGAAGAAATCCAAGGCGGGAATTTTCATCGCTCAGAGCCGGGACGACCAGGTGGTGCCGGTCAGATATAGCTATGACCTCTTCCATGAGGAATTTCAGTCCAACCCACGATTCCGGTTCCGTGAATACCAAGATCGCGGGCACGCCTATGTCTACTATTCCCAGGAATCGGTGCGATACCGAAAGCAATTCGACCAAGAATACAAGGAGCGCATGAGACAACTGGGCCAAAAGCCGTCCAACGAAAACTATAACGCGTATTCGGCCAAACACTTCGACAAGTCGAAGGGCTTCGAGCTGGATGTGCCGTTGATGAACCAGATGGCGGACTTCTATCGCCAATATATGGATTAGGACCCAAAAAATACAGCCGGATACAGCCTATTCCGTCGACGAATGAGCGAGACCGCATTCGGTGCTACTTATTGGTTTGCCATGTTGGCCTGATACCAAAGGACGGCGATGTTGATCCGGTCCCTGACCTTGAGTTTTGCCAGTATGCGGCTGACGGTCTTTTTGACCGAATCATGCTGCAGCTGGAGGCGCTCGGCAATCTCCGCATTCGTCAGGCCTTGACTAACCAGCGAAGCGACCTGAAGTTCGCGTTTGCCCAGTTGCGCGAATTTAAGGCGAGCCTCAGATTCATCATTGGCTTTTGGCCTTGGAACTCCTTTTCTGATCACTTCGGCCGTGATGCGCGGCGTGAGAATGGCATCGCCTGCATGTACCGCATGGATGGCTCTGTTCAGATCGGCTGTCTTGACATCCTTGAGTAGGAACCCGGAGGCGCCCGCCCCTAGAGCTGTGAAGGCATAGTCGTCCTCGTCGTAGGTGGTCAGAATGAGAATGCTTATTTCGGGATGGAGCTTTTTGATACGGCTGGTAGTATCCAGCCCGTCCATGACAGGCATGCGCACATCCATCAGAATCACATTGGGCAGAGATTGCTGATTGTTGGCGGCTGTGGCTAGCTGATCCAGAGCCTCTTGGCCGTTAGCTGCCTGCGTAACGACATGCAAGGTTGGATCCTTAGCGACCATGAGTGCCAGTCCCATGCGGGTCGGTCGCTGGTCGTCGACGATCATGACGCGGATCATGCGTTCTCCTTCATGCCTATATTGTTAGCTGCCATTGTGGCTAACGAGGGTATGTGGGCCTGCAAGGTCCAACCATCAGAACCAGGACCCGAATGGAAGCTGCCACCATGAGCTTGCACCTCGGCTCTTAACCTGGCAAGACCTGTACCGCTGCTACTGGTATTGTCGGCTTCGTTATTCAAGATTCGTCCATCATCGCGAACGGTGATATCTATGCCGCCCTGGCTGTTGTGATCCCAGGAGACCACAATACGATTGACCTCCTGTCCGTGGCGGAGGGCGTTGGTAATCGCCTCCCTGGTGACAGTGAAGGCAAGGTCGGCCTGTTCGGAATCCTGTGGCCGACGGCCTGTCTCCGACAAGGCAGTGCTGATGCCGACATGCCGGGCGTGGTCGAGGATGGGTTTGATGTCATCCCAGCCATGCCTCTCCCCTGTGGCCGGCTGTGGGACGTTTTTTGGATCTGTCTCTGATTGCAGGGCTTTGACAGCCGTTCGTGTGTCATCCAGTCCCTGCCGTGCTAGGTCGTTAATCATCGAGATAGCCTCATCGATTTCCGGCTTTCCGCTGGCATGATCCAGTCCTTCGGATAAGGCGACGATGGCGGTCAAGTCGTGACCCACGCTGTCATGCAGTTGGGCGGCAACCCTGGACTGATGCATGGCCTGGTCCCGCTCATGGGCCAGGATTAGAGCATGCGAGCGCTCCTCCTCCAGCGCCTGCTCCGACATGCGTGACTGCCTTGCTGAGCGTGAGAAAAAGGCGACTGTCAGGCAGAGGGCGAAAGTCAATCCAGTCGGGTACAGAAGGTCGGTGGAGTGGACATCATGATGCCAATTGGCAGAGAATGCAATGCTGAGCAGGCCCAGAATGGCGGAACTACCCAGCCCAGCTGTCAATGATGTCACGCTCTTGGCTTCTACCGCACAGGCGTAGATGCTGACAATCCAGGGTATGACCAGGTAGGTGCATCCCGAGCCATAGATTGCGGCAGTCAGGGCAAGCAGGCCACTGACCACCTGCAGGGTCGCCATAGGATATAGACGGCGCAGGCATAGGGTGACAAGTGCGAGGAAAATAATGACCACAAACAGGGGCAAGCCCCAGCTGGCAGACTTCATGACCTGGTAGAGGGTCTGGTTGGCGCTGCTTGGGGCAAGGATCAGCCTGGTCAGCATCCCTGTCTCGTAGAGGGCGCAGAAAAAGACTGCCACGAAGGTCATATATGGCCGGTTCCACAACTGAATCCAGCCTTGAGCCTTCTTGCCTGCTTTCATCGGTGAGCCTCTTCCTGATAACTGCCGGTATTCCATTATGCTGTCAGACACTGAGATGTGCGGCCTGGCAAGCGCATTATTCTCTTTATTGACTCTGCACTTAAGATCAGATGGCTCTGCGAGCCTGGTACCGGAATATAAGGAGGCTGATCAGCACCCAGAGGATTGCCACCATGCACGAGCTTGCCATAGAGGTCGTGGATGCGATATTGCCCATGTCACGGGCTGCGGATGCAGTAGTAATCAGGGCCAGCGGATACGGCAACGCCAATGCCGGTGCGGCAACCGACAGCGCACAGCCTGCCAGAGTGAGCAGAAACATGATGCTCATAGTCGAGGCGAAGGATTCGGCTCTGGCGGCTATGGCCTGGGTCAGAGTCATAATGGCCCACACTGCCAACGTCATTGGTACGCCACGCAAGAGATAGGGACCGAGTTCCGCTGGGTCGAAGCCTCCTACAAGAACACCCACGAGTATGAATTCGGATTCAAAGATGGCGACGCTAAGGAGGGAGGCCAGCAGTCCGTGCATCATCTTCCCGGCTATGGCAGTCCCGACCATGCCGGAGGCATTAAGACGCTGCCAGTTGCGTCCCTTGTGCTCGTTGGCTTCAATTTGGGCAGCAAAGGCCGCGACCAGGACTGGCATGAAGACCATGCTTGGCAGAAGGATCGCCTGCCCCCAGATCGCTGCCCAGGTCACCCCTTGAGTCTGGAAGTCCGGTCTGTAGCTCTGATACTGGTCCCAACCGTTGAAGATTCCTATGGCGTCGAAGAGCATGGTGGCCAGCCAGTACCAGAGATTGCCGGCCTTGCGGATCTCCCATTTGAAAGCGGCAATGATTGATGGCCTGTGGCGATGCATCGGGGTGATAGTCATAGCGTTTGCTTGGTACTGCCTAGTCATCGGCATAACTCCTTGGCCTTGACGATGAATGCTGATATTCCCGACCAAATAATGCATGCCAGAAGGCTGGTCAGGACCTTCGTCCAGGGATTGGCAACCAAGGTCATACTGGCAAAGCCATCAGGACTGGCAGAAGACAGGAAGGGGCTGGCGGCGGAACTGATTCCTGCCGGGAAAAGCCAGCCTAGACCTGGCATATTCATCGGACCCAGTCCAGTCCCGATCAGACCGGCTATCACACCCAGACCCAGTCCTATGGCTTGTTTATTTATCGTCAGCGAGAGGACGAGTTGTATAGCTGTGACAGCCATGGTTGAGAAGCAGGCAATCAGTGCCGGAACGAGTATGTATTCGGCCAGACTGCCGGCGAGATGGAATCCTTGTGCTGAAGCTGCCAGCGGTACCCACGTCAGAGGAATTACGAAACATAGCGTAATCACACACCCAGCAACTATGAGCTTGGTAAGAAACCTCTCAGTCGCATCCTGTCCTAGGGAGCGCCATTTGAGATCCATGCGCTCGCCGCTCTCCAGGCCAGCAAGTCGGCTGGTCAGCAGAGCGGCAAGGATGGGTGCCAGTAGGCCAACAGTTTGGTAGATCTCACCTTGAGCAAGGGCTACGGTACGTGTGGCAGGGTTCGCAGATTCAGCTCGTTTTATGAATGCCAAGCCCGACCATGCCGAGACTAGAGCAATCATGCCCAAGGCCATCCACCAGAATGATGAGCCTTTCAACTTGTGCAGCTCCATCGAAAGCAGAACAAGCAGCCCTCCTGGATGGGATGAGCGTGGCGGTTTTCCCGATCGAAATTCTTTGGGCCGCATGGAGAATGATTCGACAGAGCTCATCGTATGCTCCTCTGTTTATGACCGAACGGCTTCACAGGACCCTGCGCTACATGGTTCTGCGGGTTTTCCACGAGTTCGAGGAAGGCCTCTTCCAAGCTCTTGCGTTCGGAAGCGACACGGTATACCTGCAGACCATGCGATATCAGCCGAGTCACCAGCGTCCCGATTTGCGGATCTGATATCTCGGGAATGCGCAGGGTTGCGCTCTTCCGGATATATTCGTGGTGAATGCCTTGAGTTTCAAGTATCTCTGACGCGAGTTCAGGATCGGACACACGTAGATCGATATGACCCTTATCGCGCAAGTTTTCCAAAGTCCCCTGGTAGAGCAGATGACCGTCGGCAATGATGCCAACTACCGGAGCCATCTTTTCGATCTCGGACAGGATATGGCTGCTGATGATGACCGTGATTCCCTGGGATGCGGCCAGGTCTATGATCATCTGTCGCATCTCGACCACTGCCTCAGCATCCAAGCCGTTGGTGGGCTCATCCAGGAGCAGAAGCTCCGGCTGCGAGATCAGCGCCATGGCGATACCCAGCCGCTGCTTCATTCCTAGGGAATAGGCGCTCGCCTTCCTTTTCTCGTACGCCTGCAATCCCACCTTGGTCAACACCGCTGAGGCAGCTGAAACTGGCAGACCCAGATAATCGGCTACCATGCGGCAGTTGTCCAGGCCCGACAGGCCTGGATAGAAGCTGGGTCCTTCAATCATGGAGCCCACACGGCCCGGCTGGATCATAGTCTTCTTTCCGACTTGCTGTCCTAGCAGCCACATGCTTCCGGAAGTCGGTTTTGTCAATCCCAGAAGGAGCTTCATGGTGGTCGATTTTCCGGCTCCGTTTGGTCCCAGCAGTCCATAGACCTCGCCAGCCGGCACCCGTAGATTCAGCCCATCCACGGCTTTAAATCCGCCATAGGCCTTGACCAATCCCTGTGTGGCCACAGCCAGCTGTGGGTGATTGCTTCCGTCCGTATATGCCATTGCGCCTCCCCCTCCGATAGGAATTCAATTGATTCCTATGCAAGTTCGGCGGGCACAATCCTTCAACGCGGGAAAAGAAACTGTCCCCCACAGGGGACAAGTCGCTGCTGACGAGGCTGATTTACATCCACGGGAAAGGTGTCTCGCTGGATTTAGTCGTCTTCATGTTCAGGGAATACTCCGCAAACAAGCAGGGCCAAAAGCGTCCTCCTCAAGAACCTGTTATTGGGATGCTTGAGGCCGGTGTGTGCATGCACTCCCTCACCCTCATCCTCAGGAAACAATTGATTTGACCTTGACATGATGGCAGGGTTTAGGGTCAAGGCATGACACGGGAGAGCGAATTCAGTGGCGAGGGCAGCAGGAGCGGCTTGAGCATCGGTCAGATGTCTGAGCTTACCGGGGTCAGTCGGAGAATGTTGCGCCACTGGGAGGAGGAAGGACTGATCTCACCCCTCCGCGACCAGTCGAATTACCGGCATTATCTGCAGGATGACGTCGCACAGCTGGAGCGAATTGTGACATACAGGGAGATGGGCTTCAATGCCCGACAAATCAAGGCATTGCTCAAGTGCAAGGCACCGCTGGCCTTGGATGAGTTGCGAGGTCAGCGTTTGCGGATTGAGGAGAAAATCCAGCTTCTTAGGAAAGCTGCGGATCGTTTGGACCGGCTCATAACCCTTGCTGAGGGGAAGTCGGGTAATGATTCAGCCGCCACGAAGACCGGTCAGGAGGACCAGTACTTTTCGGAAGCATACGAACGCTGGGGTACTAGCAGGCAGTGGCTTGAGTATGCGGAGCGAAAAGCTGCTTGCCCCGAACAAGAGCAGAAAAAGGACATGACCCGGCTTAACGACGTGGAAAGTGAGCTTGCAGGAGCCAAGCGAAAAGGTCTGCCACCGTCCTCAGATAAGGTTCTCGAACTGATTGACGAGCATCGGCAGGCTTTGTCATGGTTCCACGTAACGCCTTCCATGCACGTCATTCTTGGACGCATGTATGTGGCTGATCCACGTTTCAGATCCCACTATGAACAATTGGAACCAGGATTGGCGAAATGGATACTGGTCGCAATCGAATCTGTAGCGCGTGCGAATGGGATAGATCCGTCAACCGCCAAATGGGAGTGACGCAGTCAGTACCTTCCATCTACGTCTCACGTTTTCTGTTTGACAACCCAATTGAAAATCCTTCAATTAAGGAACGAGGTAACCATGCACAACCATGACCAGACCAAAGCTTCTGCTTATACAAATGCAGGCATAAGTCCCGTGCCGGAGCCAGGTAAGGATGCGGAACCGCCGGAGCCTTATAGAGGCATCTACCTCATGCCCATGTTCATGTGCCTGTATAGCCACGATCTAGAAGAATCAGAGGTTTTCTGGACGCAGGGATTGGGTTTCATCAATTTATACACCATGTCAGGCGTGATGATTCACTTGCGGCGCTGGGCCTTTCAGGATGTGCTGATCCGCAAGAGTGGCCCCAATGCTGGCAGCCCTGATGCGGATATGGAGCCCATAGGAAGCCTGAGTGTAGCAGTCACGGAAAAACAGATAGGCAAGATAGTAGATACATGCGAGCGCCTCCGTCCTGGCTCCACTTCAGCTCCAGTACGTAAGCCGTGGAACTCGCTTGAAGCTAGGATTCACACTCCAGAAGGCCTGGCCCTTACTCTTACGGCTGCCTTGGCTGTCGATAAAAAGCAGACCGAAGTTTATCTGAACACGCACGGTCAATGAGCAAAGATCAAGCCCTTCTCCCCCGTCATGATTTGATTCTAAGAGCAACGATTAAATGTCTCGAGCGGCTGGTGGGTTAAAACGTAAGGCTCTACGTCTTTGAGCAGATAATTATTGGCTTCAGCCTCGATGACCGGCAGAACATGGTGGTAAGAGGTGCATTCCAACTGCGCTGCCAGCCAGTTGAACGGCACGGTTGTAACAGAATGTAGATGCATAATCCGGCAGGCTGCTCTGGACCCGGTAAGATCAGGTAGGCTACCAGAAGAGGACAAACCGCAAAGCCCTGTAAAATTGATTTATTTTGGTATGTCGCAGACCGAGAAGGCGAAGCTCATCAGAGTTCCTACTGATTTACTCTTATCTGATTTTAATATCTCAATACTTTTGAGATGCTCATTGTCTTGTACCTGGTTCAGTGCGTACTGGTCACCATCTGAGGTGGTAAAGCGGAGGATGGGGTCTCCCTGCTTGCTGAGCTTGCATGACACGGTGCCCTCATCAACTTTAAGAGGCCAGGTGTGACCCAGATCCTCTTTCGAAATTGTTTGCGGGTTGCTTGTAGCTGCAACCTTATTGCTTCCATCAGTGGAATACTCCTCAGGGTGCTTCATGCCATCAGCGCAGCCGACAACCCCCACCGTCAGCATAATTGTGGCGCATAGAAGGAAAAGGGTTCTGAGGCTCTGCTTGATTCGTTTCATAATTATCGGCGTTCTTTCATACTTGGAGACGGTTTCTAGCGCTCGCTGGCCAAAGCCATATATCCGTCCTCCAGGTTGGGCTCAGTTTCTACAGAGCCTGCGGGCGGTGTATCGGTAACTATGCGGTATCTTGTCCCCTGTGGGGTGGGTTCCGCGTTGATGATTGTGGCATTTTCCGGTGGGACCGCGATGGGAGGTGTGACCCAGGTGTGACCGGCAGCTTCATGGATCAGCCCCTCTGTCGGCCCGTCATACTGGTTGCGTCCGCAACGTAATACACACACCCAAGGGCAGGTTTGTGCAACATCATCGAGTATGTGGGTGGAGAGGATAACGGTTCGATCCTGTCCCAGCTGGGCAAGGAGCGTGCGGAACCGCATGCGCTCTTCGGGATCCAAGCCCGCTGTGGGTTCGTCGACTACCAGCAGCTGGGGGTCGCCCATAAGTGCCTGTGCGATGCCAACCCTGCGCCTCATACCCCCGGACAACCCTCCGATAGGTTGGTTCATCACGTCTTCCAATCCCACCTGTTCCAGGAGGGTATGCGCCTGCTCCTGCCGTGCACGTTTATTGTCGATCATTTTCAAGATGCCGATATAGTCAAGGAATTCAAGTGGCGACAGGTTCTCGTAGGGGGTGATGTGCTGTGGCAGATAACCCAGGTGCCGTTTTAGATTTCGCCTGTTGGCCGGCGAAGACAGGTCTTGTCCATCAATAAAAAATTTACCTTTAGTCGGTTTGATTATTCCGGTGAGAATACGCATGAGGGTTGTTTTACCGGCACCATTTGGACCAATAAGTCCTATCATGCCCTGTGGAAGATCGACGGTCAGATCGTTTAAAGCGGCCGGTCTCCCCCGAAAATCCTTGGTCAGATGGTCAATAGAGATAAACATGTGGGTAATTCCTTTCAAAGTCAGATGAAAGTCAGATCCGAGCTTTTATGCGGTTGGAGGCTATGTTTGCACCAGTGAAAAGGAGGAAGATAATACACACCTGCCAGAGCAGGGATATGACTCCTGATTGGACGGTAAAGGGGCCGTTCGCTGGTGCGTACACAGGATCGGTATGGAACCATCCCTGTGCAATGGGATCGCCAATGACTGCCAGCGGGCCACCATTGAGTGTTGGAAGTGGTAAGAGGGGGGTATAGAAAGCCAGCCAAGCCCATACCAGGACGGCAAGAATTCGGGCTACGATCGTGGGCAACAGGGCTCCCAGCAGGGCGGATATCCCCATAGCGATCAGTATTGATGGCGCGAGTATGACAAATGCTACTGCCAGGGCCACAAGTATTGCCTTACCGTTGCCGTTAATGGCTTGGTGGACCGCGATCAATACAAGGAAAAGCAGGGAAGATGATATGCAGATGACCCAGGCTCCCAAGACATGAGCTGAGCGGATGACGGCCATCGGCAAGGGGGAGGTGGATTCAAGTTCGTCCATACCTGTTCGCCTGCCGGCAGTCATAAGGTCGCTAAAAGATGCTGCGTATGCCAACGGGGTGAACATAGCAAGAACCTGTCCGGTAAAGACAAGACCGTCTGGGTTGCTGAATCCAGGTGACATAGGAGAAGCATAGGCCAAAAAGAGGGCGAAGAGCGCCAGCGGTATGCTGGCTATCCACAAGGCTTTGCGCCGATAAAACATCAGTAGCGTGATGCGTACAAGGCTCAGTATCCTCATAGGGCTGCCACCTTTAGAACATTGCGTTCCGTATCACCGCACATGTTCCATCCGAAGATTGCGCCTGCCGCTGCAACAAACAATGGAATGAGTCGTTGCCGGACCGGATCTGTGATGTATGGATCCCATATAAAACATAAAAACAGCCAAATAGCTATGGAAGCCAGTGATGATGTTGGCATAGACGTGGTGAGTACGGCTATAAGGAAAACTAGACAACTGACAATGAATATACTGCCAACCGGGGTAATGATGCTCACCCATCCCATGTCACGTGGCCAAAGTCGCATCATATGCAAGCCGATAAAAAGAAGGCCTGCGGCAGCAAGAAATGCTCCGGTAATGATAAGCAGCCTGGTCACTTGAACTTTCCGCCATCCAGTTGGAGTTGATTCAGCAAGTTCAACGATTGGGTCGCCATTGAGCACAAAAGCTGTAGATAGGCCAGTAGCAATTACTGGCACCTGAGTAAGAGCCATCATAACCAGCCGTATGCGGCCCGGTGACCAAATGCCCTCCAGTAAGGAGCCCACAAAAAGAATGCCTGCAGTCAGTATGAACGGCAGTAATACCAGCCTATAAAGCCTCTTGAGCTGTATACCTACGAAAGCCAACCTCGTCCACCTTCCCCATATCTGGTTTTGGCCTCGGCTGCTGCCAGACATTGCTCGCTGCTTGTTCCGTCTGCTTAGTTAGTAGCGAGAGAGGATGAAAAGGTTCATATTAATTTTTATCTCCACCGGCGAGTTGAGTATGCCAGGCAAGAGGGGCTGTAAGGATAACAGCAGATAGGAGTCCCACCGTCAGTACGATGGTCCCTGCCCAGGCTGCGGTTGTAGTGGGTACCGAATTGACCCATGCCGGTAGGAAAAATGATGACCTCAAGTTCTGCAAAGTTCTCAATAGCGGTGCAAGTACCCCTAGGAGCAGTGCAATCCACGAGCATTGCCATATGCATAAGAGGGCCACAATATTCGCCAGGAGTGTTATGGGGGCTATTGTTTGGGCAATAACTGGCAAAGGCCTTATTCCAGGGTTGATGACAGTGACAATCAACAAGGCTGCTCCCCCGACGACAATGTTGGAGATAAAAGCCAGCAATAGCCTAGTAGCTACTACAACTTGAGGTCCTAGGGGCATACTGAGCATTAATTCACGATCGTCTTTAATGGAAAAGACCAGGATAATTGTCAGTGCCATGTTGAGCATGAGCATATTTGAAAAGATATGCATACCGAGACTGCCGTAACGTACACCTTGCATAAGGTTGCTAATTAAGACGTAGCACGCTGCTATCGCAATTTCTGCCAGTAAGATATATCGCGGTATGAGGCGGAATTGGGCCCGAATAAGTGGGCCACAGGAACGTACTTGGCGCATGAACGGAAGCGGTTGATCCGTTGCCAGCGGCGGCTTCTGGTGGATGGCCTTCATTACGCTAGTAAAAGCCGGAACTGCCGGCCGGGCATTCTGCTCTTTTTCCCTAAGCGCCTCTTGAACTTCACCCCGGTATTCTTCGGTGACTGGGCCTGTGCTATCTGGGCTTGTGCTCTTATATCGGTCTGTCATAATCACGCCTTCAATTATCTCTGGCTCGGCACTTCTTGGGTTTTGACTGGAGCGAGGTCGGTCAACTGCGGGCGCAGGATCTGCCTTGCCCGGGCAATGCGAGATTTCACAGTCCCAACTGGAACGTCGAGCAGGGAGGCTATTTCCGGGTAGGGTAACTCGTGGAGCCAGGCCAGCGTCACCGTGTATGCCATTTCTGCTGGGAGTGCATCAATCCTTTGCCGTATTATTTCCATCGTCAGATCCTTATTGACCAGTTCTACAGGCCCCAGCTGATCATCGGTTATCGAGTCAAGTTCCACCTGAACCATTTGGTCAGGTGGTTTCGGTTTGCGACGTTTCATATAGATTTGCCGCCGGGCAATGCTGAGTATCCAGGTAAGCACCTTGCTGTCTGCGCGGAAGGTTTTTGAGGAACGCCAGCAGCCCAGCCATGTGTCAGTAAAAACTTCACTGGCATCTTCATCGTCGGATATTCGCAGGGAAATAAAGGCTTGGACGGTATGAGCATACTTATTGTAAAGTGTTTCAAAGGCCGATTCATCGCCGTCAGCCACCATCTTGATCAGCCTTATATCATCAGCATCTGGATCAATGCGAGATCGTTTCACTGATGATGTCCTTCTCTGTGTTGTCTACATCCTAGATATCGTTCTGCATACTGTTATGCAAGCGGTTATCGTGGTTATGCTCCATTACTATTACGAATGTACTGGGATGCTGATTTTAGGGTCGCCCATACTGTGAATTTAGTCGCGAAGTCGCAGGGCAACCCATTACTGTCTGTGTATGAAGCTGGTTCTTTTCAGGTGTCCTAGCGCTTATTTGCGTCCTTTCAAATACTTCCGTACCTTCTTCAGGGCCCAGTCGTAATGGCTGGAGGTTGAAGAGATGAAGGCAGAGCCCAAGGTAGAGTTTCCTGTCCATGGGAGGGCGCCCTTGGTGAATAGCTGTTCGTTGGTGAACGATTGCGCCAGGGCCATGACCTTCTTATGGGATTCGATAAACAGGTTCAAGGCCTGATCGTAGGTGGTGTCATCATGCTTGTCACGCAGCTTCACATTCATTTCGCCGTAATTACGCCAGTTGTAGCCGTCAGGAAGAAAGTCGTGGGTCCTGCCCTGCTGGTTGTCCTCCACCCAATTCAACAGCAGCTGATGCCACTCGTAGAGATGGACGAGCACATCCTTGATGTTCCTGTCGCGTGCCCAATGGGCCCCCTTCTCCTTGCTCAGATCGAAGGAAAAGCGGCCATTGCGTTCTTCAGGTGTCAGCGGCTCAAGCAGCGCCACGAGTTTGTCGAAGCCATCATCAGCCGCCTTGATGAGTTCTTCCTTGGTAGTAGGTCGCGCCATGACGGTCCTCCATTTGTCTGTTGTTGACAAGGTTTGACTGGTTCATCGTCACCTGTCACGGTATGTCATTGACTGTACCCTATATGGGCCTTGCAAATGCTCGTGTGTAGGAAATCGTCGCATACTCCTGTGTTTACCTGTATTGGTGGGAAGCCATCAAGTGCTCACAGATGCACCTACCAATTTAATTCATCAAGCCGAGCGCTGCATATACCGACTTAATTTATTTAACAAGAGGCATGAGGGAATGGCAGAGGTCGGCAGGTTTGCTGTGGCTCAAATATGTAACCGGGCTTAGGCAGCAGGACTTTATTACTCGCCTATGGCATGAGATATGACACTGACAGAGTTCTCGAATCTGGTGGTCAGAGCTTGGATTCCTGTGGCTGCGGCACCAAGCAGGGATGCGATGAGCACCACTACGATCCAAGCGCCCCATTGCACGCTCATCTGTGCTTTGCCCATGAAGCGCAAGAGCATGAAGGTCAGGGATGAGGTGCAAAGCAAGGTGGTGACCAGGGAGAACAGTGTGCTGGTGATCATAGTGATGATGCCATCAAGTGCGCCCAATACTCTGAGCTGGCCGATTCCAGCACCTGATACGTAGGTCAGCGCCAGATCAAGCCCTCTGCCTTTGGAAGTGATCAAGGTGCCTCAATTGCACCTGTTATCGCGATGATCAGTGGCGGTCCAGTGACCGCCAAGAGACTTGCAAACATGTCTGCGGTCGCCGGAACAGTGCTATCTGGTGTGGGGGGCAAAGTGACTTGCATGGTGGTGATCATCGTGCTCAACCCTCCGCTGACGGTCATCAGCAATGACAGACCTGCAGTCATCGGGATGATCGCCGCTCCCTGGCGCTGTATGCTGCCGACAGCCTGCTGGCCTGCCAGCCTCCAGGTTCTGGATCGCAACGCCACAATACGCGTCCATATCGCCGTGAAGCCGGGCAGGGGGTATGGCGCGAAAGCTGCAAGCGAGAATATCAGGAGGAACATGCCGCCCATGGCGAAGGCGAGAAATACCGTCATCCGATCCGCAGCGGCATTGCTGCTCATCTGACTGGCAGGAGGGTTAGTTGCAAGTGCAAAAGCTGGAATCAGCAACATACAGCCCGCGCCAATCAAGCATACGATTCCCAGGAGGAAGCGGAAGACACCTATCTGCTTTGGCGGGTTCTGGGATTGTCTGAGGGCTTCCATTGGTCGTATTTTCGAGAGCGAACGGATAGTCAACAGGGTGCTTATGAAGATGGGCGCAACGCTGAAAGCGAGGCCTTTGCCCAGCGAATTGAACAGGTGGCTGCTGGCATATGTCAAATGCAAATCGAGTGGATTTGTCACCATGGCGAAGATCAAGGGCGTAATCACTGGCAGCAAAAGGCAGGTGGCTGCAATAGACAGGATGAATAATCCCATGACTATCAGCAGATTCCAGGCCAGCAGTTGCCTAGGCAGAGCGCCTTGTAAAACCATGAGCGCCAGTTGATGCCGTCGTTGATTCAGTGCTGAGTTCATGACCCATAGCAACACAGCTACGGTGATGATCACGCTGAATGTTAAGGCGGGACCAGTGTATGTGGATCCAAGTTCCTGCTCCGGGCCCTGATAGTCCTGATCAATGATTGCGGCGACCGCAATGAGGGAGCAGATGACAGTCTGGGATACGACCATGGCCAGCAAGACGGCGCTCCAGACCATGTGCGCTGCTTTGAGTTCGGACAGGGCGCCTCTCATGCCATGGGCGCTTTCGCAGAGAATGACTGGCTGATTCGGCCATCGCGCACGGCAAAAAGCCGATCGCACTGACCCGCCACCTCATTGTTATGTGTCACCAATACGATGGTTTTCTTTTCGTGGTTGGCAAGTTCCTTCAGCACCGATATGACCTTTTCTCCGGATTCCTGATCCAGGGCGCCAGTCGGCTCGTCCGCGAATACCACGTCTACGTCGGACAACAGGACGCGGGCCAGGGCAACACGTTGCTGCTCGCCGCCCGACAGCAGGGTGACGCTTTTCTTTTTCTGATCGATCAAGCCAAAGTACTTCAAGAGGGAATCCGCCGTCTTTCTGGGAAAGCGGGATCCGCGAAGAGTGAATGGCAGAGCCAGATTCTGTTCGACTGTCATGCTGGTGATCAGGTTGTAGGACTGGAATACGAAGCCTAGATGCTGGCGTCTGAACTTGGTCATGGCCGACAGCCCCAGACGGGTTATGTCCTTGCCCAGCAGAAGCACAGTGCCGCTAGTGGCCTTCTCCAGCCCAGCCAGGCAGTACAGCAGCGTCGATTTGCCGCTGCCTGACGGCCCGATGATGCCGGTCATCTCCCCCGGATAGGCAGTGAACGCTATGCCATTGAGAATGGTCAGTGAATCGCCGCGGCGCGGGGAGACCACCATGGACAGCCCCGTAGCTTCAATCGTTGGTGTCGGTCCTCTGCTCACGCTTATGCTGGGGTTATTCATAGTTGCATCTTTCCCTTGGATGATCATCGACGACCTTCCAGACCGAGGCATCTACGCCCAGTAATGCTGATTCGCCTCGCAGATGTCATGTGCCCTCGTTCGTCGCTTGACCCTGCATGACGGTCATCCTTGTCGTCATCAGTCAATTCCATTGATATCAGCGAAAGAAGGGATGAAATACCCTGATTTACCCTGAATTATCCCTGACACGGCCCTGATTTTTCGAAATAAGAGGCATGATCAGGAGGGCATGCTTACGCGGCGCCACCGGTAATGTCAGCAGCGCCGAGAATCAGCTGATTACTGTTGCAGCCTCATTCGCTAACAAGCAGCAGGGATTTGATGGCGGTGCGCTGGTCCATGGCCTCATAGGCCTCCTGGATGTGATCCAAAGCAAAGCGCTGGGTGAAGACCTTGCCTGGCTGGATGCTGCCCTTGAGCACCTGATCAAGTAGCAGATGCCTGTCATATGTGGTGACTGCGGCCGTGCCTCCTCGCAGCCCAACATTGCGCCAGAACAGCTTAGAGGTGTCCATGGTAGCCTGCTGCGGTACGCCGACCCGGCCGACCACTGCGCCGGGCCGAGCCACCTTGACGGCGGTATCTGTGGACAGTTCGGTGCCTACGCATTCCAGAACCGCATCGGCTCCTGCTCCGTCGGTGAGGGCCATGACCTGCTCCACAGCAGCGTCGCCACGTTCAGCCACGATGTCAGTGGCTCCGAATTCACGCGCCAACCTCTGGCGGTCCTCATGCCGGCTCATGGCGATGATGCGTTCGGCCCCACGCAGCTTGGCTGCTATGACTCCGCACAGACCCACCGCTCCATCGCCCATGACCACGACCGTATCGCCATCTTTGACCTGGGCTGTAGCGGCTGCATGATAACCCGTGGCCATCACGTCGGAGAGGGTCAGCAGGGAGTCGAGCATGTCGTCGCTGTAGTCCTCAGGCTGGCCAGGAATCTGCACCAAGGCCCAGTCCGCCTTGGTGAATCGCAGATACTCGCTCTGGTAGCCGCCGCTCCCCCGCCTGTCCGGATCAAGGCAGTCACCATCGAAGCCGGCCCTGCAGGCCGCGCAGTGCCCGCAGCCATGAGTGAAGGGCGCGATGACGAAGTCCCCTGGCTTGACATGAGTGACCTCCGAGCCCACCTTTTCGACCAGGCCGATGGCCTCGTGCCCTACTTGACTGCCTGAGGGCATTGAGGAAATACCCCGGTACCACCATAGGTCGGATCCGCACACGCAGGCCCGGATGACCCGAATCACGGCAACTCCAGGCTTTTCAATGGTCGGCATCGGCGCTTCCTCCAGCTCGATGCGGCCCGGCTTTACAAACTTTGCTGCCTTCATGCTCTTGCTCCCCATTCTTCACTACCTGGCATATTCGCCTGCCAAGTATGCGGATGAAACATAGTCTACGGAGTTCAATCCGCTTGAAGTCAAGTCGATGCCTTATTGTGCGCGATTCACCGAGGTTCGGACAAGATTGTTACGTGGGAATACGGTCATAAGATGCAGTCATATATGCCGTATAAGGGTGGCGTATCGGGATACCGTCATATGTCTTGTGACTCGGCCGAACCGAACCACAAGGGATCAACTCACTTGGAAGAGCTTTTAGGACTGCCAAGTTCCTTAAGGAAGGCGGCATAGGCCTGGGGATTGCGATGGTTTTTACCCGCTTGAACGATCAGCCCGTGATATTCGCGCAGATCGTTCAGTGGCCATTGATCAACCCGAATAAAATCCGCCTCGTACTCTTCACCCTCTTGGTATGACCGCAGGGAGGCCCAACCCAGACCGTCCAGCATTCGGCGTGCATAGGCATCCCAAATGAAGCAGCGCTGGCCGAAGGCATAGAGCCGTATGACATCCGCCGTCTCGCGTCCAACCCCGGCAATGGTGAGCAGGTCGTCACGCAGGCCTTCATCCGTGCAGTCCTCAACATCGGCCGTGCGGATGCCATGAGCCAGCAGCCACTGAGCCAGGGCTTTGCAGGTGCGTGCCTTGGCCTTCATGAAGCCGCTTGATCTGATCAAGTTTGTCAGCCTTGTCAGGTCGACGTCGGCCATGTTGCAGGGGTTGAGCAGATCGGCTTCGCGCAGCTGCTCGATGGACATGGCCGCGTTTCCCCAGGCTGTATGCTGGACCAGCACCGCTCCGATCATCATTTCGAAGTCGGTCTCTGCCGGCCACCAATTCTGCAATCCCAGACGAGCGAGCAAACGTGAATACAGCCACCTTGAGCAACCGGCATTTATCCTGCCTGAATTGCCCATGACGCCTCCACCAAATTACTTGACGCTTTTCATGGTAACAGCTGGCTCCAGCCGGTGCGGAGCGAGTCAGAGAGTGGTAGGCGCCTGGGCGAAGTCAGTGATAGCGCCATCGGCCTCAGAGCGAATGGCATCCCAATCCTTGGCCGAAGACTGGTCGTACATGGCCCAGACTTTCATCCCAGCGCGTTTGGCCGAATCGACGGCGACCAGAAGATCCTCGAACACAGTGCAGTGGTCAGGTGGTAGGCCCAGCATCCGCGAAGCCAACAGGTAGATTTCCGGTTCCTCCTTGCCAATGCTTTTGGCATCATCCACGCTGCAGACCTGGTCGAAACAATCGGTCATCCCAGCGTGCTTCAGAGCAGCCTGTCGCAGGCGCGGAGGGAGGCTGGTTGCCACAGCCAGGGCGGCACCGCTGGCTTTTAGCGCTTGCAGGTAATCGAGTGCGTGTGGCTTGGGTTGTACAGCTGTGGCGTAGAGCAGGAGCGCGTCCTCGTTCCATTCCTCCACAAGATCTTCTGGGCGCTCGTCAAGGTGGAAGCGGTCGATGGTGTATCTGGCGATGGCACCGGTCTGCATAGAGGCCACTACAGATGCGTAATCGTCCGGCATGGGGATGTTGCGACGAGCGAAGAATCGTTGGTCGATTTCCTTCCAGACTCCCATAGAATCCAGAAGAGTGCCGTCGAGATCGAAGATGGCGGCCTTACCAACGTTGACTTTTATTCCATTTTCGCCCATGCCGCAAATTCTCCTATTCGCCGAAGTTATTCATAGTAGCATGACCTCAGATCGGGTCTGGCTCACCGGGTTTGAGCCAATGTTCTCCCCAATCAGCCTTGGCTTCAGAAAAGTAGGTATGTTCAACAGTTTAATGTCGCCACGACAGGCATCAATCTGGGCGATTGTCAATTATTTTGCGCTCAGTGAGTGAAAAGCGTATAAAAGTTGAAGAAGATATACAATATTGGTTGAAACAATGTTAGCATGCAAATACTAGAGAAAATCATCGAAAAAGGAGACTTATGGCTATTCAAGAAACAACAGCGGCTCTGGCTGATCCCCTGCGTCGTCGTGTGCTGGATCTTTTGGAGCAGGGCGGCATGGAGGCGGGACGCCTGGCCGAAAAACTGGGAATGACGCCATCCAAGCTGTCCTATCATCTGCGGAAGTTGAAAGAAGCAGATCTGATTGTCGGCCACAAGCAGGGCACCAGGGTCATCTACGAACTCAATCTGAGTGTGCTGGACAACACTATTCAGTGGCTCTACCGCCTGCGGACCAGCGCCAGCGACAAGAGAAGTGTGTCTGAGCCGCAGACTGTGAGCAAGGAAACTGGTTCGACGGCGGTTTCCGAGTCCTAAGGAGATTCTCATGGCTGATGGCGGCAAAGCGGGTCGGTTCGTCCCGACCTTGGTCGTGGCTCAGTGGTTGCCGGGGATGATCATGCTGGGCGTAAGCTGCTTAGTGGTCAATCGTCTGCCAAACGAAAAGGTCCCGCTTCATTGGAACGCACAGAACCAGGTGGATCGCTGGGGCTCTCCCCAGGAGCTGGTTTGGATGCCCTGCTTCTGTCTTGTCATTGCGCTGATTTGGACCATCCTCATGCTCGTCCTGCGCGCATATTTGATTAAACGTGGTGATGAAGTGGGACATACCTTGACCGTTTTTCTGCTTGGTGGTCTATGCATGCAGATTATTTTCACTGTTATAGATCTGTTCGGATTAGCTGTTGCTGATCCTCATTGGGGATGGTGGCCGACGGATTTCGGCATTGATAAGGTCGCCATGCTTTTGACCGGTCTGACTCTCATAGTCATCGGCAATCTTGCTCCTAAAACCAGATCCAACGGCATCAGCGGTTTTCGAGTGCCAGGTGCCTACGCCAGCCGCGAGGCTTGGCGCCATTGTCAGCAGTTTGGCGGGGTGCTCTTCATGATTCTGGGCGTGGTCATGATCCTGTCTGCCTTGGCTTATAGCGGAGTCAGACTCTACTGGACCTGTGGAACGGCTCTGGCAATCGTCCTTGTACTCATATGTGCCTATGGTTCATACGCTGGCAGAAAGTATGCCGGGCAGGGCGGACCCGTGTACCACCGCTAGTGCTTATATGCAATTAGTGGTTTGAAGGAGACTGCAAATAGCAGATCTGCATATACGTAATGGGGACTATCTGAATCTTTTGGAAGGATTTGGAGGTCCCCTAAATACAACAAATGTCCAGAAACACAGTTCTTTCTACAAGGATTTGCAGACAAGGCCGTCTAGTCGAGAAGGCAAGGTCCCTGGGCCGACTTAAGAGCTGGGCCAGGGACCTTCTTCATTTGCGCTTCTTCTTTTCGCGGATATGCACGGAGATTTGGATGGGAGTGCCCTCGAAGCCGAACTCCTCGCGCAGGCAGCGTTCCAGATAGCGGCGGTAACCGTGCTCCAGGAAGCCGGTGGCGAAGGTTACAAAACGCGGCGGCCTGGTGGAAGCCTGGGTGGCGAAGAGGATCCTCGGTTGCTTGCCGCCTCGCAACGGATGCGGGTGTGCAGCCTGAACCTTGCCCAGGAAGGAGTTGAGCTTGCCGGTCGGTATGCGCTTGTCCCATGATTCCAGAGCAGTGCGCATGGCCTTGGCCAGCCGGTTGGTGTGCCAGCCGGTCTTGGCAGACAGGTTGACCCGTTCGGCCCAGGTGACCCGGTCGAACTCGGTCTGCCAGAGCCGCTCGAGACGCTGTCGGCCGAAGTCGTCCAGCAGATCCCACTTGTTGAAGACCAGGACGATGGCCCGACCCGCATCCACGGCCTGGCTCATGACCTTCAAGTCCTGATCGGCGATGGGCTGGGAGGCATCGAAGAGGATGAGTGCCAGTTCTGAGCGTTCGATGGCCGCCTGGGTGCGCAGACTGGAGTAGTACTCGGCACCCGAGATCTTGTGCAGGCGACGCTTGATGCCGGCGGTGTCGATGAAGAGCCAGTCCTCGCCGTCCACCTGTACCACCTCGTCGACCGGGTCTCTGGTGGTGCCGGCCACATCGTGGACCACGGCCCGCTCCTCGTGAGCCAGCTGGTTGAGCAGGGAGGACTTGCCCACGTTGGGCCGGCCGACCAGGGCCACCCGGCGCAGGCCCTCCGGGGTGAGGAATCCCGAGGTCTTCTCAGCCTTGCTGAGCTGTTCCAGCGCGGCGTCCAGCAGATCACCTATCCCCCGGCCGTGCATGGCGGAGATGGCATAGGGTTCGCCCAGGCCCAGCTTCCAGAATTCGGAGGCGGTGTAGTCGGCCATACGGTCATCCAGCTTGTTGACGGCCAGGACGACCGGCTTGCCGGCAGCCCGCAGCATGGTGACGATCCGCTCGTCGCTGGCGGTCAGCCCCACCTGGCCGTCCACGACCAGAATGACGGCATCAGCCAGGGACACGGCGACCTGCGCCTGGGAAGCGATGGCGGATTCGATGCCCTCCACATCGCTTTCCCAGCCGCCGGTGTCCACCAGCTTGAATTGGGTGCCGGCCCATTCAGCCTCGTAGCTGACACGATCCCGGGTCACGCCAGGGGTGTCTTCGACTACGGCAGCACGGCGGCCGAGAATCCTGTTGACCAGGGTGGACTTGCCCACGTTGGGCCTTCCCACCACGGCCAGCACGCCCACGGCCTTGGGGCCTTGGTTTTGGTCATCCTGGCTCTCTGAGCCGCCCTCCAGCAGAGCACGGTCTTCTTCATCCAGCTCATAGTCGTCCAGATTGCGGGCGTACTCGTCGTAGGAGTCCTCCTCCATGGCCGAGGAGACCAGATCGATCAGGATCTGCAAGGTTTGCTCGAAGGTCAGATCGGAGTTGTCCACGGTGGTCACCCCGTCGGCTGCGCTCATGAAAGAGGTGACCTTGGAATCCCGGGCATCCCGGGCAGCCAGATCCTCGGCGCCGGCTGATCCAGCCTGGGCCTGGCCGCTGCGGCGGGCCTGGCGGACCTCCTCACGGGCTGTCAGGAGTACACGGACCTGGGCATCCGGGGCCACCACGGTGGTCATGTCCCGTCCTTCGGCCACCACGCCGCGCTCCTGGTCGGCCATGATGGCCCGCTGGGCAGCTATCAGAACCCGGCGCACGGCCGGAATCGAAGAGACCACGGAAACATGCTCGGAGACCCTGGTAGAGCGTATCTCTTCATCCACGTCACGACCGTCCAGGCTGACAGTGGGATGTTCGGGGTCGAGTCCCATGACCAGGTGGCCACCGGTGATGGATTCGGCCACGGCCTCGGTGATCGCCTCCTGGTCGGGCTGGTCCGCGTCCAGGTCCAGCCCGCGGTCCATGCACCATAGGGTGACCGCCCGGTACATGGCGCCCGTGTCCAGGTAGGCCAGGCCGAAATGCTTGGCCAGGGCCCGTGAGGTGGAGGACTTGCCCACTCCCGCAGGGCCATCGATGGCGACGGTGATCACAGTCCGACCTCCTTATCCAAGGCCTTGATCTCGGCGGCGGAGAGCACCCGATAGGAGCCAGGACGAATCTCGCCCAGCCGGATGGGGCCGATCTGGGTGCGCACCAACCGGGTCACTGGGTAGCCGATGGCACCGAAGATGCGCCGGACTATCCGGTTCTTGCCCGAATGCAGAACCACCTTGACGATGGTGTGCTCGCGGTTGTGGTCGATGATGGCGCAATGGTCCAGGCGGATCAGGCCGTCATCCAGCTCCACGCCCTGGGTGACCAGCCGCCGGCAGACATTGCCGCCAATGTGGCCGCTGAGCGTGGCGATATAGGTCTTCTCCACCTCGTAACGCGGGTGCATGACGTGCTGGGCCAGCTCACCGTCGTCGGTCATGAGGATCAGGCCCTCGGAGTCATAGTCCAGCCTGCCCATGTGGAAGACCCGCTCGTAGCGGTCCCCGATGATGTCGCGCAGAGTGAACCGACCCTTGGGGTCGTCCATGGTCGAAAGGACCTTGCGCGGCTTGTTCAGGGCAAGGGTGACATGCTTGTCGTTCAGATGGATGCGCGATCCATCAACGCGGATCTGCTGGTGGGATGGGTCCACCCGGCTGCCCAAGGTGGTGACCAGCTCGCCGTCGACCTCGACCCTGCCTTGGGTGATGATCTGCTCGCATTTGCGACGAGAGCCGAATCCGGCCTGGGCCAGCACCTTTTGGAGGCGGATGCCTTCCTCCCCCTGTTCGCGCGCTCTGATCGCCTGCGTGTATGGATGTGGCATCGTTCTCCCAACGTGGCCTGATAGATATGTAACGGTTAACGTTCCGGGCGACCGCAGCCGCCAAAAGGTCATATCATACTATATCGGAGCCTAGGGAAGTGTTGTTGGCTTGCCCTAAGCTGGAAGCTGTTGTTGTTCATTGTCGTCGAAGGGATTGCAAGGTGGGGAACATGACTATGGAAGCAAGTGCTGAGCCGGTCCTCGAACAGGCCGACGGGCAGGTTGCCGCAAAGCCCGTCCGCAGGCGGATCAGGCCTCGTGATGTTCGTTGGATTCGTGCCGCCGCCGAGCTGGCGGGCACCTTCCTGATCTGCGCGGTCATCTACCTGTCCTACAGCTTCGGCCAGCTGGTCATGGGCCAGCCCAGTGTGGTGCTGCCGGTCCTGGGAACCGCCCTGACCTACCTGGTCGTGACGGCCATGTTGGGCGGCGTCTCCGGCGGACACTTCAACCCCGCCGTGACCGTGGCGGCCATGTTCACCTCACAGATCAGCATGGTGGACGGGCTGATCTACATCGTCGCCCAGGTGATCGGCGCTATCGGCGCTGGCGCACTTGCCGTTGCCCTTGTGCCGGTCAGCAAATCCGTGCCAGACAGGACCTGGCTCATGTTCTCGGTCAACGGTTTTTCCGGCGGCTCACCCGCTGCGGCCACCCTGGGTCAGCAGCACATCGCCTTCGGGGCGCCCATGGCCATCGTGGTTGAGCTGATCGGCTGCATGATCGTGGTGGCTGCGGCCATCACCACCCTGCGCTCTGACGGCCGTGCCCGCCGCAATCATGCTCTCTACACCGGGCTGGCCTATGGCGTCGGCGTGCTGGTCACCTACCCCATCACCTGCTCGGGACTGAACCCGGCTCGCTCCACCGGTATCGCCATCTTCGCCCAGTCCAAGCACATGGCCGTCAGCCCGATCTCCCAGCTCTGGCTCTTCTGGATCTGCCCGCTGCTGGCTGCCTCTCTGGTGGCCCTGGTCATCATCATGACCAGCATCATCACCGACAACATGGCCATGCGCGCCATGGGCGCTGCCACTGATGCGCAGCGAGTTGCACAGGTGGATGCAGATGCTCAGGCACAAGCACAAGCTGATGCTTTTGCCCCCGGTGCTCAGGCTCAGTTGGGCCCGGATGCTCAGGCTGAAGCCTTTGCTCCTGCTGGTGCCCAGGTTCAGGATCAATCGGCCCAGGCATCACCTGCTCCGGTTCAAACCCCTGTTGCTGATACAACTGACACGGTCGCCCCTGCGGACACCACTGCTCAGACCGTCGATGTATCGTCTCTATCCGATTCCGATGCAGAGCAAGATGCTGATGCTGGAAAGGATGCTGTTGCCCCCGCTAATGCAGGAACCATTCCCGATCTGCAGGTCGAGCCCCTTCATACTGCTTCGGAAACAGAAGACAGTGATGATCAATCCGAAGACAAGCCTACTGAAAGCTGAGAGGGGTCACAGCATCAGCTGAATGCTGGTGTAGGTGACCAGCAGGCCGATGCCCAGGGCGATGCTGATGAAGGCATCGAAGGGCACCGACCGCACCTTCCAGGGGCTGCGTTCATTGAGGATCAGGCGCAGGGCGCCGCAAACCAGGGCCGCGACGGACACCAGTCCAGTCGCGGCCCATGTGTATCCGCAGAAGGCCACGAGCGCGGCGACAAGCACCACGAGAAAGATGATGGCCTCGCAGATAGGACGACCCTCCTGAGCCTCCGAGACGAAGGGGTGGCCTCGACCAGAAGTCTTGGGCGGTTGCGGGGGCTTGAGGTTCGGATTTTCGGTCTTAGCCGCGTCTGCCATGTTCTCCTGCCTTCTGCATATGCTCTGTCGGTTCGAGCCTACCAGTGCTGTTGACGCAAAGCGACCGTGCCGCCATCGCCCTTGGACGATGATGGCACGGTCGCTGTTTCAACAAGGAGCCGGAGCAGTCCGATCAGTTCTTGTGCTGGAAGATCAGATGCTCGTTGGCGAAGGTGTCGAAGCCCAGGCTGTAGAGCTCGCGGCCGTAGCCGGAGTTCTTGACGCCACCGAAGGGCAGTTCAGGCATGGTCACCCATCCGCCGTTGATGAAGGTCATGCCGGTCTCGATGCGACGGGCCAGGACATCCGCATGGTCGGTATCCGAGGAGAAGACCACACCGCCCAGGCCGTAGCTGGAGTCGTTGGCCAGTTCAATGGCCTCATCCTCGTTGGCCACCTTGTAAATGGAGGCCACAGGGCCGAACATCTCCTGGTTGTAGACGGGGTTGTTACGGTCGATGTCCGTCAGAACCGTCGGGGTGAAGAAGGCCCCCGGCGAATCGTATGGCTTGTTGCCGTAGGCGACCTTGGCTCCACCGGCCACAGCGCTTTCGACCTGCTTGGCCAGGTTGTCGCGTGCGGAGACCATGCACATGGGGGCCAGCGTGGTTTCGGGGTTGCTGGGATCGCCCAGAACCGCGTGCGAGAAGGCATCGACGATGAGCGAAACGAAGTCATCGTAGCGATTCTCCGTGACGATGAAACGCTTGGAGGAGGTGCAGACCTGGCCGGCGTTCGTCAGCCTGGCACCCGGGGCCACCTTCTTGAGCAGATCCCAGTCAGCGTCATCCAGGACTATGAAGACGTCGTTGCCGCCCAGCTCCATGGAGGACTTCTTCAGGTTGGCTCCAGCCGACTTGGCCACGGAGGCGCCGCCGCGCTCCGACCCGGTCAGGGCCACGCCAGAGACGCGGGGATCGGCGATGGCACGGTCCACCTGGTCATAGTTGACAAAGAGGTTGGTCAGGCTGCCCTCGGGGGCTCCTGCTTCTTTCACGGTCTGTTCGAAGGCCACAGCCGAACCCGGCACGTTGGAGGCGTGTTTGAGGATCATGGGGTTGCCCAGAATGAAGTTGGGGGCGAACACGCGCATGATCTGGTAATAGGGGAAGTTCCAGGGTTCAACCATGAACACGATGCCGGTGGCTTGCTTGACGTAGTAGGCCTTGCCAGCGGGGTTGTCCAGGGGGACGGGAGCCAGCAGCTCCTCCGCGTGGTCGGCGAAGTAGTCGGCGATGTCTGCGCACAGCTCCACCTCGGCGCGGGCCTCGCCCACCAGCTTGCCCATGTCCAGGGTCAGGTTGGCTGCCAGGGTGTCCTCGTTCTGACGGAAGAGCTTGGCGACCTGACGCAGTTGTGCGGGACGGTCACCGGGGCCCTCCTGCTTGCGCCAGGTCTTGTAGAGGTCATGGCCACGGGCCAGGGCGTTCTCCAGGTCTTCATCGGTGGCATCTGGATAGGTCTTGATCAGTTGGTTGTTAAAAGGATTGACTGTCTGATAGGTCACAATATCTCCTTCGAATTATGGGTACCTAGTCAGCATCATCGCTGGTCAGTTCATTCAGCATATCACCGCATTGGACCCTGCGGTCAAAGAATTTGCCGCAGGGCGACATTTGACCGCAGGGTCCGGTTTCATCAGTGGAAGAAGTGGCGTGTCCCGGTCAGATACATGGTCAGATCGGCGTCCAGGGCGGCCTTGATCACCTCAGGATCACGGATGGAGCCACCCGGTTGCACCACGGCCCTGATGCCGGCCTGGATCAGATATTCCAGACCATCCGCGAAGGGGAAGAAGGCATCGGATGCGGCCACTGAGCCCTTGGCCCGGTTACGGCCCTCATCCAGCGTGTTGGCCCGCTCGACTGCCAGGTGGCTGGAGTCAACCCTGTTGACCTGGCCCATACCGATACCCACGGTGGCTCCCTGGTTGGCCAGGAGCACCGCGTTGGACTTGACCGAGCGGATGGCCCGCCAGGCGAAGGTCAGATCATCCATGGTCGTCTGGTCGGCTGGGTTGCCGGAGACCAGACGCCAGGTGGAGGGATCGTCCCCCGGGGCGTCGATCAGGTCGGGCGTCTGTACCAAGGCTCCCCCGTCGATTTGACGGATGATCGGGCGCTGACGCGGGCGGCGTTGCACAGACAGGATGCGCAGGTTCTTCTTGGTTCGCAGCAGGTCCAGGGCCTCGGGCTCATAGCTTGGAGCCACAATCACCTCGGTGAAGACCGGCTTGATCTGCTGGGCCATGGTCAGGGTGACCGTGCGGTTGGCGGCGATGACCCCGCCATAGGCGCTCATGGGGTCGCAGGCGTGGGCGCGGCGGTGGGCCTGGGCGATGTCCTCCCCCACGGCCAGACCGCAGGGGTTGGAGTGCTTGACCACGGCCACTGCGGGCAGGTCGGGGAAGTCCCAGACCGAGCGCCAGGCGGAATCCGCATCCACGTAGTTGTTGTAGCTCATTTCCTTGGCTCCGCCCAGGTGCTCTGCGGCGGCGAAACCGTCCCGGTCCAGCGGGTCCAGGTAGAGGGCGGCCTTCTGGTGGGGGTTCTCTCCGTAGCGCAGTTGGCTGGCTAGACGCCAGGTGCGGGTCAACGCTTGGGCTGGTTTCTGATCCTCGGCCTTGTCCTGCTTGTCGTCAACCCATGTGCGTGCTGTCCACTCGGCGATGGCCGCGTCATAGGAGGCGGTCAAGGCGAAGGCTTCGGCAGCCAGACGTCCGCGTTCGGCCAGGCTGAAACCGGTGCCTGAGGCGATGCGGTCAGCGGCCAGGGCATAGTCATCAGGGTCGGTGATCACAGCCACGCTGGCATGGTTCTTGGCGGCGGCCCGGATCATGGCAGGGCCACCGATGTCGATGCGCTCCAGGCACTGGTCAGCATCGGCGCCCTCGAGGACGGTCTGTTCGAAGGGGTAGAGGTTGACCACCACCAGGTCGAAGGGGGCTATGCCCAAGTCCTTGAGTTGCTGGACATGGTCGGGATTGGTCATGTCGGCCAGCAGCCCGGCGTGGATATGCGGATCCAGGGTTTTGACCCGGCCGTCAAGACTCTCCGGAAAACCGGTGACCTTTTCCACCGGGGTGACCTGGACGCCCAGATCCTGCAGCTTCTTTGCGGTGCTGCCGGTGGAGACGACCTCGGTGCCTGCCTGGCGGAAGGCCGATGCCATGGCCTCAAGACCCTGCTTGTGGTAGACCGAGACCAGTGCTCGGTTGATGGTTCGATTCGTGGTGACCATGGAAACTCCTACTCCTATGCTTGAATGCCGAGGCGCCCCGCCACCTTCGGACCTACTTGCCTGGTCTGCGGGTGGACGAAACCTGTCGTGGTGTGTCTGCTCGGTCGGTTGCCTTGGACTCCTTTCTCCCCTGACCGCGTGATTGGTTGTGTTTTTCCTTGTTTTTCGCCTTGGCGGAATTTTTTATGGTGTCTGCCTGGCGCAGATAGTCAATCAGGATGTCCTTGATGATGTTCAGGGCGGCGATGACGAGTGCCAGCAGCCATACTCCCAGCAGACCTACCCCCAGGGAGGTCCCGATCATGCGCAGGGAGGAGGCTATGGGCACGCCCACTCCGGCAAGTCGCTGGCGGCCCAGGGCCCCGTTGGAGAGTTGGAAAAGCAGGGCAAGACCGAGCAGGGTGACCAGCCAGGTCAGGGCCATGGCCAAGGTTGCCATCAGGAAGCAGACTGCGGTATCTCGGGATTTCAGTCCCGCTTGGTGCACAGCGGCGTGAATTCTGACACCCCATGGTCCGGTCAACAGCAGAATGCCCGCAACCACTCCGGCCAGCAAAGGCAGGTTGAGCAGGAGCAGACGAACCTCCTGCCGGGAGACCGGCTCTGGGAACAGCCCGAAGAGGGGCAGCGAGGGCAGACTTGAGGCGTGTCCGGACCAGAGGGTGAAGGTCGCCAGCCCGCCGATGTTGAAACCGCTGCCGAAGAGCCAGGAGGCAGTCCAGATGATCAGATTGGGTAGCCAGGCCAAGGAGGCCAGACTGGTCGTTACAGCCGAGGCGGTGCCCATACGCGTCAGTTTGAACAGGCGGCCCACGTCTCCGTGATAGAGGGCGACCCATACAATCAAGGCGATCAGGCCGGCGACCAGCATGGCGGCCAAAAGCATCAATCCGGCCGTGAGACCCAGCCCAATGGTCCTGCGGACCTGAATTGGTAAAGATTCTTTGATGCGTTTGGTGAAAGCCTGGCGGAACGGTTCAGAGCGGACCCAGGCCCAGCCGTAACCCAATAGGAAGACCAGGCTGGTCCGCAAAAGAATGACCGGGGTGGTATCCACCTGGACGGTCTGGCTGCCCTGCATGAGGATGAGGCTGCACAGCACCCAGACGACCAGGCCGGCAATGCAACCACCGACGGACATGCCCAGCCGTCTGACCAGGGAGCGAATCATCCAGATCAGCAGACCGGTCAGCAGCAGGGGGATGATGGTCAGGGTCAAGGCCCCGGCCGTGAACCCACAGCCCTGGGTGAGCAGGGTGATGGTTTCTGTCAGGGCCACAGTGGCCATGGACAGTGATGGCCCGCCCTCCTCAATGGAAATGATGAGCAGGAGCAGGGCCATGCAGGAGCCTAGGGCGACAGTGTAGATAAGTATGGCTAGGAAGGCCTCGAGGGCCCCCCGGAGCCACACTTTCACCCTGTCGGTCATATGATGGCATGCTCCCGTAGCAGGTCGCGGGTTAGCCGGGCCGTCTCGCCGGGTGTGGTGCCCACCTTGATGCCGACGGACTCAAGCACTTCCTTCTTGTCGGCGGCTGTGCCCTTGCCGCCCGAGATGATGGCCCCGGCGTGGCCCATCTGCTTGCCCTCTGGGGCGGTGAAGCCGGCGATATAGGCCACGATGGGCTTGGTCATGTGGGTGGAGGCCCAGTGGGCGGCCTCCTGTTCAGCCGAGCCGCCGATTTCGCCGATCATGACGCAGGCCTTGGTCTCTGGATCGCGGTTGAAGGCTTGCAGGGCCTCCAGCATGGTGGTGCCCACAATGGGGTCGCCGCCGATGCCCAGGCAGGCGGTGAAACCGATGGAGGACAACTCCCCCATGAGCTGATAGGTCAGTGTGCCGGACTTGGAGACCAGTCCCAGCGGGCCGCGACCGGCGATGCCCTGCGGGATGATGCCCAGGTCTACGCCAACGCCGTTGGGTCGGTCGGACATGGTCATCAGTCCTGGGCAGTTGGGACCGACGATGCGGCAACCGCGTTCCCTGGCCAGGGCCACGCAGTATGCGGTATCGGCCACGGGAATGCCCTCGGTAATGACCACAATCAGGGTGATGCCGGCCTCGATGGCCTCGACCATGGCATCCTTGGCGAACCTGGGCGGGACGAAGACCACGGAGGTGCGGGCTCTGGTCGCCTGACGGGCGGCTGCGCAGTCGGCGTATACGGGCACATGACGGGTCTGGCCGTCCGGACCGTCGAAGTCGACCGTCATTCCAGCCTTGCGGGCATTGACTCCGGCCAGGATATTGGTGCCTGCCGCCATCATGTGGGCCGTGTGGACCATGCCCTGGTGACCGGTCATGCCCTGGACCATGACGGGGGCGCCGTCTTCAATGAAGAGGGTCATCGTCCCGTCTCCTTTCCTGCCTGGGCGGCCAGGGCCACGGCCTGGTCTGCCGCCTCCTCCATGGTGCGGGCCACCTTGAGCCGAGGCTGTTGGGCCTTGGTCAGCAGGTCCAGCCCCTCGGCAGCCTCATTGCCGTCGAAGCGGACCACAATGGGCCGGTCGTCGTTCTGGTCCTGCTCACCCTCGGCATCCACGGCGGCCAGGATGCCCTGGGCCACCTGCTGGCAGGAGGTGATGCCTCCATAGACATTGACCATGACCGAACGGACCTTGGGATCGGAGAGGACCACGTCCAGGCTGGTACGCATGACTTCAGGAGAGGCTCCGCCGCCGATGTCGAGGAAGTTCGCGGGTCCGATAGGAAGGCCCTGGCGGTGTCCTGACCCGGCCACCGCATCCAAGGAACTCATGACCAGTCCTGCGCCGTTGCCGATAACACCCACCTGACCGTCCAGATGGACGTAGTGCAAGCCCGCAGCCTTGGCCTTGGCTTCCAGGGGGTCGACCTGAGCTGGGTCCGTGAACCGCTTCCATCCGTCGTGCCGGAAGGCTGCGTTCCCGTCCAGGGAAATCTTGGCATCGAGGGCATCCAGGTGCTTGGTGGCCTCGTCGTCCGGGTCGCCCACCTTGGCCAGGGGGTTGATCTCGACCAGGGTTGCATCGCTGTCCTGGAAGGTGTGCCACATGCCCAGAAGTATCTGCGCGGCCTGCTCCAGATCGGCATGGTAGAAGCCGATGCGCTCGGCCATGGTGCGGGCGGCCTGCCTGTCGAAATCCTCCAGGGGGCCGATGTGCAGGCGCCGAACCGATTCGGGATGCTCGCGGGCGATGGTCTCCACCTCGGTGCCGCCGCTGGCCGTGGCCAGGACATCGTAGTCCCGGGAGGTGCGGTCCACCGAAATGGACAGGTAGTACTCGTGCAGGATGTTGCGAGCTTCGGTGACCAGGATCCCGCTGACCGGATGGCCATCGATGTTCATGGGCAGGATGGCCTCGGCCAGTGCCACGGCCTGCTCGTGATTCTCGGCTCGCTTGACGGCTCCCGCCTGTCCCCTGTGGCCGATGGTGGCCTGGCCCTTGATCATGCAGGGATAGCCGATGATGTCGGCTGCCTGGCCGGCCTCTTCAGCGGTTGAGGCATAGACGGCCCTTGGCTGGGAGATGCCATGTTCAGCGAGCAGCTGCCTGGCCTGGTATTCGTACAAATCCATGGTGATGGTCCCCCAATCGTGCTCAGGCGGGCATGTTCATCAGGCAGGTGACCGGGTAGGCGCCCAGGGCCTTGCGACCGTCCAGACCGTTGAGCTCCATGACGAAGCTGAGACCGGCCACCTGGCCTCCGGCCTGCTCCACCAGACGTGCAGCTGCCTGGGCGGAACCGCCGGTAGCGATCAGGTCGTCGACAATCAGGACTCGCTGGCCAGGGCGCAGGGAGCCCTGCTCGATTTCGATGCGGGCGTTGCCGTATTCGAGTGCGTATTCCTGGCTGTAGGTAGGATCGGGGAGCTTGCCAGCCTTGCGCATGGGCAGGAAGCCCTTACCCAGATCGCAGGCCAGCTGGGGGCCGATCAGAAAGCCGCGAGCCTCAAGCCCGGCGACCAGGTCGAAGTCCTCCGGCTTGACGGGCAGGGTGCGCTTCATGGCGTCGAGAATAATGGCTAATCCCCTGGGATCCGACATGGCCGGGATGAAGTCCCTGAAAAGGATCCCCTTCTTGGGAAAGTCCGGAATGGTACGGATCAATGAGATCAGATAAGCGGCGTCGTCATCGCCCACCTGCTTAAGTTCTCCAACCTTGATATCGTCCGATTGAGCCATGATCTTCTTTCTGTTTTGCTCCTTGGAAGTGGTTGCCGGGGCCATCATACGCGCGCCGCGTTTCCGTTCGGAGTTAGCCTGACGGAAGGTGTGGCGCGCGCATGACCTTCAGGACTTGGCGGAAGTCGAATCCGAAGCCTTGGAATCCTTGGACGCATCCGATTCGTCAGCGTCATCGGACTTTTCCTCATCCTCAGTCTCGGCCTTGTCTGATTCGTCTTCCGGCTCTGGTTCGGAATCCGACTTGGATTCGGCCTCATCCTTGTCCTCGGAAGCGGCAGAGTTCTCTGTGGCAGCATCGTCGGCGGCGGTGTCTTCAGCGTCGGTGACCTCGGCTGGGGCATCCGCATTCTCGGGCAGGGGGTTGCCGTTTTCGTCAACCTCGTCGTCGTGGATATAGGCGGGGACGATGGGGGGCTTGGTGATGGCCTGGATGCGCCAACGGGACTGCGAACCCTCGGAGTCGATGACCACCTGCTCCTTCTCCAGGTCCACGGAGACGACCTTGCCAAGAAGACCAGTGGTGGTGGCTACCTCGTCACCGGGCTGCAGGGATTGGCGGAAGTCCTGGACGGCGGCCTGCTGTTGCTTGCTCTTGCGGGAGCTTCCCCACATCATGGCGATCATCAGGGCGATGATGACGATCATGAAAAGCATGGATCCCATGGTTGTTTCCACTCCTTGTTTTGGCGGGCATCAAACGGCGATGTGCATTGCTGCAAAGACCCCAGTCTAGAACAGCTTCATGACATCCTCGGGCGGTTTGCGGCCCAGGTGCTCCCAGGCCTTGGTTGTGGCCACACGGCCCTTTGGGGTGCGCACCAGGAAGCCCTCGCGCACCAGGTAGGGCTCACAGACCGTCTCGACCGTCTCGGCCTCCTCGCCCACCATGGCGGCCAGATTGTTCAGGCCCACGGGACCGCCGTCGAAACTGTTGACGATGGCCTTGAGGACGGCCAAATCCAGGCGGTCCAGCCCCTCAGAGTCAATCTGGTAGAGGGCCAGGGCCTGCTTGACGTCATCGGGGCCGACCTGGGGAAGATCGTGGACTATGGCCCAGTCGCGCACCCGGCGCAGTAGGCGGTTGGCGATCCTGGGCGTGCCACGGGAGCGCAGGGCCAGCTGATGGGCGGCATCATCCTGCAGGACAATGCCCAAGACCTTGGCCGACCGTTCGACCAGCTTCTCCAGCTCCTCCTCCGGGTAGAAGTCCAGGTGGGCGGTGAATCCGAAACGGGCCCGCAGGGGTGAGGGCAGCATGCCTTCACGGGTGGTAGCGCCGATGACCGTGAACCTGGGCAGGGTCAGCGGAATGGAGGATGCTCCGGGGCCTTTGCCCACCATGACATCCACGCGGAAGTCCTCCATGGCGATGTAGAGCAGCTCCTCGGCGGCCCTGGGCAGGCGGTGGATCTCGTCGATGAAGAGCACCTCGCCGGCTTCCAGAGAGCTCAGGATGGAGGCCAGGTCGCCGGCATGCTGAACGGCTGGGCCCGAAGTGACGCGGATGGGCACCTCCAGCTCGTGGGCGACGATCATGGCCAGGGTGGTCTTGCCCAGGCCTGGAGGGCCTGCCAGCAGGATGTGGTCCGGGGCCACGTCCCGCTTTTTGGCAGCCTCCAGGAAGAGCCCCAGCTGGGCCTTGAGCCGGGGCTGGCCGATGAACCCGTCCAGGGTTTCCGGCCGCAGCTCCTCGTCGCTGACCGGCTCGCCTTCGATGGGCCGGGCCGAGACCATCCGCAGGGATTCCTCCTGGGCATCGCCATTCTGGGAGTCGATGTATCCCGTAGAGATCTGCTTATCAGCCATGGGTCAGCGCCCCCTGTCCAGCCGGGTCAGGGCCTGCTTGAGCACCTTGGGAATGTCGGCCGACTGCAGGGGCAGGGTGTAGCCGCCCTCGTTGCAGGTCTGCTCCACGGCCTGCTCGGCATCACGCTGTAGCCAGCCCAGGGAGATCAGTCCCTCAACCACCTGGTGGGCGCCGTCGTCGGTCTGGGCAGGTCCCTGCTTGCCTGTGCCGGCATCCAGATCCAGCTTGCCGGAGAGTTCGAGGATGATCTTCTGAGCGCCCTTCTTGCCCAGGCCCGGCGCACGAGACAGGGCCGCAGCATCGCCGTCAGCCACGGCCTGGGCCAGCTGGTCCGAGTTCAGGGTGGCGAGGATGGACAGGGCCACGCGAGGTCCGATGCCGCTGACCTTCTGTAGCTGGGCGAAGAGGGATTTGGAGGTGCGGCTGAGGAATCCGTAGAGGGTCAGCGCGTCCTGGGTCAGGGACAGGGCGGTGTAGACGGTGACCGTGGATTCGGCCCGCATGGAGGCCAGATCCGATTGGGGCATGCGCACCTCGAAACCCACACCCGAAACATCGATGACGGCAGAGCCTGTTTCGATGGCGGCCACCCGCCCGGTCAGCATTGCCAGCACTTGATCACCCCTCGATGGAATCGAACGTCTGTTCGAATCAGCTTACATGTCTCGCTGGACTCCCCGGTGCTTGCCATACTTGGCGGAAGCCTGCGCCCACTGGCGCTGGGCCTGGGTCAGATGCTCTTCGCGCTCCCCGCCCTGAATGGCTCCGGCGGGCCTTAGAGCGTGGCAGATGGCCTGGGCCAGAGCATCTGCGGCGTCTGCTGGTTTGGGCAGCTGGTTGAGACCAAGAATTCGTGTCACCATCCGCTGCACCTGGATTTTGTCGGCCTGGCCGTTGCCTGTCACGGCCATCTTGGCCTCGGTGGGTGTGTGCAGGGCCACGGGAATCCCTCGCTGTGCCGCACCCAGCATGGCCAGCCCGGCCGCCTGTGCGGTTCCCAGCACCGTGTTGTGATTGGACTGGGCAAAGACCCGCTCGATAGATACCACATCGGGGCTGAAACGGTCCAGGGCGGCCGTCAGCCCCTGGTAGATGGCCAGCAGCCGCAGATCCTGGCTCTGTTCGGGGTCTGAGCGCACGACATCCACATGAACAAAGGAAAGCCGGCGCGATGCACCGGCTTCAATGACGCCAACGCCGCATCGGGTGAGCCCCGGGTCGACGCCGAGAACAATCATAAGGTCACTCGTCGTCCAACTGGGCCATGACCTCGTCAGGCGCAGTCCAGTTGCTGTAGATCTCCTGCACGTCGTCCAGGTCGTCCAGGTTGTCGATCAGCTTGGAGACCTTGCGAGCTGAGTCCAGGTCCAGGGTGACCTCGCTCTTGGGGTTGAGGACCAGGTCGGCGGAGTCATAGTCCATGCCCGCCTCCTGCAGGGCCTTACGGACGTTGACCATGTCGCCGGGGGCAGTCAGCACGGTGTAGCTCTCGCCGTTGTCCTGCACGTCCTCGGCACCAGCCTCGGCGGCCTTCTCGAAGACAGTATCGTAGTCCAGGCCCTCCGAGGGGACGATGATCTGGCCCTTGCGCTCGAAGTTGAAGCTGACCGACCCGTTCTGGGCCAGGGAGCCGCCGCCCTTGGTAAGGGTGGAACGTACCTCGGCGGCCGCACGGTTGCGGTTGTCGGTCAGGCATTCGATGATGATGCCCACGCCGGCGGGAGCGTAGCCCTCGTAGACGATGGTTTCGTAGTTGGTCGCTCCGGCCTCCTCGCCCGAGCCCCGCTTGACGGCCCTGGTGATGTTGTCTGCGGGCACGGAGGACTTCTTGGCCTTGACGATGGCATCGTAGAGCGTGGGGTTGCCATCGGGGTCACCGCCGCCGGTGCGGGCAGCAATCTCGATGTTCTTGATCAGCTTGGCGAAGAGCTTGCCACGCTTGGCGTCGATGGCTGCTTTCTTGTGCTTGGTGGTCGCCCACTTCGAATGCCCTGACATATGTCTCCTGACGGTACGAATGCGTAAACGAATGGAATTCTAGTTCCGCTCTTCGACAATTTTATGAGTTTTCAGGCCCTTCCGTGGTGGGCTTCATCGTAAAGAGAACCAGCCTTCAGGCCCACCAGTCTGCCCAGCAGGCCACGGCGATGATCAGGCCGGGCTGCCAGGGCGCGGGCATAGACATCCAGAACCTGGTCGGTGACCCGTTCCCAGTCGTAGTCGCTGGCCCGGCGCATTCCGCACGAGGCCAGATTCATGCGGGCAGTTCGGTTGTCCAGCAGGTCAAGGACCGCCCGGGCGCAGTCCAGGGGGTCTCCATTGGCGAACAGACGCGCGCTGTGGCCATTCTGGGAGACATCCTTGAATGCAGGCAGGTCCGAGGCCACCACCGGGCAGCCTGCAGCCATGGCCTCGACCAGCACGATGCCAAAGCTTTCTCCCCCGGTCTGCGGAGCCAGATAGAGGTCCAGGCTGTGGTAGAAGGAGGCCTTGTCCTCGTCGCTGATCCGACCCAGGAAGGTGAAGTGCTGGGCCAGTCCGGGATCGACGGCCTCGAGTATCTTTCGTGCCTCCCCCTGACCGTCTCCCGCACACAGGAAGCGGGCTCCCGGCACGCGCTGCAGAATGGCAGGTGCCGCCTGGGCCAGAATCCTGAACCCCTTGCGCTCCTCTTTCATCCGTCCCAGGAATCCGATGGTGGGTTCCCGCTCGCTCCCCTGCCATTCCGGGCGCGGCCGGGCATTGCGCAGGGCTTTGGTCTCGATGCCGTTGGGGATGATCTGGCTGGGTATGCCCGGCTCCAGCAGGTTCTGCGCATTCTGCATGGCTGATGGGCTGACGAAGATGGCCTGGCTGATGCTGGCCAGGTATCGCCGCAGGTACCGCCTGGTCAGCCTCAGGGCCAGGGGCGGCGAATCGAAGGCTGCATGGAAGGTGGCCACATAGGGGCAGGGAATAAATCCGGGCTGCAGGGGCTTGTGACTCAGGGAGGGCACCTCGGGCTCGTGCAGGTGCACGATGTCGAAGTGACCCTGTCTGACCCACTGCCGGGTCTTGTGGCCGGCCACGCCGAAGTAGCTCAGGTTGGCCACGGATCCGTTGTAGGGAATGGAGAAGGAGGAGCCGGTGGTCTGCACCCAGAGGGGCATGTCCTGGGTGCGTCGGCCCGGAGCCAGAACCTGCACCTGATGGCCACGGTCCATAAGATGTCTGGCGAAGTCGCGAATATGCAGTTGGACGCCGCCCGGAGTCTCGAAGGAGTAGGGCGAGATGATCCCCACTCGCAGAGGTGCCTTGATGGCAGCCCGCTCTGGCTCCTGCTCAGGCCTTTGCTTGGGTGCCTTCATGCCTTTCACCCCCCTTGTTTCCTGGTGCCTGGGCCAGTATGAAGTCCGGTAGGTCGTGCATCCGGGAAAGATCCAGGTCCTCAAGGAAAATCGGCTGAAGCATGTGCCAGTCCTCGGGATGCTCCCGAATGCCCCGGGCCCACTGATCCACCCAGGCCTGCGTCAGAGAGTTGATCGCCTGCTCCCGGGGCATGTCCATGTAGGGCTCAATGGCGATTGGCCCGTCCACCTGGCATACATAGCCATAGGGGGACTTGGCCTGTCGGCGGCGCTCCCCTGTCAGCCTCTCCCTGTGCATGTTGACGGTGTACAGGGGCAGACGGGCGTCCAAGGCTATGACGGCAGGGCCTGCGGCCACGCGAATCCAGGAGTCGAAGGCTCTGACGAAGACGCCTCGGCGGCTCAGATCGCGGTCGGCCAGCAGGGGCACCACCTGGTCCGGCTTCCGCAGCAGGGTTGTCAGACGGTCGGTGATGTCCGGCTCGCCGGTCAGCAGGATGTTCATGCCCAGGCGGCGACGGATGTCTGCAAAGGTGTCCAGCATTCCCTGGTCCCGCAACCGCTCGGCCACCGTAGTGACCTGACCGACTGTCGAACAGGCCCAGAAGCCCGCATAGTCCCAGTTGCCCTGGTGGCCCATGCCGATGGGCAGGGACCGCAGGCCGATGTCGGTCTTGGCCGGATCCGGGTAGGCGCTGCCTCCACCGTGTATGCGTGCCAGCAGCTGCTCCTTGGTGCGGGCACCCACTGTCAGGGCCTCGACGAAGTAGACGAAGTAGGAGCGCATGCCCTGGCGCGAGGTGTGCCGCAGGCTGCGAGGGTCGGCCTCTGGCATGACATGGGCCAGATTGCGCTCCAGCTGTCTTACGCCGCCTATCCGAAACAGCCAGCAGAGGTCGGCTGCTGCCAGGAAGAGGCCGCGCACCAGCCGCTCGGGCACCAGACGCGCGTGCTGAGCCAGGAAGATGAGCAGTCGGTCCAGCATAGGCTCACTCGTGGTTGGGGTTGGCAGGCTGCGGGTTGCGGCTCATGTCCTTGGCGACGTGGCTGATCCGCTGCCAGACGGTGACGATGCCCAACAGGGCCAGCAGGACCAGGAAGCAGCTGAGCACGGCCAGGGGCAGCCCGGCTCCCGTCAGGGCCATGCCAACTAGGATGATGACCAGCCGATCCGACCTGGTGGCAATGCCATTCTTGGCCTCGAACCCCTCGGCCTCGGCCCGGGCCCGGGCGTAGGAGGTGACGAAGGAGGTCATGATGGCGAAGAGCGCTGCAGCCATGCCAACCTGCGCCCAGATGTCTGGACCCAGGTGGCTGCCATCTGCCACCCAGGCCAGCTCGTGGCGGCGCAGGTAGATGATGACCCCGGTCAGGACGGCCCAGTCGGCTATCCGGTCAAGGGTGGAGTCCAGGAAGCCTCCGAACTGGGTGCCCCCGCCGGTCAGCGCAGCCACGGAACCATCCAGGGAGTCGAAGGCCACCAGGATGGCCAGGACGATGGCCCCGGGCAGGAGCCAGCCGGTGAACCCGGTCACGATGGCGACCAGGGTGGTGCCTATGGCTCCGCTGATCGTGACACCATTGGCGCTCACGCCCAGACGAACCAGGCCGCGGGCGATGGGGGCGATGATGCGCTTCCAGGGGCGCCGTAGATGCTCGAACATTGGTCAGTCCTGACTGCAGGAGGTGTTCGCTCGGAAGTCATCCGCCGAGTTGATCTGGGCGCGGACCCTGATGACCTCGTTGATCCAGGCACGGGCCTGCTCCACGGGCACGCCGTTGAGTTGACTGCCGTCGCGGAAGCGGAAGGAGACCGCGTTCTTGGAGGCATCCTCCTCGCCGGCGATCAGGATGAAGGGGGCCTTGGACTTGGCCGCGTTGCGAATTTTCTTGCCGAAGCGGTCGTCGGAGCGGTCGATCTCGCAGCGGACCATGTCGTCGCGCAGCTCGTCCAGCAGATGCTCCAGGTGGGGGGCGAACTCGTCGGCCACGGGCACGGCCTGCACCTGGACCGGGGCCAGCCAGGCCGGGAAGGCGCCGGCATAGTGTTCCAGCAGGATGGCGAAGAAGCGCTCAATGGATCCGAAGAGGGCCCGGTGGATCATGACCGGCCGCTGGTGGGAGCCGTCGGCGGCGATGTACTCCAGCTGGAAGCGCTCGGGCAGGTTGAAGTCCAGCTGAATGGTGGAGACCTGCCAGGTGCGCCCGATGGCATCGCGGGCCTGGACGGAGATCTTGGGCCCATAGAAGGCTGCGCCCTCGGGGTCGTCAACCAGTTCCAGGCCAGAGTCCTTGGCCACCTCGGCCAGGGTGTTGGTCGCCTCCTCCCAGACCTCGTCGGAGCCGACGAACTTGTTGGGATCCTTGGTGGACAGCTCCAAGTAAAAGTCGTTGAGGCCGAAGTCCTTGAGCACCTTGAGCACGAACTGGAGCAGGTTGGTCAGCTCACCCTTCATCTGGTCCCGGGTGCAGTAGATGTGGGAGTCGTCCTGGGTCAGGCCGCGCACACGGGTCAGGCCGTGGACCTCCCCGGACTTCTCGTAGCGGTATACGGTGCCGAACTCGAAAAGCCGCAGGGGCAGCTCCTTGTAGGAGCGCTGGCGGGACTTGAAAATCAGGTTGTGCATGGGGCAGTTCATTGGCTTCAGGTAGTAGTCGAAGCCCTGGCGGGTGACCTTGCCCTTGGAGTCCTTCTCCTCGTCCAGGTGCATGGGCGGGTACATGCCGTCCTTGTACCACTGCAGGTGGCCCGAGATCTCGTAGAGGTGGCCCTTGGTGATGTGCGGGGTCTGCACGAAGGAGTATCCGTTGCGCCGGTGCATTTGCCGGGAGTAGTCCTCCATGGCGTTGATGACGGCTGCGCCCTTGGGGTGGAAGACTGGCAGGCCGGGGCCGATTTCGTCCGGGAAGGAGAAGAGGTCCATCTCGGCCCCCAGCTTGCGGTGGTCGCGGCGGGCGGCCTCCTCCAGACGGGCGGTGTAGGCTTTCATGTCGTCCTTGTTGGCCCAGGCGGTGCCGTATATGCGCTGAAGCATGGGGTTCTTCTCGTCCCCGCGCCAGTAGGCGGCGGCTGTGCGCATGAGCTTGAAGCAGCGGATGTAGCGGGTGTTGGGCAGGTGGGGGCCTCGGCAGAGGTCCTTCCAGACCGTGTTGCCCTCACGGTCCAGGTTGTCATACATGGTCAGCTCGCCGCCGGTGGCCACCTCGGTGGCCTCCTCGCTGTTGATTTCGGCCTCCTTGGCACCGATCAGCTCCAGCTTGTAGGGCTGGTCGGCCTCCTCCTTGCGGGCCTCCTCCTCAGTGACAACGCGCCTGCGGAAGCTCTGGGAGGACTTGATGATCCGCTTCATTCGCTGTTCGATCTGCTTGAGGTCGTCGGGGGTGAAAGGCTTGTCCACGTCGAAGTCGTAGTAGAAGCCATCCTTGATGACCGGGCCGATGCCCAGCTTGGCGTCAGGGCGGATCTCCTGGACGGCCTGGGCCATGACGTGGGTGGCCGAGTGCCGCATGATGGCCAGTCCCTGGTCGCTCTCCAAGGTGATGGGCTCGACCTCGTCGCCTTCGTGCAGGGGTGTGCAGAGGTCGCGTGGCTGCCCGTTGAGGTCAACGGCGATGATGTCCTTGTCGTCAGCGAAAAGCTGGACGCCAGTCTGATCCGCCGCCACCTCCTTTCGTTCGCCCTTGACGATGATGGAGATGCTCGACTGTGTCATGAATGCCGTCCTTGCTATCGGAGCCCGCGTTACAGGGTGCAGGCTGGACATGGTTATCGAGCCACAGCCTAGGTCGTCACTCAGACAAGGAGGGGCCTTTGTTGCCCATGGAGCGCAGATAATCCTCGGCTTCCCGGACCAGCTCTTCGGCAGCCGGCTCGTCTACCTGGGCCTGGTCGACATCCATCTCCAGACGGTGTACGTAGTTTGCCAGGTCGTCATTGCAGCGCAGCAGCATTCCGGCCTGGGCCTTCCACTCGGCTGCCTTGCGGGGCAGCTCCCCCTCGTCAAGGTGGACCCCAAGCATGGCCGAGAGCCTTTGCAGGAGCTGCAGGGTGCCCTGGGCGCACTCGTCGCTGCCCAGGTACTGGGGCACGGAGACCCAGATGGATTCGGTGCTGTAGCCGTCTTGGGTGGCCAGGGCATCCAGAACAGTGGGGATGCCTATTGGGCCGGAGTGTCCGTCGGTGTCGGTCTTCGGCTGGTCACCAGCCAGATCGTCAATGGGCAGAGGCCTGGTGTGGGGGCAGTCGGCAAACATGGCACCCAGGGTGATGATGGCATCCGCCTCATCGTCTTCGGCCCAATGGATGCTGCGCCGACAAAAATCGCTCCAGTGGTAGTTGGGCTCCGGGCCCATCTCCAGCAGGAGGGTGTGGGTGTCATCAATCTGCACTCGGTAGATCTTGGTGGAGGGCCAGATAATCCGACGCCTACCCTGCACATGGCAGAGCATGGGCCGTGACATCTGGTAGTCGTAGAACCCGTCGCCTGGAATGCTGCCGATCTCGTGGGACTCGTAAACGTTCAACAGGTGGCGGATGACGTTGGTCGAGGCTGAGCATGCGTCGTTCCAGCCGTCGAAGGCGGCCACCATGGTGCAGTGCTGCCTGGCTTCTTCACTCATATCTCTCACCCTACCGGTAGGAAGCCTTGTATAGCGTGGCTTTGCCGTCAGCGGAGGGTGGCTCTATGACGCGGCGACACGCTCTTTTTGCCAAGTGCTGGGGTCTACGCTACAGTAGTGCAACGTGCTTCGGCTGTCACTACTAGGGTGAGGGTTGAATGTGCGGGCATAGCTTAGTTGGTAAAGCGCGACCTTGCCAAGGTCGAGACCGCGGGTCCGAGTCCCGTTGCCCGCTCGAGGTTTCGAGCAGTTTAACCAATACGGTGGGTTAGCCAAGCGGTTAGGCAGCGGCCTGCAAAGCCGTATAGACGAGTTCGACTCTCGTACCCACCTCTCTCTCGAAACGAGAATGACCCGGGCGGTTGGCGCAGAGGTAGCGCACTTCCCTGACACGGAAGGGGTCACTGGTTCGAATCCAGTATCGCCCACGAGGATCACTTCGGTGGTCTTTCCCAATCCGGGCGATTGGCGCAGCGGCTAGCGCACTTCGTTCACACCGAAGGGGTCGCAGGTTCGATTCCTGCATCGCCCACCTGGATGCATAGTCTTTCTCCGTCTTCTCTCTGAAAATCCATTAGCAGGCAGGGAAGTTTGATCCGCTTTTTGTCCTATCGGGCTCTTCTGGTCATGGGCTTTTTGGTAATAATTTATTTGTGGTGGTTCAAACCGGTTTTCTCAATGCCGCGGCAAGGCTTTGGCCTCCTGTCTTGGGCGTCTCCCATCGACGGACATCCGATATTCCCCTGTTTGAACCAGATCGTGCGCTCTATTTCCTGCCTGCTGCGAGTTCGGCCGATGGACGTCATTCGTATTAGGGTCAGACTTTGAACCGAACGCTTGGCATGTCCGTGGCTTTGTGATAATTTACTCTTATCTGCAGGTCGGGGGACCCGCCAGAAACAGGAGTAACCCGATGTGTCCTTAACGAGGTGATAACATGCAGAAAAGCCGTGGCCTATGAGGGCAAGTTGTTGCCGTGGCTGAATCTGCCATTCCCCCCACAGCTTGAGGAAACCGTGGACTCTTTGTTCTACCTATGTGATACTTGCGTGGCCCGCGTGTAGGGTCGCGTTCCGGTTGTCGTGCAATTCACGGCGGCCGTGTTGTAAAGCTCCCCCGGCGGCGCAGAATTATACCCCCCTCTCCTGCCGCCGGGGGTTTTACTTATTAGCTGTTTTGGTCCCTATTTCAGGGCCTGCAGGTACCGGTAGAGAGTGGGAATGGATATTCTGAGCTCGGGTGCCACAATTCCTACCGCGCCCTTGATCAGGAAAATGCCCCGGTCCTTGATGTCGCTGATGATGTTCAGCCTGTCCTGTTTGGTCAGCTTATCCATGGGAATGTTGAACTGGCGGACCGCCTCCCTGGTGATCCTACGGATGTTCTCCTGAGGCTCTTCAGTCATGTGGCTGCGGGAGGCCTCTGTGGAGATCTGCACATCGTCGGAGTCGGTTTCGGTCAGAGTCTGCAGCACATGGGCCGCCTGCTGCAGCTCGGTGATGTTGATGCTGATGCAGAGCAGGCCGATGACGGTTTGCTGCCTGTCGTGTATCAGGTATGAGGAGACGCGGAACTCGTGCATGTTCAGGCGGCGCCCGCGGTAGTCGGAGACGAAGTCGGCCCCATCGCGTTCGGCCCGCATGGCCAGTTGGCGGGTCTGGTTGGTCACGGTGTCGCCCAGGGTGCGTCCGGAAAGCTGACCATTGCGAATAAACACTATGGTATTCTCGAGGCGAGTGATGTCATGCACGGCGATCTCGGCCATGGGGCCGAAGGAATCGGCCATGAATTCTGCAAGGGGAAAAATCTCTTCAAGGTTGTCAACTGTGAAATGCATGGCTGATCCTCAACATCCTAACAGGGCGGTTTGCGGCCGCCGGTTGGTGCTGCGGGAAGCGAAAGGCTTGGGAGGGAGTGATATGTTCCATTACTTCTATACCTGCCAGACGGCTTCCTCTAGTTCCGTATACTAGACCTTCTCTTTTGCCCTTCGGTTCCCGGTCCGCCGTCCATGGCCCAGCTGATCCACGGGGGTAACCAAGCGCCGAGGGATTTTCATGTTAACGCAAGATGATGGTTAAAAGCTGCTTTTGCTGCCCGGCTGATCGTCCGGGGCGGGTGCCTTTTATGACCGATATTCCTGAATCGGGCATGTGGAGTAAGTACAGATTCCCAAAAATCCCGGGAAAGTCAATGATTCCGGAAGCTGATTGCTGGTCCTCGTTATGGATTTCAGGCAGGATGTGAACTCAATGTGAGCCTGATCACGTGTGTCGATGTCTGAAGGCCCTGAAGTCTGCCATGCCCTGGATGGCCGCATGGCCTTGTTTGCCATTTACTATGAGGAGGGGCATCAGCACTAGTGCCGTCATGAGCTATTACAGGCCAAACCTATATGGCACAACCGTTGCAAATCTCCCAGAAAAAATCGGGATCCCCCGTTGGCCGCGCAATGCATGCAGGTCTGTGTGCTGACTCCACTGCCGCGAAACCAGGGCAGTACATGAAAGAATGCTGTCACGCGACATTGGGATCGTCTGATCCTCGACGAAGTTCTTCATCAGGGGGTCAGCTGGCTGCAACGCCGCCCACGGCAGGCAGGGCGCCGACCATGAGCATGATGGCCACGAAGATTGCCAGGCCGATTCGGTAGATGACAAATCCCCGGTAGGAGAAGCGTGAAACGATCTTCAAAAAGGCGATGATAACGATGTAGCCCAACAGAAAGCTGACCACGGTGGCGCAGATGGTGGCCCCCCAGCCGGGGAAAGCAGCATCTGCATTGATGTTTTTCAAGGACTTGACCGTCTCTAGGATTCCGGCGCCGAAGACGGCGGGAATGGCCATGAGGAAGCTGACCCGGGTTGCGGCCTCGCGGGTATAGCCCAAGCCGCGGCCGAAGGTCATGGTGCCGCCCGAACGGGATACGCCGGGGATCAGGGCCAGCATTTGCCCGATGCCGAAGAGCAGGGCGTCACGGGCGTTCATCTGCCGGATCTCCTTGGTCTGACGGCCATGGCGGTCGAAGTAGTCCAGCAGCAGGCCAAAGACGATCAGTACCACCACGGTAATCCATAGATTACGCAGCTTGGTCTCGATTATCTTCTGGAAGAGCAGTCCCGCCACGACGATGGGCAGGGTTCCCAGGATGATGTACCAGCCCAATGCTGCGTCATGGTCCTTGGAGCCCATCCGCTCCCGCCAGGAGGAGCCGTCCTTGCCAGCCAGGCAACGGAACCAGTGGGTCAATATGCGGACAATGTCATGCCGAAAGTAGAGCAGAACCGCCAGCTCGGTGCCGAATTGGATGATGGCTGTGAAGGCCGCGCCCGGGTCCTGGCCCAGCAGGCCACCCACAATGCGGATATGGGCGCTGGATGAGACGGGAAAATACTCCGTCAGGGCCTGCACCAGGCCGAACAGAATGGCTTCGAAGAAATTCATGGACCCCTCTTGCTATGTCGGACAACAATGGCAAGCATAGCCACCGCGCAGGGCAGGAAGAGCCAAGGGCCGGGCATGTCTCGCAGAATGCCCACAATGGATCTTGTCGGAATCGACGACTCGACGATTAGGGGTGTGGATCATCATGGCCAAGACCTACAGAAAATCCAGGGGCGGGGCCCCGGCGGGATTCTTCGAGTGCGAAGGGCGCGGTCTGCAATGGCTGGGCCAGGCTCAGGCGCAGGGCGGTCCCCGAGTGGTGGATGTCTACGACTGGGGCCCGGACTATTTGGACATTGAGGAGGTAACCTCCGCCTCCCCCACGTCTGGCGCGGCCTACCGCTTTGGCGCCCAGCTGGCCCATATGCATGATGCCGGGGCCGACCACTTTGGCTCTGCGCCCGAGGGCTACACGGGCACCTGCTACTTCGGGCCCCTGCAGGATCCGCTGCCCATGGACGTGGGCGCCTGGGACGACCCGGCCACCTATTGGGCCAAGGGACGGCTGGAGCCCATGGTGGGCATGGCCATGGATCGGCGGGCGCTGAACCGCGAGGACATGGAGATGACCCAAGAAGTGATCCAGGCCCTGCCGGAACTGCTGGGTGCCGCCGCCAATGACAAGCCCGCCAGGGTCCACGGGGACCTGTGGAGCGGCAACGTCATGTGGGCCAGGAAAGACGGGCAGACGCAGGCTGTCCTGATCGACCCTGCGGCCCACGGAGGCCATCGTGAGGAAGACCTGGCCATGCTGCAGCTGTTCGGCATCCCCTACCTAGGGCAGATTCTGGACGGCTACCAGAGCGTGCATCCCTTGGTGGCCGGCTACCAGAACCGGACTACGCTCTGGCAACTCTACGCCATCGCCGGGCACTGCGCCTTCTTCGGCGGCGGCTATGTGAGCGAATATCGGTCCATGTGCCGGTCGCTGCTGGGATGAATCAGCTGAAGATGTCCTTGAGCTTGCCGAAGATTCCCTTGCGGCCTCCGGCTCCGGCAGGCTTGGCGCTCTGCGGGACCTGCTTGGCTTCGGAGTCGTGGCTGTCGGCGAAGTCCTCAATCAGGCGGCGCTGATTGTCGTCCAGCTTGGTGGGGATCTGGACCAGCACGTGGACAATGATGTCGCCGCGCTCCTCCCGGTTGCCCAGTCTGGTGACACCCAGGCCCTTGATGGTGATCTCCTGGTCGGGCTGGCAGCCGACGGGGATCTCCACCTGGCGCTGGCCGTCGAATGTCTCCAGGTCCACCTGGTGGCCCAGCACGGCCCAGGTCATGGGCACGGCGATCCAGCAGTGCAGGTCCTGGCCACTGCGAGTGTAGTGTTTGTCGGGCTTAATGGCGATGTCCACGTACAGGTCGCCGGCCGCTCCGCCGCCTTCGCCCACCTCGCCTTGGGAGGCCAACCGCAGGCGTGAGCCGTCAGCCACGCCTGCTGGCACGTTGACGCCCACCTCGCGGCGGGTGCGTACACGGCCGTGGCCGTTGCAGACCGGGCAGGGGTGCTCGATGACGGTGCCGTGGCCCTCACACCGCTCGCAGGGAGCCTGGCTCATCATCTGCCCCAGCAGGGTCCGCACCACCTTCTGGGCATAGCCCTTGCCATGGCATACAGGGCAGGTCACCGGGGAGGTCCCCTTCTGGGCCCCCGATCCGCCGCACTCCTGACAGAGGCCATAGGTGCTGATGGGGGTGCGTACAACGCCGCCGAAGATGGCGGTCTTCATGTCCACAGAGACCTGGGCCAGGGCATCCCGACCGGGTTGGGTGCGCGGAATGGGCCCCTGGGTCGTGCCCCCGAAGCCGCCGCCGAAGAACTGGTTGAAGACGTCGCCCATGTCAAAGGGGCCGGCTCCCTGGGAGGCCTGGGGGTCATTGGGGTCCACGCCCGCGTCGTACATGCGCCGCTTCTCAGGATCCGAGAGCACCTCGTAGGCGCTGTTGACCTCCTTGAACTTGTCCTCGTATTCAGGCCCGGCGATGTCCGGGTGGTACTTGCGGCTCATTTTGCGATAGGCACGCTTGATGTCCTGATCGCTCGCGCCGCGCTCGACTCCCAAAACCTCGTAGTAATCTGCCACCGATCATCCTTTTCGTTTGATGCCCTCTCGACCCATAGTTGCATGGGCCCACGATACCTATGACTTATGCCGCTGCCTTAACGGTCATGGCTCCCCGTCGCCGGCCAGGAAACCGGTCAAATACGAGGCCACGGCACGAACCGCGCTCATGGTAGCCGGATAGTCCATATGGGTCGGGCCGATGGAGCCTACGAAGGCCACTGGCTCGTCGGCTTCCGAGCCGTCGGTCTGCCTGGACCTGGCATGACCGTATCCACTAGTGACTACTGAGGCGTGGACTAGCTCGGGAGTCCGGGTCTCGGTGCCGATTGCCACGCTGACCCCGTTGCTCTCGCGCGAAAGCTCGCTCTGGGCCCGCATGAGCCGCATGAGCACCACCTGCTCCTCCAAGGCGTCCAGCAGCGAGCCCAAGTCCCCCAAGGAGACGGCCTGGCTGTGGGTCAGCTGGGAGGTGCCGGCCATGTAGAGGCCACTGGTCTGCTCTCGGGTGGCCATCTCGTCGAAGACCGCGGCCACCAGGCGCAGCGTGGACTTGTCGCGGCCCTCGGTAAGGGAGTCGGCCAGTATGCGGCAGCGGTCGGCTGCACGGTCCAGGGGCAGGTCCTGGCACTGCCGGTTGATCTGGTCGGACAGGCCCGCCAAGGCGTTCGGGTCCTCCTGCAGGGGCCCGTGCAGGGTGCGCTGGACCACCCGGCCGGTATCGGTGATTACCACCATAAGTACGGTCCCCCGGCTCAGTCCTATAAGCTCGGCCCGGCGCAGGTTTGAGCTGGCCAGGGAGGGCGAGGCCACCACGGCGATCTGCCCGGTGATCTGAGCCAGAAGCTGGGCGGCGTGCTGCAGGGTGTCCTCCAGGTTGACCGACCCGGACAGGAAAGCGTTGATGCCCCGGCGCTGGGCGGAGGACAGGGGCACGATGGTGGCCAACCTGTCGACGAAGTAACGGTAGCCCTTCTGGGTGGGGATGCGGCCGGCGGAGGTGTGGGGCTGAACCAGGTAGCCCTCGCTCTCCAGGGCCGCCATGTCGTTGCGCACGGTTGCGGAGCTGACTCCAAGCTGATGACTTCTGGTGAGCGAACCCGACCCCACCGGCTCACGAGAACGAATGTAGTCCTCGACAACCGCCCGCAGCACCAGCATGCGTCTGGTATTAGGCAATGTCGCTTCTCCCGTCATGGTTTCATTATTAGCACTCGGGCCAAGAGAGTGCCAAAACGTCGCGCGAAGAGCCGAATTGTGTCGTCTCAAACCGATACGATGGAAACGCATTGTGAAGGTAACCGAACATTTTCGACACAAGTCGAACATGGAGACCTCTAGATTGGAAGGAAAGCAGCACCATATGGCAGATTTCACATGGTCCGAACTCGATGAGCGGGCTGTCAAGATGGCCAAGGTCCTCTCGGCCGACGCGGTCGAGAAGGCCGGAAGCGGCCACCCTGGCTCCCCTATTTCGCTGGCGCCCATCGCCTACGCGCTCTACCAGCACTTCATCCGTCACGATCCCAACGACCCCGACTGGGTTGGGCGTGATCGGTTCATTCTTTCCGGCGGCCACGCCTCGCTGACCCAGTACGTGCAGCTCTACTTCTCCGGGTACGGACTGACCCTGGACGATCTGAAGCGCTTCCGCACCGCAGGCACCCGGACCCCCGGCCACCCCGAGTACGGCCTGACCCCCGGCATCGAGATGACCACGGGCCCGTTGGGCCAGGGTCTGGCCTCGGCTGTGGGCTTCGCCTATGGTCAGCGTTACGAGCGTGGTCTGCTGGATCCTGACGCACCCGAGGGGCAGTCCCCCTTCGACCATAAGGTCTGGGTCATCTGCGGCGAGGGCGATGTCGAGGAGGGCGTCTCCTCCGAGGCCAGCTCCTTGGCCGGCGACCAGCGCCTAGGCAACCTGACTGTCATCTTCGATGCCAACCACATCCAGATCGAGGGCGACACCCGCATCTCCCTGGGCGAGGACATCCTCAAGCGCTACCAGGCCTACGGCTGGTACACAGACGAGTTCAGCTTCATCCAGCCCGACGGCTCCTACAAGGAGGACGTCGAAGGCCTGGCTGCCGTCCTGGAGAAGGCCGAGCAGGTCACCGACCGGCCCAAGTTCATCAAGGTGGACACCCTGATGGCCTGGCCGACCCCCGGTAAGACCAACGATCCTTCAGCCCACGGCTCTGCCCTGGGCCCCGAGGCTGTCGCCGCCCTGAAGAAAACCCTTGGTTACGACCCTGAGCAGAGCTTCCAGATCGACGAGGAGGCCCTGGCTCACGCACGCGAGGTCGCTCAGCGCGGCCTGGCCGCCCACAAGGACTGGGACGAGAAGTTCCAGGCTTGGCGCAAGGCCAACCCCGACAAGGCTGCTCTCTACGACCGCATCCATGCCGGCAAGCTGCCCGAGGGCTTCGACAAGGCCCTGGACGACCTGGAGGCTGGCTTCGAGCCCGGCTCCAAGGTGGCCACCCGCAAGGCTTCCGGCGCAGTCATCAACGCCCTGGCCCCCATCATGCCCGAGCTCTGGGGGGGATCCGCTGATCTGGGCGGCTCCAACAACACCAACATCAACGGTGCTGTCTCCTTCGCTCCCGAGGCCGACGAAACCGTTCAGTGGCCCAAGGCCAGCAAGTACGGCCGCCAGCTGCACTTTGGCGTGCGCGAGTTCGCCATGGGCGCCATCACCAACGGCATCCTGTTGGGTTCGGACACCAGGCCCTACAACGGGACCTTCTTCCAGTTCAGCGACTATGAGCGCCCCTCGGTGCGTCTGGCGGCTCTGATGGACATCCCCAACTTGTATGTGTGGACCCACGACTCCGTGGCCCTGGGCGAGGATGGCCCCACCCACCAGCCCATCGAGCACCTGACCGTCATGCGTGCCATCCCTCAGATGGAGGTTGTGCGCCCGGCCGACCAGTATGAGACCGCTGAAGCTTATCGCGCCTTCTTCGAGAAGGGCAACACCCACCCCACAGCCATGATTCTCACCAGGCAGGGCGTGCCCACCTTGAAAGAGACCAAGGCCAAGGCCCGTGAAGGCGTTCGCAAGGGCGCCTATGTGCTGGTCGACACCGAGGGCCAGCCGGATGTACTGATCATGGCCACCGGCTCCGAGGTGCAGCTCGCTGTAGCTGCCTCCAAGACCCTGGCTGAGCAGGACGTCAAGGCCCGTGTCATTTCCGTGCCCTCGCTTGAGTGGTTCGAGGAGCAGGACGACGAGTACAAGGAAGCTGTTCTGCCCGTCTCCGTCAAGGCCCGCGTCTCGGTTGAAGCTGGCCTGGCCACGCCCTGGTACAAGTACCTGGGCAGCTATGGCAAGCCCGTCTCCATAGAGCAGTTCGGTCTGCAGGGCAGCGGCGACGAGAACATGCGCGACCTGGGCATCACCGCCGATCATGTGGTCGAAGCAGCACAGGCATCCCTGGAGGAAGTCCGTCGGGCACGCTGAACCCGGCATCGTGATTAATCGGGGGCCGTCCGCGATGCCGGCCCCCTCCCCTGCAAAACACGTCCGAAACGCGGGCCTGGGGGAATACAGCAATAGACTTCCCGGTAGAGCATAGTGAATGTGATTCCATCGGGAACCCAAATAAGGAGTGACAAGATGGCAGAAAATGCAAACACCCAGCGCACCAGCGATTCAGGTGTCTCGATCTGGCTGGACGACCTGAGCCGCACACGCATCGAGTCGGGCAATCTGCAGCAGCTGATCGCCGAGCGCAATGTGGTGGGCGTGACCACCAACCCCTCGATTTTCCAGAAGGCCTTGAGCCAGGTGGGCCCCTATGACGAACAGCTCAAGCAACTGGGTCGCATACCCGTTGAGGAGGCCGTCCGCGAGCTAACCACAACCGACGTGCGTAACGCCACCGACATCTTCCGCGAGGTTGCTGAGAAGACCGATTACGTGGATGGACGCGTCTCTATCGAGGTCGATCCTCGTCTGGCCCACAACACAGAAGAGACCGAGAAGCAGGCCGAAGAGCTCTGGAACAAGGTCGACCGGCCCAACGCCATGATCAAGATTCCCGCTACCCTAGAGGGCCTACCCGCCATCACCGCCACCCTGGCCAAGGGCATCTCAGTCAACGTGACCCTGATCTTCTCCCTGGAGCGCTACAAGCAGGTCATTGATGCCTTCATAGAGGGCATGGTCCAGGCTGACAAGAACGGCCATGACCTGAAGCACATGGGCTCGGTGGCCTCCTTCTTCGTCTCCCGCGTGGATACTGCGGTTGACAAACTGTTGGAGGCCAACGGATCTGACGAGGCCAAGTCCCTGGAGGGCAAGGCCGCTGTGGCCAATGCCCGCCTGGCTTATGAGCTCTTCGAGAGGGCTTTTGACAACGATCCTCGCTGGGCTGGCCTGGAAGCCAAGGGAGCCAAGCGTCAGCGTCCGCTCTGGGCCTCCACCGGCACTAAGAACGCCGCCTACTCCGACTGCAAGTATGTGGACGAGCTCGTGGCCCCTGACGTGGTCAACACCATGCCAGAGAAGACCCTGAATGCTCTGGCTGATCACGGCAATGGCGCTCCCTCGGTCAAAGGCACCTACCAGGAGAGCCACCAGGTGATGCAGAAGCTGGCCGACCTGGGCATCAGCATCAAGGACGTGACCGACAAGCTGGAGGCCGATGGCGTCGCCGCCTTCATCGACTCCTGGGATTCGGTCCTCTCCGACGTACAGAAGGGCATCGATCGCGTCAACGGCTGAGCGCCTGACTGACAGCCGTCGCGAGCGATTATCGATTGTGCCCCGCAGGTTCAAACCTGCGGGGCACAATCGATATCTCAACAAAAATCCAAGTAGATATGCGACTACTCTTATACGACTACTCTGTCTCGGTCTCTTCGACCACCTGCTGCAGGGCGGCAATCAGGGCGGGGCTGTCGTTGGGCAAGTTCAACCTGGTCAGGGTGCCGCCAGCTGATTCAATGGCCCTGGTCAGCTCAATGTCCACGTCATAACAGATTTCCAGGTTGTCGGCGATGAAGCCGATGGAGGCGGAGACGATGGTCTTCATGCCGCTCTTGGTAATCAGATCCTTGGCCACATTGACGAAATCAGGGCCGATCCAAGGCTCTTGGGTGCGGCCTGCCGATTGCCAGGCCAGCACGTACTGGTCCTCATTGAGGTCGGCGGCCTGAGCCACGGCATTGGATAGGCCGATGACCTCATCCTTGTAGGGGTCCCCTCCTTGGATGATGCGCAGGGGCAGTGAGTGGGCGCTGAAGATCACCTTGGTGTCCGGCCGGTCGGTCAGATCCTTCATGGCCACCAGCTGATCGCTCCAGAAGCGGATCAGTGCCTGGTGGTTCCACCAGGACCGCACCGGCAGGTATCCCATGCCCGGATGGGACTCGATGGCCCTGCTGGCACGGTTGTGGTAGTCCTCGCTCGAATAGGAGGAATACTGAGGGGCCAGCGGCAGGCCAATCACCCTGGTGATGCCTTCGGCGGCAATCTGGTCGACTGCATCCTTGATGAAGGGTGCGATGTATTTCAAACCTTCGTAGACCTTGTAGGCGCCGGGATGGGCCTTGTCCAGCGCAGCCTGAAGACCGTCGCGCTGGGCTCTGGTGATCCTGGCCAGGGGCGAGGGCAGACCGATGGCCTTGTAGCGGCCGACCAGCTGGTCCATGAGCGGCTTGCGCGGCTCCTGCCCGTGGCGGATGTTGGTGTAGTACCCCTTTATGTCGGACTCCTGGTAGGGGGTGCCGTACGCCATGAGGAGGACAGCTGTAGGTTCAGTCATCAGCAACTTCTTTCTGTGAAAATGAAATGCAGTATGTCAGGCCGATATTGACCAGGGCTATGACGATGACCACCAGGAACATGTTCCTGTAAGAGGCCAGTCTAGCCTGTCCGCCCACCTTGCCCAGTTCAATGGCCGAGGCGAAGAGCAGGGGGGCGATGGTGGTGCCGATTTTCTTACAAGCGGACAGCCCGCCTATGGCCTGCATACGGTTTTCGGGCCCGGCCAGCCTTCCGGCGATCACCTGGAGCGGCGAGGACATCATCGAGCCCATGCCGACCCCCATCAGGAAAGACAGCAGCATGAAGAGCTGCAGATTGTGCAGGGTCAGAGTGATCATCAGGGCCATCAGGCCTATCAAAGACGATGAGAAGACAAGCGTGGTCCGGTAGCCGAACTTGTCGACCAGCAGCCCGCCCAGCCAGGACCCGACCACAGAACCGAGCCCGACGCCAACCATGACCATGCCGGCCGAACGGACCGGGAGCCCGAAGACTGAATGGACATAGGTTGGAATGTATACGAAGAGGGAGAAGAACATGCCTCCCAGCATTCCCAGCAGCAGGGTGAGCCCATAGGAGGGCAGCTTCAGCAGGCGGATGGGCAGGAAGGGCATGGTCTCGCTTGAGCCGCCCAGATTACGCTCATGCAACAGGAATACCGCGCCGGCCATCACTGCGACCAGGAGGCATCCGATGATCAGGAGCAGGTAGGTGGTTCCGTACTGGAGGAAGGTGATTGCTACCATCAGCAGGGCCAGAGCTACGCTGAAGGAGCCCAGGCCCAGGTAGTCGGTCTTCCAGGCGCGGTCGGTCTGGGAATCGCCCATCATGAACCAGGCCAGTATGAACAAAATGGCTAAAAAGGGCAGCATCATGAAGTAGTAGGCACGCCATCCGTGGGTGATGCCCAGGAGCATGCCCGAAAGGACCGGGCTGACCATGGCGGAAAGGCCGGCGATGATGCCCACCGTGGAAACCTTCCTGCCTTGGCTGTTCCTCCGGGCGCGCTGCAGAAGGACGTTCATGGACAGGACCATGATGCCGCTGTCTCCCAGAGACTGGATGAACCGGCCCAGCAGCATGACTGCATAGTTGGGCGAGACCGCAGTCATCAGACATCCAAGGAACCAGAAGGCCAGCTCCCAGAGGAAGACCTTCCTGGTCCCGTGGGCATCGGAGAGGTTGGATGTGATGGGAGTGCCCACCACCAGGCCCAGGGTGTACAGGCCAACCACCCAGGAGGAGCCGATGGTGGTCAGGCCGAAGGTCCGTGTGATGGACGGCATCATGGTCGGCACCGCTCCCCCATCCAGCTGGGTGATGAAAACGATGACCATGAAGAACCATAAGGGCGTGGCGAGGATTGATCTTCCCTCTCTTGTCGTCATGTGCTACTGTCCCATCTGGTCCGTGAGCAGCCTGTCAATGCGCTCAGGATCGGTCTGGGTGCCTACCAGGAAGTAGGGGAATTCGCCATAGATGGAGCTGGCTTCGATGTAGCGCATCTCGGTGACGATCTTCTTGAACTCGATGGGGTCGTCGGCGAACAAGGTAACGCCCCACTCGTAGTCGTCCAGACCAATGGAACCTGTCAGGATGATGGAGACCTTCCCGGCGTAGGAACGGCCGATCTTGCCGTGGTCGTGCATATAGGCCTTGCGCTGGTCGTAGGGCAGCGTGTACCAGTTGGCGCCGGGGACGCGGGTCTTCGACATGGGGTAGAAGCAAATGTAGGGCTTGTTGGGCGTCTTGGGATGCAGGCTGGCGTCGACGTAGGACCAACCGCGGTCAGTGGTCGGCTTGCCCGAGTAGAGGCCCACCTCGGTGACCGACACATAGGAGATGGTCGGCTCCAGATAATCGGAGAAGCGCAGCTTCTCCAGGGAGGTTTCGACCTCCTGCAACTGTTCCAGGGTCTCCCTGAGGACCATCAGGCCCAGGTCGGCCTTTTGCCCATTGACTTGACACCAGTAGTGGCTTCCCTTGCCCTGGGACTGGACCGCGTCCAGCTGTGCGGCAAGGGCCTTGAACTGATCCAAGCATTCCCGGCGTTCGTCCTGCGGCGCTCTGCGCCACTTGGCCCAATCAATCTTCCAGAAGAGGTGGAGGCAGAACCAGCCCTCCAGGCTCGGTGCAGCTTGCTCAGCCATGAGCACTTCCTTTCGCTTGCTTAGCTTGCACGACATTGTGTGATGCGCTGCTCGTCGGGCACACCATTCTCTACTCTATCCGTCAGGCGGCTGAATCGTTGGATTATCGGTGCATTGTGAATGACATATTGTGGTAATAGTCAAGGACTAGAAGCCCGCACTAAAGTCGTCCAGATATGCAAAACCCCCGGTCAATGCCGGGGTCAAATATTTTAGGTATTGTCTGATGGAATCAGGCCAGCTTGTACTTGGTAATGAGATCCAAGGCGATGATGATGGCCACCCAGATTAGGGCCACGATGATGGTCAGCCGGTTCAGGTTCTTCTCAGCTGCACCTGAGGTGCCGGCGTTGGAGCCGATTCCGCCGCCGAACATATCGGACAGGCCGCCGCCCTTGCCCTTGTGCAGCAGAATCAGCATGGTCAGCAGTATGCTGGCGAGGATCACAACGACTTCGAGCACAATCTTGACAATGGTCATGGCACATACCTCCATGTAAGGAACTGGGAACAAGTATACAGATACCCGGGGAAAAACGCATCAACCCTTGGCAGCCAGTCGCACGATCCGCGCGAACTCCTCCACGTCCAGGGAGGCGCCGCCCACCAGAAAGCCGTCCACGTCCGGCTGGGTGATCATCTGGGAGGCATTCTTGGAGGTGACCGAGCCGCCGTAGAGGATGCGCACGGCCTGGCCGGCAGGCTCTCCGAACTTGCCTGAGATGTGGTCGCGGATGGCCCGGGCGGCCTGTTGGGCGGTGTCCGGGGTGGCCACCATGCCGGTGCCGATGGCCCAGACCGGTTCGTAGGCCACAATCAGGTTTTCCATGTCCTCCTTGGCCAGGTCCCGGGTGACGTCGTTGACCTGGCCCACGGCGAAGTCCAGTTGGATGCCCTGGCGGCGCTCCTCGTAGCTCTCCCCCACGCAGAGGATGGGCTTCATGCCCGCAGCCAGGACGGCACGGACCTGGTCGACGATGTTGGCGTCGTCCTCGGGATGGTACTTGCGTCGCTCGGAGTGGCCCACAATGACGTAGCTGCAGCCCAGCTGGGCCAGCATGTCAGCGGACACATCCCCGGTGAAGGCTCCCTGGGCGGTGACGGAGACGGCCTGCGCCCCATACTCGATGGGCAGGTTGTCGGCCTCCACCAGCACCTGGACGGAGCGCAGGGCAGTGAAGGCGGGCATCAGCGCCACCTGGCAACGCCTGCGGTCGAAGTGGGCGTCGCGCAGGAGCCAGGCCAGCTTCTGCACGAAATAGGTGGCTTCCAGGTGGTCGAAATTCATCTTCCAATTGCCGGCCACCAGGGGAATGCGTGCCATACCAGACCTTTCCATCCGCGTACCAACAGCAATGCCGGGCCGCCGGATGCGAAACCCGGTGACCCGGCATTGCCCGCCTGTCTGCCGATTTTACTCCAGCACCTTCAGACCCGGAAGCTCCTTGCCCTCAAGGAACTCCAGCGAGGCACCGCCACCGGTGGAAATGTGCGAGAAGCCGTCCTCAGGGAAGCCGAGGTTGCGCACGGCCGAGGCAGAGTCGCCGCCACCGACGATGGTGAAGGCTCCAGCCTTAGTGGCATCGACCAGGCCCTGGGCCACAGCCCGGGTGCCATCGGCGAATGCCGGGAACTCGAAGACGCCCATGGGTCCATTCCAGACCACGGTCTTGGAGTCCACGATCTTGTCATGGAAGAGCTTCTGGGAGTCAGGGCCGATGTCCAGACCCATCTTGTCTGCAGGGATGCCATCGGCGGGAACCACCTGGTGGGGTGAATCCGCCTTGAACTCGTCAGCCACCACGATGTCGGTGGGCAGGGCGAGCTCCACGCCTTTCTCGCGTGCAGTGGCAATGTAGCCCTTGACAGTGTCGACCTGATCCTCTTCCAGCAGGGAGGAGCCCACCTCATAACCCTCAGCCTTGAGGAAGGTGAAGACCATGCCGCCACCGATGACCAGACGGTCGGCCTTGCTGAGCAGGTTCTCGATGACGCCCAGCTTGTCAGAGACCTTGGAGCCGCCCAAGACCACAGTGAAGGGCCGGTCGGGATTCTCGGTCGCCTTGGATAGTGCCTTGACTTCCTTCTCGACCAGCAGGCCTGCTGCGGAGGGCAGGAACTTGGCCACGGAGTAGTTTGAGCCCTGGGCGCGGTGGACTACACCGAAGCCGTCTGAGACGAAGACGTCGCCCAGGTCGGCGATTTTGCGGGCGTAGGCGTCACGCTCGGCCTCGTCCTTGCTGGTCTCCTCGGGGTTGTAGCGCACGTTCTGCAGCAGAACCACGTCGCCGTCGTTCATGGCGGCCACCTTGGCATGGGCATCTGGGCCATAGGTGTCCTCAGCCAGAGGAACCTGCACGCCCAGCAGCTCGCTGAGGCGAGCGGCCACGGGGGCCAGGCTCAGCTCGGGAACGACCTTGCCCTTGGGTCGACCCAGGTGGGCCATGAGGATAACCTTGGCGCCCTGGTCACGAAGCTGCTTGATTGTTGGCAAGGCGGCGCGGATGCGGCCGTCGTCCGTAATGGTGGTGCCGTCCAGCGGCACGTTAAAGTCCGCGCGGACGAGCACGCGCTTGCCCTTGAGATCACCGAGGCTATTCAGTGTTTTCATGCGTATCCTTTCTGACCGCGGGTCAATGCGCCCGCTCCCCTGCCATGGTACTCAGGCAGACCGACCTGTGTGAGCTATCTCACTCTTGTTTGGCCAGTTCCTCGGTCTTCTTCTTTTCGACTTTGGTGGCCAGCTGCAGCAGACGGCGGATACGTCCGGCGATGGCATCCTTGGTGACCGGTGGGTCGGCAAGGCGGCCCAACTCTTCAAGGGAGGCCTCACGGTGATCCAGACGAAGCTGGCCGGCCGCACGCAGATTCTCAGGTATGTCGTCGCCAAGGATTTCGAAGGCTTTGGTGACCTTGGCGCTGGCCTCGACGGCAGCCTTGGCCGACCGGCGCATATTGGCATCGTCGAAGTTGGCCAGGCGGTTGGCCTTGCCGCGGGACTCCCCATCGCTGCGCTTGCCGGTCCACTCACGGGAGGACTTAGGGGCGCCCATCAGGTTGAGCATGCGTTCGATGACGTCCGGGTCACGCAGGGTGACGCGCTCGGAGCTGCGCACCTGGCGGGCCTTGGCGTTGATGCCCAGACGGCGGGCGGCGCCCACCAATGCCAGGGCGGCCTCGGATCCGGGGCAGACGATCTCCAGGTAGGAGGCCTTGCCCGGGTCGGACAGCTCGCCATGGGCCAGGAAGGCTCCTCGCCATGCGGCCTTGACCTGGGCGATGTTGCCGGAGACGATGTCGGCGGGAAGACCGCGAACCGGATGCTTACGGCGATCCAGCAGACCGGTCTGCAGGGCCAGGGCGCCACCTGCCCGCAGCACACGGACCGAGTAGCGGGTCAGGTTGCCGGTGGGGGCCTGACGCTTGACCTGGATCAGATCGGAATCATGGCCGTAGACGTCCCTGATGGTGTTCTGCAACCACTGCGCTGCCGGCAGGGAGTCGAATTGCGCTTCCACCACAATGTGACGCTGAATGATGTGCAGACCGCCGCCGAAGCGGATCATAGCCGCCGATTGTGCTTTCTTGGCAGAGGGGGGTTCGTTGTCAATCGCGGCCAGCTCGCTTTTGACATCATCAAGTAGGGCCAAGAGCCGTCCTCCTACGAAAAAATACTGAAAAATGAATACTTCTTGGCCGCGCGACACACCTGCCGTGCCGACCACCGGATTACTGTGATACCGAATATCTTGGACAAATTGCGCCTTTGGCTATCCGCGGGAACGGTGCGGCAGCTCGCGGGCCGAGACGGTCACCTCCATTCCCCGGGACCGCAATCGGGCGGCCAGAGCGTCGGCCATGGCTACTGAGCGGTGTTGTCCGCCGGTGCAGCCAAAGGCGATGGTCACATAGTGCTTGTCCTCGCGTGCATAGCCGCTGAGCGCAGTCAGAATGGCGGTGGTGTAGGCATCCAGGAACTCCTTGGCGCCCTCGCTGGCCATCACATAGTCCCGAACCGGGCCGTCATGGCCGTTCAGGTCCCGCAGCTCGGGAACCCAGTAAGGGTTGGGCAGGAAGCGCACGTCGGCCACGAAGTCGGCATCGATGGGCAGGCCGTACTTGAAGCCGAAGCTCATGATGTGCACGCCCACGGTGGTCGGACCGGAGCCCAGGACCATTTCGTAGAGGTGGGTGGACAGCTGATGGATGCTCAGGTTGGAGGTGTCGATGACCATGTCGGCACGCTCCTTGAGTCCGCTCAGCAGGCGGCGCTCCTCCTGGATGCCGTCGATCAGACGGCCCGAGCCCTGCAGGGGGTGGGGTCGGCGGACGGATTCATAGCGCTTGACCAGCACCTGATCAGAGGCATCCAAAAAGAGGATGCGGCAACGCACACCCAGGTCGTCCAGGTGGCTGAGCACGGCGGACAGGTCGTCGAAGTAGGAGCGGGACCGGACGTCGATGACGGCGGCCAGGCGGTGCAGAGAGCTTCCGGCCGAGGTCATCATGTCGACCAGGGGCACCAGCAGGCGCGGGGGCATGTTGTCGACCACATACCAGCCCATGTCCTCCATGGAGTCGGCGGCGCGGGAGCGGCCTGCGCCGGACATGCCTGTGATCAGCAGTACCTCAAAGCCTGCGAAGGGCGGTTTTTCCGTCGTCATCGTCATGCCTCCCTCAAGGCTCGGTCCATGGCGGCCACCGGAACAGCGGCCAGGGGTCGGCCGGTCATCAGCGCCACCTGACGCACGGCTTGATAGAGCAGCATTCGTTCGCCGCTGATGGTCCGTGCACCTGGCTGGCGGCGGAAAGCCTTCATGAGCGGAGTGGGCCGGGGATCATAGACCACATCCAGTAGGACTGGGCCCAAGCGCCCGTCGTCATCAACGGTACTGATCAGATCAGCTAGGGGGTCAGCTGCACCCGAAGGCAGGGTGGAGACGACAATATCGGCCCTGGTCAGGGCCCTTTCGGCTGCCTCTGTCTCGTCCATGGCGGTGACGGTTGGCTCGGGCAGACCCAGCCGGGAGGCAAGGTCCAGCATGTGGTCACAGTGCTCCGGGCTGCGGGCCAGCAGGTCCACACGCTCAACTCCTAGCACCTTCAAGGCACAGAAGGCGGACTCGGCGGTGTTCCCGTTGCCGATGACCAGGGATCTCGCTCCCCCATACGGTTGGTCGGGAAGCCGGTCTTGCCGTCCCTGACCGGCTGCCTCAAGCAGGGCGGTCAGATCGTGAGGATCTTCGTCAGCCCTGCAACGGTCGGCAGCCTCCAGCAGAGCTGCCACGATTCCCTCCACGTCGGTGTTGTACAGGGACAGACCCTTGGCTGGGCCGCCCTGTGCAAAGACTGCTGTGTTGGCCACTCCCAGGGTCTTAGACCAGCAGTCACAAAAATCTCCCAAGGGGCCAACGGCACTCTTCAAGGGCATGGTCAGGCTGAGACCGGCCCAGGACGGGTCAAGGCCGTGGATAAAGTCCGCCAGACCATCGGCGTCCATGCGCACACGGTCGTAACGCCAGCCGTCCAGGCCCAGTGCGGCATAGGCTGAGCGATGCAGGAGGGGTGAAAGGGAATGGCTGATGGGGTCGCCCAGGACGGCACAACGACGATCAGGTCCATTCATATCCGCAATCACGCACCAATCAAGATCAGGGCATGGCCTTCTGCCAGCCTTCTGAGCCATTTTATCGCTGGCTGTCCCCGGTCTGATCTTGGTCACTGTGGAGGGCCTGGTAGATGGCCTCGGCCTTGGCTGAGCCGATGCCCTTGACGGCCTCCAGCTCCTCCTGGGAGGCCTGACGCATGCGCTTGACCGACCCAAAATGATTGAGCAGCTTCTTCTGATAGGCGGGGCCGATGCCCGGAATCTCATCCAGGGCCGACCGGAGGGCACCCTTGCGCCGGGTCTGCCGGTGGTAGGTGATAGCGAACCGGTGGGATTCGTCGCGCACCCGCTGCAGTAGGTACATGCCCTCGGACTGGCGCTTGAGGATGATGGGATAGTCGTCGTCAGGCACCCAGACCTCCTCCAGGCGCTTGGCCAGCCCGCACAGGGCCACATCGTCCACACCACAGTCGTGCAGGGCCCGGGCCGCAGCTGTCACCTGGGGTTTGCCGCCATCGACCACGACCAGGTTGGGCTTGTAGGCGAAGTGGCGGGCGGCGGTGTTCTGCTGGACGATGGCCCCCTCCTCCTGCTCCACCAATTCGGGTGCCTTGTCGCTGGCCTTTCGCTCGGCCTCCATGCTGTCGCCGCTGTCGCCGGCGATGTTACCGTGACGGAAGCGCCGGGTCAGGGTCTCGTAGATGGCGCTCATATCGTCCACGGCGCCCTTGCCGTCCTCACCGCGGATGGCGAACCGGCGGTACTCGGACTTCTTGGGGACAGCATCCTCGAAGACCACCATGGAGGCCACCTGGAACTGGCCGCCCACGGTGTTGGAGATGTCGTAGCACTCGATGCGCAGCGGGGCACGGTCCAGCTCAAGGGCCTTGGCCACGTCGTTCATGGCCTGGGTGCGGGTGCCCATGTCGCTCATGCGGCTGAGCTTGCTGCGCTGGAGGGCCTGGCGGGCGTTGGCGTTGGCCCGGTCCATCAAGGACTTCTTTTCGCCCCGGCTGGCTACACGGATGATCACTGCGGATCCGCGCAGCTCCCGCAGCCACTCCTGCAGGTCACCGGTCCGATCCGGCTGGATGGGAACAATGACCTCGGGAGGCACCGGCGAGATGGGGGCCAGCAGGTCGGCACGTCCGGTCTGATCCTGATGGCGGTGCCGGCTCCTGGTGGCCTTGGCCCGGGCCTCGGCATCCAGAGCTGTGACCTTCTGGGTGGAGCCCATGGCATCCCGGTCCTGGCTGATGGAGACAGGGGTATCCGACTCTCCGGGCAGCTTGTGCAGCTCGCTATCGTTCTCATTCATCAGGTCCGAGTAGACCTGCACCAAGAGGTCGCTGATCAGCTCGCTGTCGGAGACGTCCTCGACCCGCTCCACGCTCCAGTTGCGTTCGCCGCGGATGGCCCCTGAGCGCACGAAGAAGGCGTGGACCGAGGCCTCCAGTTCGTCCGAGGCCACGCCAAAGACGTCCACATCCACGTTGGAGGCGAAGGCCACGGCATTCTGCTCGATGACCGTGTCCAGCATGGCGATCTGGTCGCGCAGGCGGGCGGCCTTCTCGAAGTCCAGATCCTCGCTGGCCTTCTGCATGCTCCTGGTCAGTCTGGCCCGGTAGCTCTTGCCCAGCCTGCCGGTGATGACCCCGGTCAGCTCCGTACACAGACGACGATGGTCGCTGGCGCTGATCCGGCCCACACAGGGGGCCGAGCACTTGCCGATGGAGGCCAGCAGGCAGGCACGGCCGCTGAGCTTGGCCTTGCGAAAGACGCCGGGGGTGCAGGTACGCACCGGGTAGGTCTTGAGCAGGGCATCCAGGGTGTGCTTCATGTCCCAGACCTTGGCATAGGGGCCGAAGTAGCGGGTGTCGTGCCGTTTGCGCACGCGGGTCATCCATACCCGGGGGAACTCCTCCCCCACGGATACAGCCAGGTAGGGGTATGTCTTGTCGTCCCGCAGCTTGACGTTGAAGCGGGGATCGAACTCCTTGATCCAGGTGTATTCCAGGGTCAGGGACTCCAGGTCGGTACCCACCACGGTCCACTCCAGGCTCCGGGCCGTCAGCACCATGGTCTGGGTGCGCGGGTGCAGGTTCTCCAGGGGCTGGAAGTAGTTGGTCAGACGGTTGCGCAGGTTCTTGGCCTTGCCCACGTAGATGACCCGGCCGTCGCCGTCCCGCCACTTGTAGACCCCCGGCTGAGTGGGAATGTCCGAGGTCTTGGGACGGAAGAGGTCCCGGCTGTCGCCCAGCAGGGGTGCGCCGTTCTTGTTGACGCCTGTCGTGGTGCCGGTGGCGGACTCCTCCTCCAGGGCTTGGGCGGTGCGTCGCCATACCTGCGGCGTGTGCCGCTCGAAGCAGCTACGAGTCATGATCGGGTGGCCTTGGCTACCTTGGCGGGATCCAGCATGGGCTTCAAGTACTTGCCGGTCCAGCTGTTCGGATTGGCGGCCACCTGCTCAGGGGTGCCCTGGGCCACCACGGTGCCACCGCCGTCGCCGCCCTCGGGTCCCAGGTCGATGATCCAGTCGGCGGTCTTGATCACATCCAGGTTGTGTTCGATGACAATGACCGTGTTGCCCTTGTCGACCAGGCCGTGCAGGACCTTGAGCAGCTTGCGGACATCCTCGAAGTGCAGGCCCGTGGTGGGCTCGTCCAGGATGTAGACGGTCTTGCCGTCGGAGCGCCGCTGCAGCTCGGTGGCCAGCTTGACTCTCTGGGACTCGCCTCCGGACAGGGTGGGAGCCGGCTGGCCCAGGCGGATGTAGCCCAGGCCCACGTCTACCAGGGTGTCCAGGTAGCGGGCGATGGAGGGATAGGCCTTGAAGAAGTGGGCGGCCTCCTCGATGGGCATGTCCAGCACATCCGAGACGGTCTTGCCATTATAGGTGACCTCAAGGGTCTCCCTGTTGTAGCGCTTGCCGTGGCAGGTCTCGCACTGGACGTAGACGTCGGGCAGGAAGTTCATCTCGATCTTGATGGTTCCGTCACCGTGGCAGGTCTCACAGCGGCCGCCCTTGACGTTGAAGGAGAATCGGCCTGGCCCGTAGCCGCGCACCTGGGCCTCGGGGGTCTTGGCGAAAAGCTGGCGGATCTTGTCCCAGACGCCGGTGTAGGTGGCCGGGTTGGAGCGCGGGGTGCGGCCGATGGGGTTCTGATCCACGTGGATGACCTTGCGCACCTGGTCCACGCCCTCCACCCTGGTGTGCTTGCCGGGCACGATGCGGGCGTTGTTGAGCTGGTCGGCCAGCACCGGATAGAGGATGGAGTTGACCAGGGTGGACTTGCCGGAGCCGGAGACGCCGGTGACCAGGGTCATGACCCCCAGCGGGAAGGAGACCTTGAGGTTCTTCAGGTTGTTCTCGCGTGCCCCCACCACGGTCAGTTGGCGGGTCCTGTTGGTCTTGCGGCGGCGTTTAGGCACCTCGATGGACCGGCGTCCGGCGATGTAGTCGGCGGTGATGGAGCGGGAGGCCTTGACCAGGTCCTGCGAGCGCCCAGAGAAGATGACCTCCCCGCCATGCTCGCCGGCCCCCGGGCCGATGTCGACCAGCCAGTCTGCCTGGCGGATGGTGTCCTCGTCGTGTTCGACCACAATCAGGGTGTTGCCCAGGTCGCGCAGCCGCTGCAGGGTCTTGATCAGCCGGTCGTTGTCCCGCTGGTGCAGGCCGATGGAGGGCTCGTCCAGCACATACATGACGCCCACCAAGCCAGAGCCAATCTGAGTGGCCAGACGAATGCGCTGGGCCTCGCCGCCGGAGAGGGTGGCTGCAGCCCTGGAAAGGGTCAGATAGTTCAGGCCCACGTCGTTGAGGAAGCGCAGACGGGCACGAATCTCCTTGAGGACCTCCCCGGCGATCTTGGCCTGGGCGCCCTCCATATGCAGGCCCTCAATCCACTTCAGGCTGGCGGACACGGCCATGTCGCAGACCTGGGCGATGGACAGGCCGTCAACAGTAACGGCCAGGACTTCTGGCTTCAGGCGCTTGCCCTGGCAGACCTGGCAGGGCACCTCGCGCATGTAGGACTCGTAGTACTGCTTCATGGGCTGCGAGTCGGTCTCGTCGTGGCGACGCATCAGGGTGCGGACCACGCCCTCGAACCCGGTGGTGTACTCGCGCAGGCGGCCCCAGCGGTTCCGGTAGGAGACGTCCACCTTGAAGTCGTGCCCGTACATGACGGCGTGACGGACCTCCTCGGGCAGATCCTTCCAAGGGGTCGAGGTGGAGAAGCCCATCTCCTTGGCCAAACCGTCCAGCAGGTGGCCATAGAAGCGCTGCTGGCTCTTGGTGCCGCTCCAGGGCTCCACGGCCCCGTCCTTGAGGCTCTTCGCCGGGTCGGGCACCACCAGCTCGGGGTCGATCTCCAGGTTGAATCCCAGACCGGTGCAGGCCGGGCAGGCTCCGTAGGGGGCGTTGAAGGAGAAGGTCCTGGGTTCGATCTCGTCCAGCTCCAGCTCGTGGCCGTTGGGGCAGGACCGCTTCTCGGAGAAGGGCTGGCGACGCTCGGGGTCCTTGGCATCCAGATCCACGAAGTCGGCCACCACGGTGCCCTTGGCCAAGCGCAGGGCGGTCTCCACGGAGTCGGTCAGCCGCTGGCGCATGCCCTCGCGGATGACCAGCCGGTCCACCACCACCTCGATGGTGTGCTTCTTCTGCTTGGTCAGCTTGATGGAGTCGGACAGCTGGTGCATGTCCCCGTCGATGATGGCCCGGGAGTAGCCGTCGGAGCGCAGGAGCTCCAGGGTCTCCACGAACTCGCCCTTGCGGCCCTTGACGATGGGGGCCAGCAGCTGGAAGCGGGTCCCCTCCGGCCTGGACATGAGGGTGTCGACAATCTGCTGCGGCGACTGGGCGCGTACCTCGGCCCCGCAGACCGGGCAGTGGGGAATGCCGGTCCTGGCGAAGAGCAGGCGCAGGTAGTCGTAGACCTCGGTGATGGTGCCCACGGTGGACCGGGGGTTGCGGTTGGTGGTCTTCTGGTCGATGGAGACGGCCGGGCTCAGGCCCTCGATGAAGTCCACGTCGGGCTTGTCCATCTGGCCCAGGAACTGGCGGGCATAGGCGGAGAGGGACTCCACGTAGCGGCGCTGACCCTCGGCGAAGAGGGTGTCGAAGGCCAGGGAGGACTTGCCGGAGCCTGACAGGCCGGTGAAGACCACCATCCGGTTGCGGGGTATGGACAGGTTGACGTTCTTGAGGTTGTGGGCCCGGGCGCCCTGGATGACGATCTTGCGGTCGTTGGGCACCATGGACAGGTCCGCCACCAGGGACCCCTTGGATTCGATCATGCGCGGGTTTTCGATGGCCGCGTCCACTGTCGACTTAGGCTTGTTCTGCTGCTTCACGTGCTTCCCATCCGCTTCCCTGAAGACCCATGGCCAAGGCTGAGGCCAAAGCCTGACCATACTATCGCCGGGGCCGAATAATTCGAACAGGTGTTCGATGATGGCTTAGATGATCGGGGCGGGCGGATCCAGGGTCGGGTGGCTGCAGCCGTTGAGGAAACAGTCGTGCTGGTGGTCGTTGATCATGCCGGCCGCCTGCAGGAAGGAGTGGACGGTCACCGGTCCAAGGAATCGCAGACCCAGGTCGCGCATATCCTTGCAGACGATGGCCGACAGGTGGTCGTAGCGCGGTATGGACGGATCGTCCGGGTAGTCGTGGTTGATGGTCAGCCCGCCGGTGAAGGACCAGCAGTAGCGGTCGAATGCCTCCCCGGGAAATTGGCGGGCGATCAGGGCCGCGTTGGCCACCGTGGCTTCGATCTTGCGCCGATTGCGGATGATGGCCGGGTCGGCCATGAGACGGTTGATGCGGTCGGCGTCGAAGGCTGCGACGGCCTGAATATCGAAGTTGTCGAAATCCTTGAAGAGGGCCTGGCGGCGGTGCAGGACCAGCTGCCAGCTGAGCCCGCACTGGAATATCTCCAAGGAGAGCATGGCGAAGAGCCTCTGGGAACCGTGCAGGGGTCGGCCCCACTCGTGGTCGTGGTAGCTACGCATGAGCGGATCGTCCACCCGAGCCCAGTCGCATCGATATAAAGGTTCGGCCACTTCACACTCCCCTCTCCAGTATTTGGCTTCAGGCTAGCACCGGCGGTCACCCAGACCGGGTGGTCAATACCACTGAGCCAGGCGGGCCGCTTTAAAGTTGGAATAGAGGCCGGTCGGGCCCATGCCCGGGGCCATCCCCATGGCGGCAGTATGGTTGCGACCGGCAAGGAGAGGAAGCATGTGCCATGACTGACAAGGACAATCCGCGCAGACTCTGGACCGACGATGAGGACCCGATCGAGAGGGCCAAGCGCACCTCCCCTGCCATGCAGGGCAACCAATCAACCTCGGGCTCGTCATCGGCAGCCCGGAGTTCGAGGAATGAGAGTTCAGCATCTTCTAGTGCGTCGACTTCAAATTCTTCGACTTCAAATTCGTCTAGCTCAGGTTCATCGTCTTCAAGTGCCGCAGCCAAGCAGTCTGGTGACTCGTCGAAGAAGTCATCGACTGAAAAAACCAGCGCCAATGAGACCGCCAATAGAGGCGAGAAACACTCTGATAACAGCAGCACTGAGGCAGCACAGGAATCAAATCAGACCAAAAGGCAGGGTCAGCCTGAGAAGGAGCAGGAATCCTCCAAGGGACGCGGCTGGAAGCTCTTCGAGGACATCCTGCTCTGGGTGGCCTGGGTGGCCATGGTGGGCTTCAACGGCTATGCGGAGGTCTACCATTTCAATGGCACGACCGTGGGCGGTCTGGCTCGCAAGGTCGATCTGTGGATCATGCCCGCCGGCTATGTCTTCGCCATCTGGGGGGTCATCTACATCGCCCTGGCCATCTGGCTCTTCCGCTTCTGCCTGGCAGGTCCCAGCCGCAAACGTCTGGGCTTCCTGCCCTTTACACTGAGCGGACTGCTCTTCGTGGCCACCTGCTGCCTGAACATCGCCTGGCTGGCCCTGTGGCACATGGAACGCAACTTCTGGGCCCTGGTCATCATCCTGATTCTGACCGTACTGACCTGGATGCTCTACGCCCTGGTACGCAGGGACGCCACCAAGGCCGGAACCCCCACCGCAGCCAAGGCCCTGGACTGGATTCCCCTGTCCATCTACGCCAGCTGGCTGAGCGTGGCCACCCTGGTCAACGCCGGATACATGGTGGTCGCCGGGCACAAGGTCGGCAGTGCCGTCCAGGGATTCGCCACCATTATTGTGGTCGGCGCCCTCCTGGCCGTCGCTTATCTGATGAACAGGCATGGCAAGGACTGGGTCTTCGGCCTGGTGGTCATCTGGGCCTGCCTGGGCATCGGCATCAGGATCTTCTCCTTCGCGGCCGCCATGGGTGTGCTGGTCATCGCGCTGACCGCCGTAGGCGCCTTCCTGGTCTACTTCCCCTGGAACAAGTTCAGGGTGGTCCGCCGCTGATCCATCCATGATGCATCCATTGCCCCGTCAGCCGAGACGCACTGGCGGGGCTTGCTTCTTGCTACCATGATTCCTTGCAAGTTTTGAATCCATGAGGAAAGTGGGGTCGGAGGCGGCATGGCTATTGAGGCGCAGGGACTTGAGATCCGGATAGGTGCCCGACTACTGCTGCAAGCCACCGACTTCCACGTGACCAAGGGCGACCGGATCGGCCTGGTGGGCCGCAACGGCGCAGGCAAGACCACGCTGACCCGGGTCATCACCGGCGACATGCTCCCCTCGGCCGGCAAGGTGCGGGTGACCGGACAGCTGGGATACCTGCCCCAGTCCACCCATGCAGGTGACTCCGAGCAGAGCGCCCTGGACCGGGTCATGAGCGCCAGAGACATCGCATCCATCATCCAGCGGATGCGCAAGGCCGAGACCGAGATGACCAGTCCCGATCCCAAGGTCATGGAAAAGGCCATGAAGCGCTACGACAAGGCCCAACAGGACTTCGAGAATGCCGGGGGCTATGCGGCCCAATCGCAGGCCATCGTCATGGGTGAGAGCCTGGGGCTGAGCCAGGAGACCCTGCAGCAGGCACTGGGCACCCTCTCCGGCGGTCAGCGCCGACGGGTCGAGCTGGCCAGAATCCTCTTCTCCGACGCTGACACCCTGATTTTGGACGAGCCCACCAACCATTTGGATGCCGACTCCATCGAATGGCTCAAGGGATACCTGCGCCGGTTCGAGGGCGGCTTCCTGATCATCTCCCACTCCACCGAGCTGCTGGACGAGACCGTCAACCGCATCTGGCACCTGGATGCCCAGCGTTCCTGCATCGACATGTACACCATGGGATGGAAGGCCTACCTGCGCCAGCGGGTGGTGGACGAGGAGCGCCGACGCCGCGAGCGGGAGGTGGCCGAGAAGAAGGCCGACCGTCTGATGCGGCAGGGCATTCGCCTGCACGCCAAGGCCACCAAGGCCGTGGCCGCTCAGAACATGATGCGCCGCGCCCAACGCCTGCTGGCCGACACCCAGGAGGCGGAGAAGGCCGAGAAGGTGGCTGACCTGCGCTTCCCGGATCCTGCTCCTTGCGGCCGTACGCCCATCATGGCCGAGGATCTGTCCAAGGCCTACGGCTCCAACATCGTCTTCGCCGACATCAACCTGGCCATCGACAAGGGCTCCCGGGTGGTCATCCTGGGGTACAACGGCGCTGGCAAGACCACCACGCTGCGCCTGCTGGCCGGCATCGAGCAGCCCGACACGGGCAAGGTGACCCTGGGGCATGGGGCCAAGATCGGCTACTTCGCCCAGGAGCACGACACCCTGGATAACGATGTCACCGTTCTGGAGAACCTGCAGCATGTGGCCCCGGACCTGGACAACACCCAGGCGCGGACCATCCTGGGAACCTTCCTCTTTTCAGGGGACGACGCCATGAAGCCCACCAAGGTGCTTTCGGGCGGTGAAAAGACCCGCCTGGCCCTGGCTACCCTGGTGACCAGCCGTGCCAACGTCCTGCTGCTGGACGAGCCCACCAACAACCTGGACCCCGCTTCGCGCGACGAGATACTCAAGGCCATCGCCAAGTACAAGGGGGCCATCGTGCTGGTCACCCACGACGAGGGGGCCGTCAAGGCGCTCAACCCTGAGCGGGTACTGCTCATGCCCGACGGGGATGAGGACCTCTGGAGCGACGACTACCTGGATCTGGTGGCCGAAGAGTAAAGCGGAAGGGGGTCAGTCGTCCTCCCCCAGGACCTCCACGCCCTTGACCCCTGGAGTCTGGCCAATGGATTCGACCAGCTCAGTCACATCCCCCTTGCCCAGCAGGTTGACGGTGACATCGGCGCCCTTCCAGGCATCCCGGTGCAGCTCATGGATGGTCAGCACCCGGGATTCGAATCCCATGCGGGTGGCCAGCAGCAGGGATTCGCGCAGACAGCCGTGGCCGTCCTGATATATGATGCGCAGAACCGTATTCTGACGGTTGCGCAGGAACCACTTGAGGATGGGCGCGATGACCAGGACAGCCAGAAAGTAGAAGATGACCGCCAGGATGGCGATGGCGAAGAGCTGGACCCCGCAGGCCATGCCCACTGCGGCGGCCACCCAGATGGCGCTGGCCGTGGTCAGACCCTTGACCGAATCGTGGTTGAAGAAGATGACTCCGGCGCCGATGAAGCCGATGCCCGAGGCTACACTCGCCGCAATTCGCGAGGCGTCCCAGGAGTAGTTGCCCACAGCGGCCTGGATGCCGTAGAGGGAGACCATGGTGAACAGGCAGCTGCCCAGCCCCACCAGAATGTGGGTGCGGATGCCGGCGTCGTGTTTGAGGAACTCGCGTTCGAAGCCGATCAGGCCACAGAGCACCACCGTCAGGACTACCGCCATAATCTGGCCCTGGTTCGGCATTGCGGATCCCTGCATGTATTTCCCTTCCTGCCCTGGTAAATAGGCAGACCTTATAACGCTTGCAGGACAAGGCCATCGGATAGAGTGGAGCCAGCACGTGGCCGGCCGCGCCGCCGCCGCACGTGGACCTTTTGAATGAGGGGTGTGATGCCATGAAGCCGTCACCAGATGAACGCCGCGAAGCCCGCCGGACTCTGGCTACCAGTGCCTATTCCGCCGACATGATCCGATCCCTGGAGCAGCCGTTTTTGGATGACGGGGTGCCCCTGATGCGTATCGCCGCCGGATCCCTGGCCTCCGTGGCCGACGTCATGCTGACCCAGGCCGGGCTGGAGCCGGCAGGAGCCAGGATCGTCCTGCTGGCAGGGGCCGGTAACAATGGCGGCGACGGGCTCTATGCCTCGGCTGATCTGGCCGGGCACGGGGCCGACGTGACCGTGGTGGCCACCGGACGCAGCCTGCATCAGGGCGGGTTGGACGCCCTCCTGCGCGCCGGCGGAGTGGTTACGGCCCTGGATCCCCAGGCAGCCATCCCCGGCTGCGAGGCACCGGCCGGACCGGATCAGGCTTCCGAGGAGCTGGACCAGACCCTGGAGCTATGCCGGCAGGCGGATCTGATCATTGATGCCATGACGGGTATCGGCCTCAAGGGGGCGCTGCGCGGCATTCCCGCCGCTCTGGCCGCAGACCTCGGTATGGATGGCGGTCTGCCGGACAGACCCGCCTGGCACGACCCCGCCAGTCAGGATGGGCCCCTGGTGCTGGCCGTGGATACCCCCTCCGGCGTGGACATTGATGAAGGCACCCTGCCCGGGGCCTACATCCCGGCTGATGTGACCGTGACCATGGGGGCCATGAAGCCCTGCCTGATGCTGCCTCCGGCCGCCTACGTCTGCGGCAGAATCGTCCTGGTGGACTTCGGCTTCGACACCTCGGCCCTGGTTCCCAGCGTCTCCTGCATGAACGCCGAGGACTGCGCCGGACTTCTGCGGGCGCCCAGGGTCGATGACACCAAGTACAGCCGGGGCGTGGTCGGCCTGGTCACCGGATCCGCCCTCTACCATGGAGCGGGGCTGCTCTCCAGCAGGGCAGCGGCCAGCGGCAACGTAGGCATGATCCGATACTGCGGTCCCGAACAGGTGGGTGACCTGATCCTACAGGAGCTGCCCGAAACGGTCCTGGGCCGTGGACGGGTCGAGTCCTGGGTGCTGGGCTCGGGCGTACCCACCCGGCAGGCCCAGGAGGCCGCAGGGCCTGAATGCCAGGACGGGCAGCGGGATCTGATCGCCGAAATACTCAATCGTCAGTCCGCAGATCTGGACGAGGACGAGGCAGCAGCCGATCCGCCGGTGGTGGCCGATGCCGGAGCCCTGGACCTGCTGCCGGACCGGTTGGGCCCTCGCACCGTACTGACCCCGCACGCCGGCGAGATGGCCGCCCTGCTCAACTCGCATGGCGAGAACGTGGATGGTGACCAGGTCATGGCCGAACCCCTGCGCTGGGCTGTCCGCGCCTGCCAGCTGACCGGGGCCACCATTCTGCTCAAGGGGGCCATTACGCTGGTGGTCGGCGAGGACGGCACCGACCGCCCTCGGGTCATGACCACCGGTTTCGGTCCGGCCTGGCTGTCTACGGCCGGCTCAGGGGACGTGCTCTCCGGAACCATAGGGGCCATGCTGGCCCAGAACGCCGGACCGATTCAGGATGATGCCACGCTGATGGTGGATCTGACAGCTGCGGCGGCCTTCCTGCATGGCCTTGCCGGTTCCCTGGCCAGCGGCGGCAGACAGACCGGCTGGGAGCAGCCGCTGATCTTCGATCCCCGCAAGCCTCAGGACTTTGCGGATCTGGTAGCCCAGGATAACCAACCGAAAGGCCAGGGAGTCGTTACGGGACGCATGGGGCAGCCGATCCGTGCTGGACAGATAGCGGATGCCCTGCCCAGGGCCATAGGTATGGTCATGTCCAGAACCGAGGGGACTGCCGAGCAGATCGACCAATCCATCCAAGATGTGGACGATGTCTCTCAGTTCTTTGAGAACAGCTCGCTCTGGTTCTGACCACGTCATCAGGAAAGGAGTAGATTCGATGACCTCGCAGCTCATCGTCATGCGTCATGGGGAAAGCGTCTGGACTCAGAAGTCGGTCAACCGTTTCGCCGGTTGGGTGGACGTGCCTCTGACGGATCGCGGACTGGACCAGGCCCGCCATGCCGGACAGCTGCTCAAGGAGTCAGGTCTGCTGCCCGACATGGTCTTCACTTCACTGCTGACCCGCAGCATCGTCACCGCCAACACGGTGTTGGATCTGGTTGATCGGGCCTGGATTCCGGTGGAGCGCACCTGGAGGCTGAACGAACGCCACTATGGCGCCTTCCAGGGACAGACGCGACCGGCCATGCTGGAACGCTACGGCCAGCAGCAATTCAATATCTACCGACGTTCCTACGATGTTCGGCCTCCGGCCATCGAAACCGATTCACCCTACTTTCAGGGAGGGGATCCGCGCTATGCCCCGGCCATGCGCGACGGGTTGGACAGCCAGAATCCGGCCGAGATCCGCGCCGAGTGCCTCAAGGACCTGCTGCTTCGTCTGCATCCCTACTGGCGCAGCCGGATAGCCCCCAACCTGGCCCAGGGCCGGACCGTGCTCATCGTCACCCATGGTTCCGTGGTCCGCAGCCTGATCAAGGTCCTTGAGGGCGTAGATGACAAGGACATCCGATCCATCAATGTGCCCACCGGCGTGCCTATGGTCTACAGCTTCGAGACCGATGAAGACGGCAGCCCCCAGGTCCAGGGCCCGGGTCGCTATCTGGATCAGGAGGCCGCAAACCAGGGCATGGCTGAAACCGCGGCCCTGGGCCGATAGGGCCTTGGGTATAGATTGGCTTATATGACACTGCTCCAACTGCGCTACATCGTCAAGATTGTCGAATGCGGCTCCATGAACGAGGCCTCGCATGAGCTCTACATCTCTCAGCCGGCCCTGAGCTCATCGGTCAAGGAGTTGGAGAACGAGCTGGGCATCGAAATCTTCACCCGCCATTCGCAAGGAATTGCTCTGACCGTGGACGGTGCGGAATTCCTGACCTACGCCCGGCAGATTCTGGACCAGACCGACCTGCTGGAGGCCCGATACCGACAGGTCAGGCCCCGCAAGCAGCTCTGCCGGGTCTCCACCCAGCACTACATGTTCGCCGTGGAAGCGTTCGTGGAGATGATCAACTCCATCGATTCGGACGAGTACGAATTCACCATACGGGAGACGCGTACCAGGGACATCATCGACCAGGTGGCCACCCTCCAGTCCGAGATCGGCATCATCTACGAGTCCGACTTCAACAAACGGGTCCTCTCCAAGATGCTCCGCGAGAAACATCTGGACTTCCACCCCCTCTTCCGGGCGGACCTGCATGTCTTCCTTGCCAGGACCAACCCCCTGGCCGATCGGGCCATGGTGACCATGAAGGATCTTGAGCCCTACCCCTTCCTGCAGTACGAGCAGGGCGAAGAGGGTTCCTTCTACTTCGCTGAGGAGGCGGTCTGGCCCGACTACTCCCCCAAGCAGATCACCGTGAGTGACCGGGCCACCATGCTCAACTTCATCGTCGGGCTCAACGCCTACACGGTCTGCACCGGTATCGACAACGAAGATCTGAACAACGAGAAAATCGTCAGCGTCCCCCTGGAGTCGGATGAATCCATGCTGGTGGGCTGGATCGTCAACAGCCGGACCAAACTGTCCCATGCCGCCGACCTCTATCTGGACAAGCTGCGCCAGGTGGTGTCCAACCACGGATATTCGCTGATTGAACAGGAGTCAGACAAGTAAGAGCCAGGCAAGCGACAGTCCAAGAGGTAACAGTTCCTCCTGCAGCGGTGACGAGTGAACTTCGCCGCTGGTCACTAGTCGCGGTTCACTTTACTGCAAGCGCTTTTCCCTGCGCTCCGATGGAGGGCATCTTCCCCTGGTGGCTCACATCCTGCGATTTGAGTCCCAGGGCCTTGAGCAGGGCTCGATCCAGATGTTCCAATCCGCCTTGGCTCTTGGCCGCTGCGGTCAGATCCCAGACCCTGCCGTTGATCATGATGGTGGGAGTCGAAAACTCCCCTTTGGCGTCCTTGGCGTCCTTGCGGGTGATGGCATAGGCATTGACCTTGTCCACCCATGGCCTGTAGGTGCCCTGGGCGAAACGGTCTGCCAAAGTCCTGGGCACGCCCACGCCCACGGCCTTGTCGGCCAGACGTGCATCGGAGACCGCCTGATAGGAGCTTTCATTGGGCTGGAAGTCTGCTGCAAAGACGGCGGCAGCGAAGGCCGGCAGATGATCCGGATCCTCCTGGGCCACCATGGCCAGGGCGTTGTCCACGCGGCTGGAGTACTGGTCGCTGGAGGCCGAATCCAGGAAGTTCAAAAAGTTGTAGGTGACGTTGATCTGACCGGCGCTGATCATGCGCTGCAGCTGGGGATCGATGACCCGGCCCACCTTGCCGCACCAGGGGCACATGGGGTCCATGAAGATCTCAAGGGTCGGTGCGTCGGCAACCTTCTTCTTGCTGCCGACCCCCTTGGCTGAAACAGTCAGCCCTCCCTGATCGTCGGCCACCGAAGGCTTGACTGTAACCTCTTGCAGGGCCTTGTAGGCCTTGGCATCCCCGCTGGGACCCTGGCTGACTTGCGCGGCCGACGCTCCTGATGAAGGCTTTTGGGCTGACTGGTTGCCTGCGGAATGATCAGCCCAAAGCATGTATATACCTGCCGCAAGCACCAGCACAAGAGCTACCGCCACCAGTATCAACGGAACCCTCCGCGGGCTCAGTGCGGGTGCACTGTCTTCAGAGCCACTCTCCTGAGGCTGACCTGTCTCTACGGGTTTCTCCTCAGTGGCAATTCGCCCATCAGCAGGTTCTGCTGCATCAGCCGAAGTGGCCGAAACGGCAGGCTTGGTCGCATCCACCGCGTCTGCTGTAGTCTGGTCCGGTTCCTCATGACTGTTCTGTCCCAGAGGTTTTGTCATGATCCATGGCCTTCCTTGCGATGATGATCCGTCGGCCTGCCCGCCGGACCTTTACCAATCTACACGAGGGTCGGCCGACAGCATGACCGTCCGAAGAATGTGCGCTCATGTGGCCTGCATCCACAATAGGCCTGCCGATATGAGCCGGTCCTTGCTCAGGCCCCGTAGCGCTCCAGATAGTCCCTGGCGGCATCGGCCGTGCGCTGATCCAGAATGGGCGACCCGTCCGGGCCCTTCATGGAGGCAGCCGCATCGAAGATCTGACGGACGTTAACAATGCTGATGACCGGGAAGTGGAATTCGTCCATGATGGACTCGACAGCCGAGCCCTGGCCCTGTCCGGTGCGCTCCATCCGGTCCACGGAGAGCACCAGGCCGACGATGGTCACCTTGGCCTGGGACATGATCTTGGGCACCACCTGGCGTACCGCGGTCCCTGCGGTCATGACGTCATCCACCAGCAACACCCTCATGCGGTCTCTGAGCTGGGTGCCGACCATGAGGCCTCCGTCGCCATGGTCCTTGACCTCCTTGCGATCAAAGGTGTAGCCGACCGGCATGTCGTGCGCCCCGCTCAGGGCGATGGCTGTGGAGACGGCCAAGGGAATCCCCTTATAAGCCGGGCCGAAAACCGTGTCGATGTCGGCGGGCAGGGTCCCCTGCTTCTCGGCCTGCACGATGGTCCGGGCGTAAAACTCCCCCAGCAGGGCGATCAACCGCCCGTCGTTGAAGGCTCCGGCGTTGATGAAGTAGGGCGAGCGCCGCCCTGACTTCAGGGTGAAGTCACCGAACTTGAGAGCCCCGCTCTGCAGCAGGAAGCTGGTGAAGCCCTCCTGGATTCGGCGGATCTGCTCCTGGGCTTCCCCGTCTTGATTGGTCGTGTTTTCGGCTGCGGATGAGCTCATCGCCAGCACTCCCCTTTCTCGAGCAAATCGGCCAGCTCGGGCCGCTCGTCCAACAGATCGTCCAGCTCCCGGGCCACCCTCATGGGCGCCACAGGGTCTACCAGGGCCGCAGCCCCGACCTCCACGGCGTTGGCCCCCGCATAGAGGAATTCCAAGGCCGTGAGCCCCGAGTCGATGCCCCCGATGCCGATGATGGGAACCTCGGGCAGTGCCTGACGCACCCGCCAGACGAAGGACAAGGCAATAGGCAGGATACAGGGGCCTGAGACACCGCCGGTGCCCTGGGCCAGGATAGGTCTGCCTGTGTTGATATCGATGCGCATGCCCACCAGGGTGTTGATCAGGCTGAGGGCATCCGCTCCCCCATCGACGGCCGCCCGGGCCACCTCCACGATGTCGGTGACGTTGGGGGTCAGCTTGACCACCATGGGCTTGTCGGTCAGGGCCCGAAGGCGGGTGATCAGCCGGTTCAGGGCCTTGGCGTCAGTGCCTACGGACATCCCCCCATGAGAGACGTTGGGGCAGGAAACGTTGATCTCCAGCATGTCCGCCGGGGAGTCGGCCAACCGTTCCACGACCGTGGCATAGTCCTCGTCGCTGTGACCAGCCACATTGGTGATCACATTGGCTCCAAGGGCCTTGAGTCTGGGCAGCTCATCCACCAGGTAATGGTCCACGCCCGGGTTCTGCAGGCCCACGGAGTTGACCATGCCGGCTGGGCTTTCGGCGGTCCTGGGGGTGGGGTTGCCTTCCCAGGGAACCGGCGAAACCCCCTTGGTGGAGATGGCGCCCATCTGGGAGACGTCATAATAGCCCCCGCAGGCATCCAGGTTGAAGGTGCCCGAGGCCGTGCCCACCGGGTTCTTCCAGAGCGTTCCGGCCACAACGGTTCCATGCCGCCAGGCGTGCGGCTCCAAAGGATCCATGATTGTCAGCCCGCTCATCGTGTCTCCTTCTTGTCCTCGTCTGTATTCCAAATCAGACGGTCGGCAGCAAAGACCGGGCCGTCCTTGCAGACCTTGAGCCTGCCGTCCACGGTGTTGACCACGCAGGCCACGCAGGTGCCATAGCCGCAGCCCATACGGGACTCCATGCAGCACTGGGTCGGCAGGCCGACTTTACGGGCCCAGGCGGCAACGGCCCGCATCATGGGTAAGGGGCCGCAGGTCAGGATGATGGTTTGCTCGGGGTTGATGTCTTCGCGAACCCGGTCCAAAAGGGTTATGACATCCCCTGAGGCGTTGTCGATGGACTCAAGCCGGTCGGTCAGCGAGCCCATGATGGCATCGGCGAACCGATCATCCCGGTAGCCCAGCAGGGCGGTGGTGCGCGCTCCAGACCGGTCTTGGAGGCACTGGGCTGCGCGGATAAGCGGAGGGACGCCCAAGCCGCCGCCCACCAACAGATAGTGAGCGGGCTTCTCCAGGTCGAAGCCATGGCCCAGAGGCCCGAGCAGGTCCACAGCCATGCCTGGCCGCAGTCGGGAGAATTCAGAAGTCCCCTGGCCCACCACGGCGAAGATGATCTCGATTTGCTCGCCATCCAGAACTCGGCTGATGCCGAAGGGTCTGGGCATCATGGTTATACGGTCTGCCGAGTAGAGATTGATGAAGGCTCCTGCCGGGGCGTGGGATGCCAGGTAGGGGTCGCGGATGGTCATCCGCCAGACTTGCCTGTCCAGGGGCTCCATGCCGGTGACCAGGGCGGTGCGCCGTCCGGGTAGCCGGCCTGCCTGTCGGGCCTGCTCCTCCACCTGGCTGGTGGATATGAAGAGGTTGGGTTTCATCGGACCTCCTTGATCGCCTGATTGAGATCGTCTTTCATGGCCTGCGCGGCCTGGCGGGCATCGCGGGTGACCATGCCTAGGGCCGCTTGAACGCTGAGCTGCGGGCTGTAGCCCGGATCCTTCCGCCAGGCTCCGATGATTCCCCGTGAGGAGTTGACTACAGCGCCGCCTCCGAACCGGTCGAACATGGGCGCCACATCGGCCCCCGAACCGCCCTGGGCTCCGTAGCCAGGGACCAAGAAGAAGGTGTGGGGCATGGCCCGGCGCAGAAGGGCGCCGTCTTCGGAGTGGGTGGCGCCGACCACGGCTCCGAGCCTGGAGTAGCCCGACTGACCGATGGAGGGCTGCCCCCAGGATTCGACAAGGTCGCCCAGGCGCTGATAGATGGTGCCGCCGCCCGAGTCCCTATCCAGGCCCAGTTCCTGGATCTGGCCGCCCGAAGGGTTGGAGGTGCGCACCAGAGCGAAGAGGTCACCATGGATGTGCTCCGCCGCCTGCAGAAAGGGTTCCACCCCGTCGGAACCCAGGTAGACGTTGATGGTCAGCGCATCCTCGTACCAGGGGAATCGCCCGCCTGTTCGGGCCGGGCCATCTACTTCCTGCCTTGGTGCGAAGGGCAGGGGAAGCCCATCCAGATGGGCTGCGTAGGCTTCGGCCGTGGAGCCGATGTCCCCGCGTTTGACATCCCCGATGACGTAGAGGCCACGGTCGGCTGCGGCCCGGCAGGTGCCGGTGTAGGCCCTGATGCCCCAGGGTCCCAAGGCCTCATACATGGCGATCTGGGGTTTGACTGCGGGCACTAGGCCGGCCACGCCCTCCAGGATGGCCAGGTTGAAGCGCAGATAGGCCCGGGCCAGATGGTCTGCCCAGACGGCCTGGGCCTGCTCGTCCTGGGTCTGTTGCGGGTCCTTGGGGTCCAGGCCCATCTCTGTCATGGTTCCGGCGGTACGCTGCCTGGCCTGTTCAATCAGTTGGCTGGGCAGCAGTTCCGGTCGCGGATCCAGACCAACCACGGTCGGATTGTGCTTGTCCTCGATGAGCGCGGTCAGTCGGTCCATGCTCAGATCCTTTCCCTGGTGATGACGCGGTTTGCGGGCAGACGGGAAAAAACCAGACGCCCCTCCTTGATGGTGGCCAGGACCCGTCCGACCAGTTCCGCCCCGGCGAAAGGGGTGTTCCTCGCCTTGGAGTGGAAACGGCTGGGATCCACCTTCCACTTGGCTGCAGGGTCCAAGATGACCAAGTCGACAGGCGGCTGGCCGGAATCACTGTGCTGGTCGACCTCCAGCTGAAGGTGACCGGTGCCGGCCTTACTGACCTTGTCAGCTGTATGCGAGGGCAGGTCTTCCGGCAGTAGCCGATGCATGCCCATAAGCTCGGCCGGGGCCAGGGACATGAGCTCGATCAGACGGTCATGGCCGATGAGCCCGCTCTTGACCAGGACCTGGTTGCAGACCGCATAGGCAGTTTCCAGGCCGATAATGCCGTTGGGAGCGTCTTTGATCCCCAGGGCTTTCTCAGCGGTGGTGTGCGGCGCGTGGTCGGTGGCGATCATGTCCACAGTGCCGTCAGCCACCGCCTCAAGGGCTGCCTGCTGGTCGGCGCGGGAGCGCAGCGGAGGGTTCATCTTGGCCATGCTGCCGCAGCGCAGCAGGTCCTCGTCGCAGAGGGCCAGATAGTGGGGCGCGGTCTCGCAGGTGACTGGCAGTCCACGGGCCTTGGCCCGTCTGACAGCCTCGAATCCGCCGACGGTGCTGACATGCTGCAGATGCACCCGGGTGCCGGTGCGCTCCGCCAGGTCGATGTCGCGATTGATGACGGCGGTCTCGGTTGAGGCGGGAATCCCTTCCAGCCCCAGTTGGCGACTGACTGATCCGAGGTTGACCTGACCGTGCTCGTGGTGCTCACAGTGATCCAAAACGGGCAGGTCGAAAGACCGGGCATTGGCGGCCACAGCCTCCAGGGTTTGGTCGGTCACTGCCGAGCCGTCGTCGCTGATGGCCACTACAGGATGTGTCCACCCCTGGCCGGCCAGGTGCTTCGACCAGTCGTCTGGGTTTGAGGCCTGGCGGCCAGTCCGGTCCACGGTGGCAGCCACACAGAGGGCGTAGTCCACCGGCAGGCTCAGCCCACGGTCCCGCTCGTAGGACTCCAGATAGTCGATAACTGTGCGCCCGTCGGCCATCCTGGTGCGGCCGTCCATGGCGGGCTGGGTGTTGGGCATGAGCAGTATCAGCCCGTAGCCTCCGGCCGCTGCGGCAGCCGTACCGCTGACCATGTCCTCCTTGTCGGTCTGCCCGGGGTCGCGCAGGTGGACGTGGGGGTCGACCAGAGCAGGAGCCAGCACCAACCCCCGGGCGTCTATCTGATCCACCTCTGTCGACATGGCACCGGTCTCATCAACCAGCGTACTGTCAATGGTCTGGGGAAGTACCAGATCGACCGCCCGTCTGCTGCGCCAATCAGTCAACCCCAGCAGCCGCATGTCAGTCTTCAGCCTTCTCGTCGCAGTAGTCGCAACGGTAGACCCCAGCATCGTCCAGGTGGAAGCGTTGGTCCACGCTGGTCTCCACCGTGGTGACGCAACGGGGGTTGACGCAGGTGATGACGTTGACCAGGCGGCTGGGGCGGTCCGGCTGATGCTTGCTGACGATCCTGCCCTGCCGGACCACATTGACGGTGGCCTCGGGGGCGATGAACCCCAGGGCGGTCAGGTCCAGGTCCCCGGTCTGCTCGATCTTGATGATGTCCTTGGATCCGTACTTGAGGCTGTCCGTATTCATGATCAGGGCGAGCCGGGTCTTCGACGGGTCCACACGCAGGTAATGCAAGACCTTCAGGGCTGTACCCGCACGAACGTGGTCGATGATGATTCCGTCAACAATGCTGGTGACCTTCATGCCGCCACCTCCTTCTGTTCGCGGTAACCGGGCAGCTCGTCGCCCAGCAGGGCGCTCTCCAGGGCCATCCTGACCAGCATGCCGTTGCGGACCTGTTGGAAGTAGGCCGCACGCGGATCATCGTCCACCTCCACGGCGATCTCGTTGACCCTGGGCAGGGGGTGGAGGATGGCCATGTCAGAGCGCGCAGCCCGAAGCTTGTCAGTATCCAAAATGTAGGTGTCGCGCAGCCGCAGGTAGTCGTCCTCGTTGAAGAAACGCTCTTGCTGGACACGGGTCATGTAGAGCACGTCCAGGTCGCCGATGACCCCGTTCAGGTCTCCGGTCTCCCGGTAGGTGCAATCGGACGAGGAACGAATCCTCTCCAGGACGTATTCGGGGGTGCGCAGCTCGCCGGGGCTGATCAGAACAAAATCCACGTGGCCCAGGCGGCAGAGGGTGGTGATCAGAGAGTGGACGGTGCGTCCGAAGGTCAGGTCCCCGCACAGGCCGATAGTCAGGTGGTTCAGCCGACCCTTGCGGGCGCGGATGGTGGCCAGGTCGGTCAGGGTCTGGGTCGGGTGCATGTGTCCACCGTCGCCGGCATTGATGACAGGGACCGTGGCCGCCTGGGAGGCCACCAGGGCGGCGCCCTCCTTGGGATGGCGGATGGCCACGATGTCAGCGTAGTTGGAGACAGTCTTCAGGGTGTCGCTGATGGACTCCCCCTTGGAGACGCTGGCCAGTTGGGCGCCGGCGAATCCGATGACCTGGCCGCCCAGACGGAGCATGGCCGTCTCGAAGCTGAGCCTGGTTCGAGTGCTGGGCTCATAGAAGAGCGTAGCCAGAACCCGGCCGTCGCAGGTGTGGGCCACCTGACGACGATGATTGTCGATGTAGGCCGCCCGGTCCAGCAGATCCAGGATCTGGGTCATGGGAATGTCGTCGAGGGTTACCATACTTCGCCCACGAAGCGGAAAGACGGCGGAAGAAGTGTCGGATGCGTGATCAACTTGTTGGGACAACGGCTCACCTTCCTCAAGGTGGCCACCTTATGTGACCTGAACAAGCATACGACCGCGGATGGACCCAGGGTCAGCCTCCGTAGAAGAGCCGTTCCATGACCTGCCTGCAGCGGCGCATGGCAGCCAGCAGTTCGTTGACAAAGTGCTGTCCTCGGCGGGCCGGGTAGCCCAGACAGACTGCGATGCCCCCCAGAACCTGACCATCGTCAGGTAGGATGTCCGCCTGGGATACCCTTCCAGACCAAAGGAAATTGGCGTTGCGGGCTGCGGTGCACAGCACCCAGCCGCGGCGCAGGGCCTTGGCATCCCTGGCTTCTATGAATCCCGAATTCTCCAAGGCGTCCAGGGCGGTCATCGTTCCGGTGACCTGCAGCTCAGGCAGATCGTGGGCGTGACACAGCTGGAGAAGCTGGACCGTCCACTCCACGTCAGACAGCCCTCCCCGGCCCAGTTTCAGATGCCGGTCCCGACGCACCCCGCGCGGCAGCCGCTCCGCCTCCATCCTGGCCTTGAGACGGCGAATCTGCCCCAGCTCCTCCTCGTTGGGCGGCTGCTGAGGGTAGCGAAGCGGATTGGCTATGCCCACCAGAAAGTCCTTGGCCAGGCCGGCATTCCCTGCTGCAAATCTGGCCCGAATCAGGGCCTGATGTTCCCAGGTTTCAGACCAGTCGCGGTAGTAGCGCTGGTAGGAGTCCAGGGAACGCACCAGAGGCCCCTGGCGTCCTTCGGGGCGCAAGTCGAAGTCCAGGTCAATGCCTGGCTCCAGACTGGCCTTTCCTGCCAGGACGGCCCGCAGGTCGGCGGTCACTCCACGCGCGAATTCCGCCGCCCGGTTCTGGTCGACGCCTGACACGGGACGGTAGACCAGCATGATGTCGGCGTCCGAGTTGAAGTTGACCTCTCTGCCCCCGTAGCGACCCATGCCGATCACGGCCAGATCGGCTGGTGCGCTAGCCTGTTCCAGACGGTGGTCCACGGCCCAGTCCAAGGCTGCATTGATGGCTGCATCGTAGACATCCGACATGCCTGCCAGGCAGGCCTGCTGATCGTCCACTCCGCTCATCCAGCCCAGCCCGATCCGCTCGATCTCCTGGCGACGCATGGCCCGGACTGCAGTGGCGAACTCCTCCAGCGAATCCGCATGCCGGGTTCGATAGGCCGCGGCGCGCTTGTCCAAGGTGGCCCGATCACGGGGAATCATGTCCTGGTCATGGCCCAGCCAGGTCACCGACTGAACGGACCGGGCCAGGGCGCGGGACAAATAGCGGGAGTTGGACAGGACGTGGCAGAGGCGACGGGCGGCCGAGGTGGAGTCCCGCAGGAAGCCCAAGTAGGTGCTCTTGCCGCCGAAGTGCTCCTCAAGGGTTCGCCAGCCCAAAAGCCCCATGTCGGGGTCCTGCCCCTCACCCAGCCACTGGAGGACAGCAGGCATGAGAATACGGTTGATCCGCGCCGACCTGGTAACTCCTGTGGTCAGGGCCGTAACGTGGCGGATGGCCGCATCGGGATCGGCAAAGCCGATGGATGCGAACCGAGCACGGGCTGCCTGGGGGCGCAGGCTAACCTCGTCCTCGTCCACCTGGGCGTTGATGGGCAGCATGGGACGGAAGTAGATGGCCTGGTGAAGATTGCGGACCTCAATCCTGGTGGCCTGATATTGGGCCAGCATCTGGTCGGCGTGCAGACCGAATGCCCGGGCCAGCCGTCTCAGATCGCGGTTGTTCTCCAGCTCCTGCAGGCTGAGCGGCCGCCGGCCGGAAGTGCCTGAACGGTTGGTTTTCGGAAAGAGATGGGTGCGACGCAGTTGCCACATCTGCAGTCGATGCTCCATGACCCGCTCGAATCGGTAGTCGTGGTCCAGCTGGTCGCCGTGCTTGCGTGAAATGTAGCCGCCGCGGGACAGGGCCTGCAGAGCATCCAGGGTTGCAGGACAACGCAGATCCTGGTCGCTGGAGCCATGGACCAGCTGAAGCATCTGGACGGTGAATTCCACGTCCCGCAATCCGCCCTGGCCCAGCTTGATCTCCCGATCCCTGAGTTTTTCGGGTATGTTCCGTTCCACTCTGGCCCGCATGGCCTGGCAATCATAGACGAAGTTCCTGCGTTGGGATGCCCCCCAGACGAATTGTTGGGCCATGTCGTGGTATGCAGATCCCAGCACGGCATCGCCGGCAACTGGACGTGCTTTCAACAGGGCCTGGAACTCCCAGCTTTCGGCCCAGGACCGGTAGTAGTCGGCATGAGACTCCAGACGGCGCACCAGGGGCCCGTCCTTCCCCTCGGGCCGCAAGGCGGTATCAACCTTCCACAGGGGCGGCTCAGTAGATCCGGGAATGATGGACTGGCAGACCTTCTGCAGGAGGGTGGCAATCTTGGTGCCGATGCCGATCAGGTCCTGATCGGCAATCTCTCCGGATGGTTCAACTACGTAGATCAGGTCGACGTCGGACACGTAATTCAGCTCCCTGGCACCCAGTTTGCCCATTCCGATGACGGAGAAACGGCAATGCTCCGACGATGGAACCTGCTTCCTGGCAATGGTCAGCGCCCCTTCCAAGGTGGCCTCGGCCAGATCCGACAGGGACAGGCTGATCTCCGGTTGCACGGTTTCGGGATCCGCGGCGGCCAGGTCGCGAGCCATGACAGCGACCAGCTGTGTCCGATATTCGGCGCGAAGGGCATCGACCTCTTCGGCCAGGGTCCCTTCCCCTGCTGGTTCACCCCCCTCGGCATCTAGTGCCTTGGCGATCCTTTTCTTTCGGACTTGAAGAGGGCAGTCGCTCAGATGAAAGGGATCACAGGCCGCTGTCTCGACCAGGGCTGGGCGCGAGCGCATCAATCTGCCCATGGCCTCAGAAGCCCCTAGGACGCGAACGAGTGATCTGATGGCCGGGCAGGCCAGCTCTGCCTGTCCTCGGAGAAAGCCTGGGGGTCCACCGGAGGAACGCTGGTCAAGAATCATCACCAATGAGGACAGGGCGACATCCGGATCGCAGGCCGATTCCAGGGCACCGATCAGGGCATCCTTGATCCGTCCGTCCAGGCCCAACCCGTCCAGGCGGATCAGATCGACCCTGGCCCGGTCCAGGTCCTGCAGACCCAGCCGGATCAAGTCCGATGCCTTGAGCTGCCGCTGCTCACCTTCCGCCATGCCGCCTCCACCCGATACTTGTAAGGAGATCCCCAGGTCATTATAGGTAAAAATCGAAACCGACCGCCGGAGTCAAGGCGCCCGGCGGACGCTCCGACCTGCTCCTGGACGCATGTCCTACCTGATGCTCTCGTCTCCATGTTCCGCTGGTCGGTATTCCAGGATATCCCCCGGCTGGCAGTGCAGTTCCCGACAAATACCAGCCAGGGTGGTGAAGCGAATGGCCGAGACACGGTTGTTCTTGATCTTGGACAGGTTGACCGGGGTGATGCCCACCCTGGCGGCCAGTTCCTTTAAGGTCATCCGCCGCTCCGCTATGATCCTGTCCAGCCTCAGGACGATCCGACCTTGAGGAATGTGTTCCGTGCGCTGAGAAGGTCCGGCCTTCTCCTGTTCAGATGAGACCATCATCCTCCCTCTGCAGCGTGATCCCGTATGCAAGAATTCGAGCCAGGGCATAGACGACGATAGCGGCCAAAATCAACAGCGCAACGACCGTAAAGTTGTCTTCCATCGTAATGTGAATCGGGCTTTCGTATCCAGCAAGGCCGGATTCCCGCATCGGCCCGTACCGATCGGCGGAGGCCCCTGTGGCCGTATATTCGGCAGTTGCTTCCATGGCTCCTTCAGCAAATCCAATGACCATAGGCACGCCTGAAAAAATCACGGCCAGAGCAATCAGACAGCGGCCCATGCCATGGAGATGACGCAGGTTGGCCTGGTTGAAGGGGGTCACGGGTGTGCGCTCCTCACTATCGGATTTCGCATAGGTCGACATGGCGGCAAGGTCATGGAAGAACGATGCCAGCAGGACCAATATGATGGCGGCAAGAAGATAGGAGATTACCGCCTGGATCCGGATACTGGGCCCGTTCGACCGTGTAACGTTCAGCCCTACGCTATAGACGTTGGGCAGGAGGGCATCGGTACACCCCAGCAACCTGAAGGGGAGATTGGACCAGGGAAGAACGGTCATTCCCACAACGACCACCAATGCCCCTGCCCAGTGCAGGTACTCCAGACCACGTGTCAGATTGTGCAGGAAACGATCCATCGGCTGCGGTTTATACATGTTGGCATCCTCGTCATCGAATAAAGAAGCAACGTAACGTCAGCGACAGTATAACATATCGTTTATCGATACGCGATCATTAGGATACGAGACGCGCCGCAAACAGTCTTCACCTAGGCACAACACGAACCTACGCCAATTCTCGACATTTCGAATCCGCCGGCCGTTCCAATGGATCAACGAGCATGAACCCGATCCTCCGGGGTTCATGCCGGCGTGGCATCCGTACCGCCCTCACCCGTAGTCGACGAAACGGGAAGACGGCTATGCGCGTACCCCGAGATTCTCGCGAACGATTCAACGGGCACTCCGGCCTCCACCAGACCATTTCGCCGCAGGACATACCGGGAACCATCCATACTGCCGAACCTCGGCAGGGTGCCCGCTGTGGCATCATCGTGGTTAATATGCAGGGGTATCATCCGATTGCTCTTGGACGAGGACCGTAATCCCCCAGCTCCATGAAGATGCAGACGGGCAGCCGCTCGAACGATTTCGGACTTCCTCATTCCTGCACTCGACTTGGACAAGGTCGGAATGAAGAATTCCGAACCCGTTATTTCCGTTTGTGCATGGTACTCATCGTCAGGTCGGAAGCTGTTCGCTCAAGACGCCTCAGTTCCGTGACCGCGAATCCCGATTGTCCCGGCCCCCGTTTTCCTTCCCCGCCTTCCGGCCCTCCTTCCAGGCGCAAACCGCGCAATGCAGGGTTACAACCGTTAGGCAGAGCGAAAAAACGATGGTGGGCCAGCTCAGCAGGCTACCATCCCTCGAAGCCTCGCTCAGGGACTGAATCAGCCAGAGGGCACACGCCGCCGCAGTCAGACAGTACAGTCTTGAACGGCCCTTTTCATTGATTTTCATATGACACTCCTTGGTGGTTGCGCTGATAGTGACCTGCCGTGTACCCCGGACCGATGACCGTTGGCCCGACCCGGGACTTGCATTTGGTTGAGGTCTCCTGACCGGCGGTTAGCTCTTGCGGCGCTTGGACATGACATCAATAGCCACGGCCAGCAGGAGGACCAGCCCCTTGATGGTCTTGACGATGGCCGTGTCCACGCCCATGATGGACAGCCCTTGGTTGATCACACCCATGACGAAGGCTCCAACGACGGCCCCGGGAATGGTTCCGATGCCGCCGGTGACAGCCGTGCCGCCGATGAAGCAGGAGGCGATGGCATCCATTTCGAACTCCATGCCTGCCTGAGCTGTGGCCGAGGCCAGTCGTGAAAGCATGCAGATGGCTGCCACGGCCGACAGGAAGCCCATGTGGACGAAGAGCGTGAAGTCCACCCGTTTGGCGTTGATGCCCGAAAGCACAGCGGCCTTGCGGTTGCCGCCCACTGCGTAGACATGCCGACCGAAGACGGTCCTGGTGAGGATGAAGTTGTAGATCAGGACCAATACGGCCACAATGACCAGCATTATGGGTGTCCCGCCCTGGTTCTCATTGCCGGAGGAGGCCAGCAGGTAGGTCACGAAGAGGATGACGACTGCGGCCACGATGATCTTGCCGGTCATCAAGGCCTTGGGTTCGGGAACCAGACCTACGGCCAGGGTCTTGCGGCGGCGGGCGATCTGCGACCAGGCATAGGCCAGGATGCAGATGATGCCCAGCACCACGGTCAGGCCGTCGAATGGCCCCCACCATCCCAGGATGTTGGGCAGGTAGTCACGGGCGATCCCCCTGAACTGAGCGGAGGTGATGGGCACGGACTCGCCGACGATGACTGTGGCCAGACCACGGAAGATCAGCATGCCGGCCAGGGTGGTGATGAATCCTGGAATGCCGATGACAGCGACCCAGAATCCCTGCCAGATGCCGATCAGCAGGCCCACGATCAGGGACAGGCCGATGGCCAGGATCCAGTTGACTCCCATATGTTCCATGAGGATGGCGCACACGCCACCGATGAAGGCCACCAAGGAGCCCACGGACAGATCAATGTGGGTGGCGATGATGACCATGACCATGCCGATGGCCAGAATGATCACGTAGGCGTTCTGCTGGATCAGCGAGACGAAGCTGTTGGGTTTGAGCAGCACACCCTTGGTCAGTATCTCGAAGACGACCACGATAACCACCAGAGCGCCGACGATGCCATACTGGCGGGCGTTGCTGGCCAGGGAGGCCAGAATGCCCGGTCCTGCCTGTTCTTGTTCCACCGCCTGCGCGGTGCTCTTGTTGCTGTTGGGCGAGCTCATCTGGCTGCCACTCCCTTCTTTTCCTGGGTCATGCCCTTCATCAGATATTCCTGCGAGAAGTCTTGACGCTCCACGTTGTTGGTGATGACTCCCTGGCTGACCGTATAAATCCGGTCACAGATGCCGATCAGCTCGGGTAGCTCCGAGGAGATGACCACCACAGCCTTGCCCTGGTCGACCAGCCGGTCGATGATCTCGTAGATCTCATACTTGGCTCCCACATCAATGCCTCGGGTGGGTTCGTCCAGGATGAGCACATCAGGATCCGAGATCACCCACTTGGCCAGCACGACCTTTTGCTGGTTGCCGCCGGAAAGGGTGGAAACGGGCACGTCGATGTTGCTGCACTTGATGTTGAAGTCCTTGCGGTACTCCTCCACCCGTGCCCTCTCCAGGTTCTCGTTCATGACCCCGTGACTGCTCATCTTCTTGAGCGAAGCCATGGAGGCATTTTCCCTGATGTTCTGCAGCAGGTTGAGTCCGAAAACCTTGCGATCCTCAGTGGCGTAGGCCAGGCCCGAATCGATGGCCGACCGGACGTTCGGCAGCTCGACCTGACGGCCATGCATCTCGATTCTGCCGCTGATATGGCTGCCATAGGACCGCCCGAAGATGCTCATGGCCATTTCGGTGCGACCCGCACCCATCAGTCCCGCCAATCCGACGATCTCACCCTGGTGAACCACCAGATTGGCATGATCGACCACGGTGCGGGAGGGATCCTGCGGATGGTGGACGGTCCAATCGCTGACCTTGAGCACCTCCTTGCCGATGTGCGGCACGTGCTCGGGATAGAGGTTGGTCAGCTCACGGCCGACCATCTTCTGGATGAGCAGATCCTGATCCAGAGGATGGTCCGCATCAATTCTCATACCGCCCACCGTGGAGCCATCGCGCAGAATGGTCACACCATCCGCAATCTGTCCCACCTCGCCCAGCTTGTGGGTGATGAGGATGCTGGTCACTCCCTGCTGGTCACGCAACTGCCTGACCAGATCCAGCAGATGCTCGGAATCATCGTCGTTCAAGGCGGCTGTGGGCTCATCCAGAATCAGCAGCCTGACGTGCTTGGACAGCGCCTTGGCGATCTCCACCAGCTGCTGCTTGCCCACTCCAAGATCCATGACCCTGGTGTCTGGTTTCTCGTTCAGGCCCACACGCTCCAAGAGACGCGAGGCCTTGGCCCTGGTGGTGTCCCAGTCCATTACGCCATTGTGGGCCTGTTCATTGCCCAGGAAGATGTTCTCGGCAATGGACAGGAAGGGGCTCAGCGCCAGCTCCTGATGGATGATGACGATGCCGTCGTCCTCCGAATCATTGATGGTGCGGTAGCGGCAAGGCTTGCCATCGAACAGGATCTCGCCGGTATAGCTGCCATGCGGGTAGACCCCGGACAGCACGTTCATCAGGGTGGACTTGCCGGCCCCGTTTTCCCCGCAGATGGCATGGATTTCGCCCTTGCGCACGTCCATGTCGACATTGGACAGGGCTTTTACCGGACCGAAGGTCTTGGTGATCCCCTGCATTCGCAACAAGACGTCCTCGTCGGACATGCTTTCACCTCCTGTGCGCTGACCGTCCCTCCCCTTAACAGGAAGCGGGACGGTCCGGCGCGACTGTGATGCCGACCTCACTTGGTCAGCTGATCGAATCGTTCCTGGGTCAGGTAGTTCGCCTTGACCAGATCGGTCAGGTTGTCCTTGGTGATGGCCTTGGGATCCAGCAGCTTCGAGGGCACCTTGATGCTGTTGTTGTCAAAGGTGCCGTTGATGCCGGTAACCTTCTTGCCCTGGGCAATTTCGATGATCATGTCGTAGACGGCCTCGGCCAGCTTGTTGACGTCCTTGAAGACGGTCTGACCCTGCAGTCCCTTGGAGATGTTGGCCACGGAGATCTCCATGGCGTCCTGTCCGGTGATCTTGGGCCAGCTGTCAGTATTGGGCTGGATGTCAGGCCTCTTGGACTGGATGGCGTTGATGACCCCCTGGCTTATGCCGTCATAGGGGCTCAGCACGGCATCCAGCCGCTCGCCATGGGCGTAGGTGGAATCGAGAATGGACTCCATATCCTTCTGGGCCTGTTCGGTCTTCCAGGACTGGACTGAGATCTTCTGCCAGTCGGAGAGTTTGAAGTCCTTGGTCACGCCGCCGCCATGCTGGGAGGGGCTGACCAGAACGCCCGACTTGAAGTAGGGCTGCAGCAGCTCCCAGGCGCCTTTGAAGAAATACTTGGCGTTGTTGTCGTCGGGAGAACCGGTAAAGAGCTCAATATTGAATGGACCCTTGGCTCCGTTTTTGAGTCCCAGCTGATCGATCAGCCAGTTGGCCTCCAGCACGCCGGTGCGCTCAAGCTGGAATGTCGCATAGTAGTCAACAGCCTTGGTGTTCATGATCAGCCGGTCATAGGCGATGACCTTGGCCCCGGCATCCTTGGCCTTCTCGACAGCAGGCCCCACGGCGGTGCCGTCCTTGGAGGCCACCACCACGATCTTGGCGCCCTTGTTGACCATGTTCTCGATGTCGGCGTTCTGCTGGGCGGGCTTGTCATCCGCGAAGGAGAGCACTACCTTGTAGCCGGCCTTCTCCAGTTTGGTCTTCAGATTGTTGCCGTCCTTGTTCCAACGCTCCTCGGATTTGGTGGGCATGGAAACACCGATGGTGGCGCCTTTGCTGATCGCCCCTCCCTCTTGGGAGGAACTGGAGGCACGTGATCCGCCGCAGGCGCCCAGTCCGGTCAGCATGGCGACCCCAATGACAGCCGCCATGGTTCGTTGCATCATCTTCATGAAGACTCCTTCATCCTTGAATTCTCGGGCAGGCATCTCCGTCTGCCTGGACCCCTTCATTGCAGGCCCAGTGGTCAGCATACCCAATTGCGTTAACTTTATCAACTCAAAAAAGCTGATTACCTATTTTTCTGTTTTGTACATGAATTTAATAATTCGCTCGAACTTTGGTCTTCCACCGGCGCAAGGGGGTTCACTGGGCGGGGGCAAGCCACGATCTTGGCTACACTGGAACCTATGGCACATCGATTATTCGGCTCACAGTCCTCACTGCGTGAGGCCAACCGTGCCCTCCTGCTGGATACGATCCGAAGATTCGGCGCCATGACTCAGATCGAATTGGCTGAAAATACCGGGCTCTCAACAGCAACTGTCTCCAACCTGGTACGTCTGATGGGCGATCAGGGACTTCTGGAGACATCCTCCACCACCAGAAACGGCCGTCGCGCCACCCTGGTCATGCTGGCCCGCCGCAAGGGCCTCGGGGTTGGGCTCTACATCGGCCGTCACGAGATGCGGCTGGAAGTGGTCGATGCCAGCCATGCCATCCTGGCAGAGCATGATATGGCCCTGCCACGGCAGCATAAGCCGGACACCACCCTGGAACGGGCCATGATTCTCGTCAAGGAGACGCTGACTTCCATTGGTGCCCAAACGGACGAGCTTGTCGGCATAGGCCTGGCCATGGGGGCCCCTGTGGACTGCAGGACTCACCAGCTGGCCATTCCCGGCATCCTGCGAGGCTGGGACAAGGAGGATCTGATAGGCACCTTCCACGAGGCCTTCCAGGTGCCGGTCCAAGTGGACAACGACGCCAACTTCGCGGCCATGGCCGAGCTGAGAATGGGCGTGGCGGTCGGCAGGCGAAACTTTGTCTACATCCACGCCAACGACGGTGTGGGCTCGGGGATCGTCATCAACGGCGAGGTCTGGCGGGGCACCACCGGGCTTGCGGGCGAGATCGGCCATGTTCAGGTGGATCCCCTGGGCGATATCTGCATCTGCGGCAACCGTGGGTGCCTGAATACAGTGGTGGATGAGAACCGCCTGGTCTCCTTGCTGAGCGTGACCCATGGGAACATGACCCTGGAGGATCTGGTGGCCAATGCCGTCAAGGGGGACCCGGGCTGCCGACGGATCGTAGGCGATGCCGCCATCCGCATCGGCAATGTAGTGGCTGATCTTTGCAACGCCGTGGATCCCGAGGTAGTGGTCCTGGGAGGAATCCTGAGCACAACAGAAGACGTGTTTCTGGAGCCCCTTCGGGAGACTCTCCAGCGCATGCTCTTCCCCGATGCTATGGTCCCCATGGAGGTGCTCCCTGCCCGCTATCCGATTAACGGATCGGCTCTGGGGGCGGCTATGATGGCTGTCGATAGCGTCAACGAACACATTGATGTGTCCACAGAATCCGCGGGTCGATCATCGTAGAGGAGGTGACCTGGATTGCATGAAACCACTGTCCTGATGCAGATGGACGACCTCTGCATCAGGTTCGGGTTCGTTGAGGCCCTCAAACATGTAAGCCTGGATATTCGCCAACACGAGGTGCTTGCCGTCGTGGGCGACAATGGAGCAGGCAAGTCCACCCTGGTCAGGATTTTGTCAGGCCTGATCCGTCCCGATCGGGGTACGCTTATCTGGAAGGGCCGACCAACCAACATTCCCTCGATCAGAGTCGCCAATCAGTTGGGCATCGCAGCCGTCTTCCAAGGGCAGGACTTCTGCGACAACCTGGACGTCTCCTCCAACCTCTTCCTGGGCAAGGAACTGCGTGATCGTCACCATCGTCGCGATGACGAAGCCATGCGTCGGCGTACCCGTCAGGTCCTGCAGTCGCTGTCCTCCCCCATCCGTGTAGGCCAACCTATGGCCACCCTATCCCTGGGACAAAATCAGACAGTCTCAATCGCCAGAACCTTGCTGGACAATCCCGAGTTGATCCTCATGGACGAGCCGACGGCCTCCTTATCGGTCATGCAGTCCGCCGAGGTGCTCAACTACATCAAGCGCATGCGTTCCGAGGGCCGTAGCATTCTCATGGTCTGCCACGATCTGCCGGATGTCTTCGCGGTTTCCGACCGCATAGCAGTCATGCGCCAGGGTCGGCTGGTGGGGGTCCTGCCTACGGCCAAGACCACCTATGAGACTGTAATCGCGCTGATTTCAGGCATCGATCCCGAGGATGTCATCCAGGACCAGGAACAACTGGATGCCATGGCCAGAGCCAACGCCCGCGTCCACGCCCTGCGCGGCACCAGAAAGATCCTGCCTGAGCAATCATGAATGAAGGAACCCTAGAATGCAGCTGACCGATATCCTCCTGACCATTGCCTGCGCCCTGGTAGGGCTGGCGGTGGGACTGATCTACGGATTTCTGCCAAAGAAAAACGACCGGCTGACCGACTCGCAGCAACGCTGGACACCGATCCTATCCCTGATCGGGGTCGGCCTGGTGGTCGTTCTCATTCTGCTGGGACGTGACCTGGCCTCCTGGGTAACCATCGGAGGGATGATCCTTGGTCTGCTGATTGGCATGATACCGCCGCTCAACAGAGCTGCACTCAAGGTCTGGCCATGGCTGAGGCCCCGCACCGACAATCAAGGCCGAAAGCGTCGCTGAAAGCTGGCAATCACGCTTTTGCGTTCATCGATGCGGGGCATTCCCCTCTTTTATGCAGTTATTTTTGGCTGCTGACCGGCTCCTCCTTGGCGCCCACCTGCCGGAAGAGGTGACGGACGTTGTGCCAGATGCGCCTGGTGACGCCAGAATGATTCATGGAGTACAGGTGGATGCCATCCACCCCGTGCGCCACCAGGTCGGCGATCTGCTGTGAGGCGTAGATGATGCCCGCCTCGCGCAGGCTGGCCCGGTCGTCACCCCAGCGCTCCAGGATGGACTCAACCGCCGCCGGGATCCGCGCCTTGCAGACCTCGCTCATGTGCCGTACCTGGCCCTCGTTGGTGATGGGCATGATGCCGGCCTCAATGGGCACCTGGATGCCGGCTGCCCGGGCCCGGTCCAGGAAGTCCAAAAAATCGGCGTTGTCGTAGAAGAGCTGCGAAACCAGATGATCCACGCCGGAATCCACCTTGATTTTCAGATTCTCAATGTCGTCCTCAGGCGAGGCGGCCTCCGGGTGGGTCTCCGGATAACAGGCTCCGTATATCGACAGGTTGGGCCGACGGGAGCGGATGTAGGCTGCCAGGTCGCTGGCATGGTCGAAGACTCCGGCAGGCTCGCGGCCCTCCACGCTGTCGCCGCGCAGAGCCAGCACCGCTGCCACCCCTGCGTCGTCGAACATATCCAGGGCCTGATCGATCACCTCGCGGTCCGCATACTGGGCGGTCAAGTGCGCCACGGCAGGGATGCCGTACTCGGTATGGATGGTCTTGGCTATGCGAGCCGTGGCCGTACGGTCTGAGCGCCGGCCGGTCCCGTAGGTCACCGAGATGAAGTCGGGCATCAGCCCTTCCAGACCATCCAGGGTGTCATAGATGGTGCCCACCGGGGCATCGCGCTTGGGGGGAAAGACCTCCAGGGAAAAGATAGGCTCATGCATGATCCGACTCCTGACTGGACGATAGCTCCGCACGCACCTGCTGTGCGGCGGCCACCATGTGCTCCAGACTGGGCCATGTCTCCTTGTCGCCTCGGGTCTTCAATCCGCAGTCGGGGTTGATCCAGACCTTGGCCACGTCCAGCTTCTTCAGGATGGCGTGGATCCGGTCCACGATCTCCTCGGTGGAGGGGATGCGCGGCGAGTGGATGTCGTAGACTCCGGGGCCTGCCTCGGTCTCGAACTTGGCCTCCTGAATGGCATCCAGGACGGTCAGATCGGAGCGGGAGGCTTCGAAGGAGATCACATCGGCGTCCATGGCATCAATGTCCTTGATGATGTCGTTGAACTCCGAGTAGCACATGTGGGTGTGAATTTGGGTAGTGGGTTTGACGCCGGAATGGACCAGCCGGAAGGCGGGGATGGCCCAGTCCAGGTATCGGCTGTGCCAGTCGGAGCGCCGCAGCGGCAGCTTCTCACGCAGGGCGGCCTCGTCGATCTGGATGATGCGGATGCCTGCGGCCTCCAGGTCCAGGACCTCGTCACGGATGGCCAGGGCCAGCTGGCGGGTCTGCTGCTCGTGATCGATGTCCTCACGGGGCCAGGACCAGTTGAGAATGGTCACCGGACCGGTCAGCATCCCCTTGACCACATGGTTGGTGCGGGACTGGGCGTATGAGGACCAGCGTACGGTGATGGGCCGGGCGCGGGAGATGTCCCCCCAGACGATGGGGGGCTTGACGCAGCGGGTGCCATAGGACTGGACCCAGGCATTCCGGGTGAACAGATAGCCCTTAAGGTTCTGGCCGAAGTACTCGACCATGTCGTTGCGCTCGAACTCGCCATGGACCAGAACATCCAGGCCTATCTGTTCCTGGTGGTCGATGACCTGGTCGATCTTGCGGGCGATGAAGTTGTCGTAGTCCTCCTGGCTGATTTCCTTCTTGCGCAGGCGGGCCCGCTCGGCGCGGACCTCGCCGGTCTGGGGGAAGGAGCCGATGGTGGTGGTGGGCAGCAGGGGCAGACCCAGCTCCTGGGTCTGGATCCTCTGGCGTTCGGGCCGGGCAGGGGTACGCACGAAGTCCCCGTCCTCAAGGCCGGCCAGGCGCTGCTGCACCTGCGGGTCAGGCTGGACGCGGCTGCCGTCGAAGAGCTTCTGATTGTCAGCAAGGGCCTTGCTGGAGCGGCGCTGGTCCTCATTGGCATCGGCCAGCTGGGCCAGGTCGTGCAACTCGCCCAGCTTCTCCAGAGCGAAGGCGAAGTGGGGCCGCACGGTGACGGCATCCAGCCCGTTCTCGTCGGCCACGGTGTAGGGCACGTGCAGGAGGGAACATGCGGTGGACACCACCACGTTCGAGGTCACCTGGTGCAGGGCATCCAGGAGGCCCAGACTGACCGCATAGTCGTTGCGCCAGATGTTGCGGCCGTTGATCAGGCCGGCGAAGATGGTGGTTCCCTCCGGCACGCCGTGCTCCTTGAGGGCCGCCAGATTCTCATCCCTGCCCTCGATCAGATCCAGGCCGATGCCGTCGAAGCCCAGGTCAGCCAGCCGATCGTAACAGTCGCCCACATGGCCGAAGTAGGTGTTGAGCAGAATACGGACCTTGCCCCGGTCGCTCTGGCGGGCCTTCAGGATGGGCTTGTAGAGGGTCTCGAAGAGGTCCTGGTCGCCCGGTTCCTTGTCCAGGACCAGATAGGGTTCGTCCAGTTGCACCCAGTCGGCGCCCAGGCCGATGAACCGCTCCAGTATGGTCGCGTAGGCCTTGGCCAGATCCTGCACCAGTGCCGGGTCCGGATCCAGCAGCTCGCCCTGGGGACCGCGTGCCAGCTTGAGGAAGGTATATGGGCCGATCAGCACCGGCTTGGCCGCGATGCCCTGCTCGCGCGCCTCCTGGAACTCCTTGAAGGGCTTATCGCCTTCCAGGGCGATTTTGGTGTTCTGATCGATCTCGGGCACCAGGTAGTGGTAGTTGGTGGTGAACCACTTCTTCATGGGCAGGGCGGTCACGTCACCCTGCTCCCCCTGGTAGCCGCGGCCCATGGCGAAGAGGGTATCCTCGGGACCCAGGCCCAGCTTCCGATAGCGCTCTGGCACGACGCCCAGGAGGATAGAGGTATCCAGGACCTGGTCGTAGTAGCTGAAATCGTTGACGGGAATCAGGTCGACGCCTGCCTGCTGCTGAAGCTGCCAGTGTCTGGCCCGCAGATCAGCGGCCGTGCGCCGAACCTCGTCCAGATTCCGTTCGCCCTTCCAATAGCCCTCGATGGCCCTCTTGAGTTCGCGGTGCGCGCCGATGCGCGGGAATCCGGACACGGATGTAATCGCTGCCATGAAACCTCCCAGTTTCGTCCTGATATCTTTGGTCAGCCTATCAGCGGCGGGGGGAGGCGGGTAATTGGTGCAAATAAGGTGTCGCCATAACCTGAATCGATAACGACAAGACGGCAGGCACAGGACTGATGCTCACCAAGACTGCCTGCAGAAGTTTGCCTCGAGCTTGTTCTGCCGGTCAGTCCTCCAGGTCCTGGGGGCCCAGAATGCCAAGCAGACGGGCCTGATGGGTTCCCCAGTCGGTCAATGGCCGCTCGGAGCCCAGCACGACCATAGTGGCCGACGGCAGTCCAAGATTGAGCAGGTCCAAAAGGTCAGGATCGGAGTCGTCCTCGGCCAGCCACTGTGAGCAGATAGACATGGTGGGCTCATGCCCTAGGATAAGGACCCGGCGGTCACAGTCCTCGGTCTGTGCCAGCTGGTCGAAGACCGCCTGCATGCCGGACTCATAGAGGGATTCCCGGTAGTCGACCCGGGGTCCGTCACCCAGGGGTTTGAGCATGCCGTCCAGGGTCTGACGGGCCCGGGGCGCACCCGAGCAGATGATGCGGTCGGGCACCAGGCCCAAAGCGGTCAATCCACGGCCCATGATCCGGGCCTGTTTCTGGCCACGGTCGGTCAGCTGGCGGCTGCGATCGCCCTGTGACCCCTGGCGTTCCGTCTTGGCATGACGCATGAGCATGAGGGTTCGGCTGCACCTGTGCAGATCCTCGGCCTTCAGACCTTTTCGCAAACCCATGCCATGCTTCCTTTCCCGAAGTTCCTATCAGGCGTCTTTTCCATTATGACAGAGCCAGGTGAAAGAGCGGGCCATGGGCGATCAGCCTTCTTGCTCCTTGCCGTCTTCCAGAGTGCGCACCTGATGGTCCAGATCACGCAACACCTTGCGCAGCTTGCGATCGGAGACCCGGCGCAACTCCAAATCCTCGAGGTCCTCCAGGTCTTCCTTTTCGCGCTCGTGATTTGAGCCGCTGATCTTGGCAGGCCGCCGCCCCTGATCCACATCGGTCTGGTAGTCCTTGGTAGCCCGGATATGCTTGCGAAGAGCCTGCTGGCCGGGAGCCATGGCCCTGCTGGTCAAGAGGAAGCCGGTGTGCCCGATCATCTCGTGCTCGGGTCGGACCGCCAGACCGTCGGCCTTCCAGGAGCGCTCCAGGCTCTCCATGATCTCGGGTTCGGTCCACCGACCGTCGGCGCGCAGGGCCTCGGCCAGTCGGCTGAGCTGGGTGGTGGTGGTCACGTAGGCGGTCAGCGCGCCGCCGGGGGCCATGACCCGGTAGGCCTGCTCCAGACGGTTCCAGGGGTCCAGCATGTCCAGAACGATACGGTCGAATTCGTCCTCTGGCAGGTCGGCCGCAACGGTGTCGAAGTCGCCGGTACGCAGGTCCCACTGGACAGGGCGCTGCCCAAAGAATACGGTGGCATTGCCCATGGCCACCCTGGCGAACTCCTCCCGCCGCTCGATGCTGGTCAGTTTTCCTGCGGTGCCGATGGCATCCAGAAGACCCAGGCTCATGGCCCCTGAGCCAGCTCCCGACTCCAGGACCCTCATGCCGGGACGGATGTCACCCAGGAGAATGACCCTGGCCACATCCTTGGGGTACATGATCTGGGCGCCGCGCGGCATGGAAAGAATATAGTCCTCAAGCCTTGGACGCATGACGGTAAAGGCCCATCCTCCGATGCCTCGCGAGGACTTCCAAGGCTTGGCCCTGTCAGGCACCCCTGTGTCGGTGTCGGCATCCTGCTTGTGACGCATCTGCCGCCACTTGTCGGCCGAGATGGTCACCACCACGGAGCCCTCGGGCAGACCAATCATGGCCTCGTGCGGCAGAAGACCGTGGTCGGTCTGGGTCAGGCCGCCTGGTTCCAGCATGACCGTCAGCTTGCGGCCACGCCGGTCGGTCAGCTGGACCCGCTCCCCTACGCTCAGCGGACCGCGTTTAAGGCTCATGCCTCCTCAGTCCTCCTCGCCCTTGGTGAACTGGGAGTTGTAGAGGGAGGCATAGGCCCCGCCGCGCTCCAATAGCTGGTCGTGGGTGCCCTGCTCGACCACCGAGCCGTGGTTGACCACCAGGATCAGGTCGGCATCGCGGATGGTGGACAGCCTATGCGCGATGACGAAGGAGGTCCTGCCCTTGCGCAGGGTGTTCATGGCCTGCTGGACCAGCAGTTCGGTCCTGGTATCCACCGAGGATGTGGCCTCGTCCAGGATCAGGATGTCCGGGTCGGACAGGAAGGCCCGGCAGATGGTCATCAGCTGGCGTTCGCCCTGGCTGAGCTCGCTGCTGTCCTCGTTGAGGACGGTATCGTAGCCCTGGGGCAGCTTGCGGATGAACTCGTCCACATGGGTGGCCTTGGCGCCATCAATCATGGTCTGCTCGGGGATGGTCTGTCCCTCGTCCAGCCCGTAGAGCAGGTTGTCGCGGACGGTCCCATCAAAGAGCCAGGTGTCCTGCAGGACCATGCCGAAGTGGCTGCGCAGGTCGTGGCGGGTCACCTTGGAGGTGTCCACGCCGTCGATGGTGATGCGTCCGCCCCGGATCTCGTAGAAGCGCATGAGCAGGTTGACCAAGGTGGTCTTGCCCGCCCCGGTGGGCCCGACGATGGCGATGGTCTGCCCGGGCTTGGCCTCGATGGATAGGTCCTTGATCAGCGGCTCGGCCGGATCGTAGGAGAAGCGGACGTGGTCGAAGCGGACATGCCCCTCGACCTTGCCTCCTGTCTCCTGACCCATATGGTCGGGATGCTCGATGTCCGGCACCTCTTCGGTCTCGTCCAGGAAGTCGAAGACCCTGTGGCAGGAGGCCAGGGAGGACTGGAGCATGGTGCCCATGGAGGCCAGCTGGCCAATGGGCTGGGAAGCCTGACGGGTGTACTGGGTGAAGGCCTGCAGGCCGCCCAGGCTCATGCTGCCGTTGAGCACGTGCACGCCGCCGATGATGACCACGATCACGAAGCTCAGGTTGCCGAAGAAGGTGGACATGGGCGTGACCAGGGCGGAGAAGAAGGAGGCTTTGAAGCTGGCCTGGTAGAGCTCCTGGTTGCGCTCCTCGAACTCCTCCTCGGCCTTGCGCTGGTGGCCGAAGGCCCGGACGACCATATGGCCGGAGAACATCTCCTCCACGTGGCTGTTGACCTGGCCGGTGCGGATCCACTGCCGGGTGAACTGCGGCTGGGTCTTCTTGAGGATGATGCCCGCGCACAGGGCCATGACCGGGATGATGATGAAGGCGATCAGGGTCAGCAGGGGCGAGATGGTCAGCATCATGATGAAGGCACCGATGATGGAGAAGACCGAGAAGAGCAGCTCGCCCAGGATCTGCTGCAGGGTGCCCGAGATGTTGTCGATGTCGTTGGTGGTCCGGCTCATGACCTCGCCGCGCGGGGTCCGGTCGAAGTACTGCAGGGGCAGCCGGTCCAGTTTGTCCTCGATCTGCCTGCGCATGGTGTAGACCGCGTCGGAGACCAGCCGGGTCATCAGGAAGTTCTGCACCAGCCTGACCAGGATGGAGATCAGGTAGATGCCGATGACGAACATGAGGATGGTGCCGAAGCGCCCCCAGTCGATGCCCACGCCAACCTGGACGTTCATGGAGTCGATCATCCGGGCGAACTTGTCCTGCCCGCGGGATTGCAGGTAGGTGACCACAGCCTGCTTGGGGGTGCCGGGCTTGGCGCCCATTTTGACCAGCATGGACCCCAGCAGCCCCTCGAAGAGGACGTTGGTGGCCTCGCCCATGACCTTGGGTCCGATGACGATCATGGCCACGGCGATCATGCCGGAGAGGACCATGACGATGACCCTCCAGGGGCTGGCCAGCAGATAGTGGACCAGCCGGCCCACGGTGTGACGGCGGCCGCCCACGGCCTGCGAGCCTGTATTTACGCTCAAGTTCTTAGCCATCTACTCGGCCCTCCCCTCGTCAATGCTGAGCTCTTCCACGTCGGGACTCTGCCCGCCCTGGGACTGGACGATCTCCTGATATGTTGGGCAGTCCTCCATAAGTTGGTCGTGGGTGCCCCGCCCGACGATGCGGCCTCGATCCAGGACCAGAATCTGGTCGGCCTGGCGGATGGACGCCGCCCTCTGGGCCACGACTATCTGGGTGGCCTGGCGGGTGACCGGCACCAGGGCCTCGTGCAGGGCCTGGTCGGTGGTCATATCCAAGGCGGAGAAAGAGTCGTCGAAGGTGTAGATGCGGGGGTTGCGCAGGATGGCCCTGGCCATGCAGAGCCGCTGCTTCTGCCCGCCAGAGAAGTTGGTGCCGCCCTCGGCCACGCGGGCATCCAAGCCCTCGGGGATCTCACGGACGAAGTCCTCGGCCTGGGCGATGCGCAGGGCTTCCCAGATGCGGTCGTCGTCGGCGTTTGGGTCCCCGTACTGCATGTTGTCGCGGATGGTGCCGGTGAAGAGGGTGGCCTTCTGCGGGACCGGCCCGAAGATCAGGGCCAGCTGGTCGGGGTCGTACTCGCGCACGTCGTGCCCGTCCACCAGCACCTGGCCGTCGGTGACGTCGAACATGCGGTTGGCCAGCCGGATGATGGTGGACTTGCCGGATCCCGTGGCCCCGATGATGGCCGTGGTCGTTCCCGGCCGGGCAGTGAATGAGATGTCCGAAAGGACCGGGTCCTGGGCACCTGGGTAGCTGAAGTCCACGTGCTTGAACTCCAAGAGCCCCTGGGGGTGCTCGTTGCGGTAGGGATGCTCGGGTGCGGCGATCTCGCTGGTGGCCTCCAGGACCTCGTTGATCCTTCGGGCGGCCACAGCGGCCCTGGGCAGCATGACCGACATCATGGCGGCCATCATCAGGCCAGACAGGATGATCATCAGGTACTGGATGAAGGCCTGCAGGGCGCCGATCTGCATGGCCCCGGAGTCGATGCGGCGGCCGCCGAACCACATGATGGCCACGTTGGACATGTTCAGCAGGAACCACATGAGCGGCACCATCATGCTCATCAGTCGACCGGTGGAGATCAGGACGCCGTAGACATCGCGGTTGGCCTTGTCGAAGCGAGCGGCCTCGGTCTTCTCGCGGACAAAGGCGCGGATGACCCGCACACCGGAGATCTGTTCGCGGACCAGACGGTTGACGGAGTCCAGCATGTTCTGCAGGCGGGTGAACAGGGGTCCCATCCTGCCCATGAGCACCAGGGCCACCAGGAGGATCAGGGGGACGATAACCGCCAGGGACCAGGTCAGGGGGCCGTCCTGGCGCAGGGCCAGAATCAGTCCGCCGATCAGCATGACCGGGGCCTGCAGGATGATCATCAGGGTCTGCATGGTGGTCATCTGCAACTGCTGAACGTCGTTGGTGGTGCGGGTGATCAGGGAACCGGCCGAGAAGCGCTCGATCTCGTTGAGGCTGAAGCCCTCCACCGAGGCGAACAGGTCCCTGCGCAGCTCGTAGCCCATCCTCATGGCCAGCCGGGTGGCGCAGTAGACGGCGACTATGTTGGCCACGATCTGGATGGCGGTGATCCCCATCATCTGCCAGCCGATCCGGTAAATGGCATCCTGGTCGCCTACGGCCACGCCCTTGTCGATGATGTCCGCCTGCAGGTTGGGCAGGTAGAGGTTCAAGGCCGTCTGCGCCACTTGAAAGAGCACCAGAACGGCCACCTGGAGCCAGTAAGGCCGCAGGTAGCGAGTCCATATCTTGATCACGTCAACATCCTTCACGCATACAGGTCTGCCGCAGTCCCCGGGCAGACAAACCACCACAGTCTATACCCGCGCCTTGGAGAACAAATTTGCTATTCCTTGAGCTGACATGGGCGTGTCAGAACGTGGTCAGCAGGCAGTGGCGTTCAGACGGCGAAGGCACCCCAGCGTCCGTCGCGGTGGACTACGGTCAGGTCCAGACCGAAGAGCTCGCTCAGGCGCGGACCGGTCAGTCCGCCCTCCAAGGGGCCTTGGTAGACGATGGTGCCCGGATCCGGGTCACCGGTGTCTGCAGTGTCGGCAGGACGCCGGCCCATCATGGCTATCCGGTTGAAGCCCAGAGGGATCTCCTCAAGTCGATGTGTGACCAGGATGACCGTGCGATCCTTGTCTTCACGGCCAATGTCGCTCAAGGCCCTGAGCACCAGCTCCCGGCCACCCAGATCCAGCCCGGTGGTCGGCTCGTCCAGGATCAGCAGGTCGGGATTGGCCATGAGCGCCCGGCATATCAGCACACGGCCGCGCTCCCCCTCGGAGAGCCGGTACATGCGCTTGCCCTTGAGGTAGGCGATGCCGAACCGGTACATCAGGGCCAGGGTGGCCTCCTCCTGCTCGGGTGTGAAGGTCTCCCTCCAACGGCCGGTGGTGTCGCTGAAGGCAGTCAGCACCACATCGTAGGGATCCTCCTGAGGGCTGATGGTCTTGGCCAGGCCGGCCGAGGCCAGCCCTATCCGATGCCGGTATGAGAAGACGTTCACCTTGCCCAGCCGGTTGCCCAGGATCTCTACGCTGCCGGTGCTGGGGAAGCCTCGGGTGCTCATCATGACCACCAGGGTGGATTTGCCCACGCCGTTGGGTCCGAAGAGGACCCACTTCTGCCCCTGGCCCACTTCAAGGTTGACATCGTCCAGTATGACCCGGCCCTGACGGCGGAATCCCACGTGCTGCATGCGCACGGCCTGCTGTTCTGCCACGCCTTCGCTCATGGTCACAGGGCCGTTCCGTAGGAGTCCAGACGGGGATTGTCCCGGTTGCCGCCCACCAGGAAGAGTCCCAGTACGCCCAGGCAGAAGACCGCCGCGATGGCGATGGTGGCCCAGATGGGAACGTGGGGCAGCCACATGCAGACCAGGAAGGCCAGGCCGGAGCAGATGATCAGGGCCCAGACCAGGATTCGCAGCCATTGACGCACGCCGCTGGGAGCCCTCAGCAGACGGGGGTTGCGGCCATTGGGGTCCACGGAGTCCTTCTGCACCAGGTCATCGGTGTGCCCGGTGGGCTTCCACTCGGCGCCCTGGCCAGCCTCCAGCCGACGGGAGCGCTCCTGCAAGGCCCGTTCATCCATCACTCCGGCCCTGCCCTTGGCTGTCATCCTCCGGTCATCATTGCCGCCACGGCGGTTCCGCTTGGCCTGCGCCCTACGTTCAGCGCGGTTGGTCATATCCCACTGCCTCCATCCCTTCGATCGGCACCATACCTTTTCATATTAGCGTGGGCGCCGGTCGGCCGCAGGCAGGGTCATAGCGCGCTCATCGGCTCGGATGGGGGCGGGCAATTCAGTGGCGCCTGTCAGATACCGGTCCACGGCCGCAGCGCAGGAACGGCCCTCGGCCAGTGCCCAGACCACCAGGGACTGACCGCGTCCGGCATCACCGCAGACGAAGATGCCGTCACGTTCGGTGGCGTAGTCGGCATCCCGCGCCACGTTCCCGCGCCCGTCCAGCCCTACGCCGGTCTGTCCGGTCAGGGTGGCCGTCTCCGGATGGGCAAAACCAATGCTGATCAGCACCAGGTCGGCAGGCAGAACCCGTTCGGTGTCGGGGTGGGGAATGATTCGATCCTGATCGTCACGACTGACATCCACCACGCGAACGCCGCGCACCCGTCCCTCATGGTCCCGGTCGAAGCCCGTGGGGGCGCTGGTCTGGTCCAGGTTGATCCGGTCATCGGAACCGTCGCCCAGGTATTCCAGGCTGTCCACCGCGTACTCGTAGTGACCGCCCTCCTCCATGGAAGAGGTGGGATTGTAGAGCCGGGCGTAGGTCGGCCAGGGCCGGTTATCGGGCCTGGACGAGGGTTCTTTGGGCCGGATCTGCAGGACGGTGACCGACTTGGCGCCCTCTCGCAGGGCCGTGCCCAGGCAGTCCGACCCGGTGTCGCCGCCACCGATGATGATGACGTCCTTGCCGGCCGCATCGATGTCGTTGATGGGCTCGCGGCCCATGAGTTCGCGGGTGGGGTCGGGCAGGAAGTCCATGGCGTAGTGGATGCCCTTAAGCTCCCGTCCGGGCAGATCCACCCGCCGGGGTTCGGTGGAACCAATGGCCACCACCAAGGCGTCATAGCGGGCCCGCAGCTGATCCCAGCCCAGGTCTTGGCCGATTTCGACGCTAGTGCGGAATCGAGTCCCCTCGGCCTCCATCTGCTCCAGCCGACGGTCCAGCAGGGACTTCTCCAGCTTAAAGGCGGGAATGCCGTAGCGCAGCAGCCCGCCAATGGCATCGGCGCGCTCGTAGACCACGACCGTGTGCCCGGCCCGGGTCAACTGCTGGGCACAGGCCAGCCCTGCGGGGCCCGACCCGACCACAGCCACAGTCATATCGGTCAGCCTCTGAGGCGGTCGGGGCTTGACCAGGCCCAGGGACCAGGCCTGGTCGATGATGGTCTGCTCGTCCAGTTTGATGGTGGTGGCCGGCTGGTGGATGGAGAGCACGCAGGAGGATTCGCAGGGAGCCGGGCAGATCCGTCCCGTGAACTCCGGGAAGTTGTTGGTCAGGCTGAGCCGCTCGTAGGCTTCGTCCCAGCGGCCTCGGGACAGCAGGTCGTTGAACTCGGGGATCAGGTTGCCCAGGGGACAGCCGGTCATGCAGAAGGGGGTGCCGCAGTCCATGCAGCGGGCGGCCTGCTCGGCGGTCCAGGGACCTGGACCAGTGGTCTGATGCACGTCCCGCCAGTCCTTCAGGCGTTCAGCCACTGGGCGTTCGGCGAGCTCGTGCCGGGTGCGTACCTTGAGGAATCCCTTGGGGTCGACCATATCAGTGCGCTCCTTCCATGACCTGGGCGTAGGTAGCGTCCCAGACGCCGGGCGCGTTGAAGTCCACCTGCTCGCGCTCGGCCTCTTCCATGGCCTTCTTCATGGCCAGATAACGGCGGGGAACCAGATGGGTGAACCGAGCCAGCGCGCTTGGCCAGTCCTCCATCAGGGCGGCCGCAGCCTTTGATCCGGTCAGCCGGACATGCTCGGCGACGAGATCTCTGAGCATGGCCGCCTGGTCCCGGTCGGGCTCCAGGGCCAGCAGGGAGCCGTCATTCCAGGCTTCAGGATTGAGCCGTGAGGCATCCATATCCAGCAGGTAGACATCCCCTCCCGAGAAGCCAGCGCCGAAGTTGCGTCCAGTGGAACCCAGAACCACTACCAGGCCGCCGGTCATATACTCGCAGCCGTGGTCGCCCAGGCCCTCGACCACGAAGCGGCCGCCCCCGTTGCGCACGGCAAAGCGCTCCCCGGCCCGTCCAGCTACGAACATATCGCCTGAGGTGGCACCGAATCCTGCCACATTGCCGCAGATGACGGTTTGGTGCGGATCGAAGCGAACTCCCTGGGCAGCGTGGAGGACCAGACGACCGCCGGACAGGCCCTTGCCTGCATAGTCGTTAGCCTCGCCGATCACCCGGATGGTCTCGCCACGGGGGATGAAGGCGCCCAGGGACTGTCCGGCAGAACCTGTCAGCGTGATGTCCACGGTGTTCTGCGGCAGGCCGGCTGCCCCGTATTTGCGAGTGATCCTATAGCCCAGCATGGTGCCCACGCTCCGGTTGACGTTGCGCACGGCTCCCTTGACGGCCACCGGCCGACCCTCATCCAAGGCGTCGACGGCCTGATTGATCAAGTCCACATCCAGGGACTTGTCCAGTTCGTGATCCTGAGCCTGGGTGTGATGCAGCACAGTGCCTGGGGTGGGGCCCGGCTTGCGCAGGATGGCGTCCAGATTGATGCCCTGGCTTTTCCAGGCGTGCACAGAGGTGTCCCGGCGCAGGCACTCCACGTGGCCGACCGCCTCCTCCAGGCTGGTGAAGCCCAGGGATGCCAGGATCTCCCGCACTTGGCGGGCCATGAACATAAAGAAGTTGACCAGGTCCTCGGGCCGACCGGTGAAGCGCGAACGCAGCTCCGGATCCTGGGTGGCAATGCCCTGGGGGCAGGTGTTCTTGTGACAGGCCCTCATCATGACGCAACCCTCCACCTGCAGCGCCGTGGTGGCGAAGCCGAACTCCTCGGCCCCCAGCAGAGCTGCTATGACCACATCGCGGCCGGTCTTGAGCTCACCGTCGCACTGGACCACGATCCGCGAGCGCAGGTCGTTCATGACCAAGGTCTGCTGGGTCTCTGCCAGGCCCAGCTCCCAGGGGGTTCCCGCGTGCTTGATGGCATTGAGGGGCGCCGCTCCCGTGCCGCCGTCCTGGCCGGAGATGAGGACCACGTCGGCATGGCACTTGGCCACGCCTGCGGCCACGGTTCCCACCCCGTGCTCGGAGACCAGCTTGACATGAATGCGGGCTCGAGGGTTGGCCATCTTCAGGTCGTGGATGAGCTGCTTGAGGTCCTCGATGGAGTAGATGTCATGGTGGGGAGGAGGCGAGATGAGCTCGACCCCGGGTGTGGAGCGCCTGACCTGGGCTATCCAGGGCGGGACCTTGGCGCCGGGAAGGTGTCCGCCTTCACCTGGCTTGGCTCCCTGGGCCAGCTTGATCTGCAAGTCGGCGGCCGAGACCAGGTAGTCGCTGGTCACCCCGAACCGAGCCGAGGCCACCTGCTTGATGCGGCTGGTCCTGGCAGGGTCTGCAATCCGGTCCGGAGACTCGCCGCCCTCGCCCGAGTTGGACCTGGCCCCCAGCCGATTCATGGCCAGGGCCATGGTCTCATGAGCCTCCTGGGAAATGGACCCATAGCTCATTGCGCCGGTGGAGAAGCGGGTGACGATGGACTCGGCGGGCTCCACCTGGTCCAGTGGTATGGGTGCCCTGCCGGAGTGCAGCTCCATGAGGCCACGCAGGGTCATGCCCCGCTTGGCCGCCGCGTTCACATGGTCGGTGTAGGCCCTGAAGAGCCCGTAGTCCCCGCGCTTGGTGGACTGCTGGAGCAGAAAGATGGATTCGGGGTCGTTCAGATGGTCCTCGCCGGTGCGCCGCCAGTGGTAGTTGCCGCCTGTCTCCAGATCATGCCCGGATCCGGCGGTCCACTCGATGGGGTAGGCCACCCGGTGGCGCTGGGCCACCTCGGCAGCTATCTCATCCAGGCCTATGCCGCCCACCAGGGAGGTGGTGCCGGTGAACCAGCGGTCAATGACCTCACGGCTCAGCCCGACGGCCTCGAAGAGCTGGGAGCCACGGTAGGACATAATGGTGCTCACGCCCATCTTGCTCATGATTTTCAGGACCCCGGTGCTCAGGGCCCTGACCAGGTTGGCAGAGGCCTTTTTGGCGTCCACATGCAGGTCGCCGCTGTTGGCCAGGTTCTCCACGGACTCCAGGGCCAGGTAGGGGTTGACGCAGGCGGCGCCGTAAGCGATCAGCAGGGCCACATGGTGGACCTCGCGCACATCGCCGGCCTCCACTGCCAAAGAGACCAGCGTGCGGGTATGCTGACGAAGCAGATGGTGCTGGACCGCCCCAGTCAGCAGCAGGGAGGGTATGGGTCCCCAGATGTGGTTGGAGTCCCTGTCTGACAGGACAAGCACATTGCAGCCCTCCTCGATGGCCTGGTCCACCTCCCTTTCGATGGCTTCCAGACGCTCCTCGAGGGCCTTGCCGCCTCCGGCCACCTGGTAGAGGCCGCGGATCAGACGGGGGCGGAAACGGCCTTCCAGGACTGGCGCCCGGTCCAGGCGCTTGATCTGTGCCATCTGCACGGAGTCCACCACAGGCAGGTCGATGTGGATTTTCCAGGCGTGCTCGGGGGTGTCCTCCAAAAGGTTGGGCTCAGGGCCGATGGCTGAGGCGATGCTGGTCACCAGCTTCTCGCGCTCCCAGTCCAGAGGCGGGTTGGTGACCTGGGCGAATTTCTGGGTGAAGTAGTCGAAGAGCAAGCGGGACCGGCATGAGAGCACGGCGATGGGCGCGTCATTGCCCATGGACCCGATGGGCTCGCCGCCGCTTTCGGCCATGGGCCCCAGCAGCATGGCCAGGTCCTCCCGGGTGTAGCCGAAAGCCTGTTGCCTGCGGTGAACCGAGATGCGCGAGTAATTGACATGCTCGCGCTCGGGAAGGTCGTCCAGACGGACAGTCCGCTCGGAAACCCACTTCCTGTAGGGGTGCAGACCGGCCAGCTGGTGTTTGATCTCATTGTCGGGCACTATCCGGCCCTCTTTGGTGTCCGCCAGGAACATGCGTCCCGGCTCCAGCCTGCCCTTGACGACGATGGATTCCTGGGGCGTATCCTCCAGGACGCCGGCCTCCGAGGCCAGGACCAGGTGGCCGTCCTCGGTCAGCTGCCAGCGGCCCGGACGCAGGCCATTGCGGTCCAGCTGGGCGCCCACCAGGGTTCCGTCGGTGAAGACGATGGCCGCCGGTCCGTCCCAGGGCTCAATCAGTGTGTCGTTGTACTGGTAGAAGGCCTTCAGGTCCGGGTCCATGTCCGGATCCTGCTGCCAGGCCGGAGGCATCATCATGGAGACTGCATGGGGCAGGGACCGTCCGGCCAGGTGGAGCAGCTCCAGGGTCTCGTCGAAGGTGCCCGAGTCTGAGGCGCCAGGCGTATTGACCGGCAGCAGCTGGGCCATGTCGCCCAAGAGCTCCGAGCTCAGCTTTCCCTCGCGGGCCGACATCCAGTTGCGGTTGCCCTGGATGGTGTTGATCTCCCCATTGTGGGCGATCATCCGGAAGGGCTGGGCCAGGGGCCAGGAGGGGAAGGTGTTGGTGGAGAAGCGGGAGTGGACGATGGCCAGGCGGGCCTTCATGGCCGGATCGCTCAAGTCGGGGAAGAAGCCCTGCAGCTGCTTGGCGGTCAGCATGCCCTTGTAGGTGATAGTCCGGCAGGACAGGGAGGCGAAGTAGACGCCCAGCTCGTGCTCGGCACGCTTGCGGACCCGGTACCCCAGCCGCTCCAGGTCCAGTCCTCCGCGGCCCTGAGGGCCGGCGTCGCACATGATGGGCATAAGGAATCGCGGCATGGAGGCCAGAGCCTGAAGACCCAGTCCGCCCGGGTCGGAGGGCACTGCCCGCCAGGCCAGGACACGCAGTCCCTCCTGGCCTGCAATCGATGCGATGGCCTCTTCCTGGCTGGCAGCCTGTGCCGGATCCCTGTCCAGGAAGGCCATGCCCGCCAGATAGCGGCCGGCTTCAGGCAAATCCTGGTAGACACGGGTGCGCATGAACTCGTCGGGCATGGAGAGCATGATGCCGGCCCCATCGCCGGTGTTGGGCTCGGCTCCCACGGCCCCTCTGTGGTCCAGGTTGACCAGAACGCGGATGCCCTGCTCAACAATCAGTCTTTCGTCCTGTCGGTTGAGGGTGGCCACCATGCCGAAACCACAGGCATCGTGTTCCGTATCAGGGTCATAGAGACCTTGCGGGCCGTGGACATGCAGATCGAGGGGGGCCGTGAATGACACCGCAATCACCTCATTCGTGGGACGCGGGCGGGGCCGGCATGCTCCACCCTTGAAGAGCCTGGTCATTGGTGAATAAACACAATAATGCATTCACAGGTGACATCCGTGTAACGTTCCGCAGTGTCTAACGAATTCCTACTGCCTCCAGGACCTGATCGATGACCAGATCATTGAGCAGGCGGCCCCGGCGGGTCACCTGGATCCTGTCGCTCACGGGATGCAGGAGTCCCTGGTCGACCAAAACCTTAAGAATCTTCGGGTCGGCCGGACGACCCGCCTGTCTGGTCAGCCGATCCATTCCTAGGCCTTCAGGCAGGCGCAGGGCCAGCATGACCGTTTCCTCCAGGTCCTGCCTCCAGCCCAGAAGCTCGGCATCCTGCCAGGGCACATGTCCGGCATCCATGGCGGCTGCCCAGTCCCTGGGGTGGGCGATGTCCCAGGAGCGAATAGCCCGGGCACGCCGCTCCTCCAGGCCGGGCTCCGGCGAAAGCCACCAGTGTGCCATGGAAAGGGCCTCTTGCGCTGTTGACGTTCCTGTGGCTCTGAACCCGGGCGAAACGGAGGGCATGGGCTCCTGCTCCCGGGTTGCTTCCACCGGTGCCATGCCCGTGGCCTGGCCTTCCAGAGCACGATAGTGGGAGTGAGCGCCGGGCCCGATGCCAGCCCAGTCCACGTTGTGCCAGTAGCCCAGGTTGTGGCGGCTCTCCTGGCCGGGGCGGGCCCAGTTGGAGATCTCGTACCAGTCAAGGCCTGCCTGGGAGAGCATGTCGTCGGCCATCTCGTACTTGGCCGCCTCGTCATCGTCATCAGGGGCGGGCAGTTGGCCCCGGCGCACAGCACGACCCATCTTGGTGGTGGGTTCCAGCGTCAGGGCATAGGCGGAGACATGGTCCACGCTCAGGTCCAGGGCAGCCTGCAGGCTGGTCCGCCAATCCTCAAGCCGCTCCCCCGGCGTCCCGTAGATCAGATCCACGCTGGCCCTGAGACCCAAATCCCTGGCGGCGGCTACATCGGTGGCCACATTGGCCGGGGTATGAGTGCGGTCCAGGGTGGCCAGGACGCTGGGCACTGCTGACTGCATACCAAAGGAGACCCGGTTGATGCCCCCCTGGAGCAGCTGCTCCAGGTAGGCCCGATCCACGGTGTCAGGGTTGGCCTCGGTGGTGATTTCGGCCCCCGGGGTCAACCCCCAGAGGTCGGCCACGGCCTCGACCATGCGCACCAGATCCTGGGCAGGCAGAATGGTGGGCGTTCCGCCGCCGAAGAAGATGGTGGACACGGGCGGCTCTATCAGGCCCCGGGAAGTCTGCCAGGCGCGGACCATGCGCATCTCCTGAATGGCCAGGTCGGCGTAGTGCTCCCGGCTGGCGCCCCCGCCCAGGTCCCGGGCCGTGTAGGTGTTGAAGTCGCAGTATCCGCAGCGGCGCATGCAGAAGGGCACATGGATGTAGACCTGGTAGGATCCCACCCGTTCAGCCCTCCTTCTTGGCGGCAGCCCGGATCTTGTCCTTGGTGTCCCTATCCTGGGCCTGGCCCGTGCTCAGGGCGGCGATGAAGGCCTCCTGGGGCACTTCGACATGTCCCAGCATCTTCATGCGCTTCTTGCCGGCCTTCTGCTTTTCGAGCAGCTTGCGCTTGCGGGTGATGTCGCCCCCGTAGCACTTGGCCAGCACGTCCTTGCGCAGGGCGCTGATGGTCTCGCGAGCGATAATCCGCGACCCTAAGGCCGCTTGGATGGGGATCTCGAACTGCTGGCGCGGAATCAGCTTGCGCAGTTTCTTGGTCATCATCACCCCGTAGGCGTAGGCCTTGTCCTTGTGGACGATGGCCGAGAAGGCATCGATCTTCTCCCCCTGGATGAGGATGTCCACCTTGACCAGGTCGGCGGACTGAGTGCCGTCGGGCTGGTAGTCCAGGCTGGCGTAGCCCTTGGTCCGGCTCTTCAGCTGGTCGAAGAAGTCGAAGACGATCTCGGCCAGGGGCATGCGGTAGTGCATCTCGACGCGCTCGGGGCTCAGGTACTCCATGGTTCCCATCTGCCCGCGATGGTCCTGGCAGAGCTCCATGACCGGTCCGATGAACTCCTTAGGAGTGATGATGTCGGCGCTGACCACGGGCTCCAGAATCTGGCGAACCTTGCCATCGGGGAACTCGCTGGGGTTGGTCACCGTGTGCTCGCTGCCGTCCTCCATAGTCACCTGGTAGGTGACGTTGGGGGCCGTGGCGATCAGATCCATGCCGAACTCCCTGCTCAGGCGCTCGGTGACGATCTCCATGTGCAGAAGCCCCAGGAAGCCGCAGCGGAAGCCGAAGCCAAGGGCCACGGAGGTCTCCGGCTCGTAGACCAGGGCGGCATCGTTGAGCTTGAGCTTGTCCAGGGCGTCGCGCAGCTCGGGGAACTGGGCGTTGTCGATGGGGAAGAGCCCGGAATAAACCATGGGCTGGGGGTCCTGATAGCCAGGCAAGGGCTCCTTGGCCGGGTTGGACTCGGTGGTGACGGTGTCGCCCACCTTGGACTGGCTGACGTCCTTGACGCCTGTGATCACGTAGCCGACCTCCCCGGCCCCCAGGGCCTTCGTGGGGGTCATGTCGGGGCTGATCACGCCCAGTTCGATGGGGTCGTGCACGGTCCCCCGGCCCATCATGCGGATCTTCTGACGCTCCTTGAGTTCGCCGTCCACCATTCTTATGTAGGTGACGATTCCCCGGTAGGAGTCGTAGACCGAGTCGAAGATGAGGGCGCGGGCTGGGGCCTTGGGATCCCCTTTGGGGGCCGGCACCTGGTCCACGATCCGATCCACCAGCTCGCGGATCCCCTGGCCGGTTTTGCCGGACACCCGGAGCACCTCGTCCGTGGAGCAGCCGATCAGATTGGCGATCTCCTCGGCGTGCTTGTCCGGCTCGGCCGAAGGCAGGTCGATCTTGTTGAGGACGGGGATGATGGTCAGGTCATCCTCCAGGGCCATATACAGGTTGGAAAGGGTCTGCGCCTCGATGCCCTGGGTGGCGTCCACCAGCAGAACCGCGCCCTCGCAGGCCTCTAGTGCCCGGGAGACCTCGTAGGTGAAGTCCACATGGCCAGGGGTGTCAATCATGCCCAGGGTGTATTCGACGCCATCCTTGACCCAGGGCAGGCGAACGGCTTGGGACTTGATGGTGATGCCGCGCTCCTGTTCGATGTCCATCCTGTCCAGGAACCGATCGTGCATCTCGCGCTTGGGCACAATCCCGCTCAGCTGCAGGATCCGGTCGGCCACCGTGGATTTGCCGTGATCGATGTGGGCGATGATGCAGAAGTTGCGGATCAGCGATTGGTCGGTGAATCCTGGTTGGTTCTTGGCTTCCTGCACCGGTCTGCTCTCCTCACGTACGTCTGGTCTAACGATTCTAGACGATGCCCTGGGCCGAAGCGCCCGCTCCAGGAGGGTTCTTCTCGCGGTCAGGTGCTAGTATGGTGGTTTGTCTGTACAGATACATTCATCGTTTGGAGCAACATTGGCAAACATCAAGTCGCAGAAGAAGCGGGTCATCACCAACGAAAAGGCGCACCTGCGCAACAAGGAGGTCAAGAGCGCGATCAAGACCTCCGTGCGTTCCGTGCGCAAGGCCGTGGATGCCGGTGACAAGGAGGCCGCTCAGGCTGCCTACCAGGTGGCCGCCCGCCGTCTGGACAAGGCCGCCGGCAAGGGTGTAATCCACCGCAACCAGGCCGCCAACCGCAAGTCCGGTCTGGCCAACGCCGTCAACGCCCTCTGAAGCGCCCCACAAGGGCCGGTGATCCAGGCGCTTGGATCACCGGCCCTTTTTGACGCCCGGCTCCCCTTTTGAATTCTCGTTGGCATCCTCGTCGTCGTGCTGGATGGTGACGCTGATGTCCGACCGGCCGCGCATCAGATGCCGGATGGCCATGGTCAGCTGGGCATCGTTGAGCGGCAGCCGGGCCGAGCGCCGGTCCATTGCCCCAGGCACCAGGATGTCGAATTTTACCGAGATGATGCGCAGGACGACCACCAGGGCCACGATGGCCAGGTCCAGAGCCATGTCGACCCGGACCGGATATAGCCCATGCTGCCGGGCGCGCGCGGAGGCCAGGGTCAGCAAGCAGCCGATCAGGGAAGGCAGCGCGTACCAGTGCTGGTCCTGGATGACTGCAGGCACCTGGTTGAGAAGGATGTCTCGAAGGAGCCCCCCGACCAGGGCCGTGGCCATGCCCATGAAGATGGCTGTCATGCCGCCGGTTCCGCACATCAGTGCCTTGGCGGTCCCGTTGACGGCGAAGGATCCCAGCGCCATGGCATCGGTGACCAGCATGGACCAGGTCATCCTGCTGATCTCGGGATGGGCGACAGCCACCACCAGGCCTGATGCCAGGGTGACGATGACCGAGCCCTTGTCGGTGATGCCGCTGGGGGGCACCTGGCCCAGCAGGACATCACGGACCACTCCGCCGCCCAGAGCGCTGATCCATGAAACCAAAAGGATGGCGATGATGTCGTAACCCTTGCGGACGGCAGCCAGACCGCCTGAAAGCCCGCAGCTGAAGATGCCCAGGTACTCGATGACCATGAAGATGAGGTTCCCCTCCAAGGCCGTCTTCATCCCGCGCTTCTCCTCCCGGAATCGCCCCGCACTCAAGTCTGTCTATAGATTAGCCAACCCCACAGCTGAACAGGCCGATGATGTGCGCAAGGCCACAAAGATAACGGAAGGCGGCGCAGGGCAAAATGTCGCCCTGCGCCGCCTTCCTCTTAAGACCTGCCAGGCAGGCATGGGTTCAGCGTTCAGCAGACCTTCCACATCCAGTCGTGCGGATCCTCGATCTCACCCAGCTGGATGCCCAGGAGCTCGTTGCGCAAGTCCATGGTGACCTCGCCCGAGCCTCCGTCGGCCACCTGAACGTCGAAGTTCTCGGACTTGAAGCGCCCGATCGGGGTGATGATGGCAGCAGTCCCGCAGGCGAACACCTCGGTGACCTCGCCCGAGCGGATGTCATCCAGCAGGGTGTCCAGACGGATCATGGTTTCCGTCACGTCCCTGCCGTTGTCCTGTGCCAGAGCGATCAGGGAGTTGCGGGTGACGCCGGGCAGAATGGTTCCGGTCAGGCTGGGGGTCTCCAGGTGTCCGTCCTTGTGGACGGTGAACATGTTCATGCCGCCCAGCTCCTCCAGGTAGGTCTTGGTGGCCGCATCGACGAAGCAGACCTGCTCGCAGCCGTGCTCGGCACCGCGGTTCTCACCCAGCAGGGAGGCCGCATAGTTGCCGCCGCACTTGGCAAAACCTGTGCCGCCGGGGCCGGTGCGGAACCACTTGTCCTCCACCCAGATGCTGACCGGCTTGACACCGCCGGCGAAGTATGGTCCCGAGGGCGAGGCGATGACGCAATAGTCCACCGCATGCGGAGCGCGCACGCCCAGGAAGGGCTCGGAGGCGAACATATAGGGGCGCATATAGAGCGTGTACTCGCGCCGCTTGGGCACCCAGTCTGCGTCACGGCGGACCAGGGCCGCGACCGATCCTAGGAAGTCATTGGGCTCGAGCGGGGGCAGGGCCAGGCGCTTGGCTGAGTTGTAGAAGCGCTGGGCGTTGGCATCGGGCCGAAAGAGCCAGATAGAACCATCGTCGTGGTAGTAGGCCTTGAGCCCCTCGAAGGCCTCCTGGGCATAGTGAAGCACCGAGGCACCTGGATCAAGGCTCAGCGGCCCGTAGGGCTCAACCCTGCGATCCTTCCAGCCGTCATCCGAGGTCCATCCCATGTGGGCCATGTTGTCTGAGAAAAGCTGGCCGAAGGCGGGCTTGTCAATCAGCCGGGCACGTTCCTCGTCAGAGGCTGGATGATCGTTGGGAATGACCTGGAAAGCGTCCGCTAACTCATTGAGTGCCTTCGGGTCGTGATGTGATTGCTCTGCCATTATCTACCACTTCTTCTTGCTGCTGTATCTGGTTGCTCGGGTGCGATGCTTATGGCGATGCCCGGTACCCGAACTATCGCATAGGCAGACCCAAACCTGTCCGGCGCATTTCGCATAGTGACCGTCTCAGACAAAAAGGCCGCAGGATCGTGATGATCCCACGGCCTTATAGAACGGAACTCTGGGTTCACTCGCCCTGGGCGTCGGCCTCCGGAGCAGCTTCCGCATCGGCCTGTTCGGTCTCCTCGGAGGGGGTCTCCAGGCTCTCCTCCTTGGGGATCTCGACTGAGACGATGGAATCCTCCATATCGTCGATGACCAGCTCGGAGCCCTCGGGCAGCTTGACGTCCTTTGCCAGGATCTTGTCGCCCTCGGACAGGCCCTCCACGCTGATGTCGATGCGCTCGGGCAGGTTGGACACGTCAGCCCTGACCTGCAGGTTCTGGGTGTCGACCAGCGCCACGGCGGCGCCCTTGGTCTCGCCGCTGACGAAGACAGGCACCTCCACGGTGACCTTCTCGCCGGCGCGGACCTCGTAGAAGTCGATGTGCTCCACCTGGCGCTTGACCGGGTTGCGCTGCACGTCCTTGACCACGGCCGTCTTGGTCTGTCCGCCGAAGCTGATGGAGAAGAGGGCGTTGGCGCGACGCAGGGCCAGAGTGGTCTCGCGCATGGGCAGCTTGATGTAGTCGGGCTGGGCGCCGCCGGCGTAGATGGTGGCGGGAATCTGCTGGGCCACGCGCATGCGGCGTGCCGCTCCCTTGCCGAATTTGTCGCGGACTTCGCCATCGAGCTTAATTGTGTTAGCCATGCTGGCTTCCTTCCTTGAGTGGTTCCTCAAGACCGACCTAGGCCGGTCCTGGCGCATCGCCGCGTCGGATTCCGGACCGCCCATAAGGAAAGGCCGCCGATGATCCAGCCGAGTCGATAACGGAGGCCATGAATCCTCCCTCGCCAAAGCAACATATGTACTTTAGCACCCAGCCTGCCCTTTTCCAAGTAGGCGGCTATTCTGGACATATCCCGCGATTATTGAAGGAGACAACGTGTCGTTACTAGCATCGGCCAAATCTTTTATGGCACACCAAGTGGGTCATGGGGAGGGACCGACTGGCGAGGAGAATGGGGATCCGTCACAGGCCTCCCCCCGGGCCGCCGAGGAGTCACTCGCCCTGCCCAACACGCATTTCTGGTCGGCCGACTACGCCACCACCACGCGCATGGATCCAGCCTCGGGGCTGCTTTCGGCCACCACCGCCGGCATGGGACCGGTGCCAGACGACATGACTGTCTATGACATCTACGCCGACCGGGCCCGCCGCACCCCCGACCAGCCGGTTCTGCACTTCGTAGAGAACGGCAGCTGGACCTACCGGACCGGCCGTGAGATCCTGCATGACATCAGAACCACCGCCAAGGGCTTCTTGCACTATGGGCTGAAGAAGGGCGATGCCGTGGCCTTCATGTGCAGGACCAGCTACGAGTGGGACATCGTAGATGCCGCAGTCCTGTCCATCGGCGGGGTCATCGCCACCATCTACGACACCGATTCGGCCGAGCAGATTCGATTCATCGTCAACAACTCCGACGCCAGGCTGCTGGTGGTGCAGACCGCAGAGATGCGCGCCAAGGCCGAGGGGGCCGACAAGGACTGCCCTACCCTGGAGCGGATCGCCTGTCTGGAGTCCGGGGCCCTGCAGGAGCTGCAGGCCTACGGGGAGTCGGTCAGCGACACCGAGCTTGACGAGCGGATCAACTCCATCCACAAGACTGACCTCTGCTCCATCGTCTACACCTCGGGTTCCACGGCGGCGCCCAAGGGCGTGGAGATGACCCATGAGCATTACTGCCAACTGGCCAGAAACCTGAACGCCTTCATCCCCAATCTGACCCTTGACCCGGATGGATCCATCCTGCTTTTCCTGCCCCAGGCACACACCTTCGCTCGGGCCATCAGCTACGGGGTCGTCTACGGAACCATGCACGTGTACATATCCTCTGGACTGGCAACCCTGCTGTCCGACCTGCAGGAGTCCAAGCCTACAGTCATTATCGGCGTGCCCAGGGTTTTCGAGAAGGTCTACAACGCCGCCTCCCAGAAGGCCGGGCACGGTATCAAGGGCAGAATCTTTAACGGAGCTGCTCGGGCGGCACGCACCTATATGGAGGACATCTCTCGCCAAGGCTGGCCAACCAGGCGAAGCGCCCTGCGGAGAGCCCTCTACGACCCGCTGGTCTACTCTTCCCTACGCCAAGTCATGGGCGGACGGGCCAAGTGGATCGTCTCCGGAGGCGCTCCTCTGGACCCGGAGCTGCTGGGGTTCTTCCGCGGCTCCAATGTCCCGGTCTATGAGGGCTACGGCCTGACTGAGACCACTGCGCCCTGCGCCTTCAACCCTCTGGGCACCCCCTACCACAGGGGCTCGGTGGGCATCCCCTTCCCGGGATTCACCATCCGCATCGCATCGGACGGCGAGGTGCAGATCAAGGGCGTCTGCGTATTCCACAGCTACCACAAGAACGAGGAGGCCACCCGCGATTCCTTCACTGGGGACGGCTGGTACGCCACAGGCGACTTGGGGCGGCTCTCCCGAGACGGGTTCCTCTTCCTGACCGGGCGCAAGAAGGACCTGATCATCACGGCCGGAGGCAAGAACGTCTCCCCCAGGCCCATCGAGGAGGTCATCGAACGTTCCGAGATCGTCTCCCAGGCCCTGGTTCTGGGCGACAAGCGCCCCTTCATTTCTGCCCTGGTCACCCTGAACGAGTCCGCCCTGCGGCCCTGGCTGGCATCCAAGGGGCTGGATCGCAACATGTCCCTGCAGGAGGCGGCGCAGAACGCCGTGGTACGGGCCGAAGTCCAGGAGTATGTGGACCGGGCCAATGAGGGCGTCTCACGGGCCGAATCGGTGCGCAAATTCATCATTCTGCCCGAGGAGTTCACCCAGGACAACGGGCTGATGACACCATCCATGAAGGTGATCCGGCCCAAGGTCATCGAGCGCTATGCCGACCTGCTGAACACCCGGATGTACACGGCCAAGCGCACCCCGGCACCCCGCCGCTGAGCACGATCAGAACCCCAGGCGATCCAGCTGCCTGGGGTCGGTCTGCCAGTTGCGGGCCACCTTGACGTGCAGATCCAACCGGACCTTGCGACCCATGGTCCGGTTGACGGCGGTACGCAGCTTTTTCTTCACCCGCACCAGATGCTCGGCCCCACGCCCGATGACGATGGGCTTCTGGGAGTCGCGCTCTACATAAATGCCGATCTGAACTGTGTCGCGTCCGCCCTCCGGATCCGGTTCGATGGACTCCACACGGACGGCCAGGGAATGGGGTAGCTCGTCGTTGAGCTCTTCCAGGTAGGCTCCGCGAACCATCTCGGCGATCATATCTTCTGGACGCTCCTCGGTCAGCTGGTCGTCAGGGTAGAGCTGGGGGCCCTCGGGCATGGCATCAATCAAAACCTGTGCCACCTCGTCCACGTTGTCAGCCTCCATGGCACTGACCGGAACGATCTGAGAGAAGTCTGCAAAGGCGCCAATCTCCAGAAGCTTGTCCACCAGCTGGCTCTTGCCCAGTTGGTCGATCTTGGTCACTATGGCGATCAGGGGCTTGCGCCAGATCCACTTGCCGTCCTTGTCCTTGCGGGCGAAGTCGGACCGCAGCCGGCTGAGAATGCGACGGTCGCCAGGGCCTATGGCTTGGTCGGCAGGCAACAAAAAAGCAATGGCGTCCACGTCCGACAGGGAGGCCTCCACCACGTCGTTGAGCCGCTGGCCCAGCAGGGTGCGCGGACGGTGAATGCCCGGGGTATCCACCAAGACCACCTGGGCCTCAGGGCGGGTCATAATCCCTCTAATAGCCTTGCGGGTGGTCTCCGGCCGGGAGGAGGCGATGGCGATGGGCCTGCCTACCAGGGCGTTCATGAGCGTGGACTTGCCCACATTGGGTCGGCCTACTACTGCCACAAACCCCGATCGGTGGACCGGCGCCTTGGCATCACTGTGTTCTTCCTTGGTCATGAATTCTCCTGACTGCCCTGCCCGGGTTGATCCCCGTCGGCCTGTTGGTCTTCTTGCCCTACACCGTCCTCCAGGGCGATGCTGGATCCGTTGGCTGGCTCGACCACGATGGTGGCGATCTTCTTGCGGCGACCCACGGCTTCTCCTGCGGTCAGCCTGATTCCTCGGGTCACTGCCGATGAGCCTGAGACTGGCACGGAGCTCAGCAGCTTGGTCAGCAGGCCATAGACCGTATCCACATCGTCCTCGTCGATGGTGATCTCGTAGAGCTCCTCCAGGTCGGCAATGGGCGTGCGGACCGGCAACTGCCAGGTGTGTGGGCCGATCTGCTTGGGCTCATCGTGCTGGACCTGGTCATGCTCGTCCTCCAGCTCGCCCACGATCTGCTCGATGGCGTCCTCAATGGTGACCAGGCCGGCGATGCCCCCGTATTCGTCCACGACCACAGCCAGGTGGTGGCGGGAGCGCTGCATGTAGTGGAAGAGGTCGTCCACCGGCTTGGATTCAGGCACCAGGACGGGCCGACGGATGATGGAGGCGATCGATCTGTCGCCCTTACGGCTAAAGGCCAGGGCGCGGACCACATCCTTCAAGTAGACGATGCCGACCAGGTCATCCACGTCGTCGCCAATGGCGGGAATGCGGGAGAATCCCGACCGGGAGAAGAGCTTCAGGGCCGAATCCAAAGTGGCATCCTTGGAGATGCAGATCATATCGGTGCGAGGAACCATGATCTCCCGGGTAAGCGTAGTCGACAGGGTCAGCACGTTCTTCAGCATCTCGGAGATCTCCGGATCGAAGGCGCCGGCCTCCACCAGCTGGTCGACCATGGCACGGCCCTGTTCGATCTGGATCTTCTCCAGTTCCTCGTCGTCGGAAAGGTCGCCACGATGGTTTTTGCGGGAACGGGCCTCAGCCTGCCGCCGATGCTTGAAAGGCGTCAGAAGAACGGCCAGCCCGACCAGACGCACGTGCTTGAGCAGCGTTTCCATAGGCTGGCGGGAGCGGCCATGCGGACCCAGGGTGACGGAGACGGCGGCCACCAGGATGGCCATGACCACTCCACACAGCAGCTGCTCCCAGAGGGACAGGCCGCCAAGAGCAGCCATGCTGGCCACCAGGACGCCGACCATGATGTCGCAGATGATGCGGAAAAAGGCACAGGCGCTTCCGGTCACCTGCCGTTGGGAGATCAGACTGTGGGCCCGATGAATACGGTCGATTCGCTTCATCCTAGAGAACTGGCTGAGTTCCTGATCGGTCTGCAATCCCAAGATCAAATTGTTGAGACTGGATCGGGTCACCCGGTTGAGTGCACCCTGGGCCTCGGCAAGCGCCAGGGAGAGCACGACCAGGGCGATTACGGCCAAAGCCATGATCACCAGGGCGGCGATGGTCCGCTCACTCATGGGATTTGCCTCCCTGATGGGCTTCGCGGCCGTACCGCTCATAGATCTCCAGAGCATTGGTGGCCCCGGCCGGCAGCGCGGCATCCGTGATGGGCCCCTGGCGCAGGGCCAAAAAGGTCAACAGGAGTTGGCGCTGCAATCCAAACATCTGCGCCTCCTGCTCCCTGCTGACGTGGTCATACCCCAGCAGATGCAGGGTACCGTGGATGGCCAGCAACAGCATCTCCTCCATGGTGGAATGGCCGGCTGCCAAGGCCTGCTGCGCCGCCACCCAGGGGCAGATGACGATATCGCCCAGGATTCCCTCCTGCCGATGGTTTTCATCGCCGGGGCGCAGCTCGTCCATGGGAAAGCTCATGACATCGGTAGGACCGTCCAGGTTCATCCAGCGCTCATGCAGCACCGCCATGGGCTCGGGATCGTTGAAGATGATGGTCATGTCGGACTGGGTGCTCACCCGCATCTGGTCCAGTACCCACACCCCCAAGTCGGAGAAGGTCTTGGCATCGATCAGCCATTGGGTCTCGTTGGTCACTTCTACGCTCATGCCTGCTCCCGTCCCCGGTTGCTGGCTTGATTGGCACGGTCGTAGGCCCGGACAATCTGCCCAACCAGTCGGTTGCGCACAACATCGGCCGCCTGCAGGTGTACGAAGGCAATATCGTTGATGCCGTGCAGCACCTGTTCTATAGTGGCCAAACCAGATGCGGGCCCGCCCAGATCCACCTGGGTGACGTCGCCGGTAATGACCATCTTGGTGTTGAATCCAAGACGGGTCAAGAACATCTTCATCTGCCTGCGGGTGGTGTTTTGCGCTTCGTCCAGGATCACAAAGGCATCGTTCAGGGTACGCCCGCGCATGTAGGCCAACGGGGCAACCTCAATGGTCTCATCAGCCAGAAGCCGATGGAGCCGCGAGGTGCCCAGCATGTCAGCCAGGGCATCGTAGAGGGGCCGCAGATAGGGGTCTACCTTCTCATTGAGGGTGCCAGGCAGGAAGCCCAGGCTCTCCCCCGCCTCCACGGCAGGCCTGGTCAGAATGATACGCCCGATGCGCCCGGCCCGGAATTCCTGCACAGCCTTGGCCACCGCCAGATAGGTCTTACCGGTGCCGGCCGGGCCGATGCCGAAAGTGATGGTATGCGTTTCAATGGCGGCCACGTAAGCAGACTGGCCAGCAGTCTTGGGCCTGATCGGACCCTTGGAGGCCTGGGTCAGAGGGCGGCGACGAACTGCAGCGGGGGCCGCCTGGCGGAGTTGGCTGATGCCTTCCAGTGTGTTGTCCCCCTCGGACTCTGCAATGGCTGTCTCCTGATAATTGCGGTCTGTAATGTTAATTGTCCGCCCTTCTGGAGGGGAGTAATCGGCTGCGTCGGCCGTCCCCAAGCGGCGATGGTCCAGTATTCGCCCCACCTGATCGGCATCCACTGGGACCTGGTCGGCTGTCTGCATGAGTTCGGTCAGCAGATCCCGTATTTGAGCCGCCTGAACGTCCCCCTGCCGGTCCTGAGCCTGCAGCATGATCTGGTTGCCACGAACCAGGATGGACACTGCCGGGAAGGCGCGCTCAATCCTGTCGATGACTGCATCCTCCGGCCCCAGCACCTGAACCGGGTCGATCCCCTCCGGAATCTCCAGGGTTCGCGTAGTTACCGCCACGGATTCCCTTCCTGCACGATGACGATGGTGAACACGGGCATCACTCGGGCAACACCTGTCCGGTCAGGACGTGTGCGTGGACATGGAAGACTGATTGGCCGGCATCCTCCCCCGTGTTGAAAATCAGCCGGTAGGCTCCATGATAGTCCTGATCGGCGATCTGCTGCGCCACCTGGACGATGTGGGCCAGAGTGTCAGGATCAGCCTTGGCCAGGTCGGCCACCGACGCATAGTGGTGACGCGGGACGATCAGGACATGGACGGCGGCCTTGGGGTTGGCATCCTTGAAAGCGTAGACGGTCTCATCCTCATAGACCTTTTCGCTGGGGACTTCCCCTGCCACGATTCTGCAGAAAATGCAGTCCTCCTGTCGATCGTCATCGCTCATGACCACTCCTTGCTTCCTTACTGTTTGCCGAAATTGCTGTTTTTGGTGTTTTCGCTGTTTTCCATCTTATTGTCGAGGATGTATATTGCGTGCGACTTCATGCGCTGGGCTCAGGGGCCTCTGACTTCCAGCGACCCAGCATGTCCGCCAGCAGGGTCAGGGCCACAGGTCCAGCCAGGGCAGCCCGGAGGATATTGTCCCCCAACCGGACTGCCAGGGCCCCCTCCCTTATCATGGTCTGGACCTCCTGATCGGCAATTCCGCCTTCAGGACCCACAACCACGGCGACCGACGAGCTCTCTGGCAGCTTGTCTACGCGTTTGCGGACCGCATCCCAACCAAGGTCGGCGTCCTGGTGCAGCACCAGGACCAGACCTCCCTCATCGGTCGCCTTCCGACACCAGGCGCCCAGACCACGGCTGTCCACCTTGCCCAGCAGCCGAGGACGGTAGGCCCTCCGGCTCTGCTCAGTGGCTGCTTCCAAGACGGCCTGCCAGTGCCGGTCGTTGCGGCCTGGCCTCCATTTGGCTATGGACCGATCAGCCTGCCAGGGCATCACTTTATCCACGCCGATCTGGGTGGCCATATCTATGGCTTGCTCGTCCCTGCCGCCCTTAGCCAGGGCCTGGACCAGAATCAGTTCTTTCTCGGGAGGCGCCTGCCGGCCCACAGCGGTGACCTCCACCAGGCCGGTTGAGGCATCTCTGACCAGGGCGCTGATGCGCAGTCCGCTCCCGTCTGATAGATCCAGCTGGTCCCCGTTCCTCAGCCTCATGGAACCCAAGGCATGGCGACAAACGTGCTCGGGCAGAGTCAGACGCCAGCCAGCATGGAGCTCATCGCTGGCCAGTGGGGAATCATCGTGATCGGGATCCAGCAGGAAGAGGGGTGCAGTCATGGTGTTAGGCTACAGCCCGCCGCCGAAAAAGCACTCTCCATGACGACACGCTCCCCCAATCGCTCAGTGCGTGATTCCGCCCAAGATGCTATGATTATTTCCGTTGCAATTACGCACCTGTCCGGGTGGCGGAATGGTAGACGCGCTAGCTTGAGGTGCTAGTGCCTATATATATACAGGCGTACGGGTTCAACTCCCGTTCCGGACACTCGATTCCAGGTCGTTGGAGACTACAGGGATCTCCATCCTGCTCACATATTCATCGAAGTCATTGGACTCGTATTCGCCGATGAGGCAGAACTCCAAGGGATCTCCGTCCACACGGTAGCCCATGGTCTTTAGATCTTCGAGCATCTTGCCATGGATTTGTCTGCAGCGAGCAAAACTGCCCACAAAGGTGCAGGAGGCATAGGTGCCGGCTGGCAGATCATAATCACCGCTAAACCCTGGATCGGGGCAGTAGAGCAGGATGGCCTTGGGCGGGAACCAGCCCTTGACCGGACGTGAAGCATCCACTTGATAACAGGTCAGCGTATTGAGGATCTGCAGCGTCTCGTGGTGCAGTGCCGTGTAGTGGGCGAATGCGAAGGGTATCCTGTCGTAGCCGATCATGTGGTCCGCCACCAGGGCGCAGTGACGCAAGGGACGGTGGACGATTACGGTCCGTGCCGGGGATATGGAAGTCATGGCATGCGTATACTTCTGCAGGCTGCTCAAGAGGCCACGCTTGATGGAGGCCAAATACCGCATCTGGCTGTCAACACGTTCCACCTCCTCGTCAATCAGCGAGAGGGTGGCATCGAAGGTGCGATTTTTCAAGTAATGTCCTATGCGGTCCAGGCTGAAATCCAGCTTCCGAAGGGCCTGTATGACGTTGAGCCGAGCAAAGTCGTTCGGCCCATAAAGTCGATAACCGTTGACCGGATTGCGTCGGGGCACCACCAGCCCGATCTGCTCGTAGTAATACAGGGTCTCAGTGGTGATGTCGTACAAGCGTGCCGTCTGACGGATGGTGTAGCCCTCCTCGATCAGGCTCTCTGTGTCATCTACCTCGGCTTCCATGGCTGCCTCCTGCACGGGTCTGGTCCGACCCTAGGGTTTTCCATACTCCCCTCCCCTGCATCTTTATGGACGTAATCCATCGTATCAGCCTGAAATCCTCGTTCTGTCAGTGTTTTGCCCCCTATATGAATCTTCAGACCCAAAGCTGCACACTGCCCTTCCACCCGATTTGACCTTCGGCTGACACCAGGCCATAGGGTGACATTTATCCAAGGTCGACGGGGACACAGCCGCCGACCGATCATTACCTCCTGGAAAGGAAAATCATGCCAACTGTCACCACAGAATTTGGCACCTACCATGGCATCACCACCTCTCAGGGGACTGTCGCCTACCTGGGCATCCCCTACGCCAAACCTCCCGTGGGCGCACGCCGCTGGAAGGCCCCGGAGCATCTGGATCCCGAGCACCGCGACTACGACTGCACTCACTTCGGGGATTCCGCCCTGCAAAAATACGACCCAGTCATGTATGCCTCACGCCGCCAGCAGAGCGAGGACTGCCTGACCCTGAACGTCTGGGTCGGCCATGAGGGCGCCCAAAGGCTGCCCGTCATGGTCTTCATCCACGGCGGCGCATACGTGGAGGGCGGTTCGTCCGACCCTATGTACGACGGAAGCAACTTCACCAAGCGCAACGATGTCGTCTATGTCACCATCAACTACCGGGTCAACCTCTTCGGGTACATGAACCTGGCCGGATTGCCTGGAGGCGACGAATACCGACAGTCAGGCTATCTGGGACTCATGGACCAGGTCGCCGCCCTGCAGTGGATTCAGGAGAACATCGCCGCTTTCGGCGGAGATCCTGACCGGGTCACCCTCTTTGGCGAATCATGCGGTTCAGGCTCCACTATGCTGCTGACCGTCGCTCCAGCTGCCAAGGGGCTCTTTCAAAGAGCCATCGGCGAATCCGGCCCCATCCAGCTCTACAACACCCCGGACTCCACGGCTCCCTACGCACGCGAGTTCATGGAGATGATGGGTTGCAAGACTGCCCAGGAGCTGGCGACCCTGCCTGTCGGCGACATCATGATGAAGTTCACCGGAGAGTTCTTTACCAAGCACATCCATGAGATCTCGCTGATCTTCGCTCCCACCACCGATGGCGACTACCTTCCGGCCAAGCCCCTACAGGCATTCAAGGACGGTGCCGCAAAGGACGTAGAGATCATGCTGGGCTGCAACGCCGACGAGTTTGCCTACTGGAAGCTCTACTTCAAGGACTTTGGCAACGAAATGCCTGACTTCTGGCACCACCAGGCTATCTTCCACTTTGATGGCAAGTTGGACTCCGAACACTACGAGAAGCTCTGGGAGCAGGCCCACCCAGGAGAAGATCCCGCCGAGCGCTACTTGGAGTACGCCAACCAGATCGGCTTCAGGGTTGGCACCAACCTCATGTGCGAGTACCAGTCCAAGTACAGCACCGTCTACCAGTACCTGTTCACCTACGCCTCCAAGATCCCCGGAATGGGATCATGCCATGCCATTGAACTGCCCTTCGTGCTGCATAACACCCAACGGCCTGACCTGCCCGAGACCTTGACCGGCGAGGTGCCGCCCATGCATCTGTCGGACGAGATGAACGACGCCTGGTGCTCCTTCGCCGCCACCGGCCATCCTGTCAGCGGCGTAGGCGATGCCTGGAAGCCCTACAGCATCGACCATCCAGACACCATGGTCATCGACGAAAACGGCTGGAACCTGCGCCGGGACGTCAACAAGGAGAACATCGATCTGCTCCGTCCGGCATTCGAGGAGTGCCTGTTGGATGGAGACCGTCACTAAGCTGCCTGTTCCACGTAAACCGTGGAGGGAGAGAACATGAACACTCGAAAATCATCCAATTACCGCTGGGTCATCGCGGCCGTGGTCTGCCTGATCGGCATCCTGTCCAACTACATGCAGTACCAGATATCCGCTCTGGCGGTCTACCTGATGCCCATGCTGCACATCGACCAAGCCGGATTCTCGACGCTGCTGCTCATGCCCATGCTGACTGCAGTATTTCTCAGCATCCCCATGGGCACCATCGGTGACCGTGTTGGCCCCAAGAAGGTAGTCCTGACCGGTCTGGCCATAGCCGTGGTCGGCGCCTACATCAGGACCTTCGGCCTCAACTTCCCGCTGCAGATGCTCTCAATGTTCCTGCTGGGGGCCGGCATTGCGGCTTTGAACGCCAATCTGGTCAAGATCTTCAGCGTCTGGTTCGGCGATCAGACGCAGATTGCCATGGGATTCTTCTATGGATCGGCCGGCATCGGGGTCATTCTGGCCCAAATGGTTGCTCCCCGGTTCTCGGTGCGCAACTCCTATCTGAGCGCAGCTATCATCCTGACGGTGGCAAGCCTGCTCTGGATCTTTCTGATTCGTGACGCTCCTGAAGGAGTGCATCTGCCACCAGCCACCGATTCTCCGCTCAAGTACTTTAACGTCGCAGCACGGAGTCGCAATGTCTGGCTGATCGCCCTCTGCTACGGCTGCTCCATGGCTGCATCTACCGCCTTCGCGGGATTCATTCCCCAAACGCTGATCAACAACAACGGCTTCAACAAGACATCAGCCGGTCTTGTCGCCTCAGCAGCGGCCCTGGGCTCCATCGCAGGATCCATCGTCGGGCCCATGATCAGCTCTCGTCTTGGCAAGTGGAAGGGTTACCTCTTCGCCACCATTCTAGTGGGTACGGCGCTCATGGTCTACTTCTGGGCAGTGGTGCTGATGCTGAAGAAGGCCCCTGTTGTGGGTTTGCTCTGCTGCATCATGTTCATTTCAGGCGCCTTTGGTGCCATAAACGGCCCCATCGTCCAGGCCATGCCCTTCGCCCTGCCTGAGATTCGCGGCAAGTATGCCGGAAGCGCCGGTGGTCTGGTCAGCACTGTTGGTCTTCTCTGCGCCTTCCTGTTGCCTATCATCATCTCCTCGATCAGCAAGGGCAACTACGTGCTCAACCTGGGGCTGGAAAGCATGATCTTCCTGCTCTCCGATGTCTTCGTCCTGCTGCTGCCGGAGCTTGGCCCTCAGGGCGACATCGCAAAGCGCATTGCTGCCGCCGATAGTCAGGCTGCACAAGAGAGGCAGTGATAGCTTACCTGAGCTGAATTTCAACTGCCTTAGGCGGCGCGACCGGATGTTTTCGGTTGCGCCGCCTATGCTGTTCTCAGGACCGGGAAAAGGAGCTGCAGGCGTGCTCAAGATGAGAATCGACTCCATAGACGATGAAAGAATCGAGGCATACACCAGGCTGACAGAGCCGCAGCTGCGCAATCGTCTGGAGCCTGCCAAGGGCCTGTTCATCGCCGAGTCCCCCAAGGTCATCGCCCGCGCCCTGGATGCCGGGGTTGAGCCTATCTCCTTCCTGGTGGAAGAGACCTGGCTGGAGGGGATGCATTCCATGTTCGACCAGGTGGACGCTGCCTTCGGGCCCAACGTTCCCGTCTACGTAGCCAGCCCCGCACAGCTCAAGACCATCACCGGCTACCGGTTGCATCGGGGCGCGCTGGCGGCCATGAGACGCTGGCCGCTGCCCACAGTCGAGCATATCTGCCGCTCGGCAAGACGGGTGGCCGTCATGGAGAACATTGTTGATCACACCAACATCGGCGCCCTGATGCGTTCTGCGGCGGCCCTGCAGGTAGATGCGGTCCTGGTCACCCCCTCCTGCTCTGATCCCCTTTACCGAAGGGCCGCGAGAGTCTCCATGGGCACGGTCTTTCAGGTTCCCTGGACAAGGATTGGTGGCGACGACGTCCACGCCTGGCCCGACCAGGGCATGCGCCAATTGCACGATTTGGGCTTCACCACTGCAGCCATGGCCCTGAACCGGGATGCCATCAGCCTGGATGATCTGGCCGAGCGTCTAAGACCCGGGCCCGATCAAATCGATCGTCTGGCCCTGATATTCGGTACAGAAGGCGACGGGCTCAGCCACAGGACCATCGCCCGGGCGGACCTGACCGTGCGCATCCCCATGAGCCACGACGTGGACAGTCTGAACGTGGCTGCATCAAGCGCCGTAGCCTTCTACGCAACCAGACCCCAGCAGGCATGCTAGCCGAGCCTTGCCAGCTGACTAAGACAACCAACCAACTGAGCCCTCTGCTGCGTAGCGAATTCCTGCTGCCCTGAGTCTCTTCACTGCATGGCTGCGTACTTAATACCGGACAATCTTTGGCGTCAGGCGATACTTGTCAGCAGTTAAGGTTCGAGCATCAGGCAACCAGGGAATGCCGGGCGGACATGGCGCAATCAGCTCTGCTGGGAGACGGCTTGCGAATCCTCATGGATGTAGTCGTCCGGGTCGATAGTTCCCCGCCAGCGGCCGATGGCCTTGAGACCGTGATACATGGCCAGAGTAGCCACAGAGCCAATAGCGATGCCGTTGAAGCTGACTCCAGCCACTGCGAAGGTGAAGTCTGCGATGCCCACGATCATGACGACGGCGCCCACGGTCATGTTGACGGATTTGCCGAAGTCCACCTTGTTCTCAACCCATATGCGGATGCCCAGCATGCCGATCATGCCGTAGAGCATGGTGGTGACCCCGCCCAGAACGCCGGTGGGAATGGTGTTGATGACGGCACCGAACTTGGGACAGAGGGAGAGCAGGAAGGCGAAGATGGCGGCGCACCAGTAGGCGGCTGTGGAATAGACCTTGGTGGCAGCCATGACGCCGATGTTCTCTGCGTAGGTGGTGGTGCCCGAGCCTCCTCCCAGCCCGGCCAGCGTAGTGCCCAGACCGTCGGCCATAAGGGCGGTTCCGATCTGATCGTCATAATCGCGCCCGGTCATCAGGGCCACAGACTTGACATGACCGATGTTCTCGGCCACCAGGACCAGCACCACAGGGATGAACATGGCCAAGACTGAAGGGTCGGCCTGAGGAGTGTGGAAGTGAGGCAGACCGAACCAGGCGGCCTTTTCCACAGCTGCGAAGTCGACCTGGCCCTGGGCGACCGCAAAGATGTAGCCGACGATGACGCCCAGAAGAATATTGAGACGGCCGATCAAGCCCTTGAAGAGCACGGCTATCAGCATGACGGCCACCAGGGTGACCAGGGCGGTCAGCGGGGCCGATTTGAAATTCTTCCAGGCCGAGGGGGCCAGATTGAAGCCGATGATGGCCACGATGGCGCCGTTGACCACCGGGGGCATGATCATATCGATCCATCGCGAGCCTGCGAAGTGGACAATCAGGCCAATCAGGAAGAGCAAGGCGCCGGTGACCATGATCCCGAAGGAGGCCACAGCAAGACCCTTGTGGGCGGTGGTCACTGCCAGGACCGGGGCGATGAAACCGAAAGAGCTGCCCAGGTAGGAGGGCAGACGGTTACGGTTGATAAGAAGGAAGAGGGCCGTAGACATGGCCGTGAAGAAGAGGGTAGTGGAGGGGTCGAATCCGGTCAGAATAGGGACTAGGAAAGTGGAACCGAACATGGCGATGACGTGCTGGGCACCGATCCCGGCCGTACGTGGCCATGTGAGTCGCTCATCCGGTTCTACTACCTCGCCCGGAGCCAATGTTTTCCCGTCGCCATGCAGTTTCCAGCCCATGGTCAATGCCATTTCACTGTGCTTTCTCTCATGCGCCGTGCCGGTCACGGCGGACCGGAATCATCAGTATATTCGCATGGAAGGACCTGAAACGACCTACCTGGCAGATGGCCTCACTGATAGGTGGGCATGTTCTCGAAGTTGAAGCCGATGGCGGCCAGCTGCTCACGACCCTCAGGCGTGATCATGTCCAGGGTCCAACGCGGCGACCAGGTCCAGTCAATGCGGAACTCCTCGACCAGGCCCGCCAGGACACTGGCGCACTGGTCCTCAATCAGGTCTGTCAGCGGGCAGGCTGGCGTGGTCAGGGTCATGGTGATGATGGCCCTTCCCAGTTCGTCGATTTCTATGCCATAGACCAGACCTAGGTCGACCACATCAATACCCAGCTCGGGATCGATGACCTGGTGCAGGGCCTCCCTGACATCCTCGGCGGTGGCCCGGCCGATGTCGTCGACGGCCTTGAGAGGGATGGCCTCCTCAACGGCGGCCTGAGCATCAGCGGCATTCTGGTCAACTGTTTTCTCGCTATTGGTGACCTGCTCGCTAGCCGAAGTTTGGTCATTCGAGCCTTGGTCCGCTGACTCACCCTCGGGGGAGACTTCAGGGGCAGTCTGGTCGGCGCGCTGATCGCCGGCCTTGGCCAAATCAGACTCCTTGTTCGCCTGACCATCGACCTGACGCATGGAACCTCCCTCGGCCGACTTCAGAACCGTTTCTGCGCCCAGGGGATTGCCAGCCAAGGCCTGTGCCGTGCCTGGATCGCTGATGGCCCTGCCCACCGAGGCCAGGATGGAGTCCTGGGGTTCGGGCACCAGATTCGTGTTGCCGCTCATGCCTGCTCCTCCTTCACAGCTTTGTCGCCCACCCGCCCAGCTGACAGGGCCTGGGCCACCGAGGCCTTCATACCCTCCCAGCCCAGGAGGGCGCACTTGATTCGCATGGGATACTTGGACACGCCCTGGAAGACCATGGCATCGCCAAGGGCATCTTGCGCCTTCTCATCCTCGATGCCAGCTCCGCGCGATTCCATAAGCTTGCGGAAGTCAGCAGCCAGGTCCATGGCATGGTCAACGGTCTGCCCCTGGACCAGATCCACCATGATGGACAGGCTGGCCTGGCTGATGGAGCAGCCTGAACCTTGCCAGACGATTCGCTGGATGAGGTCGGGGCCGCCCTGCTCGCCAGGCGCCACCTCCACATGAATGGTTGCCTGATCCCCGCATGTGGGATTGAACTGATGGGACTCGGCAGCCAGGCAGGCCTCGTGCTCCACCCTGATGGTCACGCCGTCGCCGTCAGAGTCTTCTCCCCCATCAGCCTGATCCCCTACACGCCCGTGAGGATCCCTTGCCGCGTCCAGGATCACCTCCTGGTACATCTGCTCCAGATCCTCGTCATCCATCCCGAAATCTGCCATGTCCTTAAACCTACCAGCATGTCTTAGCCAAAACCGTCGATGCGCTGCCGGTGAAGACCCTCACGCCACCCGGAAGAACCTGCGGACTCCGGAAACGGCATCCAGCAGGGCATCCGTGTCGGCCACAGTATTGTAAACACCGGTCGAGGCCCGGTTGGAGGCCATCAGACCGAAGTGTCGATGGACCGGCTGAGCGCAATGGTGTCCTACGCGGATGGCAATACCGCGCGAATCCACATACTGGCCCACGTCGTGGGGATGGACCCCCTGCACGTCGAAGGCGACCGTGCCGATCCGGTCCTCTGGAGTGGTCCGCCCTAGGATACGTACCCCATCCAACTCCCCCACCCTCAACAGACCAATGGCGATGGCCTTCTCGTGTTCAGCCACGTTCTCCATGCCCAGATCCATCAGCCAATCGGCAGCTACGCCAGCGCCAATCATCTGTGCAACCGGCTGGGTGCCAGCCTCAAACCGGGCTGGCGGATCCATATAGCTGGCTGGACGGTCCAGATAGGCCAGCTCCACCATGGATCCGCCGAATGACGCCGGTGGTAAGGCCTCAAGCAGCTCTCGGCGGCCATAGAGGAAGCCCACGCCGGTGGGGCCATACATCTTATGCGCACTCCAAGCAGCGAAGTCCACGTCCATGGCGTGCAGATCGATAGGCAGATGAGGCACCGACTGGCATACGTCCAGCACCACCAGGGCGCCCACCTGATGGGCACGGCGGACAATGGGCTTGATGTCAGTAATGGCGCCGGTCACATTGCTGACGTGGGTGACGGCGACCACCTTGGTCCGCTCGGTAATGACCTGGTCGGCGGTATCGGCCAGAACACGGCCATCCGGGTCCAGATCGAAACTCTTGAGGACTGCCCCAGTCCGGTAGCAGAGCTCCTGGAAGGGCAGGAGAACCGAGTGATGCTCGGCCTTGCTGACCACGACCTCATCCCCGGGCTTCAGGGCGAATCTACGTGCCGCCTTGCCTCCACGACCCAGGCTGGCATTGCCGAAGGCGGTGGCCAGCAGGTTCAGAGCAGCCGTGGCCCCGGCGGTGACGACAATCTCCTCGCCGCCCTCCTGGCCTTCTGCGCCGACCAAGGCGGCCACGCGTGAGCGTGCATGCTCGAAGGCCATGGTACTGCGGGCAGCCAGTTCGTGGGCGCCCCGGTGCACCCCGGCATTGTCCTTCAGGTAGAAGTCCCGAACGGCATCGATGACCGCCAGGGGCTTCTGGGCAGTGGCAGCCGAGTCCAGATAAACCAAGGGGTGGCCATGCACCTGCTGGTCCAGAATCGGAAACTGCTGCCGAATGCTGTCATCAATGACCATTGCGGACCTCTTCTCTTATCCTCAGGCCAGGGCCGATTCGGAGTCGGCACCCTCTGGCAGGTACTGGTCGTACCCGGTCTCCTCCAGGGTGTCGGCCAGCTCGGGACCGCCGGTCTTCACAAAGCGACCGTCGGCGAAAACGTGGACGATGTCAGGCTGGATATACTTGAGAATCCTGGTGTAATGGGTGACCATGAGCACGCCCATGCCGGTTTTCCCTTTGGCCCTGTTGACCCCTTCGGAGACGATGCGCAGAGCGTCCACGTCAAGCCCGGAGTCGGTTTCGTCCAGGATGGCGAACTTAGGTTTGAGGAGCTCCAGCTGCAGGACCTCGGCCCGCTTCTTCTCGCCGCCGGAGAAGCCTTCGTTTACCGAGCGCCGGGCGAACTTGGGATCCATGCGCAGCCGCTTCATGGCATCATTCAGATCCTTGGTCCACTGGCGGATGGCCGGGGCCTTGCCGTCGACCTCGGTCTTGGCAGTACGCAGGAAGTTGGTCATGGACACGCCAGGCACCTCTACCGGGTACTGCATGGCCAGGAAGAGCCCTGCCTTGGCCCGCTCGTCCGGGGTCATCTTGAGCAGATCCTGCCCATCCAGCAGGGCCTGGCCCGAATCCACCTCATACTTGGGATGGCCGGCCAATGTATAGGCCAGGGTGGACTTGCCCGACCCGTTGGGCCCCATGATGGCGTGGGTTTCACCGGAGTGGACGGTCAGCGTGGCCCCCTTGAGGATCTGCTTGCGACCCTCCTTGGTCTCCACTGAGACGTGCAGATCCTTGATTTCCAATGTGGACATGTCAGTTCTCCTCCAAAACGTGCTGCATCTCTTGATCCTCGCCGGCCGCCAGCCTGCGGTCGATGACCCCCATCAGGTGCCCGGAGACGCTGGGGACGTCAATCTCCTCCACCAGTTCTCCGAAGAAGCCTCGAACCACCAGCTTGCGGGCCTCCTGCTCGGGGATGCCGCGGGACTGCAGGTAGAAGAGCTCCTCGTCGTCGAAGCGCCCAACCGAACTGGCATGGCCTGCCCCGATGATGTCGCCGTTCTCGATCTCCAGGTTGGGCTCGGAATCCGCGATGGCCCCAGGGGTCAACACCAGATTCCGGTTGAGCTCGTAGGAGTCGGTTCCAGGCGCGGTGGGCTGAATGAGCGCATTACCCACCCAGGTGGTGTGCGCGCCGATTCCATCCAGGGCCCCCTTGTAGACCACGCGGGACTTGCAGTTGGGATGGTTGTGCACCACCATGGTCCTGTGCTCCATGTGCTGACCGGGGTCGACGAAGTAGATACCCAACATGTTCAGGTCGCCCTGCTCGCCGCCGAAGTCCTGGTCCATGCGCAGCCGCACGACATCGCCGCCCAGGCTGACTACAGAGTGACGCAGGGAGGCCTCGGCTCCCAGGTGAATGCGATGGTTGCCTACATGCTTGCTGCCCTTGTCCCACTCCTGGATGAAGGTGGTCGACATCTGCGATTTGTCACCGATGTCGATTTCAACGCCCTCAGCCAGACGTGCCTGGCCCTGGTGCTCGACCACCAGATCGGCCTTGGTGCCCGCCTCTGCCTTGATGACCAAGTGGAAGGCATCCAACTCGGGGCCGCCGCCATTGACACGGACCAGCACGGGCTGATCCAAGGTGCCTCTGAGGTTGACCACAGTCGCCTGCTTGCCGCTCGCCCACTCCACGGCTGCCGCTCGGTCGCTGGGCTTGAGGACAGTGCCGCAGGGAGCCTGAGCCATGGGAATCTGGCTGAAGCTGACCTGATCTGCGGGAGGGACGGACCCGTCGATCATGGTGACCGAGACCCTGGTCAGACCGCTGGGCTTGAAGACAGCGAAGAACTCCTCCATTCGGTCGATGGGGGTGAACCGCCAGTCATCCTGCTTGCGGGTGGGCATGGGGAAGTCGTCAGGATTGAAGGAGCGGGGCTCCTTGTCGGCGCTGGACGGCATGGTTGCCGGGAAAGCGTATGGGTCCTTGGGATCCGCATGCGGAATGGTTATTTCGCTCTTCTGTGACATCAGCCTACCGAACCCTCCATCTGCAATTCGACCAAGCGGTTGAGCTCCAACGCGTACTCCATGGGCAGCTGCCGGGAGATAGGCTCCACAAACCCCCGCACGATCATGCCCATGGCTTCCTTCTCCTCCAGACCGCGGCTCATCAGGTAGAAGAGCTGGTCCTCGGAGACCTTGGAGACGGTGGCCTCGTGGGCCATGGACACGTCGTCCTCGCGAACGTCCACGTGCGGGTAGGTGTCCGACCGGGAGTAGTCGTCCACCAGCAGGGCGTCGCAGACCACCGAAGAAGAGGACTTCTCGGCACCCTTGATGATCTTGACCAGGCCCCGGTATGCGGCCCTTCCCCCGTTGCGGGAGATGGACTTGGAGACAATGGTTGAGGAGGTGTGGGGTGCCAGGTGAATCATCTTGGCGCCCGTGTCCTGGTATTGTCCCTTGCCGGCGAAGCCCAGGGAGAGGGTCTCGGCCTTGGCGTAGGGCTCGGCAAGGATGCAGGCCGGGTACTTCATGGTCGCCTTGGACCCGATGTTGCCGTCCACCCACTCCATGGTGCCGCCCTCGCGTACATAGGCACGCTGGGTGACCAGGTTGTAGACGTTGTTGGACCAGTTCTGGACCGTCGTGTAGCGCACACGGGCGTGAGGCTCGACCACGATTTCCACATTGGCCGCATGCAGGGAGTCGGTGGAGTAGATGGGGGCCGTGCAGCCCTCCACGTAATGGACGTAGGAACCCTCGTCGGCGATGATCAGCGTGCGCTCGAATTGGCCCATGTTGGGCGTGTTGATCCGGAAGTAGGCCTGCAGGGGGATGTCCACATGTACTCCCTTGGGCACGTAGACGAAGGAGCCACCCGACCAGGCCGCCGTGTTCAAGGCGGCGAACTTGTTGTCGTCCGGGGGAATGACCGTGGCAAAGTACTTGCGGAAGAGGTCCGGGTACTCTTTCAGGGCCGTATCCGTATCCAGGAAGATAACCCCCTGTTTGCGCAGGTCGTCACGGATGGAATTGTAGATGACCTCGGACTCGTACTGGGCGGCTACACCGGAGACCAGCCGCTTCTTCTCGGCCTCGGGGATGCCCAGCCGGTCGTAAGTAGTGCGGATGTCGTCGGGCAGTTCCTTCCAATCCTTGGCCTGCTCCTTCAAGGGCTTGACGTAGTACTTGAAGTCGTCGGCATCGAACCCGCTTAAATCCACGCCCCACTTGGGCATGGGCTTGTCCATGAAAGCCCGATAGCCCTCGAGTCGCATCTGCAGCATCCAGTCAGGCTCGCCCTTGTCGGCCGAGATGGCCCGGACCACGTCCTCGTCGATGCCCTTGTGAGCGTTGCGACCGGCATCATCGGAGTCGTGCCAGCCATAGGTGTAGTCGCCGAACTCGGAGATGATCTGGTCGTCTTTTTTGATTTTTTCTTCATTGACGCGGGAGCGGTCGGCCACATATTGGCTCATTTCCACATCCCGCGATGTGTCTGTCCGCTGCGAGGTGCTGTCCACGAGCTGAGACCTCCTAACACACGCACGGCCACCATATGCGGCCGATCACACCTTTACAGGATAACCGTGGCACTGGTGAACCGCCAGACCCGGGCTTACGCTCTCTAAGGAATCCGACCCTTCCTTTCGGCGAAAGCGCCGATATGGACAATCGCCCGCTTCCCTATAAGAGGGAAACGGGCGATCTTACCGGAAGAGTCCGAAAGGAATTGACTTCAGGCCGCCTCCTGGCCTCCGTGCTCCAGGCTGGCCTTGACCAGGCCGGTGAAGAGAGGATGCGGCTTGGTGGGCCGGGACTTGAACTCCGGGTGGGCCTGGGTGCCCACATAGAAGGGGTGCTGGTCCTGGGAAAGCTCCACGAACTCGGTCAGCTGCCCGTCCGGGCTGGTGCCTGAGATGTGCAGGCCGGCCTTGTCCAGCCGCTCCTTGTAGGCCACGTTGACCTCATAGCGGTGGCGGTGGCGTTCTGAGATCTCAGTGGAGCCATAGAGCCGGGCTACCAGGGAGTCGGGCTTGAGCACTGCCGGGTAGGCGCCCAGCCGCATGGTGTGGCCCATGTCGCCATGGCCGGCCACGATTTCCTTCTGCTCCTCCATGGTGGCGATGACCGGGTTCTCGCAGTCAGGCTCGAACTCCGAGGAGTTGGCATCCTCCAGCTCCAGGACGTGACGGGCGAATTCGATGACCATGGACTGCAGACCCAGGCAGAGTCCCAAGGCGGGCAGGCCGGTCTCACGGGCGTAGCGCAAAGCGCCAATCTTGCCCTCGATGCCACGGATGCCGAAGCCTCCGGGAACCACGATGCCGTCAACGCCCTCCAGGGCCTTGCGGGCGCCATCCATGGTCTCGCAGGTGTCGGCTGCCACCAGCTTGACCTGGACCTGGGACCGATTGGCGAAGCCGCCGGCCTTCAGAGCTTCGATGACCGACAGGTAGGCGTCAGGCAGGTCGATGTACTTGCCCACGATGGCGACGGTCACCTTGGTACGGGGGTTGTGGACCCGGTCCAGCAGGTCCTCCCACTCGTTCCAGTCGACGTCGTGGAAGGGCAGCCCCAGCTTGCGCACCACGTAGGTATCCAGACCCTCCTTATAGAGGATCTTGGGCACGTCGTAGATGCTGGGCGCATCCACGCAGTTGACCACGCCCTCGGCATCCACGTCGCACATCAGGGAGATCTTGTCCTTGATGCCCTGGTTGAGCGGCCTGTCAGAGCGCAACACCAAGGCATCGGGGGCGATGCCCAGCTGGCGCAGGGCCATGACCGAGTGCTGGGTGGGCTTGGTCTTCAGCTCGTGGGCGGCTGCCACATAGGGCACCAGCGAGACATGAACGAACATGCAGTTGTCCGGACCGATGTCCCGACGAACCTCGCGAGCGGCCTCCATGAAGGGCTGTGACTCGATGTCGCCCACAGTCCCTCCGATCTCGGTGATGATTACATCCACATCGTCACTGGCCTGGGCCCGCATGCGGCTCTTGATTTCATTGGTCACATGGGGAATGACCTGGACGCACTGGCCCAGGTACTCCCCCGCCCGCTCTTTGCGCAGAACGGACTGGTAGATCTGGCCGGTAGTTACATTGGCCTTCTGGGAGAGGAAGACGTCGGTGAAACGCTCGTAATGGCCGATGTCCAGGTCGGTTTCGGCCCCATCCTCGGTCACATAGACCTCGCCGTGTTGGAAGGGGTTCATGGTCCCTGGATCGACGTTGATGTAGGGATCCAGCTTCTGTTGAAGAACGCGGATTCCACGGCTTCTCAGTAGACGACCCAGAGATGATGCGGTCAGTCCCTTGCCCAGCGAAGAGACCACGCCGCCGGTGACGAAAATGTGTTTGGTAATATGCCCTTGCGGATTTCCATGTTCTCTGACCATGGAACTTCAGCCTATCAGGCGGGAGCGACCAGAAACCGGCCAACACTCGAGGAGGACTGACTGATTCAAGGACGGCTCAAATGCAGGTGGTCGGCCAGGTAGCGGCCGGTCACCGAATCCGGGTTGCGAGCCACGGATTCCGGGTCCCCTTGGGCCACGATTCTTCCGCCTCGATCGCCGCCCCCCGGACCCATATCGACCACATAGTCGGCGTTGGCGATCATGTCCAGATCGTGTTCGATGAAGACCACCGTGGCCTCCTTGCTGACCAGGCGCTCCAGTACTCCGATCAGGACGCGCACATCCAAGGGATGCAGGCCTGTGGTGGGCTCATCGAGAACGAACATGGAGCCATTCTGCCTACGGCCCAACTCGTTGGACAGCTTCAGCCGCTGGGCCTCCCCTCCAGACAGGGAGGGGGTGTCCTCCCCCAGGGTCAGGTAGTCCAAGCCCAGGTCCTTCAATGTCTGCAAGCCTCGGCGGATGGCTGTGTACTCGCGGCCCTGTGCGAAGACCTCCAGGGCACGGCCCACCTCCATGGCTAGCAGATCGGGCAGACTCATCGGCTCCGCGTGGGCCGGCGTGGACAAACGGTAGTGCTCGGCCTCCGGACGGTATCGACGACCATGGCAGCTAGGGCAGGTGATGGGGATGTCAGGCAGGAACTGCACATCCAGGCTGATCTGCCCGGTCCCGTCACACTGGGGGCAGCGCAGGGATCCGGTGTTATAGGAGAATGCAGAGATGCCCAACTTGTCCTTTTTCGCCTGGTCAGTGGCCGCGAAGAGGCGACGCAGCCGGACCATCAGCCCCGAGTAAGTGGCCACCGTGGAGCGCACGTTGATGCCTATGGGCGAGGAGTCCACCAGCCGGACCCTGTCGATGCCCGCTGGTTCCAGGCTGTGTACATGCTTGGGCATGGGGTCGCCCTGAATGCGGGCCTGCAAAGCCGGGACCAGAGACTCCAGGATCATGGTTGTCTTTCCTGAGCCGGATACACCGGTCACTGCCGTCATGCACCCACGGGGAATGGCTAGAACGAGAGGGTGGACTGTGTGAATGGGTCCTGATTGCATACGGATCCACTCATTCTCTGCAGGCATGGGATGCCGGTCCCGTACCAGAACAGGCTCGCGTCCATCCAGAAAACCGGCAATACGCGAGTCCGGGTCTGCAGCGATCTGCTCAGGGGCTCCATGGGCCAAAATCCTGCCGCCGCGCTCCCCTGCTCCGGGACCCATTTCGATCAGATAGTCGGCTGATTGCAGAACCTTGACGTCGTGGTCGACGAAAACCACCGAATTGCCGTCGGCCAGCAGGTCGCGCATGACCCCTGTAAGCCCCTCCAGGTTGGCAGGATGCAGGCCGGTCGAGGGCTCGTCCAGCACATAGAGCACGCCAGTGGTCTCATTGCGCACAGCCCTGGCCAGCTGGGCCCGCTGCCGCTCCCCGGTAGACAGGGAGGCGCTGGAGCGGTCCAGGGTCAGGTAGCTCAGTCCCAACTGAATCAGTCGCCTGCCCATCTCATCCAGGGTCTTGCAGAGGGCCGACGCCATGGGCCGCATAGGTTCAGGCAGCGTGGGCGGCAGCTTCCGACCCCAGTCCAGCACCCGATCAAGAGGCCAGGAGGTGACCTCGGCTAGGTTGTCTCCGTTGATCTCGGGCAGACGCGCCCGCTGGTTGAGCCGGGTGCCCTTGCAGTCCGGGCAGGTCCGTTCGGTCAGGAACTTGGCCACCTTGGCCAGGCGCTTGTCGTCGTTGGCTCTCTTGAGCTCCTCGGTCACGGTCAGCCGTGCGTTGCGGAAGGTGAAGTCCAGCTCATGGACACCCTTGATTGAAGTAATGGTGATGTGCTTCTTCTCGGCTGGCCCCTCGAAGACGATCTTTCGTTCCCGATCGGTCAGATCCCGCCAGGGCACGTCGGTGCGGACTCCGAACTCGCGCACGATGTCGGGCTGGACGTTGAAGCCGAAGGTCCGCCATGGCACCACGGCCCCTTGGTCGATGGTCAGGCTGCCATCGGGAACCAGGGTGGCGTCGTCCACCTCGCGCACGGTCCCGGTCCCTTGGCAGGCAGGGCAGGCCCCCAGGGAGTTGAAGGCCAGCTCCTCGGCGCTGGGAGGCTCCACCTTTGCACCGCAAATAGGGCAGCTGATGGTCATCTCGGCTGCCACTGCCAGGGTGGGCTCCTGCCGATGGCCATTGGGGCAGACGTGGCTGGCCAGCCGGGAAAACATCAGCCTGAGCACGTTAAGCAGCTCGGTGGCGGTGCCGAAGGTGGAGCGCATGCCGCCCACGCCCGGGCGTTGACGCAGGGCCAATGCGGGGGGCAGGAAACGCACCGAGTCCACCTGAGGGCGCTGGGCCTGGGTCATCCGCCTCCTGGTGTAGGTGGACAGGGATTCCAGGTAGCGCCGTGAGCCCTCGGCATAGAGGACCCCCAGAGCCAGGGAGGACTTTCCGGAGCCCGAGACCCCGGCGATGCCCACCAGATGATTCAAAGGAACGTCGACATCCAGATCGCGCAGGTTGTGAACCCTGGCGCCGCGGACAAGGATGGCCTTGGGCGGTGCAGAGAGCTTCTTGCCGATCTCTCCGCTGTCTCTCATGCGCTCTCCTGCAGGTGAGCCACTGCCTCCAAGGCCAGCCGGTAGCCGTAGAAGCCCAGGCCGGTGATGGTGCCGGTGGCCACCGGCGAGATGACGCTGCGTCGGCGGAAGGCCTCCCGGGATGAAGGATTGGAAATATGAACCTCCATCAGTGGCAGCCCTGCCTGGGTGACCTGGACGGCGGCATCGGCAAGTCCATAGCTGTAGTGGGTAAAGGCCGCCGGGTTGAGTACCACCGCGCTGCCCTGGTCTACCGCCTGATGCATCCAACAGATGACCTGGCCCTCGTCGTCCGATTGCAGCACCTGAACATCCAGGCCCAGCTGCTGACCCCATTGTTCGCAGTCCCGGGTCAGTGTCTCCAGATCCTGACGACCGTAGACATCAGGGTCGCGCACACCCAGCCGACCCAGGTTGGGTCCGTTGACCACCAGAACCGTCTGCCTGCCCTTGTCGGCTTCCGCCATTTGTCATTCCTCCTTGCGTATGGCCTGGAAGGCCTCCTTGAGCGCCGAGACCGGCGGGTCGTCCAGGTGGGTGGGTTTGCCCAAACCATCAAGAATGATAAACCGCAACTTGTTGCCACGGGCCTTTTTGTCCCGATGCATAAGGGTCAGCACATGGTCGAAATCGCCACCATCCCACCAGGTTCTAAGGCCCAGGGAAGACAGAAGCTGCCGGTGGTAGTCGACCGCCTCCTGATCCAGATGGCCGGTGATCCTGGCCAACTCGGCCGCGAAGACCATGCCCACTGAGACGGCCTGACCATGCCGCCAGGTGAAGTGTTCGATCTTCTCGATGGCGTGGCCCAAGGTGTGGCCATAGTTGAGGAACTCCCGCAAGCCGGACTCTTTGAGATCCACTGAGACGTGCCGGGCCTTGACCTCCACGGTGCGTTCGATCAGATCCTGGACCACCGTGCCCAGCCACTGGTCAGACTCCTGTCCGTCGAAGGCTCGCAGGCAGTCAGCCCGCTCCTCCAGCTCACGCAGAATACCTCCGTCCATGATGAAACCGGACTTGGCCACTTCTCCCAGGCCCTCTACGAAGATCTCGTTGGGCAGGGTCCGCAGAGTCCGCAGATCAGCCAGGACGCCGGCAGGGGTGTAGAAGCTGCCGACCAGATTCTTGCCCTGCTCCATGTTGATGCCGGTCTTACCTCCGGTGGAGGCATCAACCATAGCCAGCAGGGAGGTGGGGCAGTTCACATAGCGGATGCCGCGCATCCAAGTAGCGGCGATAAACCCGGCCTGGTCTGTGGCCGCTCCCCCTCCCAATCCCACAACCGCGTCGGAACGGGTGAAGCCCTCGGTGGCCAAGCGCTCCCAGATACCCTGGCTGACCTGGATGGTCTTGCCTGCCTCCGCGTCCGGAATGGTCAAATCCACCACCTGATACCCGGCCTGGCGAAGCAGGGCCCGGGCATGGTCGGAATGACGCTGGACCGGCTGGGTGTGAATCAGGGCCACCCTCATGGTCTGGTCGCCAAGCAGCTCATGCAGTCGCACGGTCACCCCGGTGCCGATCCTCACATCATAGGGATAGGGACCGCTGACGTGAACCACCCGCTCAGTCAAGGCATCGGCTAGCCGTCGGGCTAGGGCCCAGGGGGTGGTGTTCCTGGATTTGAGGGTGATGGTAGCCAGCCCCTGGTAGACGCTGCGACGCTCACGATAGAGAGCCATCCAGCGCTCCGATGCGCCGCCGCGAAGAAGGGGACGACGATCCGAGTGAGCCGCTCGGCTGATCCCCTCCTCAGGGTCGATCTGCAGGTAGACCACAGCACCGCCAGCCCGCCGATAGTCCTGCAGCGCCTGGAAGACCTCGATGCTCATGGGAGCACCGCCTCCCAGGGACAGGATGCCGCTGGGAAAATCCTTCAAGAGGCCCAGGACCGTCCTGGTCTCCATACCGCGGAAGACCTGCTCGCCCTGGCTGTCGAAGATCTCGCTGACCGACAGACCTGCTTCTTCCTCGACGCATTGGTCCGTATCCCGGAAGGGCACCTTGATCAGGGCGGCCGTCTCCCTGCCCAGACGGGTCTTGCCCGCACCGGGCATGCCGATGACGACGGCCTTGGGCATGCTGCTGCTTTCAATCATGCAAGACCGCCCCCTACCGCAGATGCTCGGGCCAGGACTGGAGGTAGGCCTGGGCGTTGCGCCGAACCTCCTCGAGCGAGTCGCCGCCGAACTTCTCCAAGGCGAATCGTGCCAGCGTCAGGTTCATCATGGCTTCGCCGATCACTGCGGCGGCAGGCACTGCAGTCACGTCGGAACGCTGATGGATAGCCTGGGCAGGCTGGCCGGTGGCCACATCCACCGTCCGCAGGGCTCGGGGCACCGAAGAGATAGGCTTCATGGCGGCCCTCACCCTGATGGGCTGGCCGTTGGATGTGCCACCCTCCAGGCCGCCCGCGTGGTTGCTGAGTCTGCGGATGGTGCCGTCAGGACCGGGCTCCATCTCGTCATGGGCCTGTGATCCGGGGCGATCAGCCTCGCTGAATCCATCACCGATCTCCACGCCCTTGATGGCCTGAATGCCCATGAAGGCGCTGGCCAAGGCCGCATCCAGACGCCGGTCGTCCTCCACATAAGTGCCCAGTCCTGCAGGCACGCCATAAGCGATGACCTCGAAGACCCCACCGGCGGTGTCGCCGTCCTTCTTGATCTGGTCGATCCTGGCCACCATCCGCTTCTCAGCGTCCTTGTCCAAGGTCCTGACCGGAGAGGCATCCAGGGCGGGTCCGTCTTCAGGGCCGGGCGTGGCCTCATGCCCCTCCAGCCCGACCCCGGCTATGGAGATGACGTGGGAAACGGTCCGTATGCCCAGGGCCTGCTGCAGGAAGTCGGCAGCCACCGATCCTAAGGCCACCCTGGAGGCGGTCTCCCTGGCAGATGAGCGCTCAAGGACTGGACGCGCATCCGTAAACCCGTACTTGCGCATGCCAGTCAGATCGGCATGGCCTGGCCTGGGCCTGGTCAGAGGGGCGTTGCGACCGGTCGCCGGGGGCTCCTGATCGGCAGGCAGCTCGTCCACGCTCATGATCCGCTCCCACTTGAGCCACTCCGTGTTGCCGATCTCGACGGCCACTGGTGAACCGAGCGTCCGTCCATGTCTGACTCCGGTCAGCAGTCGCACCTTGTCCTGCTCAAATCCCATCCTGGCCCCACGGCCATAGCCCAGCCGACGACGGGCCAAGGCCGATTCGATATCCTTGGTGGACACGGCGACACCGGCGGGCAGACCCTCCATCATGGCCACCAAGGCCTCTCCGTGGGATTCCCCTGCCGTCTGCCAGCGCAACATATTCAAGCTCCTCGTTTGTTCCTCGTTTGCCAGGTTAGGGCTACGTATGATTATCTTAGAAGATGGTCTACCTCATCCCAGCGCCGGGACTGCTGACCGCCCTCCTCCTGGCCCTGATAGACATCCGCTCCCGGCGAGTCCCACGTCTTCTGGTGCTCTTCGGGCTGGTGCTGCAGACCGTGACCCTGCTGGTCTTTTCCCTGATCAAGGGCCGTCCGACGCTACTGGCGCAGTGCCTGCTGCTGACTCTGGCATGTGCGGGACTTCAGCTCCTGCTGGCCCTAATCCGACCCGGCGCTCTGGGACTGGGCGACGTGACGGCTACAGGTCTGGTCGCCCTGAGCCTGTCTGTCCTGGGATGGACGACCATTCTGGTCTGGTGGCTGATGATGGGCCTGCTGGGGCTGGTTTCCCTGGCTCTGGTCTGGTTGGCTCGTCGCCGCAGGTCGGCCAGAACGAACAACCCTCTCTCGCTGGCCTATGTCCCGGTCATCCTCGCAGCAGCGGCAGTGGCCCTGGCCATTGATGCCATCTAGAGCCGGCAAGCGCCTGACCGGGGTTGGGATCCTCAAATTCCAAGAAAATGGTGCTAATTGTTCTGCTCGTTGTGCTTTGATTCCCAGGCCTTGTATTCCTTGACATCTCGGTTGAACTGATCCTGGTTGTCGCTGAACCTGGTCTCCCCCGTGTCCATGTTGACGGTCACGAAATAGAGCCAGTTGCCCGACTCCGGGTGCATGGCCGCCTGGATGGCCTCGTCTCCCGGGCTGCCGATGGGGCCTGGAGGCAGGCCCTGGTGGACCCTGGTGTTGTAGGGGTCGTCGGCGTTCTGCAGCATGGCATCGGTCAGCTTCAAGGCCGAGACGTTGTTGGAGTAGGCCACCGTGCTGTCCATGCCCAAGGGCATTCCCTTGGCCAAGCGGTTGTCGATGACCCTTGCCACCTTGCCGTAGTATTCCGATTTGTTGACCTCGGCTTCGGTAATCGAGGCTGTATTCAGGATGGTCTGCCGTTCCTGACCTCCGGGTACGCCCAGCTGATCCAGATGCTCAATACGCTTGGAGACCAGGTTGGTCAGGATGGCCTTGGCCGACCCGGCCTTGCGCACATCGTACTCCCCGGGCTGCAGCCAACCTTCAAAGCCTCCCTGGGCCTCCTGGGGCAGAATCCCATCCCCCTTGGCTTGAACCAAGGCATCGAATTCGCTCTGCGGCACCCCAGAGAGCTGAGCGGCCCTGGCAATCACATCACGTACCCGCTCGCCGGCCCTTACCTGTAGGAAGCCTCCGGCCTTGTTCCGGTCAGTCAGAATGGTCACGACATCGGAGGCTTTCATCCGCAGACGCAGATCGAAGGTGCCGGGCACCAGCCTGGACTCGGATTGGGCGCTGGTGATGGCGTGCAAAAAGGCCTCCGTGGACTTGACCACTCCAGCCTTGACCAAGTTGGCACCGACCTGATCAGCCCCCTGGCCGCTCTCGACCGTGAACTCCACCGGCGCTCCACCAGGGCCGGGATAATCAGGGGCGACTTCCTTGGTGGCTACGATCCTGGGAGTTCCATGGCGTAGCCCGCCCACCAGAATCACCACGCAGGAGGCAGCAACCACCACGGCCAAAGCGATGAGGAGAACCATAATCCGCTGACGGCGCTTGTGCCTTTCACGCCGACGGCGCATCTCACGACGTGAACGAGGAGGACGCGGCGGCATGATGGAAACCGGTGCCTGCCCATCGGCAACCCACTGGACCTTGTCCTGGAAGAATTCCTGCATGTCGTCGGCCAATTACCACTCCTTGTCGACACGTTGGTCATCCAGGGCCGACTGTAGCAGTACAACAGCGGACTGCTGATCGACCATAGGACGATGTTTTCGCCCGTCAACACGGGCATCGTATAGCTGACGATGGGCGCTGACGGTCGTCAATCGTTCGTCTAGCAATACTACACTGGGCAGCTGATCGGGGGCGATGCCAGCATCCTGAGCGGCCTTCTGCAGACGTCCAGTCAGGGCGCGCACCCAACGGACCGCCTTTTTAGCGCTGCGACCAGCCTGGCCGCTCAGGAGCAGGGGGTAACCGACTACGACCCTGGACACGCATTTATTAATGATCAGGTCTTCCACCTGGTCCAAGGTCTGGAAGTAATCGCCCTGAACCCTGATGTTGCCAACGGGGAAGGCCAGGGTCAGCTCAGGGTCCGACAGGGCCAGACCCACCCTGGCTTCGCCAAGATCCACCCCCAGCCACGCGCCTGTCTGTAATCGCACGGGAGGCTCAGCCCTCTCGGACCTGATCGCTTAGGGCTTTCAAGGCCCGATCAATGGCTGAAGCATCCTGGCCACCACCCTGGGCGAAGTCAGGCTTGCCACCACCGCCGCCTCCCAGGACCTTGGATGCCGTCCTGACCAGGTCGCCGGCCCTAAGACCGCGGTCACGTGCAGCCTGATTGGTTGCTACAAAGATGACAGGCTTCTCATCCTCGCTGACACCGGCCAAAGCAACCACAACCGGGTATTCATCGCCCATGCGGGCCCGCAGGTCGGTTACCGTCTTGCGCAGAGCATCGACCGAGCCAAAATGCGCCATATTCCGAGAGGCGATCTTGACCTCGCCTGGGGCGTGCAGAGCATGGTTGGCCAGCTCTGGCACAGCCTGGGACATCTGCTGCTCATAGGTTGCTGCCAGTCGGCGATCGGACTCCTTGAGCTTGGCCAGCAGGGCAGAGATCCTGGACTCAAGCTCGTCAGGGCGGGCGTTGAGCTTGTCTGAGAGCTGCGAGACCAGGGCGTGCTCACGGGCGTTGTACTCGTATGCCCCCTGACCCACTACGGCATCAACACGACGAACGCCGGTGCCCACCGAGGCCTCGGACATGATGGAGACCGCGCCGATCTTGCCCACATGGTCCACATGGGTTCCCCCGCAGAGCTCACGACTCCAGCCGTCCTCGCCAATGGAGACCACACGGACCACGTCGCCATACTTCTCCCCGAACAGGTGCATGGCGCCCAGGGCGATGGCATCGTCGTACTTCATCTCCTGCGTGGTCACGGCCAGGTTGTCTCGCAGGCGGTCGTTGACGCGGGATTCCACCGCATCCATGGCCTGGCGGCTGGGGGCCTGCGACCACTGGAAGTCGAAACGCAGCCTGTTGGGCGCATCCTCAGAACCGCGCTGCGTGGCTTGGGGACCCAGTTCCTCTCGCAAGGCCTTGTGGACCATGTGCGTTGCGGTGTGTGAGCGGGCGATGGCGCCGCGCCGGTTCCGGTCGATGGTGGCCGTGACCTTGGCCTGCAGGGTCAGCGTCCCTTCGGTCAGCCGACAACGGTGGATGGTCAACCCCTTGATGGGCTTCTGCACGTCGTCCACTTCAAGGACGGCCCCATCGTCGGCCAGTATCTCACCCTGATCGGCTAGCTGACCGCCGGCCTCGGCATAGAAGGGCGAGCGGTCCAGAATCACCTCAACCTGGGCAGGTGCCTTGACAGCCGGAACCGCTCCCTTGCCCTCCTGGATGATGCCCAGGACGGTTGACCGGCTGGAAAAGTCAGTGTAGCCCAGGAAGACCTGAGGCTCGGCCAGACTCTTGCGCATATCGTCGTAGACGCTCAGGTCCACGTTGTGCCGCTTCTTCATAGCATCGGCGCGAGCCCTGGACTTCTGCTCGTTCATGAGCTTCCGGAACTCGTCCTGATCGACCTTGACTCCCTGTTCGGCAGCCATCTCCAGGGTCAGCTCGATGGGGAACCCATAAGTGTCGTGCAGAGTGAAGGCATCCTTGCCGGACACCTCAGGTTCGCCCTTCCCGCTTTTGGCCTTGTTGACGGCAGTATCCAGAAGGGTGGTTCCCTTGTCCAAGGTCCGGCGGAAGGACAGCTCCTCGCCATAGGCCGATTCGGACACATCAGAGAAGGTGTCGTTCAGCTCCGGATAGCTGGGGGCCATGGCCTCCTTGGAGACTGGGAAGAGCTGGGGCAGAACCTCCTGGTCCACGCCCAGCATCTTCATGGAGCGGATGGTCCGGCGCAGCAGACGACGCAGCACGTAGCCACGACCGACGTTGCTGGGGCGGACTCCGTCGCTCATGATCATCAGGGCCGAGCGGACATGGTCGGCCACCACACGGAAGCGCACGTCATCCTGGGCGTCGTCGCCGTAGTGCCGACCAGACAGGCTCTCGGCCGCCTGGATGACAGGGTAGACCTCGTCGGTCTCATAGATGTTCTGCTTGCCCTGAAGCAGGTAGGCCAGACGCTCCAGTCCGGCACCGGTGTCGATGTTCTTGTGCTCCAGCTCGCCCACGATGTGCAGGTCGGTCTTGGATCGGACATTGTCCACCTCGTAGTTTTCGAAGACCAGATCCCAGATCTCGATGTATCGGTTCTCGTCTGCCGAGGGGCCGCCCTCCTTGCCATAGGCAGGGCCGCGATCCACGTAGATCTCGGAGCACGGTCCGCCGGGGCCGGGGCCGCCGGTTGTCCAGAAGTTGTCCTCCATGCCCAGGATTTCCATGTGCTCTGGGTCGAAACCCTCGTTCTTCCACAGTGAACGAGCCTCGTCATCGTCGGTGTAGGTGGTGACCCAGATCGTTTCGGGGTCGAAGCCGTAGCCGCCCTGGTCCTGGGGCTTGGTCAGCAGATCCCAGGCATAGTGGATGGCCTCCTCCTTGAAGTAGTCGCCGAAGGAAAAGTTGCCCAGCATCTGGAAGAAGGTGCCGTGACGGGTGGTCTTACCCACCTCATCAATGTCCAGGGTACGCACGCACTTCTGATTGCTGGCCATGCGGTTCTTGGGCGGGGTCTGCTCCCCCAGCAGGTAGGGGATGAAGGGAACCATGCCGGCGATGGTGAAGAGCGTGGTGGGATTGGGCGAGATCAAGGAGGCGGAGGGAACCACCAGATGATCCTTGCCCTGGAAATAATCGAGGAAACGCTTGGCGATTTCCGATGTGCGCATGCTGCTTCTGCTCCTTCAGACCCGGCAAACACCGAGGGGATTACGGGTTGTCTAAATGACTCGGTTATACGGGGTGCGAGCAGGTCGCCCTCACTCCGGACTCTTAGCTGAATATGGTGATTTTATACCGGCCAGGCGCGTCTGCCTTGGCCTGTCCGCCCCGGGCTCAGCCCTGGAAACGGTCCAGATAGCGTCGGCCCAGCTCGTCCTGCCGCTGGTGCATTGTCTGGGTGAACTGGCGCACCAGACCGGACAGGGTCCGTGAGGCTACCTGGTCCTGGTCCTCACCCAGCACGAATTCCCTCGCACGCTTCGGGGTATTGGCCCTCACATAGGCCTCTGCCTTGGTCACCAGGACCACGCCTGCCGTGACGCCCAGCCCCATCCAGAAGATCCGTTTGAACATCAGCGGGTCCTCCCCTCGTTCCCTTGACCGTCATTGGTCTTTTTTGCTGTGGAGGGATTGGATTCGGCGTTGTCGCGACTACCTGAAAGGAATGACGAGATCGTCTTGCGCAGGGCATAGAGGAAGGCTGCCACTTTGATGACCGGCTTGCCCAGCATTGATCCATACAGATCGGTCAGGGCGCCGACGTTGCCTGCCGTGGTCGAGGCCGCTGCGGAGATGCGATTGATGTCGGTCAGGGTCTGGTTGAGCTGAGTGACCGTGCTGGCGGACTCGTCCAGGGTGGGCACCACATGGTCGCCCGCCTGCTTGATGGTCTGCGCCAACTGGTCGAAGAGCTTCCCCAGACGAATCAGGGGATAGATTAGAAACCCCGCCAGGATAGCGAAAGCAATGGCCGCTATCAGGCCGGCAATCTCTCCTACGCCCATCTGCTACCTCTCTTCCATTGGTACGATACTGGGGACAACGCTAGCACGCACCGTCTATCAGACTAGGCCACGACCGGCCGGTTGAAGCCGATTCAGCGGTTGAAGGACTGAACCTGCAGGGCGCGCTCAAAGGGGGCTTCCGTATCAAAGTCGAATATTGTGACGCTTCCGTTGCTCGGGCGGCAGCTGGTGTCGTAACGACCGCCGCCGAAGCGGTTGACCAGACTGAGCAGGGTGTTGCCGTGCGAGATCAGCAGGACGCGGTCGCCATCTTTCAGATGCGGATCGGCTGCAATCAGGGCGAATCCGCCGGCAATGCGCGTCCAGTACTCGCTGTCGGACTCCGCATCGCCAAAGGGGTCGGCCTCCTTGAGGAAGTCCCTGGTGGCGGCCAGACCGAACTGGTCCACAATCTGCTGGTAGGTTCCTGCTCCATGTGGCGCGCCTGCAGCCCACCAGGCCAAGGCCATGTCCTGCCCCTCGAAATAGCCATAGAACTGCTCGCGGAAGTGACTGTCGCTGACCGGCTCAGGCTTGTTCTCCGACTGGTTCTGGTCCAGGATTCTGCGGACTGTCTCCTGGGCGCGTGTAGTGTCCGAGCAGTAGGCGGCCGCAAAGCTCACTTTGCTCAATCTTTGGCCCGCACGATCAGCATCCTCGAGCCCCGATGAGGTCAAGGGCGAGTTGGACCAGCCCTGGAGACGGTTGTAACGGTTGAAATAAGTCTGTCCATGGCGGACAGCATACAGATGGAGCAACATGACCCCATTATCCCACGCGAATCCCAACAGGGGCGGCAGAACCTGACATGCAAAGAGCCCCGGACGAACCGGGGCCCCGAGATTTTTCGCGGTCAGCGAGCGTAGAACTCGACCACATACTGAATGTTGACCTGAACCGGGATCTCCTCCGGTTCAGGCTTGCGGACCAGGGTGGCCTTCAGGGAGGCCAGGTCCACGTCCAGGTAGCCGGGGACTGCAGGCAGCACGTCCCTATGGACGCCTTCTGCGGCGATCTGGAAGGGTACCATGGTCTGGCTCTTGGGCTTGACCTGAATGGTCTGACCGGGCTTGACCCTGTAGGAAGGACGGTCCACGATGTTGCCGTCGACCAGGATATGGCGGTGGACCACGTACTGACGAGCCTGGGCCGTGGTGCGTGCGATGCCGGCGCGCAGGACCAGGTTGTCCAGGCGGCACTCCAGCTCGCGAAGCATGGCTGCACCGGTCTGGCCGGACTCGTGGGTGCCCCGCTCGTAGGCGGCACGCAGCTGCTTCTCGGAGACGCCGTACTGGGCGCGCAGCCTCTGCTTCTCGCGCAGACGGACAGCGTAGTCGGACTCGGTGCGACGGCGGCTGCGGCCGTGTTCGCCTGGGCCATAGGGGCGCTTTTCGAACAGGCGCTGGGCCTTGGGGGTCAGGGCGATGCCCAGAGCGCGGGACAGGCGGACCTGGCGACGCGCACGCTGAATGTTAGTCATTGATGCAATCCTTACTTGCTTCTGTCGTTATCTGAACGAAGACGGCCGAAACCGTCGAGTCAGGCCTCTCCAATGCTTCACCGTGCCAAGCACGAACGACCTTGCGGCCGCCGACCCATTGATGGGCTGAGACTCCAGATAGATTTGCGCACAAATGCGCAAACCAAGTGTTCATTAAACCACATGTGCCCGACCTGGGGCAAAGAGTATGTTGTGATATATTCATACCAACGGTCGGTATGATATCGAGTCATGACAAGCAGACTCCCCCAACCAACCGACGATGACCTATCGTCATCGACCTGAAAGGAAGACGCCTATGGCCCGCAATGCTCACCCTGAACTGACGCAAGAGCGAATCATCAAAGCCGCTACCGAGCTCTTCACCCGCCAAGGCTACGACAAAACCAGCATGCAGGACATCATCAATGCAACAGGAGGCTTGAGCAAGGGAGCTGTTTACCATCACTACCAGTCCAAGGAAGACCTCTTCGACGCTGTGGCCAATAGATTGATGAACACTGTGAGCGAGACGACCAGCAAGGCCCATGCCCGGTCGAAGCAAGACACGGCTTTGAAGCAGCTGCAGTCGCTCTTCTCTCCCGAGCGGGCGCGAAAGAGGCTGGAGGCCGCGGATCTGATGTTCCGCGAATTCAACCCAAAGGCCAATCCTAAGATGATCGGCATGGAATTCACCGCCTTGGTGGATGAGCGGGACGACTTTGTCGACCTGATCAAGCAGGGCAACCAGGACGGTTCAATGCATGTGGACCACGTCGAACAAACTGCAGAGATCTTCCGCCTGCTGGCTAATATGTGGCTCCTTCCCTTCTTTCGTAGGGGAACACAGGCGGAACTGCGCACCAGAGCCGCTTGCTTTTTCTCTATCCTGCAGGGCCTGGGCATCCCCCTGGAGGGCCAAGGGTTCTCCGACCTGCTGGCCTCCTTCGGCACCGATGCCAAAGGGGGCGGCAATGAAAAGACCGAAGGCGAGGGGAGCATATGAACCCGCTCGCTCACAACCAAACCTCAGGCAAAGGGTTGCTGGCACCGCCGTTCATTGCTCTTCTGACGACTGAGATTCTCTCCAATCTAGGGGCAGACATGCTTGGTCTTCGCCCTTCCCCTTCATCTGCTCAACATCTCAGGATCGGCATCCCTCTATGGCATGGCATCCGCTCTGGCCGTCCTTCCATCCATACTCCTGACCCCCCTGGGCGGAGCTCTGGCTGACCGACTGCACAAGCAGTCCACCATGGCAGTGCTGGACATTCTGTCGGCATTGACCGCCTTCTTGTACATTCTGATCGGCCACAAAATCGACCCCGTTTTTTTGACCGTGGCCTGCATGATGCTGGTCAACGCCTATAGGGCCTGTTACAGCCCAACGGTGCAAGCAGCCCTTCACTGCCTGGTAGACAGAAAAGACCTGACCCGTGCATCAGCCCTGGTTTCCCAGGCGATCTCCCTCGTAGGAATGATCGGACCAGTGTTGGCCGGCATGGTCATGGGATTCTTCGGAATCATGCAAGCGGTCGGGATTGCCGCCTTGGTCTGTCTTATTTCTGCTGTCTGGATCAGGATCGCCGTCAGTATTCCCGAACCAGCACAGGGCTCCTCCCAAGGCCCAAGAGCACTGGTGAGCCATCTGGCCGCGGATGCCAAAGCGGCTGCACAATTTCTGGTCAGGCATGGCAACCTCAAAGTGGTCATAGGACTCAGCCTGGCGGCCAACTTGATCTTTGCCTCCTACATCAACGTGGCCCTGCCCTATATGGTCACTCGCACGCTGGGCCTGAGCAATGCCATGCAGGGGCTGGCCGAAGGAATACTGGCCTGCGGAAGCCTGCTTGGAGCCGTCTTGGTGTCCATCCGTCCAGCCTGGTTCAATCTGCAACGAATACCCATGCTGCTCTCGGCCAGCGCCCTGGTTCTCCTGCCCATTGCAGCAGGACTGCTTCTGCATTCGCCTACTCATGTCCTCTTCGCACTGGTAACCGGATGCATAGCTCTGGCAGCGGGAATAGTGCAGACGGTCAGCATCACTTCCCTGTCCTATGAGCAGATTCATACCCCTGCAAGGCTGATAGGCAAGGTGATAGGGCTGACCAATAGTCTATGCATGTGTGCGATTCCGCTGGGACAAGCCGCCTTCGGCCCGCTGATCGACCACTGCCCCATGACCCTGATCATCACTGGAGTGGTCATGGTGACACTGCTGACATGTCTGATCGCCAGGCTGGCCATGAAACCGGACGAATGACTGGCATGGCGTATGCCCTTTGAATGCCGCGCCAGCGCTTTTCGTCATTGACGGTCAAAGGTCCATCGCTTAAAGGCTGACAGGTCTTACTTTGCTGAAGGCACTGTCTTGCAAATCTTCCGAGTGAAGGCCTTGCGGCGTCCAGGCGTATCAACCTTCGAGTCGATGCGGCCCAGAATGCTGGCCCCAGTAAATTTGATACCGCAGAATTTTAGGATGGAATACTTCCATCGGGTCACGGTGGAACCATGCATCTTGGAGACGAAGGCCGGCCCATGGCTGCTGCTGATGATTTGCGCCGTCTTGCCCTTGAGCAGTCCCTCCGATTTGAGACTGCTCCCGTACCGGTAGGCAAATTGTGGCGTGAGTACCCTATCCAACCAGCCCTTGAGGATGGCTGGTTCACCTGCCCACCAAATGGGGAAGACAAAGACCAGATGATCGGCTCGGGCAACCATGCTTTGATAACGCTTAGGTGCTGATTCGTCCTCCATGTGCTTGGCATAGCCGTAACGAAGCACCGGGTCGAAGTCTTCTTGGCTGAGGTCGATCATCTCGACCGCGTGACCCTTACGCCGGGCAGTTAGTGCGTAAGCCTGGGCGTTGGCATGGCTAAAACTACCTTCATAGGGTGATCCTTGAATAACAAGTATGTTCATGTCATCTACTTCTTCAGTTGTACTGCATTTGGCTTTGGCGCTATCTAAAACTTCAGCTGGCTCTATTATTCAATAATAATTTTATATTCGGTAACTTACCGCGAGCAAAACCGTCGACAGATTGGACAGCGATGGGTCTGGCCTGAAGATTATATGAATGCAGGTAAGCTACCCGATCATACTAGGATCGGAGCCAGCAGGAGCGACCAGGGTGGCCCGGGTGCGTGTCAGGCGGGAGACCATGAGACCAACGCAGGAATAGGCCAGTGCGAACAAGGCAACCACAGTAAGCGGAAGACCCCAGGAGGCCAAATCTGCCGCACTTGCATCCACTATTGATTGGACAGCGGTGTTGTACCACCAGCCCGGAGTCAGTTTACCGATGGTCTGCATGACCGGAGGCAGGCTGCCGCCGGTACTTGACCCGGAGGTGAACATAACCACCAGGCCGAAGATGACGCCTACAGAGTTTATGAGCGAAGAGGAAGGATTGAACTGAGCAAGCATGAATCCGAAGGATGCCGCCGATACCGCGAATATCAGCATGGCGACAAAGCTCAGCAGCACCCTCCCCCAGCCCAGTGAAGCCAAGGACACCCCAGAAGCCGCCATACTGAAGGCAACGAGTGCCACATAGTAGGCCCAGGAGATGCCTGCCAGGATGAGGGCTGCCGTGAGCTCCTGTCCATTCAGACTGCTTGATCGCATTGGGGAGGCAAGCAGGCGCCGACGTCGGTCAGGAGAGCTGAACGCGGCGAAGAGCGTGGCGACGCTGACCGTCAGCGCTGTCATCAAGGGAAAGGCAGCCAGGCCAACTGTCGTAGCGAAGCCTTCCGACAGTGCTCTATTGTCGCCCTTTGGGCTGGCATGGATGCCCACATGTGGCTGGTTGTCGGCATAGTGGGCCACTGCATAGGCGGCCGCATCCTTGAACACTGCCGACGAATGCAGCTCCATCGAGCCGTTTTGTCCTCGACCTGCAAGCACAGCAAAACGAAGAGCATCAAAATAGCTGTCCACCTGCAGTTGTGCCAGACTGCCACGGCTGGAATTATAGGAGGCCGCCGTTTCAACTTTCGGAAAACCAAGCGTCTTACCGCCGCTGGGAGCTTGGGCAGCAGTGTCTTCAAGCGCCTCAAGGAAGCGTTGCCCATATCCGGCTGGGATGATAATGGTCAAATCGCTTTTGCCGGATACATTTGCGTCCTGCAAAGCCTGTGGCCTATCTTCGACTGTCACCAGCTGGGCCGACTTGCCCAGATACTGCTCCAGACCCCGGCCCAGCTCGCAACCGACCTGGTCACCGCAATCCCTGTTGATGACGGCTACCTTCGCACGTGCGGGTTCGAAGCGCCCAACCGAGCTTGAGGCATTGGCACGCACCGCGGCCTGCATATTCGTGGAACCGATGACAATCATGATCAGGCTCATGCCCACCAGATACAGGAGGAGGTAGAACTTATGCGCCCAGATGACGCGCAGTGCTGTTTTACAAGTATTCATACCGTTGTTTCCTTAGGAGCAGACCACAGGCAGCCAGGAAGATGGCGGCCATAATGACCAGGATGCCGCAGGTGCGGGCGAAGGGTGCCAGGCTGTCGTAGTAGACGATGTCGTAGAAAAGGTTGGAGACCTGCTTGACGGGGTTGATCAGGTGCAGGACCGGAGCGCGTTCCTGTATGGCATTGTTGAGGTCCATAGCCAAGCTGCCATAGAGGCCGATAAAGGCACTCAGGGTGCAGTCGATGCCGACGACCAAACCAACCTTCGTTTCGATGGGGAGTTTGGGAATCGCACCCATCATAGAGCCGAAAGCGGTAGCCATAAAGGTGCCCACGGCGATGGCTATGAGTGCTATCGGGTCACGACCGCCGATTTGCACGCCGCAGACTGTTCGGACGAAGATATAGGCGACTAGGAGGCTGACTGCGGAGAAGAGCCAGGAGGCCAGAAAGGCACCCGCTGCCTGCCGCCACTTGGGGCTGGGAGAACTGGCCCGTCGGGCTCCCAAGGCTGAAAGGTTGGGCTGAGTCCTGGCAATCATCTCAGCTGCGGTGCTGGCACCGATAAGACAGGCCATAGCGAGCACAGCGAAGAAGTAGGGCGCGGTCATCGAAGGGTGGATGTGCGTCAGGCGGATTTGCTTGGTGTAGGTCTGTCCGCCGGATCGCACCAGAATTTGAGTACTCGGTGAGGATTTGGTAGACCTTGCGGATTTTGCTTGGTTGAAGCTGCCCAGCGAAGCGGAGAGAATGGAGACCGCTATGCCTTCGGAAGCGGTTGAATCGGATTGGATGCTGGCTGCTTCACGGTCGCACAGGACCATGTTGACCAGACCGTCAGAGCCCGCGTACAGGTATCCGATGTCTTTCCGGCTATCCAGACGCGTGTCTGCTTCGGCCTTGGTAGCCACCGTCGTCGGGATAAGCAGCTGAGTGTCGTCGGACCCAGCCTTGGGTTTCTTCGATAGTGAGGAAACCAGCTCGTCAGCACCTGGGCTGGCTTTCCAGTTGCTGTCCGAGACTATGGCGAAATGCTGTGCCTCGGCAGTGTAGCCGTCTTGCAGGTTGCCCATGATGCCCAGCATCAGAGCGGCCAGAATGACCGGAAAGGCCAGGACCCAGAAAAGGGAGGAGGTGTTGCGTATCGAGGTCTTGACGTTGATCAGGAATGAGTTCCACATAGATATGTGCTCCTTACGGCAATTGAGCCTATGGACCGCGCTCAGTCACGCAGTTCCTTGCCGGTCAGCTCCAGGAAAACGTCGTTGAGGGATGGCGGACGGCTGGTCAGGTGGCCGTAGCTGGTCTGGGTGGATTCCAGGACCGTCAACACGTCCTGCAGGTTGTGCTCGCCCTGGCGGCAGCGGATGACCAGCTCCTTGCCGTCATAGTCGACAGATTGAGCCAGAGGCAGGGCGCGGATTTTGGCCAGTGTGGACTCCTGCAGGTCCAGAGTCTCGACGGTGACCTGCTCACCGGCCTGGACCATGCCCTTGAGTTCCTCAGCCGCGCCTAGGGCAATCTGACGGCCATGGTCCATAATCATGATCCGCGTACAGATCTGCTCCACCTCCTCCATGTAATGACTGGTGTAAACCACGGTGGCCCCCTGGTCGTTCAGCCGTTCGATGCCCTCCAGGATGGCGTTTCGGCTCTGGGGATCAACGGCGACGGTGGGCTCATCGAAAAAGATGAGGTCGGGCTGGTGGGCGATGCCACAGGCGATGTTGAGCCTGCGCAGCAGGCCGCCCGACAGTTTGCCCGGGCGGAACTTGCGGAAATCGCCCAGCCCCACGAAGTCGATGGCCTGCTCGACCAGGTCCTTGCGGTCGGCCTTCTTGGGCACGTAGAGGGAGCAGAAATAGTCGATGTTCTCCTGAACGCTCAGTTCATTGAAGACGGCCACATTCTGTGGAACCACGCCGATATGACTTTTGAGATCGTAGGAGGTCGGGGTCATCTCCTGCCCGAATATGCGAACCGTTCCCGATTCAAAGCTGAGCAAGGCCAGGATGCAGTTGATGGCAGTTGACTTGCCTGAACCGTTAGGGCCGAGCAGTCCGAATACCTCGCCACGACCGACTTCCATGTCGAAGTGGTCCAAGGCCACCGTGTCACCGTAGCGCTTCACCAATGCGCTGACCTTCAAGGCCGGCTCTTGCTCATGTGAACTGTTCATGATTCCATCATCCCAGCTGCAGCTGGCCCAACACCGTGACAGTTGTCATCAAAATTGTAAATGCTCGAATCAGATTAATGACATCTGTCATGGGTGCTCCCGCCTGTGGATCGGCGCAGGAACGGGTAGTCCGCCAATTACTATTTAGGACAATAGAGCAACAGGGCGAGGAGACATTCATGGGCAGGATAGCTGGCTGGCTGGCCCTGGTTGGTCTGGGGGCCTTATGCGGATCATGGTATGGTTCAGGGGTTTCAGCAACCCTGATCGCTGGCCTCTTGGCCTCGGTAGCAGTAGGAGCCCTGTGTGAATGGACGTTGCCAGCGCCAGGTTCCATGTTGGGTGGTGCCCTGGTGTCGCTTTTGGCAACATTCATACCAGTCTGGCTTTTCTTTTTGCCAGCGCTGGCTTTCGAGGCGGGAGTTGGACTCGGAGCCATAGTCCCGACTGCCGGATCAGTCGGCATGAAAGACTCCCTGGCCAAGGACTCAAGGCTGCTCTTGGACTTGTTGCCGGCATTCTTCTGGCTGATACCTGCCATCACTGACCTCATACTGTTCAGAGGCTTCACCCAGCGCTATGCGCTGCTGACTTTGTTGACATCAGCACTGGCGCAAGGCGGCGGTCTGGCATGTGCGCGCTTGGCGGAGGCTAAGGAGCGTGTATGGCAGATTGAAGACACCGAGCGCTACCAGATTCGCCAACTGCGCGGCCGCATCAACGACCTGGACGAGGAGAGGGCCCAGGCGACCCGGATGGCACACTTATCCGAGCGGACCCGAATCGCCCGAGACATTCACGACAATGTGGGACACCAGCTCACCCGTGCCATCGTGCAGATCCAGGCTGGCTGCGTGGTGGCTCAAAGCAAGGGTGATCAGAGTGCCGAGCAGCTACTGGACAGTGTCGGCAAGACCTTGGACGAGGCCATGACCACAATTCGTCGTTCCGTGCATGACTTGGAGGATGAGGGCACTGACTTCGCATCCCAGATGCAGGAAGCCAGCTCCGAAGCTTCGACGGGGCAGCTGCAGGTCGATCTGAACAATGGCATTGAGGCAGCGCCTGCACCAGTGTGCCGTTGCTTGGCCACCATTGTTCGCGAGGCCCTTACCAATACGGTCCGCCATTCTTCAGCCAAGTCAGCGCAGGTTATCCTGCGCGACCTCCCAGCCTTCTGGCAGATGGTGGTGCAGGACGACGGCGGGATTCAGCAATCGCAGCCTGACAGCTCGCACTTAAAGAAGCCAGAGCTCCATCGCGGCATGGGGTTGGCCGATATGGAGGCCAGGGCCAGGGCCTTGGGCGGCACGGCCAACAGCGGCCCCAACCAGCAAGGATGGAAGGTCTTCGTATCCTTGCCTAAGGAGCCTTGGTTCGACCACACCCCAGCCGAGCATGAAGAGGGTAGGAAGGTAATGGCATGAAAGTCGCTATCGCTGATGATGATCCGATCGTCTGCTCATCCCTGTCAACGATTTTGACGGCAACCGGTACTGCAGATGTGCTCTGGACTGCCGGTGACGGCCAGTCAGCCCTCGAGAGTTTTCAGGCAGCTGGAGGAAAGCCAGACGTTCTGTTGCTTGATGTGCAGATGCCTGGCATGGATGGTCTGGAGGCGGCGGAACGCATCATCGCCATGGATTCGGCTGCCCGTGTGCTCTTTCTAACCACCTTTGCAGACAAGGAATATATTTCACGCGCCCTGGCCTTGGGCGCCAAGGGGTATGTGATCAAGCAGGACGTGGCTTCAGTGGTGCCGGCTCTGCAAGCCGTCATGGCGGGACAGACGGTTCTTGGAGCTGAGGCCGTGGCTAATCTGTCACTAGGCAATAAGGACAAACAGTCGCAAAAGAATCCGGCTGAGCCTGTTCCCCGGCGCTTCCAAACACTGACCGACCGCGAACGCGAAATCGTCGCTCTGGTGGCCGGCGGCCTCGACAACCAAGCCATCGCCAGGCGGCTCTGCCTCAGCGAGGGCACTGTCCGCAATCACATCTCAGCCATCCTGGCCAAGACCAACCTGGCCAACCGCACCCAGTTAGCCGTGGAATGGCTGTCCTCGCAAGAGTCATGAGTGTATAGTTTCGGCGGTCTCGTCCCTGGACAGGCTCCGAGTCTCGATCGTTCAGAGTTTTTCTATCGGTGCCAAGCGCAGCATCAGCCTCTTGGTTCCCTCGGAACCGAAGTCCACGGTCAAGACCGAGTTGTGCCCCTTGTCCTGAATATCGACCACCTTGCCCAGGCCATACTGATCGTGGGCCACCCTGTCGCCCAAAGAGAAGTCCTGAATGGACAGGCCATTCGACTTGGGCTGGCCCGAGGCCCTGCCAGTGCGTGCGGATGACGATGAGCTTGCTGTGCTGTGCCTGGTCGTAACTCTTCCGCTTCTGGAAGAGGAGCTACGAGAGCCATATCCGGATGATCCGAACGGCCGCTGCGAGGAGGTCCGCGAGCGCCCATGCACATTATGGGAAGAGCCAAAACCGGAGCCGGAGCCGAACCCGCCGAATGAACGATGACCGAATGCACGGCTATCGCTTTCATCCTCGAAGCCGCCGAATTCGTCCTCGTCGTCACCAAGGTCCCAGCCTGCGCGCATCCGCTCATTGCCCGCCTGCCGACGCTTCCAGTCAATCAGCTCGTCAGGGATGTCGTCCAGGAACTGGCTGGGCAGCATCTCATTGACCTGCCCCCACTGTGAGCGGACGGCCGCCCGCGTCAGGTAAAGACGTCTCTTGGCACGGGTCACGCCCACATAGGCCAGCCGACGCTCTTCCTGCATCTCGTCGGCATCCTCGAGGCAGCGGGAGTGAGGGAAGGTTCCCTGCTCCATGCCAGTCAGAAAGACCACCGGGTACTCCAGGCCCTTGGCCGTGTGCAGGGTCATCAGGGTCACTTTGCCTGAGTCGTCGCCCAAGCCTGGCAGCTGGTCTGAATCGGCCACCAGTGCCGTGGTCTCCAGGAAGCCCGCCAGCGTAGCGTCAGGAGTCTTCTGCTCGAACTCGGCAGCCACAGACTGCAGCTGGCCAAGGTTCTCCAGCCGAGAGGCATCCTGCGGGTCAACGGACTTGCGAAGCTCGTCCAACATGCCGGACTCCTCCAGGACCTTCTCAACAATCTGCGATGGCTTGGCATCGTGCTCAGAGGCAAAGTCGGTCAGGGAGCTGATCAGATCCCTGAAGGTCTTCATCCGCTTGACCATCAGCGTGGAAGCTCCGGGCACTTCCTCAATATGCTGCACCCCCTCCCAGAAGGAGACCTGATGCAGATCCGCATAGGAGGTCGCCGCCGCCTCGGCACGTGCGGCCAGGCCCCGCTTGGGCACGTTGAGTATCCGACGCATGTTCACGTCGTCCTGGGGATTGGCGATGGCGTGCAGGTAGGCCAGGGCGTCCTTGATCTCCTTGCGCTCGTAGAAGCGGGTCCCGCCCACCAATTGATAAGGCAGACCGGCGTTGATCAGCCCCTCCTCCAGGGCGCGGGACTGGGCGTTGGCCCGGTACATGATGGCCATGTCGGAGTAGGGAATGCCCTCCTCGCTGCGCAGTCTGGCGATCTCGGTGGCGATCCAGGCGGCCTCCTGCTGGGCGTTGTCGGCTGCGTAGCCCACGATGGGCTCCCCCTTGCCCAGGGCGGTCCAGAGCTTCTTGGGCTTGCGGCCTTCATTTTTGACAATGATGGCATTGGCTGCATCCAGAATGGTCTGGGTTGAACGGTAGTTCTGCTCCAGGAGGATGGTCCGGGCCCCAGGGAAGTCCTTCTCAAAGTCCCTGATGTTGCTGATATCGGCCCCTCGGAAGGCATAGATGGACTGATCCGAATCCCCCACCACGGTGATCCAGGCCTGCTCCTGCTTGCCTGCATCGGCACCGGCAAGCTCGCGCATGAGCACATACTGGGCATGGTTGGTGTCCTGGTACTCGTCCACCAGCACGTAGCGGAAGCGATGGTGGTAATACTGCGCCACCATCGGGGATTGCTGGAGCAGCTGGACGGTGCGCACAATCAAATCGTCGAAATCGACGGCGTTGGCCTGAGCCAGCCGATGCTCGTACTCGGCGTAGATCACGGAGTAGAGCTCCTCCTCGTTGCCGAAGCGGGCGGTAATCTGCTGGCCGCGCTGCCCGGGCCGGTAGTCGGGGGCATACTCCTGCAGCTGCGTGCGCCAATCCTGCAGGTTGTTCTTGTAGTCGGATATGTGGCTCAAAATGTTTCTGGGCGTGTAACGCTTCAGATCGATGTTGAGGTCCTTGCCAATCAGTTTGATCAGGCGCTCGGAATCGGCCGTATCGTAGATGGTGAAGCCCGATCGCAGACCGATCTCCTTGCCATCCCTCCTCAGAATGCGCACGCAGGCCGAGTGGAATGTGGACACCCACATGCGGTCGGCCACGGGTCCGATCAGCCGACGCAGACGCTCGCGCATCTCGGAAGCTGCCTTGTTGGTGAAGGTGATGGCCAAGATCTGGCTGGGCCAGGCGCCGAACTGACTGAGAATCCAGGCGATCCTGCGGGTCAGCACTCGGGTCTTGCCAGAGCCTGCGCCTGCCCCGATCAGCAGGGCCGGCCCCTGGTATTGAACAGCCTCGGCCTGCTGATCGTTGAGCCCCTTGAGCAGCTCCTTGGCGCTGCGCTGGATCAAGTCCGGTTCCTCGTTCACAAGCCACCTCTTGCCATCTGGTCTCGGTCACCGTCACAGGCCGGATGGCGCACACCCGGCAACCAACTATTTCTACCACAAAGCGGTGTCATCGACCTTGGCTCAGGGGTCAGCCAGCAGATATAAAAATCCCGTCCGCTTTCGACGGGGAAAGCGAACGGGGGTAAATCGGGGAAGTCAGATGACCCAGTCAGTTGCGCATTTGGTCCTTGGCGTTGTTGGCGGCCTCAGTGGCGCCCTGCTCAGCCTTTGCCTTGCCCACCTTGACATCGGCCTTGGCCTGGTCCATCTTGTCCGAAGCGGCGTCCTTGGCATCGGATGCCTTGTCCTGGGCAGCGTCCTTGGCGTCGCCCATCTTGTCGGCAACGGCATCCTTGGCATCGGATGCCTTGTCCATAACGGTGTCCTTTACATCGCCTGCGACGTCGGAAATCTTCTCGCCGGCAGACTTCATGGCATCCTTTGCATCATCCAGAATCCCCATATGGTCCTCCTTAGGTCCTTTAACGCACCGCGACGATGCGCGACCAATGCGGTCAATTTTCACTGTAACAGTCAGGACCTTGAATCCGCGGATTGACGGGCTGACACGCCAGGAAGACACTCCAATCCGCTGGAGGTGAAACCTGGCGGATCAGGGCGGCCTGACCACAGTCCCAGAACCGGGTTATCTTGGTGTCTATCCGCCGGGACCACAGGGGCCCCGCATTCATGACGACAAGGACGATGACATGCAGGAACTCGAGGAGCGAATCCGCCGCCAAGGCACGGTCAAGCCTGGCAATGTACTCAAGGTGGACGCCTTCCTCAACCATCAGTGCGACGTGCGGCTCTTTGACCACATGGGCGCTGAATGGGCCCGCCTATTCGCTGGTCACAGGATCGACAAGATTCTGACCATTGAGGCATCCGGCATCGGCATCGCCTGCCTGGCCGCCCGCCACTTCGGCGACGTGCCGGTGGTCTTCGCCAAGAAGACCCAGTCCATCAACCTTGACGGCGACCAGTACACGGCCCGCATCTACTCCTTCACCAAGCAGCGCGAGTACCCCGTCATTGTGGCCAAGCGCTTCCTTACGGAGGGCGAGCATGTGCTGATCCTTGATGACTTCCTGGCCAAGGGCAACGCCCTGCACGGTCTGATCGACATCTGCCATGATGCCAAGGTCGTCATTGAAGGCATCGGCATCGCCGTGGAGAAGGGCTTCCAGGAGGGCGGCCGTACCCTGCGCAAAGAGGGCTACAACCTCAAGTCCCTGGCCATTGTGGAAAACATGGACCCGGACCAGGGCACCATCACCTTTGCGCACAATCCCGCCTGAGCAGGCCGGCGCCCGGTCCGGGTCGCGGAAACATAGCGTCAGTCCACCTGATGCTCGCTGGTGCCGCCCTCCAGAATGGTCTTGACGTCATTCAGTGAGATGTTGACCATGGCGTTCACAGCGGCATCGGTGTAGAAGCCGATGTGGGGTGAAACCTCCACATTGGGCATGGCCTTGAGGGTCTCCAAGGCCTGGTTGCCGACCCTGGCTCCACTCAGGTCCTTTTCGAAGATGCCAGCCTCCCCCTCGATGGTATCGATGGCTGCACCGGCGATGGACTTGGTTTGCAGGGCCTCAATCAGCGCCGGGGTGTCCACAATGGGGCCGCGGGCGGCGTTGACCAGGAAGGCCGAGGGCTTCATGGCATCCAGGGCCTTCGCGTTGATCAGATGGTGGGTAGTCTCGTCCAGCGGCGTATGGACGGTGACGATGTCGGCCCGCTTCAAAATGGTGGGCAGGTCCACGTAATCCAGGGTGTCTGCCAGCTCGGGGCGGTGAACCGGATCGTTGGCGATGACGGTGGAGCCCAGGGCCCGGAAGATCCTGGCCACGGCCGATCCGATCTTGCCGGCTCCGATGATCCCCACGGTCAGGTTGTGGATCTCATGGGCCTGAAGCCCATCCCAGGTATAGTCGTCCTTGGCCTCGCGAGCGCTGGCCTCCCCCAGATGCCGGACCAGGCGCATGACCTGGGCCAGGACCAGTTCGGAGACCGACCGGGGCGAGTAGGCAGGCACGTTGGTCACGACCAGCCCGTTCTCCCGAGCGGCCTGCAGGTTGACGATGTCATAGCCGGTGATCCGCAGGGTCAGCTGCTTGAGGCCATAGTCCTTGAGCCGCTGGTAGAGCTCCGGCTCGGGCAGGGCCGCGTGCTGCTGGATGACGATGCCGTCGTAACCCTTGATCATGTCCACGGTGTTCATACCCAGATCGTGGTCAGTGGTATCCACCTGAATGTCATTGGCTTGCGCCCAGGCCTGAATGGCCTCCTGCTCGTCGGGTCGTACTGAATACATGAGAATGCTGGTCATTTTCTAGTCCTTGGTAACTGTCTTCGTTGATGGTTGTAATTTGAATCGTCAGAGATATCAGCTGCGATTTTCACGCATGTAGTCGCCAATCCGCTCCACGGCGGTATGCAGATCCTCCATGGAGGCTGCGTAGGAGATGCGGACGTAGCCTTCTCCCCCAGGCCCGAAGCTTGCTCCTGGGATTACCGCCACCTTGGCTTTTCGAGCCAGGTCGTAGACGAAGCTCCAGCTGTCGCGCATGCCCTCGGGCAACCGGGCGAAAATGTAGAAGGCGCCCTTGGGATCGATGACGTCCAGACCGACCTCGGGCAGGGCCTTGACCAGATAGTCCCGCCGCTTGCGGTAGGCCTCGCGCATCGGATCCGTGTCATTCATCCCCTTGGTCAGAGCCTCCTGGGCCGCATACTGGGCATTGGTGGTTACCGAAGTGATGCTGAACTCGTTGACCTTGCTGATCTGGTCAATAACGTCGGCGGGGCCAGCGGCGATGCCGACCCGCCATCCAGTCATGGCATGGGATTTGGAAACCCCGCCAAGCACGACCGTCTGCTCGGGCAGGATGGTGCCCATGGACACATGGGTACCCTGGTAGGTCAGCTCGGCGTAGATTTCATCGCTGAGCACGAAGAAGCCGTGCTTGCGCGCCACCTGGGCCAGAGCCTCCAGATCCTCTCGGGCATAGGTCACCCCGGTGGGATTGGTCGGATAGTTGAGCACCAGGGCCTTGACCGGACCATCGCTGTTTTCGATGGCGGCCTCCAGCTTGTCCGGCTTGAGAATGAAGCCGTCATCGGAGGTATCGACGAAGACGGTCCTGGCACCGCTCAGCTGGGCAATGGGGATGTAGAGAGGGAAGATGGGCGTGGGCAGGATGACCGTGTCCCCCGGGTTGATCATGGCGGTCAGGCCCGAGAAGATACCCCCGGTGGCTCCGGCTGTAATCACCATTTGCGTGTCGGGGTCGTAGTCCAGCCCGTACTTGGCGTGGAGATAGTCGGCCGCCGCCCGGCGAAGGCTGGGCATACCGCGACTCTCGGTGTAATGACTGTGGTTGTCCTGGATGGCCTGAATGCCCGCCTGCTTGACGTGCTCAGGGGTGAAGAAGTCCGGCTCCCCCAGGGTCAACTTCACGATGCCGTCTATTCCGGCAATCTCCTTGTTGAACTCGAGAATGTCGCTCGGCGCCAGAGCTTTGACCCTGGCATTCATATGATCCGCCAATGTCATTGGCTTGTCCTTTCCCATGCGGTTATTACAACCATTGTCGCTGGTGCTGCCCTACCGACTATGCGGTGACGATGCACGGGAAATGCTGTCGACGACTGCAGGGCCGGTGGGTTCCGATCCGTGCAACCGTTCCTACAAGGCACGCGGCGTCACAGATCGAATCCGTGCCACCAATAGGTAAATCGTGTGCCCTGCATGCTGAAACCTCCTGCGGAATCTACAATCAGCATTAGCAATTAGCGTACAGCGAAGTTTCAGCAATCCAAAAAGGCGACCATTATTTGACCAAGCCATTGCGTGATTATGGACGCGATAGGCATCTGAAGAGCCACACCAGACGGCGTAACCCCCTTAATTGCACAGACCCGCTCATTCCTCAAGCAGACGCATGGCAGCCTGCGAATCCGTAATCAGCACATTGGCATAGCCGCCCAGAAGCACCGCACGCATGGATGCTATCTTGGAAGGCCCTCCCGCCACCAATATGGAACATGGCTTCTTGCGCAACCGATCAAGCTGTATCCCCACCGTTCTCGCGTTAATGCCATCATCCGCAATGGAGCCGTCGGCAGCTATGAATCGTGAAAGCACATCGCCGACAGCCTTATGCTGCAGCATGGTGATCTCTCTGCGGGAGAGATATCCCAGTTTGAAAAGCATGGCATCGTCACGAACGGTTCCGCAGGTAAACACGGCGATATCGGTCCGTTCCCCCTGACGAACGATCTCGTCTATGAAACGATCCTTGAGCACAATGTCCCGAGTCAAGGCATTGTCGAAAATGACCGGCAAGGGCAGCACAGTAGTGGTGGTGCCGAAGGCCATGCCGAATTTCAGGGCGATATCCGCGGCATAGTTGTTGAAGTCAGATGCGGAGACACTTCCCTTGAGCTGCACCACCGATACATCCTTGTGCTCATTAGGTCGCAGATGATCGGCTACAGCCTTGAGGGTCCTCCCCCAGCTGATCCCCAAACGGTCGTGATCGCCGACAATCTCCGCCAGATAATCCGCTGTAACCGCGCCTAGTCTATCTCTGATGGCCTCTTCGTCACCGGTCGAATCATATGACAGCCTGACATCTCGCAGGCCGAAAGTCACTTTGAGTTTTCTGGCCAGGGATTGCAAATCAGCATGAGGGTCCGCGATGATAACCCGAACAAGCCCTTCTTGCCTGGCGTAGGCCAGAAGACGCGAAACCGTCGGGCGAGAAACGCCCAGTCTGCGGGCGATGGCGTTTTGACCCAAGCCCTCCTCGTAATACCAGTGACAGACTGTGACAGCTTGATTCCTATGCTGTTCATCGTCGATCATGAAACTTCCTCTTCTCCTAGTCGTGCGGAAACAGCAGCCAATGACAGCGTCACGTCATGTGATATTCGAGCTTCAGTTTTTGAACATATGTTCATTTTAGCATTTTACTTCCGTGCATTGACTGTTACAGTGATGCCCACAAGGAGGTAACAATCATGCAGATCAATCGCCTCATCGATCACACGCTGCTCAAGCCGGAGGCAACACTCGCTCAGATCGACCAGGTCATCGACGAAGCCCTGAACAATCATTTCTATTCGGTCATGGTCAATCCCTACTGGGTTTCCCACGTCCATGAGCGGGTCAAAGGTTCGGATGTCCTGACTGCCTGCGTCATCGGCTTCCCCCTGGGTGCCAACACCACAGCCAGCAAGGTCGCCGAAAGCCGGGAAGCCATCGCAAACGGAGCCGATGAGCTGGATATGGTGATCAACATCGGCGAAATGACGGGCGGTCGAGAGGAGCTCGTTGCCAAGGATATTCGTGCAGTCGTCGAGACCGTGCATCAGGCAGGAAAAGTCATCAAGGTCATCATCGAGACAGCTCTGCTTGACGATAAGCAGATCGCGCGGGCCAGCAGGCTGGTGGCCGACGCAGGCGCTGATTTCGTCAAAACATCCACTGGATTCGCCAGCCGTGGCGCCAGTGTGCACGACATCGAAGTCATCAAACAAGCAGTCGGCGACAGAATTCACATCAAGGCCGCCGGCGGCATCCACACCAGGCAAGAGGCTGAGGCCCTGATCAAGGCAGGTGTGGAACGGCTGGGCACCAGCTCCAGCATGGCCATCATCGGCAAGGCCTGACATCGGCGTCCGGGGGCCGGCCCCCCGGACCGACTCTTAATATTCTCGGCACACGCAATGCGGCGGCCACCGAATGCAAACCCAAGGAGGGGTTCATGCAATCAACAACCTTACAGAAGCGTCCAAAAGCATCCTTTCATCCATTCAGACTGCGCGCGCAGGAATTGGATGATGGATACCTGGACAGGACGCCGATGCTCCAGTACATCCTGCTCTCCTGTCTATTCCCCCTTTGGGGAGCGGCCGCCAGTCTCAATGACATACTCATAACCCAGTTCAAGACCATCTTCACCCTGTCCAATGTCGCCAGCGCCTTTGTACAGACAGCCTTTTATCTGGGCTACTTTCTGATCGCCATACCGGCTTCACTCATCATCAAGAAGACCTCATACAAGGTCGCCATCATGATCGGCCTTTCGCTGTACACCATCGGCTGTTCGATTTTCTTCCCAGCCTCGCGCATGGCCACCTACGGCTTCTTCCTGATCGCCCTGTTCGCCTTGGCCTGCGGTTTAAGCTTCCTGGAGACCTCGGCCAACACCTTCAGCTCCCTCATGGGACCTAAGAAGTATGCCACTCTGCGGCTTAACATCTCTGAGACTTTTTACCCGCTCGGCGCCATAGCGGGCATATTGCTGGGCAAATACCTGATCTTCGGTGCAGGCCAGAGCCTGGAAAAGCAGATGGAAGGGCTTCACGGACAGGCCCGCATCACCTTCGGCGAGCGCGCCCTTCAACATACGCTGTTGCCTTACAAATACATCATCTTCGTCCTGCTGGTCGCCCTAGTGCTTTTCGCATTGACGCAGTTCCCTTCAGGCAAGCCCAGGGTGGATTCCACCAAGCAGCAGCCTCAGGCGCGCATCGGCGAGACACTGGCCTATCTTGCGCACAATCGCCGCTTCCTTTGGGGAATTTTCACCGAATTCATGTATATAGGAATGCAGACGGCTGTATGGTCCTTCACCATCAGATTAGCCATGGAGCTCAATACCTCAATCAATGAACGTTCGGCATCGACTTTCATGATCTACAGCTATGTCGCCTTCTTCGTAGGCAAGGTGATCGCCAACTTCATGATGAAGTCCATGCACCCCTCCCGGGTCCTGCAGTGGTTCTCGGCATTCGGATTGGCTGCCCTGGTCTACATCCTCCTGGTGCGCAACATGAGCGCCGTCTATGCGGCCATCATCGTCTCGGGCCTGTTCGGACCCTGCTGGGCCACCATCTACTCGCAGACCTTGGATACGGTGACCGACAAACGCCATACGGAAACAGCGGGAGCCATCATCGTCATGTCCATCGTGGGCGGGGCCTTCATCCCTGTAGCGCAGGGATTCGTCGCGGACATCTCGAACATGTCCCTGTCCTTCCTCGTCGATGTGGTCTGCTTCGCGGTCGTCTGCGTCTATTCCACAGCAAAGATGCGCGCTTTCAAGGCTGAAGGCGCTCAGAAAAACCAATGAAAGGAAAACCAATCATGCAACAGCTTCACCTCAATCATGATATGTTCGGCCCGGCCGAATTCACCCTCTATGAGGACGACGATTTCAAAGCCGTCACCTTCACCTACCCATCAGGAGTTGAAGCGGTCCGTCTGGAGAACTCCCGCGGCCAGCTCACCGTCCTGCCTTACATGGGCCTGATCATCTGGGATGCGGTCTTCGACTCCATCAGCCTAAAGATGAAGGACATGTTTTCGCAGCCCCTTCCCGGCACGGCCATAGCAGATACCTACGGCTGCTTCCAGTTCACGTCAGGACTCCTTGGCGGCGGAACCCCGGCCCCGGAGGACGACTACCAACTCCACGGCGAGGCCCCGACCAGCCGCATGGACAGTGCCTGGCTGGAATTCGGAGATGGGACCATGTCAATACATGGGCAATTCGAATATGTCAAAGGGTTCGGCGACCACTACCTGAGTAGGCCATCCGTAACATTGCACACGGATTCCGGTCTTTTCGACATCGGCCTGGAGGTCACCAACCTCTCCAACTACCAGACCATGCCTCTGCAATACATGTGCCATATGAACTATGCCTACGTGCATGATGGGCATATGGAACAGAACGTGCCTGACGAGGCTTTCCGTCTGCGCCAGACCGTTCCCGCCCACGTCCATCCCACCCCGCAGTGGCTGGCCTACAACGAAGAGCTCAAGGCCAGCGGTGATCTGATCAACAACCTGAACGACGAGAGCCACTACGATCCTGAGATCGTCTTCTTCTCCCAGAACCTGACCAAGTTCACGGATGTGGCCGAGTTCCGGCTCCATCTGAATGCCGAACACAACTTCCTGACACGGTTCAGCACGGAGCAATTCCCCATCGTCACCCGCTGGATCCTGTACAACGCCGATCAACAGGTGGCGGCCTTTGCACTGCCCGGCACCAGCACACCCGAGGGCCGCGCCGCCGCTGAGAAGGCAGGCACCCTGATCCACCTGAAGCCCCAGGAAACACGCTCATTCCTGGTAACCACCGGCCTGGAAAGGTAAAGGACATCATGGCTGACATCACCGTCATCGGCTCCAATATGTATGAGCTGACCACCTTTGTCGATCGCATGCCGGTGGAAGGAGAGACTGTGGAAGCTCCTGAATTCGAGATGGGATTCGGCGGCAAGGGGGCCAACCAGGCCATCGCCGCCGCCCGCCTGGGTTCACAGGTCAACTTCATCACCATGGTCGGCAGGGACGAATTCGGCAGACAGCAGCTGGAGAACTACCGCAGCAACGGCATCAGCTCTGATGGAATCGGCATCGCCGATGGAAGCAGCGGCGTGGCGCCGATCTTTGTGGACACCAGCGGCGACAATCGGATCCTGATCGTCAAAGGCGCCAACAAACAGCTCACGCCTGCCGCCTTGGACGATAAAAAAGACCTGATCAAGGGATCGAAACTGGTCGTTCTCCAACAGGAGATCGCCTTGGAGACCAACTACCATGCCATTGAACTGGCAGAGGACTACGGCGTGCCTGTACTGCTGAACCCTGCTCCAGCAAATGATGATCTGAACATCGACTATGTCTCCAGAGTGGCCTTCTTCGCACCGAATGAGACCGAGCTGGCCACGCTCACAGGAATGCCCACAGGGACATTGGATGAGATCAAGGCCGCAGCACGGAACTTGGTAAGGCGCGGAGTAGGCAACCTGATTGTCACCATGGGCGGCAAGGGCGCCCTATGGGTCAGCGCCGACCAGGAGCTGCTGGTGCCTGCAGTCACGGTTGAAGCCGTGGATACCACTGGCGCCGGCGATGCCTTCATCGGCTCTTTCGCCCACTACTACACGCAGGGCGAGGATGTGCCAACAGCTCTGGGCCACGCCAACAGATACGCTGCAATCAGCGTCACACGCCGCGGTACCCAGAAAGCTTATCCAACAGCCGCCGAGCTCAAAGACCTCCTGCTGGAAAGGGTGCAGGCATAAGGTATTCGCTATGGTCGCATTGCCAGGCGTGGACGGGTAGACCGCCCGCGTCTGGCTTTTTTATGTCCTTGCAACGAAATGCTGTCATATACTGTGCCTCAAAGCAAAGCAGGCGCCACGATTCACAGACACCTGCCAGAAGGGGTGATAAGTATGACCAATCGAGTGGCGCTGGTCACTGGAGCCACTAGCGGCATCGGGTATGAAACCGCTGGCCTGCTCGCCGATCATGGATACCAGGTATATGCGGCAGGACGACGAGTCGAACGATTGAAGCCCCTGGCTGACAAGGGGGTGACAGCCGTGCAGATGGACCTGACCGATTCTGCCTCCATTGAGAAGGCCGTCGCACGAATTCTGCAGAGGGCAAAGCGTGTCGACCTGCTGGTCAACAACGCCGGCTACGGCTCCTATGGTCCGGTCGAGCGGGTCTCTATTGACGAGGTCCGTCGACAATTCGAAGTCAACCTCTTCGGACTCGCCCGATTGACCCAGCTGGTGCTGCCAGCCATGCGCCGAGCCGGAAGCGGCCGAATCGTCAATACCTCATCCATGGCTGGCCGAATGGTCACCTACATGGGTGCCTGGTACCATGCCACCAAGTACGCCCTTGAAGCCTTCAGCGACGCTTTACGCATGGAAACCCGCCCCTTCGGCATCGACGTGGTCCTGATCGAGCCTGGAGCCATCGCCACCAACTGGGGCGCAATCGCCGCCGACCATCTTCAGAAGGTCACCCGCAAGAGTGCCTATCGAAAGTCAGGGTTCCAAGCTGCTGCTGGATTGCGCAAGCTTTACTCCAGCAGGCATTTGACCCGACCATCAACCATTGCCAAGGCCATCGTCCGTGCTTCGACGGTACGCCATCCCCGTCCACGCTACCTTCTGGGCTTTGGAGCCAAACCTCTGGTCGCCCTTCATGCCCTGCTCCCTGCCCGTGCCTGGGACTACCTGATGGTCCATGCCAAGGACCTGTAAACGCTAAAACTACGTACCCAGAGCGGTGTTTACATTGAAGCCAGATACATGCACGAAGTTTAAGCTCGCCGAAGTCAAGTACTGGCCTAGCTATTGTGAAATACCAACAGTCTGATGTACCTCGATTTCCCTGCCAAGGCTGGCATTGTCCGGAACAGCCATGTGAACGACGTTGGCTTGGGGCATTGCAAGTACCTTGCCATGCCTATTCGTTGATATTTGGTTGAGTTTCTGACTACTTCCAAACAAAGCAGTTGCTTTAAGCGCCTTCGAGCAATGGACAGTTATAATCTAATTAATTATCGTCATGTATTAGCGTGCAGCCAGCATGTCCTTCGATAGGGGGTTTCATTGAAGCCTGAAGAATCTGAGCTCAACGCCGATCCGGACTCGCCTTTGGCATTTTTCCTGAACGGAATAAGGAATGGCGTCAATAAAAGCAATGCCGCCATTAAAGACATAGTTCATGCACTGGAACGCGAATCCTCCGGATTCGCCTTGGCATATAAGGCCAGGAATAGTGATTTTCGCCTGGTGGTAGATGCTCCAAAAAATACGCTCGACGCCATCGCTAATGGTGACATCAAACTGACTGCCGATAGAACAGGCAATACCTTTGCCCAGCTTTTGGATTCTAACGGGCGATATGGAAGGAAATTGCCCATCAAGCGCGAGGATTTCAGCGGGGGAATTGATCCCGTTCAAGCGGCGAACGCTATACAACTCAGGGCAATCCAAGGTCAGCTTGAAGACATCGCCCACCAGATTGCAGTCATAGATGTGCGCGTGCAGGAAGTCCTCGAGGGGCAGCAGAGCGATAGGCTCGGCCTCCTACAGAGCGGCATGCGCCTTTATCTGCAGGCTCGTGAAGTTGATGACGACTCTCTGAGAAAGCTCCTTGTGTCTCAGTCCTTACGCGCTCTATCGGACGCAGAGGCCCAGCTCGAGCTGAAGATGGAGTCTGACGTGAAATATCTCGCTAATGGCGACTATGAGCATGAAAAAGGCAAACGCACAAAACGCATCGATGAAAGAATGGACAGCATCAACAGCTGCTTTCCTGCCATACACCAGGCGTCGATTGCCAGAGCAGCCATTTTTTGCGAGCAAGGAGAGCCCAAGGCCATGGCGAAATCCCTGGAAACATATTCGCACTTCATAAAGACGACTGTGGGAGACAATGCGGGCCTTCTAGCGGAATGCGATCGCTCTGATACAGGAACAGAACAGGGAATTTGGCGATCTCGAGCCGCACTTCAGCTTGATGTTTCCAATCTAAGCGAGGCCCTAGCATTGCCTGAGAAGCACCTGTACCTTAAGGTATCTGATGAAAAGGATGAGAGCCATGAAGAGCGTTAGAGGCTGCACCAACCAGGAATGCGACTCTTACAAAAAGAACGACAAATATAAAAAAGACTATGATTACTGCCCAAAATGCGGCTCAAAACTGATGGCCGTATGCAAATCCCATGGATGCCACACTTTTATCGATAACCCGGATGGCATATACTGCGCTCGCTGTTTAGCAAAAAGAAAAGACAGCGCAGATCATGCGAAGAAAAAGCGCAGATCATGCGAAGAAAAACATAAGCACCATCGGCGGAGGCTTGTTGGCAGCAGGTGGTCTCGTCGCAAAAAACGGTAGGACAATCACCTCTGTTGTAGCGAAAGCAATTAAATTCCTTCCAAAATAAAGGTTCGCGCAAACACGGTATTCATCAAACATCAGCTTTCACAGTTGTCAAAGTACCGCTATACGTATGATTGAACTTATAGGCTCCATAGACCCCCAAACACACAAGTCCGATTTTGTGAAGTCGCCAGACTGTGAAGCTCAACAAGCAGCCAGCAAAGAGCCTTGTCGGATTGGAATGGCATCCTTCCGACAAGACCCTCTGGCTGATTCACAGAATTCAGTTTTCTTTAGGCCTCCAGAGCTCGCGCTCCCAGGAGTGCCTGCTCAGCAGCCATAGGGACGCGTCCCAATCCATCCAGACCGACGTTGAGCAGGTAGTTGATGCCGTACTTGTTCAGATGGGCCTTGTAATCGTGAATGGTTTGCGGGCTCTTCCAATTTTGGTCATGGTAGGAGAATCCCCAGGAATCGTTGATGGTCCCGGCGGTCTCGTAGAGGCCAAGCTTTGAGGGCTTGAATCCTTCGATCGAGTTGTAGTCAACATTGCCATCCGAGGCGGCCTTGTCGCTGGCGTCCGAATCTTCGGGAATCTCGTTGTCCCCTAGAGAGACATAGTCGTAGCGGCCGTTGCCCAGCCTGGAATTGATCAAGCAGTCAGGCTGCAGACGCTTGACCGTATCGTAAATGGTCTGGCTCTGCTCGTCGCTGAGGGTCATGGGAACATCAAACCAGGCAACAGATATCTCCCCATAGTTGCTCATGATCTCTTCGATCTGCGGCATGATCTTGTGCTCGAATGCCCGGTCGTAGTTCTTCTCCCCTGTGAAGTCCCAGCTGTTGTCCCAGGTGGTGCCTGCAGTCTCGATGTCGTTCGAGAGGTATCCGCCGCCATCCGGTTCATGCCAGTCCAGATCCTGCGAATAGTAGAGACCAAATCGCAGGCCAGCCTTGCGGCAGGCCAAAGACAGCTCGCCGATCACATCCCTATGGAACGGCGTCGCGTCATAGACGTTGTAGGGATCCACCAGCGACCGGTACATGGCGAAGCCGTCATGATGCTTTGTAGTGACGACCAGGTACTGCATGCCGCAACGCTTGGCCAGGTCAACTATGGCATCAGCGTCAAAATAAATGGGGTTGAAGGCCTGGGTCAGGCGTTCGTACTCCTTGTTGGGGATCTGGAGCTTGGATTGGATCCATTCCGCATAGTTGCTTGACGACTTCCCCTGGTACTCCCCTCCCAGGAGTGAATAGAGACCCCAGTGAATCATCATGCCGTATTTGGCCTGTTTGAACCATTCCACGGTATCGCTCATTATTTACCTCTGTTTCTGTTGATTGACACGAATTGCCATGACCGCCTCAGATGGTCAGCTTGTCCTTCTTGACGACGAAGGCATCGTAAAGGGCCAGAATCACGTAGCAGACCCCTGCACACATGATCATGAAACCTGGGTCATTCTTGCCAAGCACCCCGCCCAGTGCCTGGAAGAAGTAGGGAGCCACCAGGGAGCCGATGTTGATGCCGATCAGGATTATCGAAGTGGTCAGGTTCATGGAGCCCTTGGGCGAATAGGCCACCATGCGTGCCGTCAGGGCCGGGTTGATGATGCCGTTGCAGAACCCTGCCACCAAGACCAGAACCAGCAAGACCGGAATGGAGTTGGTGAAGGGCATGGCGATCATGACCACTGCCGTCAAAACCTCGAAGATGAAGACGGTGTATCGTCCGCACCACTTGGCGAGCTGTTCGAAGGCGATGCCTGAAACGATCGAGCAGAGCACCAGGAAGCCGAAGATCCTGGTGGCATCAGCTGCAGAGCCTATATGTGAATCGACCATATGGCTGGCCAGCTTCAGGGAGATAGCCGAATAGAAGAGGCAGACGAAGAGGAAGAGGATAGCCAGCTGGATAACGCCGCCGTTGGTGGACGGCTTGATGGAGGTGTCCTCCTCGACCTCCTTGCCATCCTCCACAATGACCCGATCAAGCCGCTTGGGGACGAAAAGGGAAACAAGGACAATGGGCACGATCAGGAAGAGGAAGACCAGATAGGTGGCGTGCCAGGAGATGTTGATCAGGAATCCTGCAATGAAGAGCATGATCGAGTCGCCGATGGCGCCGACGGAGTTCCTCCAACCCAGAAGCCTGTTCCTGATTTTCTCAGGGAAGACATCGGTGATGTAGGAGACGCTCAGTGGGGTGAAGATGCCCATGCCCACGCCGAACATGGCCCTCGACAGGAATATGGCCGGATAATTGTAGAAGAATGCTGGAATGACGCCAAAGACCAAGGAGACGATGAGCCCCAAAAGGACCGTGTACTTCTTGCCCAGCTTATTGGATATCAGGCCGCTGACCACGGTCCCCAGCAGGACGCCACCTGTGGGGATGACGACCAGCAGCTCGACGTTGGCCTCCGAGATGTTGGAAAAGTACTGCTTCATCAACGGGATAGTCCCTGAGACGGCGTTGGAAACCGACATCAGGAACGATATGGACAAGATGCCCAGCATCAAAATCGGTGAACTGGTGTTCACCTGTTGCTCTTTCGACTCCATGAAAGTCCCTTCCTCGGAACTGTCATCGCATGCCCTTCGCGATGGCGAGCGATTGATTCACTCATGTACTGCAAACAACTCAATTCCATGGACCGTCTTGGTCCTCAACTATTTCAAGAGACAATAGTTTGTTAATAGTATATATCAAATTGGAAACTATACATGTCCAAAGTGTCGCGTCCCGCCGAATCGGCCGGATCTGCCGTCCAGCGATCACCAAACAAATTGTTGGACCTCGGCCTTTTAAATCAGCCTTAAGGGATGTACGCAAAAGCTAACGCCGATAAAGCAATTGGAACGCTGGCAAGACATTCCGAAACAAAAGTATCTTTATTAATTATCATTGACAGAAGAGATAAGGCAGAGGACATCGTTGCTGTCTGCATGCGGGCGAGGTAAGCCCGCTACTGACGGCTGTCCCCTCAGGAGCATGGTCCATCAGCTCGATCATTCATCGACCGGCTGAGGTCTCGCCTGCTCTTCTGCTCTAAAAAAGTTTTGTGCTCCACCCAAGAGCAGTCAACGACTGCACCGACAGAAAGAACCAAGGAAATGAGTGATTCATCCCCACAGATAGTCATCCACGATCAATCCACCTGGGCCTCTATTGCTACATGGCGGATGGCCTATGAAGGGATGGTCAAGTCAAGTTCCGGTCTTGAGGAGGGTGGCCAGGCGGGTGATGCTGTCGAGGCGCTGATCCGAGAGGTTGAGGCCAACCCCGATTACACCTCCGTCGGTTATGGAGCTTTGCCCAACCGGGAAGGTGAGATGGAGATGGACGCCGCCTTCATGGACGGGAACAGCATGGCAATGGGCGCCGTGGCCGGCATCCAGCATGTACTCCATCCCATATCTGTGGCCAGGCAGCTGAGCCGGCGCCATACCAGCAGCTTTCTGGTCGGGCAGGGGGCGACCCGTTACGCCCAGGTCAGCGGGTTCGAAATGCGCAATATGCTGACGGATAGGGCCAGAGAGCGCTGGGAGCTGGAAGCCGCCAAGACCACAACACCGGAGTCTGCCGGTCCCTATCGAGGGCACGATACTGTCGGGACCATCTCCTTGGATGCGCATGGTTCGATGGCTGCCGGCACATCAACATCGGGGCTCTTCATGAAGGAACCTGGCAGAGTAGGCGATTCTCCCCTGCCCGGCTCGGGCTTTTATGTGGACAGCGCCATCGGAGGGGCGGCCGCCACCGGGCTGGGAGAAGACATCATGAAAGGGTGCCTCTCCTATCGGATCGTCGCCCTGATGGGAAGCGGCTTGAGCCCGCAGGAAGCCTGTGATTCCGCAGTCTACAAATTTGACGACCTCCTGAGGAACCGCTACGGCAAGGTAGGCGAGATCTCCATGATCGCTCTCAACAAGAGAGGTGAATGGGGGGTCGCCACCAACGTGGAATTCACCTTCTGCACAGTCCAGAAGGACAAGCCGACACGCATACTCATGGCCAATCCGGACGGCAAGGGCGGAACACGAATCGAACCAGTGGCCAAGGAATAGTTGCGGGAATATGAACGCTTGCTGAAGGCGTTCATCAAATGACCACTTATCATTCTTGACTGATTAGTCAACTAATGCTATCTTAGCGAGCATGGGTCGCAAGAGAAGTTTCGATAATGATGAGGTCCTTGCCCGTGCCCGCGAGGTTTTCCTGGAGCATGGCTATGAGGGCACTTCGATTGATGCCCTCGTCAAGGCCACGGGTCTGCTCCGGGGCAGCCTCTACGGTGCCTTCGGCAGCAAGCGTGGCATGTTCGTGGCCGCGCTACGTGATGCAACGGATTCTGAGTCGGGCGATTCAGGAGTGCTCAATCTGGTATTGGTGGCACTCATGGAGCTGTCAGATCATGATCTTGAGGTTCGTGGGCTGGTCAGGGATTACCTTGCGAAGCTGTCCAGCTCGGAATCTGACGATACCAATGCTGTGACCGTTGATGTCGCCACGCTCCTTGGCGAGACGCTGCTGCAGCGTGCACATATTCGGTTTCAGTCTGATAATGAAAGAAGCAAGTCATGAACAACAAGGTGGCAATTGTCGGGCGGACGCTGGAAGTTGAACCGCAGGGCTTGGATAAGATGTGGTCGTTCAAAGGGAAACTGGTGGTGCCGCTCGAGCATGTTCTGGGTGCGAGCGAGGATCCGGGCATTCTTGATGATGCCAAGGGGCTGCGTTCGCCCGGCCTTCATGTTCCCGGTAAATGGGCCGGCACATACATTGAGCATGGGGAAAAGACATTCTGGAATGTCACCCGACCGGAAAGCCCCATCGTCATCCAACTCAAGGACGAGCACTATGATCGGCTGGTGCTCGGGGTGGAACATCCCCGCGAGCTGGTTGACCGGATCAACGCGGCCATCACCAAGCAGTAAACGACGGATTACAGCACCCAAGCTCTTCAATCGACCATCGGCGTTCGAGTAGTCAGAAGATAACCGGATAAGCCGACATGCCATATGACCATACTGTTTTTGACGTATTGCCGTACGACTTGTCGGCCCAGATGCTCACTCCCACTCGATGGCAGCAGTTCTGATGTCCCGTCATTCCAGTTGCATCCAGTTTTCGGTGCCGTCTCGAATCGAGTGCCGCCAGGTAACGCCATGTCGCGCTTCGTCGGCTTCGGGGACAAAAGTCGGGACAACTTCAAATACTTTTTTCGAACTCAGGGCTTTGAGTTTTTATTTTTGTCCCAAAGAGTGCAGCGGGCCGACTTTGGAGGCTCAATAGCGCCGAAAGCGCCCGTTTTGAAACTCAACCGCCCTTTAACCCGCAAGCCGCCAGCTGCAATCGTAAGTGAATCAGCGCGGGTGGTTTGCGCGCCATTTGCAAAACCCCAGGTCGCGACCCTTCGCCATTCGTGGGAAAAGTGAGTAGTCTCAGGTGGCTTACTCATGAGTTGAACCGCTTTCGCGATTAGGGGCCTAATAGCGGCTTCTCCACTAACTGCCCCTGGGTTTGCCTTTGTCCGCCGCACGGGATGGCTCCCGAGGCAACGCGGTGAGATAATGCCATCCAACGCAGGCAATGGAGCCTGAAAATATAGGTGACGGCGGCATGGCCCGAGCCAGCACTTTTGGCCCGCCTCCGTAGCCTCCTTTTTCATATGCGGTCCGCGATACGCCTATGGGAGCGATTCGCTCGTGCAAGGCTGTAAACACGCAGAGAAAACGAGGTATTGGATGAATAGCGAACCGATCTACAAAGAATTCCTTCTTGGAGAAGGCTTAAGCGAGTTGAAGAAAATTCGAGATGGCTGGAGGGATGAAAGCGGCTATTCCGAGTCGAGGGGAGGAACCTCTTTAATACCTGAAAATCTATGCAATGTCTCAGGGTCCGAACGGCTTAACTATACCTTCATCATGGACAGAGCCAATGAGTGCATGTATCGACTGATTTGCGAGTCGATTTCCATGCTTCTTACAGAATATGGATACATAACACTACGTGCCCGCGTTCGCAGAAGCGATGCTTACCAATATCTCCCAAAAGACGGCCTAGCCGGGCCGACCGTCCTCAAAGCGAGCAAGAGGGTGGTCCGCATAATCAAGGTGGATGTCGATGGCTCCCCGAGCGTTTTTGTATTCAAGGAACCTGGATTAGACCAGAGTCTCCCGAAAGAGCTTGAGGATTCGCTGAGGGAAAACTTTGGGGTATCGAAAATCACCTACGTCTCTTTGGTTATGGACGGAGCGAAGAGGGAGGTTCTCAATTACGAGTCGGTGAAGGACGCTACGCCCTACATCTCGGTTAAAGAGTTCTTCCGCCTGTTCTTTCCACAAGAGGAGTTCGACAAATTCGAGGAGGCTGTGGTTGAGCTTAGGCAGAAAGCGCGTTCCTACTATGGCTTGAGCATAACCAAATCGCTTAACCATTTGCGCATGGGCCATTTCAGGAGAGACATCCGAGACCGTCTGATCGGCTACAAACCAGACGTGGAATTGGGGTCCGAACAGAGAATGGCCATAGACAAGAGCTTTGTCGTAGACGGCAGATACTCGGCGTTGACCGGTGACACGGATTTCGCAGTAAGCTTCCAGACCGCAGAATGGCTAAGGGATTCTTTAACGCATGCAGGATGCATAGATTTCGCCCCCATCGCGTTGGAGTACTTCAAATCGCTCGAACAATTCCTGTACAGATTTCTTTACGCCATACATAAGACTTCGAAATCGAAGAGTAGGCGTATTTACTACGGCAAAAAGCTCGGAGAAAACCCTTACTACCTGCCTGCGAAAAGAGATGGCGTTCCCGACAAATCGCGACACATAGAAGTCAAGGACGGAGAAATCGAAATCAACGATGAGCTTTTCACGGATGGTTTCGAATATGTCTTAGACCTCGGTAGGCTCACAAGGTTCTTCGGCGACTATGTTTGCGAGAAGCAGCAGCTGTACAGCCGCAATGAAGACCTTCTCGATACGGCGATAAGCGAGGATACGTACGAGTCGATAATTCGCGCACTCCAAAGCGCTCGAACGATGAGGAACGGCATTGCTCACAAAGACAATCTCTACGATTGGACCGAGATGGAAAGCGCCCGGTCGTCAGTCCTCTTGGCTTTCTACTTAGTCCTAGGTTCTTACAGCATCGATACTGAAATGCGAAGCCTCCTCGGCATCGAAAGCGATTGCGTGCAGAAAAGCGAGGAGTGGAAGCTCTGCAACTACGTGGCATCGGCGGCCGTTCCTAAAGGCAATCCTCTTGAGTTTCCCGTTTTTTATCTCGATGGCGACGATTCCCCCGAGGCCGCCTTGTTTGCTTGCCCCGACGACGAAGAATCCGATCCCGACCGATATGGAAAAGCCCAATCGTTCTCGGGTGTGTACTTCAAGAGAATCGGATCGCATAAGCGTTACGATATCTCGTACCCAACTGACCGTCTTCCCTCATTGGTTGAACAAGGGATGCTGATTATCTGCGGTGAGGGGCTGAAGCTCATGGGGCCTCAAAAGGTCATCTACAGAGACGGAAATTACCTTGGGGACACGAGCGCAGAGTGACTTCGAACCCAGGGCGTGGACCTCGCGCTCCCGCCCTAAAGACCATCGTGGCCGGTTTTAAGGGCGGGAGCGCGAGGAATGTCCGTAGGGTTCATGCCTTCCCGGGCGCAAGCCACCAGTCCGTAACCGCAGGTGAGGCAGCGCCGTGGCTTGCACGCTGGTGGCAAATTCGCAGGTCAAACATCTCCGTCATCTATCGACGAAACGAGAAGCCCCACGTTGACGCGTCTATGAGTTGATGACCTGAACGACGGTCGTCCTAGTTGCCAGCTTCCGCATCAGAGAAACCACTTGGAGCAGAAGCCGATCTGGAAGACCGAATGGACGAGCATCGAGATTCCGAGGCAGACCATCATCGCGCAAAACCCGATTCCGGCCCATTTCAAGAAAGGGTCTTTTTCTTGCTTGTCGGAAGCTCGCTCCATCCAGTCGCGCGAATACGTATCGCCGTACTCGTCGCTCTTTGAGGCCTCTTTCGAAAGCAGCTCGAGAGCTTCGTCGAGGTCATCAGCAAGCTTGTTTCCGTCGATTCCGACCTTGAAAAGATGAGTCTCATCATGCTGCTTGAGCGCCGATTGGTTCTGCAAAAGGTAGAACCTCTCGCCGTTCACCCCGTTCGCCAGAGCGGTCCTCTCGCTCGAAAACGACCGAATCTCCTTCTTGAGCCTTGAGAAGGCCCCCCTTGCCCTCGATTCCGAACTTCTGCGCGAGCGACTCAAGCTGCCAGAGCAGGTCGTACAGCCCCACCGCGGGCAGGAGCCCGGCCCCGTACGCCTTCTCGAGCATCGACCGCTCGAAGCGATCGTAAACGGGGATCGCCTCCCCGTACGTCAACCTGGTGCCAACTTCGGGGAAATCATTGCATTCCATATCGTCTCCTATCATTCGAATCGAGAGTTAATTCCTTGGGGCGCGTCACGCGTCGACGACGCCGCGTCCCACAACAGCGGTTGTTGCTTCCGCGTGGGCGCATCGCCTAGCACGCAGGGCGCAGATCAAGCCTGAAATCACCTTTGGCGATAGAGAGGCTGTAGTTCGACCCGACTAAAACAGCGATGCCCATCAAGGCCAGACCGCAAGCGGCGATCAGCTGCTCCGGCGAAAAGCCGAGGATCCTCCTTCCGTTATCGCACGCCGCCTCCGCTACGGCATCGGCTGACGAAATCGTCGGGGCGTTCACCGCCCGTCCGGCGTCGTTCATAGTTGGCTCCCTACTCTCTCTTCCATTGCTTCGACCCTTATTTTCAACCGTCATCGGAATTTCGTCTCCTCTGACTGGTTTGGATTGCCTACAATTTCATAGGCAATAAAGCTGTTTATGGAGGACCTGCAATGTCTAGGACATTCACCGAGGAGGAGATCTCCGAGTTAAAGGAAGCCGGATTCGCGGCGAGCGGCACATCGAGAAGCAGGATCCTGTCCGTTCTCGACCTCCTCGTCCGCTTCACCGATGAGAGGACGGGCATATCCGCATCGGAAATCGCGCGCGTCATAGGCATTTGCTCCGAGAGGCCGACGTCGGAGAATGCCATTCTCAAGGACCTCCACCAGATAAGCGAAAGCATGCCAATGGGAATCCGCGTAGCGATACCAAGCCACGGTGAGAACATTGGGTTCAGAGCTATAAACAAGCCCTTGTCATCCGAGGAGGCAATCCTGATTTCCGACGTAGTGGGGACAAGCTCCTTCATCGGCGAGGCGCAGAAGGAAGCAATTTCCTCGAAGGTGCTCGTTTTCTCCTCCGACTACGACGTTGACGAAAGCATAGAAACCGTGTTTGTCGACCGCAAAGCCGGTAAAGACACTGATATGTTTTTTGGCGTCCTCCATGCCGTATCCCGAGCAATCCGGATGAACGAAAAGGTCGCCTTCAAGAAGCAGGTTCACCTGATGAGCGGACCCACCGTAAAAGTCGGGTTCTATGAGGAGGACCCGGTTGCGATCGTGTTCAGCTTCGGCCGTTACTATCTCGAGAGTATGCATCTCGATGAAAGCGGCTTTCCCATCCCCCACTTCCATCGACTAGACGACATCACAGACCTAGTTATCACAGGAAAACCGGTGTCGGATCGGGATAAGGTAGAGGCGCTGAGGACGCGCGTGGTCGCGGACACGCGCCAGCGGGTCGACATGTTCGGCTCGGGCACCGCCAGAAAGCTGTTCCTGGAAGTATCCGGCACTCATGCCAAGTACGTTTACGAAAGGTTCGGCCACGACCTCAAATTCTGTCACATCGACGAGAGCGACGAAAGAAACGTCATCGGCTACGCCTGCGTCAGCGTGATGCCGTCTCCGACCTTTTACAGGTGGCTATTCGGGATGGACGGCGCGGTGAGGCTGGCGAAGCCTAAGGGGAAACGGTGGGTCGAGAGCTTCCCGAATGCCGTCGCCTCCGACCTAGAATCCTATATCCAAGATTACGAAGCAGCATCAGAGGGCTACAAAGCCGCACTGGATGCAGCTATTTCACGATTGGACTCGAAGAGCTGCCGGCAATGAGGCAATCCCAATCGGTCCGATTCAAAAGCCAATATTGACTAACTCGAATTCGGCTCGCATCCTCGCGCCGTTCGTCTGCTCCCATTCGTCCGAAATGACAACCACAGCAGGTCGTGTCCCAACGGATGGGTACCATTTATCCGGGTGCACCTGGGGCAACGGGTTGAAGAACCTGCACAAGGTCGCTCGCAGAACACGCAACATCAAACACGACAGAAGAGGCGAACGACAGATGCCGGACCCCGGACGACAGCACCGCGGAAGACGAGCATTCCGACCACAACCGAACAACTCCAGCTACTAGGCAGGCGCCCGCATGGGTGCCTTTTACTTTTCAGGGACTTAGCCGCGAGCTAAGGCACGCGGCTCATGGCCGTTTCGTGAAGGCACGACCAGCTCGACCCACTTCGACCCGTCTCCGCTCCTGCCGTGCTCACCAATCGCCATCAGGCGGTTCAATCGTCGTGCAGACGAAAAGGCACACGGTGTCGTGCGGTGTCCTCGCGCGGTGCCGCACGGGAAGATTGGAGGAACCATGGCACGCACAGCCGAATGCGCCGCGCCCGAGGGAAGCCGAGATCGGGACGAATGGATGACGGTGATCGAGATGCAGGAGTACATGAGGGCGAGCCGAAACAAGGCGTACGACCTCATCTGGTCGGGAGAGATCGACTCGTACAGGCTCGGAAGGAAGCTCCTGGTGTCGAGGGCGTCAGTGGACGCCTACATCGAGTCGAGGAGCGGCAGGAAATGACGGCGGCGACCGCCCCGGGAGCCGCCCGCGGCCGGGCACGCGAGGGAGCCTCGAGACGAAAGGAGCTCGAGGACGACCATGACCAAGAGCATTAGCAGGAGCCAGGTGAGGCTCATCGCATCGACCAACGCGATATTCGGCGCCGACGAGGCGTGCGCGATGCTGCGCATCAGCCGCGACGCAATGTACCGGCTCGCCAAGGACCCCGACGACCCGTTCCCGATCCGCTACATCGGCGGCAAGACGCGCGACGGCATCGTTCTGCACGACGAGCTCGTCGCATGGGTCGAGCGGAACAGCATCGTCGGCTCGCCCAGAAGGGATTAGCGCCGATGGCAGCCGCAGGCCCGAGGGGACGCGACGGCCCCTCCCCGCGCGAGTTCACGGCGGTACGGCACTTCATGATGGCGGACCTGGGCCTCTCCGGCCTTCCCCTGCTCGTCTACGCGCGCATCTTCGGCTTCTGCGACGCCGGGTGCGGCTACTTCGAGAGCAAGGGTGGCCTGGCACGATTCCTCAACGTGCAGGAGCGCAGCGTCCACCGCGCCATCCGCGACCTGCTCGACCGGGGCCTCATCGAGGAATGCGGCGTGCACGCCCCGGCGCGCGGGCACGCCACCAAGCGGTACCGCATCGTGCGCGAGAGGCTGCCGCCCGGAGCGCTGGCAACCCCTGACGATTCGTCAGGGTTCCCGGCGCGAAAGGGTGACGAAATGACAGGGTTCGCCGAGAACAAGGGTGACGAACCGTCAGGGTTCGCAGCCCGAACCCCTGACGAGATGACAGGGAAACCCCTGACGATATGCCACCCAATAAGCAAAAGGGACAACAAGGACTTCAGAAGATAAGGAAGGGGCGCCCGATGGACCGAGCGGGACTCATCACCCTGGAGCAGGCCCGTGCGGCCGGGCTCTCCTTCGACGAGCCGGAGCCGAGGGCGTGCCCGCACTGCGGCGCCGCCCTCGATCCGCTCGGCGCGGCGCTGGCGGGCAGGGTCGCCTGGGTCTCCGCCGCCCCCTGCCCGTGCGAGGGCGCAGCCAGCGAGCGGGAGTCCGAGGCGCGAAGGCGCGCGGCCCTCGCCGCCAAGGAGGAGGCCGCCCGCCGGGAGAAGGCGCTCTCGCGCGCGGGCATCCCCAGGCGCTACTGGGCCGCCGAGGCCGACCGCCCCGAGTTCGCCGAGTACATCGCCTCGTTCGCGGGCAACGGGGGCGCCGGGCTCTACATACACGGGGGCGTCGGCGCCGGCAAGACGCACGCCGCCTCCGCCATGGCCAGGCTGTTCGCCGAGGCCGGCTACGACGTCGCCTTCACGACGGCCAAGGGCATGCTCGAGCGCGTGAAGGCCACGTTCGACGAGGGCGGCACCGAGGCCGCCGTCGCGCGGTACGCCAAGTGCGACGTCCTCGTGCTCGACGACCTCGGCAAGGAGGACGCGACGGAATGGTCCGTCGGCACCGTGTTCAGCGTGCTCGATGCGCGCTACGAGGACATGCGCCCGACCATCGTCACGTCGAACTACGCGCCGGGCGCGCTGGCGGACAGGCTCGCAAGGCGCGGCGAGCGCGTCACGGCAGAGGCGATCGCGAGCAGGATCTCCCAGACCTGCAGGACCGTCTACCTGGGCGGAAGGGACAGGCGCCGCCTCGGCTAGCTTGTGCGCTTCCCGTGGAGGCGCGGACGGCTCGACCCAGCTCGACCCATCGCAGGCGGCCCCGATGCCCGCCGCAATCGAAATCGCTATACACGTCTTGGGCGGCGCCGACGCGCCGGCACGCACGCCTGCTCCGACTCGCACCGTGCCCCCATCGCGAGGACGCCGCCCGCCAAGCAACAAACGAAAGGCGGAGGGCCCATGGACGGCTTCGAGAGGATAACCGGCCGCGAGCACGACGGGCTCGTGGAGAAGTGCCAGGAGAACGGCTGGCTCAAGGTCGGCGGCTTCGACTGGCAGGACGACCCGTTCCTCGAGGAGTACCCCTACGAGTTCTCCCGCACGGACAGCGTCGACAGGCTCCGCGAGGCGCTCGGCTCGGGCAACTGGGCCATACGCCAGGGGTTCTGCTACCGCGACCTCGCGTTCATCCAGCAGGTGAACGGCGGCGACGAGTGGTGGACGCTCAAGCGCGACGGCGACGCGTGGACCGGCTTCGAGAGCTGGAGCTTCGGCGCCATCGCCCAGGAGCCCGAGCGGTTCGAGCGCGCCATGCGCGACATGTGCGAGGCGACGCCGGAGCAGTGCCGCAGCGGCGAGTGGGCCCATCTGCACGAGAAGGCTCCCGAGCCGCTGGCGCAGCGCGCCGCGTCCGCCCGCGAGGCGAGCCGCGCGCACGCCGGGCAGGAAGCCCGCGCCCCAATGGCGCGCGAGAGGGCCGTCGGGGTCGAATAGGGACGACCGGGGCGCGAAGGCGCCCTTTTTCATCTCGACTGGAAGGGAGGCGCGGGATGGCGAGCGACTACGGGGACGAGGCGGGCGGCAAGCTGCTCGACTGGATGCTGAGGATCGGCCAGGAGGCCGGCGCCGAGGCAATGGCGCGCAGCGCGAGGGAGCTCTCCGAGCGCCTCGCGGGAATCCGCGGGACCATCGCCGGCGGGCGCGCCGAGCCCATCGCGGCCGACGGCGTGCCGGCCTACGCGAAGCTCAGCCTCGAGGAGCTCTCTGGGCTTCCCGAGTACGCGACGATCAAGGAGGTCGTCTCCGACAAGCTGCGCGCCGCGTCGGTCGAGCACCACATCATCCCCGGCGAGGGCCGCGACTGGCTGCTCTTCAAGGTGGAGGACGCCCCCGAGGTCGACGAGGCCTTCCGCCAGCTGGAGCAAGAGACGGGAAAGGCCGCCGATCGCGCAAGGGAGCGGCTCTCCGAGATCGCCGAGAGGCGCCAGGCGCCCGAGCGGCTGGCGGAGCGCGCCGAGCGGGCGCGCGAGGCGTCGAGGGCCCACAGCCAGGGCATCGGCCGGGACCGCGGCCCGCGCCAGATCGAGGGGCCCGAGAGATGAGGTGGCAGGCGGCGGCCGCGCTGGCCGCGGCGGCGTTCGCCGCGGGAGACTTCGCGGCCGCGGCAATCGCGGCGTCGGGCACGAGCCCGATCCTCGACCCGGAGGCCGCCATGGCGGCGATCCCCGCGGCGCTCCGCGCGGGGCGCGTCTTCTCCGCGGAGGCGGTTCCCCTGTGCGCCGGGACCGCCTGCGCGTGCGGCGCGCTCCTCGCCTGGGCCCGCTCACTGGGGACCAAGGGGGCCCGGCGCGACGGCGAGGAGCACGGTAGCTCCAGGTGGGCCACGCGCAAGGACATCGCGCCCTTCGGCGACCCCAAGGACCCCGACAACAACATCATCCTCACCGACAACGCGCGCATCCGCCTCGTGAGCCGCAGGTTCGACCTCTCCACCGACACCAACGACAACGTGCTCGTGGTGGGAGGACCCGGCACCGGCAAGACGCGCTACTACGTCAAGCCGAACCTCCTGCAGGCCAACGCCAGCTTCTTCGTGACCGACCCGAAGGGCACGCTCATCCGCGAGATGGGCAGCGCGCTGGCGGAGCTCGGCTACGAGATCCGCGCGTTCGACACCATCGACTTCACGCGCTCCATGCGCTTCAACCCCATAGCCTACATACGCGACGAGGCGGGCGTCATCCGCTTCGCCCGCGGCATCGTCGCCAACACCGAGGGCGACGCCGACCACAAGGGCGACCCCTACTGGGAGAAGGCCGAGCGCCTGGTCTACACCGCGCTCACGGCCTACCTCGTCATGCACTGCGAGCCCGCCGACCGAAACCTCGACGGGCTGCTCACGCTGCTCTCGCTCGCCGACGCCCGCGACGACCCAGGCTACATGAGCCCGCTCGACATGGTGTTCCGCGAGCTGGAGACCGGCGAGCGCTACGTCAGGCGCGGCGGCGCCTCGGCGGAGGGCGGATCGCTGCGCGGCTTTTCCGAGGAGGACGGCGCGTGGGAGTGGGTCAAGGTCCGCGAGCCCGCGCCGCCCGACGACTTCGCGCTCGCGAGCTACCGCGAGTTCCGCGTGGCCGCCGGCGACACCATGAAGTCGATGCTCTCGAGCTGCAACGTCCGCCTGAAGCCGCTTTCCATCCGCGCCGTGCGCGACCTCACCTCCAAAGACGAGCTCGACCTCGCCCACATGGGCGACGAGGGCGCCAAGGTCGCGCTCTTCGCGTCTATGAGCGACACCGACTCGACCTTCGACTTCCTGTTCGCCCTGCTCATGGATACGGCCGTGAGCGCGCTTTGCGCCGAGGCGCTCGAGGCGCACGGCGGCTCGCTGCCCACGACGGTGCACTTCGTCTTCGACGAGTTCGCCAACATCGGGCGCATACCCGACTTCGAGCGGACCATCGCCGTCACCCGCAGCAGGAACATCGCCGTCTCGATGATCGCCCAGTCGCTCTCGCAGCTGAAGGAGACCTACGGCGACAACAACGCCGAGACCATCGTGAACGCCTGCGACACGCTGCTCTACCTGGGCGGCAAGGCGAACGAGACCAACGAGGAGATCAGCAAGATGGCCGGCAAGCAGACGGTGGCGAGCGAGACGCAGAGCGACTCGCGGGGCGCCGGCTGGACCCGGACCGTGAACCGCGGCATCTCCGAGCGCGACCTCATACAGCCCGCCGAGGTGGCGCGCATGCCGCGCGAGGACGCGCTCGTGCTCGTGAACGGGTGCATGCCGCTCATGGACCGGAAGTACCGGCTCGAGCGCCACCCGCGCTCGCGCCTGCTCGAGGAGGCCACGCGCCGCGGCCCGTTCGACTTCGCGGAGTACCGCAGGCGGAAGGACGGCGCCTCGTGACGGGGCCGCGGAGGGCGCGGGCCTCCCCCGCCGCGGGGGAGGAGCAGCAAGGAACATCGTCAACCGAAAGCAAAGGAGAGCAGCATGCTCGCAAACGTCATCAAGCTCGTGTCGGGCTGCGTGACCTTCCTCGGCGGCTTCCTGGTCGTGTGGGGAGCGGTCTCGCTCGGCCTGGCCATCAGGGAGCAGCAGGGCGGCCCGCAGATCGCGACCGCCATTTCCACCATCGCCGGCGGCGCGATCATCATCGCCGCGTCGGTCTACTTCGGGCAGCTGGACACGTCCTGGCTGCCGGCATAGGGGGCGTCGCGGATGGCGCTCCGGATACCGGTGCAGAAGGACATCGGGGAGTACGAGGAGAAGATCGTCGGGAAGATGAGCCTGCGCACGCTCGCATGCGTGTCGCTCGGCTTCGGCAGCGCGGTCGGGGCGGCGGCCTTCGTCCACCTGGGCCTGCACGCCGACGTCGCGGACGCGGCCTTCCCGATCATGCTCTGCAGCATGCCGTTCTGGCTCGCCGGGTTCTGGCGGCCCTTCGGCATGCGCGCCGAGGAGCTGCTGCCGCTTTTGGCGGCACACGAGCTCTCCCCGCAGCTGCTCGCGTACGAGCCCTGCCTCGCCGGGAGCCTCCCCGAGGGCTCGCCGCGCCCGGGCCGCCCGGGACGTCGCGCGAGGCGCAGGGCAAGGAAGAAAGGAGCCGAGCTCTATGAGCCGAGCAAGAAGCAACAAGGAGAATAGGCCGAAGCGCCCGAGCACCCTCGGGCTGCTCCTCGGCGGCACGGGCGGGCGCAAGGACGCCTCGAAGGGCGCGGAGGCCGAGCGGCAGAGGCGCCGCCGGGAGCGCGACCGCTCGCGCGAGATGGCCGCCTACGTCGGCTACGACGCCATGTACAGGGACGGCATCGCCCAGGTGATGCCCGGGGTGTTCAGCCAGACGGTCGAGTTCTCCGACATCAGCTACCAGTCCGCGCGCAAGGAGGCGCGCGAGACGGCCTTCACCGTGATGAGCTCGCTGTTCAACTACTTCCCGGCGGACTCCCACGTGCAGCTCCAGGTAGTGAACGCGCCCATCCCCGCCGACGAGGTCGGCCGCAAGGTCTTCTTCGAGCCCGGGGAGCGCGCCACCGCCGGGCTCGCCGAAGAGTACAACCGGATCCTCAACGACAAGATGCGCGAGGGCGTCTCGAACCTCGTGCGCCACCGCTACCTGACCTACGCCGTGGGCGCCGACGACGTCGACGCCGCGGTGCCCAAGCTCGCGCGCATCCGGGGCGACGTGGAGCAGACGCTCGCGCGCATACGCTGCTCGTCGCGCGCCCTCGACGGCGTCGAGAGGCTCGAGCTTTTGCAGGGGCAGCTGCGCCCGGGGTCGCGCTTCGAGTTCTCCTGGGACAAATTGTCCCCGACGTCGGGAGCGCGCACGAAGGACTTCGTCATGCCCTCCACGCTCGACTTCAAGCCCGAGGGCAGGTCCGACTGCTTCCGCAGCGACGGGCGCTACGGCGCGGTGCTCGCGGTGCGCAGCTTCGGGTCAGTCATCGAGGAGACCTACCTCGCCTCCATCATCGACCTGCCGCTGCCGCTCAACGTGACGCTGCACGTGCAGCCCATCGCGCAGAGCGAGGCGCTCGCGCTCGTGAAGCGCCAGATCGACTGGATGGACAAGGAGATCATCGACGAGCAGATGAGCGCCGTGAAGAAGGGCTACGACTACCAGATCCTGCCGCCCGAGCTGCGCTTCTCGAAGGAGGAGGCCGAGGAGCTGCTCGACTTCCTGCGCAACAAGTCCGAGCGCCTGTTCGTCTACACGGGCCTCGTCTACACCTGGGCCGACAGCCTCGAGGAGCTCGACCGCCGCGTCCAGCAGGTGACGAGCGTCGCGCAGGGCTGCACGATCGGCCTCGAGCCGCTCCACTTCCGGCAGCGCCAGGCTCTCAACTCGGTGCTCCCGCTCGGGGACAACCACGTCACCGTGAGCCGCTACCTCACCACGGGGCAGGTGGCCATGCAGATGCCCTTCGCCAGCCAGAGCCTCGACGAGGCGGGCGGAGGCTACTACGGGCAGTCCAGGGAGAGCGGGAACCTGGTGCTGTGCGACCGCAAGCGCCTGGCGAGCCCCATGGGCTTCGTGTGCGGCAAGCCCGGATCGGGCAAGAGCTTCTCGGTGAAGCGCGAGATAACCAACACCGTGCTCGCGCACCCCGAGGACGAGGTCGTGATCTTCGACCCGGCCGGCGAGTACGGCAACCTCGTCGGCGCGCTCGGCGGTGCGAACGTCGAGCTCGCCCCGGGATGCTCGGCGGTGCTCAACCCCCTCGACACCGCCGACGTCGCGGACCGCGCCGACGCCGCCAAGCTCGCGTACAAGACCGACGCGGTGCTCGCGCTCTCGAGCGCGCTCATGGCCGAGGGCCGCGAGGGCCTGCCGGAGCGCGACCGCTCGATCATCGCCCGCTGCGTCGACGAGGCGTACCGGGAGTGCGCGAGGGACGGCCGCCTGCCCACGCTCGGCGACTTCCACGCGGCGCTGCTCGCTCAGCCCGAGCCCGAGGCCGCCGACATCGCGCTGCGCTACGAGCGCTACGTGAAGGGCGCGTTCTCCTTCTTCAACGGCCAGAGCAACGTGGCGCTCGACAACCGCATCACCAACATCGACATGCACGGCCTCGGCCAGAACATGCGCGTGTTCGGCATGATCACGGCGCTCGAGATGGTGCGCAACCGCGTGATGGTAACGCCGCCGCGCCCCAACTACACCTGGCTCTACATCGACGAGGTGCAGAGCCTCTTCGCGCACCCGACGGTGGTCGAGTACTTCGCCCGCCTGTGGCGCGAGGGGCGCAAGTTCGGCCTCATCTGCACCGGCATCAGCCAGAACACGAGCCACATGCTGGCCAACGCCGAGGCCCGCGACATGGTGCTCAACTCCGAGTTCTTCCTGCTGCACAAGCAGTCCACCGCCGACCTCGACGCATGGGCGGAGATGCTCCAGCTCTCCGCCACGGAGCGCGGCTACATCGGCGACGCCGTCAAGCCCGGCGAGGGCCTGCTCATCAGCGCCGGGATCCGCGTGCCCATCACCGACGACTTCCCGAAAGGCCCGCTCTACGACCTGTGGAACACCAAGCCCGCAGAGGTCGCCGAGCGCGAGATGCGCCGGGCGGCGCGAGAGGCGGAGGAATAGGAATGGCCGGCCCGAGCGAGGGCGGCGGGATGCTCGAGGTGGTCGGGGCGCAGCGCCGCGACGTGCTCACCGCGGGCGACGTCGCGGAGACCGAGCGCGACGCCCTGGGAAACGTCTCGGAGGGTGCCGGCCCGCTCGACGAGGCGGGAGGCCCCGCCGCAACGGCGAAGGGGCGCCCTTCCAGGCCCGACGCGCCGGAAGGCGGGCTCGGGGACAAATTGTCCCAACCAGCCGGCGACCGGCGCGCGGCGGCCGCGATGCGCTCGCGCGTCGATGCGGCGAAGCTGGCGATCGCCCGGGAGGCCGTCTCCCAGCTCGACGACTCGGAGGAGCTCGAGGGCGCCTCGGGCATGTACGACGCGGGGCGTGCGGCCAAGAAGGCCGCGGGAAGGCTGCGGCAGAGGAAGGCGAAGAAAGCAGCCCAAGGCAGCCGCAAGGCGGCGACCGCGCTCGGCGCCCCAAAGGGAGGCGCGCGCGGCCCCGAGGCAGCCGGCGCGACCGCCCCGGCCAAGCACCAGGCGGCCCAGGCGGCCGCGCAGGCGTCGGGCGAGGCGGCCCGAGCCGCGGGGTCGAAGGGCGCCGCCTCCGCGATCGCGGGCGCGGTCTCGGGCGCAGCGCCCGCCCTGCTCGGGGCGGTGGCCGGCATCGTGGCCTTCGTCGCCTGCGCGCTCGCCGTCGCGCAGCTGCTGAGCGCGCTGTTCGGCTTCTGGGACGACGCGGCCTCCAAGCAGGGCCTCGAGGGGCTGCCGCCCTACATCACCTACGAGATGGTCGAGGCGGCGCTCGAGTGCCAGGAGGAGTACGGGCACCCGGCGGGCTGCACCATCGCGCAGATCATCCAGGAGTCCGGCCAGGGCGACCGCATGAGCCAGCTCGCAGAGCGCGACCACAACCTCTTCGGCATGAAGTGGTGGTCGGGCTACGCGGGCTGCCCCGAGGTGGCCGGCAAGGCGAACTGGGCCACCAGCGAGGAGTACGTGCCCGGCGAGCACACCCAGATCACGGCGAGCTTCATCCGCTTCACCGGCGACGCCGAGTGCATCCGCTTCCGCAGCAGGGTCTTCCTGCAGGCGGAGCGCTACTCGGGCAACGCCCTCATCCGGGAGGCGATCGAGAGGCACGACTCGGACAGGATGGCCGAGGGGCTCAAGGACGCCGGCTGGGCGACCGACTCGTCCTACGTCGAGTCCCTGAAGTCGATCATGGCGCAATGGGGCCTCTACCGGCTCGACTCCATGACGGTCGAGGACCTGAAGGACTCGACCGCGAACGGGAACGCGATCGTCGAGGCGGCGTACAGCCAGCTCGGCGTGCCCTACGTGTGGGGAGGCTCGACCCCCGGCAAGGCGCTCGACTGCAGCGGGCTCACGCAGTACTGCTACGCGCAGGCGGGCATCCGCATAAGCCACTACACGGGTTCCCAGTACGAGGAGCTCAGGCGCATACCGCTCTCGGAGGCGAAGCCCGGCGACATCCTCTACCGCTCGGGCCACGTGGCCATCTACATCGGCGACGACAGGTACATACACGAGCCGCGAACGGGCGACGTGTGCCGCATAGCGAGCGGCATCGGCAGCTTCAGCTGCGCGCTCACCGCGAGATAGGAGAAACCAATGCAGGGAAAGTCAAGGGTCATGGCCGCCGTCGCGGCAGGCGCGCTCACCGTGGCGCTCGGCGCGGGCGCGGCGCGCTGCGCCATCGCCCCGCAGGAAGGCGCGCAGGATAGTCCCCAGGAGCAAGAGCAGCCCGCGGCTGCAGGCGCCGACGCGGCAACCGGGAAGGCCGCCTCGGGCGCCGAGGCGCTCTGGAACACCGCATGGACGGGCGCCGACGACCCGACAGCCACGCTGCGGATCGTCGAGGGCGCCATGGTGGAGAGCGCGGGCGGCACCGAGCGCGCCTGGTTCTTCTCGGCCGAGGAGCCCTCCGAGGCCGGCGGCGTGCTCAGCGTGCCCATCGAGGTCAAGGGAACCGGCGACAAGGCGGGAGGGCTCTCGCTCATCCAGGTCTCGGGCGACGGGGACGCCCGCACCCTGGCATGCGACCTCCTGACGCAGGCCTACGTGCCCCAGAAGGCGCAAGACGGAGCGTTCTCCGTGACCGGCACCGACGACCGCCTCTCCGAGGCGCTGGGCGCGGATGCCGCCGCCATCGAGGAGGCCGTCGCCGGGAAGGCGGCGGAGGTGTCCCCGCAGGCGGCGGGAGCCACCTGGGACAAGGAGGTGTGGCTCGACTACGCCGGGAACGTCGCGTCGACGACCTTCACGCTCGACGACCCCGCCTCGACGGTGGTCACCGTGGTCTCGCGCGGCGGCTCGCTGGAGGCGATGTAGCCGTGCGGGCGCTCAAGGCGCAGCGCCGCAGGGCGTTCGCCATCTCCGCCGCGGCGGCGTTCGCCCTCTGCGCGCTCCTGCTCGTCCCCGCGCAGCCGGCATACGCCGACATAGCCGGGGACGTCAACGATTGGCTGTGCGGCCTTCTGCGCGACTGCTGCAACTGGATGTTCAAGGCTCAGACGGGCGTGCTCGGGTCGATCGGCGCGAACGGGATCCTCTCGGCCGACTTCGCGCACATGCTCACGAGCTCGAGCGACCTGACCATGCACGACGTCGCCCGGGGCGTATGGCAGGTTGCCATCCTGCCGATCGGGTGCGGGGTGCTCGGCCTGGTCTTCACCCTGAAGCTCGTCGAGATCTCCCAGCGCATGGACGGCAGCCAGAGCCTTCCCGGCGTCAAGGAGGTCGTTTTCCTCCTCGTGTTCTTCGCCGTGTTCCTGTTCCTCATACAGAACAGCTTCGACCTGATGGCGTCGATCTACGAGGTCTGCGGGCTCGCCATCGACCGAGTCGAGGCGCTCTTCGGCGCCGGAGGCGCGCTCGACCTGCCCGAGGTGTCCGTCGTCACCACCGACGACGACATCCCGTCGCTCATCGCCATGCTCGTCGTGAGCCTCATCAGCTGGGTCGTGGTGCTGGCGGCCTACGTCGTCGCCCTCGTGGTCTGCTGGGCCCGCGCGCTCCAGCTCTACATCATGGCCGCGTTCGCCCCGATCCCGCTGGCGTTCCTCGGCATGGACGCCACGCGCCAGATAGGCCTTGGCTACCTGAAGAGCTTCGGGGCGGTCTGCATCGCCGGCGTCATCATCCTCGTGCTGCTCATATCGTTCCCGCTCGTGCTCGGCGGGCTCACCGGGGCGAACCCCGGGACGGGCACCCCGGCCGACGCGGTCGCAAACGGGCTCACCTACGCGCTGCAGTACCTGGCCATGTGCGTGCTGCTCATCCTGGCCCTCGTGAAGAGCGGCTCCTGGGCGCGCGACATCGTGAGCGGCTTCTAGCGGAAAAGCGAGGAAGGGGGCGGTCGCCATGAGATAGGGGCACCGCGCCGGGGCACGCGTCCCGGCGGATGAAGACAAGGACCGATTGAAAACGAAAAGGAGGAAAGACATGGAAGAGAGGAAGAACGTGTACCTCTCGCTGCACAAGAGCTTCGTGCGCGAGGGCATCGAGTACACCGACCGCGCGACCGGCGAGACCAGGACCTTCAACTCGGCGACCCTTCCCAAGGGCACCGTCGTCGACGGCGTGGACGTGGGAGGCTACGAGTTCAGCCCCATGTTCGTGAACGAGAGCCGCTTCAAGGGGGCCGACTTCCGGGACATACCGCTGCTCGCGAACCGCGAGGTGTGGCTGAGGAAGACGGTGATGGGCCCGGACGGCCAGCCCGAGCTCGACGAGGACGGCCGCGCGGTCAAGGACACCGTGAAGGTCATGCCCGCGCAGCTCAAGGAGGCCGTTGACGCAGGGCGCTCGCGCTACCTCGCGGAGCGCGCCGAGCACGCCCGCCAGGCGAGCCGCGCCGCCGAGCACGAGGCGCCCCGCGCACAGCGAAGCGTCGAGAGATAGGGAGGCGGAAAGATGAACGCAGCGAAAGACTGCACCCTGCAGGAAAAGCTCCTCCGATGCGCCATGGCGCTCATCCTGGCGGCGGGGGCGCTGCTCGCCTCCGTGGCGGCCTCGCCCGCCTACGCCGCGCCGAGCACGGTAGACGTGTCCATCGGCGGCAAGATCCCCTACGGCGGCTTCGCCACCACGTGGATGAGCGCCGACGGGAACATCGCCTACTGCGCCGAGCCCTCGTCCCCGACGCCCGCGCCGGGCTCCTACTCGACGAGCCCCGTGCCGAGCGGCGACGTGACAGCGGCGATCTGGTACTCGTTCGGCTCTCCCGGCTTCGACGCGTCGATGTTCCCGGGCAGCTGGTACGACGGCGGCGGCTGGGACGACGCGAAGTACGCCGCGGCGAGCCATGTGCTCATCGCCTACGCCTACTCTGGGTCCGAGTCGGCTGCCACGCACGGCACGAGCGCCGAGTTCGCCTCCTGGGCGAAATCCGAGCTGATCGGCGGGACCTTCGCCAAGATGAAGGCGGGCGCCGGCAAGGTATCCGCCGGGTTCGAGGCATTCTGCGTCAGGACCGGCGGCGGCTCTCAGACGCTCGTGAGCTTCAGCTGGTCCACGGGCGGAGTCAAGGTCGCCAAAACGGACTCCGAGGCGGGCGCGGAGCCCCAGGGCGACGCCTCGCTCGACGGCGCGAGCTTCTCCGTCGTTAACGAGACCGGCCGCTACGTGCTGGTCGGCGGCAAGTACTACGCCGACGGCGAGGTATGCGCCACGATAAAGACCGCGCCCGAGGACGGGTCGCACGTCGCCGCGACCGGCGCCGACACCCTCCCCGCGGGCAATTACCGCATCGTCGAGTCCGGCGCGCCCGAGGGCTACGACGCCAGCGACGCCTCCGTCACGTTCACCGTGAAGGCCGACGAGATGCGCGACCTCACGGGCGACCCCGTGACCGACGAGGTCTTCCGCGGCGGCGTGCAGGTGACCAAGTCCGACAAGGAGCTGCAGGCGTCCGAGGCGCTCGCGGGCAGCGGCCACAAGGAGGCGCCTGGCGAGCACCCCGGCCTCGACGGGATCGAGTTCACCGTCACGAACCGCTCGGCGCACAAGGTCCTCGTTGACGGCGAATGGCGCGAGCCGGGCGAAGCCGTGGCCACGCTGACCACCGCATGGAACGACGAGGCCGGCGCCTACACCGCGCAGACCGCGGCCGACGCACTGCCGTACGGGACCTACGACGTGCGGGAGACGGCGACGAACGGGAGCTACCTGCTGACCGACGGCGAGCCCCGCACCTTCGAGGTCCGCACCGGCGGCGAGATCGTGAGCGCCTCCGCGGACGGCGCCGCGCTCGAGTTCCGCGACCAGGTGGTGCGCAACGACCTCGAGCTCTCCAAGAAGAGCGAGTCCGACAACGCCGGCCTCATGGTCCCGTTCGCCATCGAGAACGCGGCCACCGGCGAGACTCACGTGCTGGTCACGGACCGCAACGGCGACGCGTCGACCGCGAGCAGCTGGAACAGGCACTCGAGGGACACCAACGCCAACGACGCCCTGCTCGGCCATGAGGGTCCGATCGAGCCCGCCGAAATGGACCCGAAGGCCGGCATCTGGTTCTCGCTCGGCAAGGACGGCTCCTCGGCGCCGGTCGACGACTCGCTGGCGGCCCTGCCGTACGGCGCCTACACCATGACCGAGCTGCGCTGCGATGCCAACGAGGGCCTCGAGCTCATCACGAGGAGCTTCTGGGTCGATCGCGACTCGACGGTCGCGAAGGCCGTGTGGATGGGCCTCGACGACCAGGAGGGCCCGCGCATCTCCACCACGGCAAAGGACGGGGCGGACGGCGACAAGGACGTCTCGGCCGACGCCGAGGCCAAGGTCGTCGACACCGTCGCCTACGAGGGCCTGAAGGCCGGCGAGGAGTACGAGCTCTCGGCCACCCTCGTCGACAAGGCGACCGGCGAGCCCGTGGCCGACGCCTCGGGCGTGCCCGTGGAGGCCAAGGCCGAGTTCGCCCCCGCGCTCTCGACCGGCAGCCAGGACGTCGAGATCGCCTTCGACGCGAGCCTGCTCGGCGGCCGCGACCTGGTCGCGTTCGAGAGCCTACGCAAGGACGAGGCCGAGGTGGCGTCGCACGCGGACCTCTCCGACGAGGGCCAGACAGTCCACGTCGCCGTCGAGGTGGGCACGCAGGCGGCCGACGCCGCCGACGGCGACCAGGTCATCGAGGCCGGCAAGGCCAAGGTCATCGACACGGTGGCCTACAAGGGCCTCGTCCCCGGCGAGACCTACATCGCCGTGGGCACGCTCATGGACAAGGGCACCGGAGAGCCGTTCCTCGACAAGGACGGCAACGAGGTGACCGCGCGCACGCCCTTCGAGCCCGAGGCACCCTCCGGCACCGTCGAGGTGACCTTCGAGTTCGACACCGAGGGCCTGGCCGAGGGAGACGAGCTCGTCGTCTTCGAGAAGGTCCTGGACTCCGCCGGCAACGTCGTGGCGGCCCACGAGGACATCGACTCCGCCGAGCAGAGCGTCGTCGTGGACAACCCCGGCACGCCCGAGGTCCCCGAGGAGCCCTACGCCAAGACCGGGGCCGACGCCCCCGACGGCACCGGCTACGCCGTGGCCGCGGGCATCGCTCTGGCAGCTGCGGCGGGTGCGGGCGGGGCGCTCGCGTACCGCAAGCGCAAGACGGCCGGCGCAAGCAAGGACGCGGCAGACGAAGAGCCGGAAGAGTAGCGGCGCCGCATCGATACCGAACCGGAGGCCCTGGGCGCTCGCCCGGGGCCTCCCCTGCGAACGGGGGAGGACATGAACAAAGGGAAAGCCGCCACGGCGCTCGCCATTGCCGTGGCGTTGCTGGCGATGGGGGCGCTCGCCGTCCTGCCGCTGTCCGAGAGGAACCCTTACGAGGTGCACGAGGTGCCTACTGCGGAAGAGGACGCGACAATGGAGGCTCAAGAGACGGGAGGCGGCATCGACTGGGACGCCCTTCCCGCCTCCGTCGTCGCTTGGGTGCGCGTGCCGGGCACGACCGTCGACTACCCGATCGTCCAGGGCCGGCCCGAATCGCCCGACTTCTACCTCACGCACGACGCCGGCGGCGAAAGATCCGCGTGGGGCGCTCCCTACATAGATGCCGGGTGCGCGCAGGGTGCCGAGAGCCCGCTCGTCATCGTCTACGGGCACCACATGTCCGACGGCACCATGTTCGCGCCGCTCGCGCAGTACTCGTCGCGCGACTTCGCCGAGGGGCACCGCACCATCCGGATCTACACCCGCGAGAAGGCGATCGAGCTCAAGGTCTTCGCGGCCGACGTGGTCGACGCGAGCTCGGAGGGCAAGCGGACCGACTTCGCCGACGCGGCGGAGCTCGCCGCCTACCTCGGGGACAAATTGTCCCGGTGCGAGGTCGTCCTGGAAGAGCCGGCGGACATCGCGCAGGCCTGGGCCTTCGTGACGTGCAGCTACCAGACGAGCAACTCGCGCACCGTCGTCTACGCGAAGGAGGTGGAAGGATGGGATTCGCGCCCTTCGGAATAGGGCTCCTCATGGGGCTCCTCACGCTCACGGCCTACGCCTGCTGCGCAGCCGGCGACGACGACCGGGACTAGCCGTGGGAAATCGAAATCGCACAACGGAAAGAGGCGGGCAATTGCCCGCCTCTTCTCACATCACCCACTTGAACACGGCACGGAACAGCCAGACGAAAAAGCCCAGCGTGACCTTAAGCGCCGCCATGAGGAACCTACCAAGCCTCTTCATCGACGTCACCCCAATCTTCCTTGACCTTGCGGGCGCCCTCGTCGGCGCCCTCCTCCTTCTCTTGCGCGAGCAGCCTCGCCAGCTCGTCGGGCACGCCCGGGACCTCTGCCCTCCCCAGAGCGCGCTGCAGGTCCCTTATCTGCGATTTCAGCGGTTTTGAGGGAGGGCCCACGTGCTCGCGGTAGCAGGCGCCGATCGCGGCCGCGTCGCACAGGAAGCCCCGCACCCGGGCGAACGCCTCGTCGCCGTCGAGCAGGACGCGGCGGGCTCGCCCCAGCTCGGCCTCCGAGGCCAGCATGAAGCGCCAGCCACGGGACCTGCGCGCGGCCGGTATCCCGTCCGCGGGCGCGTCGGCGCGCCAGTCGTCGCGCACCTGGTGCCAGTTCGCCGTGAGCCAGAGCCCCTTCTCGGGCTCCTCCCGCATCTCGAGCTCGAACTCCGTGAGCATGTTCGCGCCGGAGAACGGCGACCCCTCCGTGAACGAGAGCGTGTCGAACAGCGTCGTCCTGCCGCCCTCGTACTCTATCCTCACCATCATCTCCGGCCCCTCTCCCTGCGCTGGTCCTGCTGGGCCCGCTGCCGCTCGGCGGCGAGGATGCGCTGTTGCTCGTCCGCTCGGTGGCACTGGCGCGAATTGCCGCTGGCATCGTCGCGCCCTTCACCGTCCCCGTAGCGGGTCTTGAGCGGCATGAGCCCGTTCTCGGCCATGTAGGCGCGGGCGGCCTCGAGGCGACGGTATCCCTCGCCGCCCGCCTGGCCGCGCCGCTCGAGCGTCGCCATCCTGAGCCCGAACTCCTCGATGGACTCGACGTCGAACTTCGCGCACGTCTCGAGCGCCGAGGAGAGCCTGCTCAGCTCCGAGAGGTCGTTGAGCTCGAGGGCTCGCTCGGCGGCCTCGCGGATCCGCGCGGCGCTCGCGTCCGTGGGGCGGTAGGCGCCTTCGCGCTCGAAGCGCCGGCGCAGCATCTCCTTGCCGTAGACGAACCCCAGGCGCTCGCCGGTTACCTTCTTGGACGGTTCCTCCGCCAGGCTGAACACCCAGTCGTCCCGCCGCGCCTTGGCCGAGTTGTCGGCGACGTGCACGCCCAGGGCGTCGAGGATGCCGAAGAACTCCGCCTCGTCGCGCGCCGTGGTCTTGGCGAGCGCGACGCGGGCGCGGATGTCGCCGACCCACGAGTAGCCGCCCGAGCGCATGATCTCCTTCTCGGCCCGGCCCAGGTAGACGCTCCTGCGGCTCCTGGGCCCGCCCGCACCTGCCCGCCCGCGCGCCTTCGACGGAGATTCGGGCGCCCGGTCGTTGGAGAGCCCCGACAGCCCGCGCTCGCGCGCCATGTCCTGCAGGTCTCGGTTGAGGTCCTCGGGGTGCTGGGTCTGCATGCGGTAGCCGGTGCGGAGGTTGGCGTTGTTCACGACGATGTGCGCGTGCGGTATGCCGCGGGCGTTGTCGTCGTGGTAGACGATGGCGATCTCGTGGTCGTCGAAGTGCCTGAGCGCCCACGAGCACGCGAGCTCGCGCAGCGTCGCCAGGTCGATGTCGTCGCCGGGGTCCGGCGAGAGCACGAAGTGCTTGAACGTGCGCGCGGGCTTGCCCCTCCAGGGTGCGTCCGTGCCGAACGCGGCGCGCGTGGCGTCCATCTCGGCGTCCCAGGCGCAGGCCTCCTTGGCGTCTTCCCCCAGCGCGCCGGCGTCGCGCTCGTCGTAGCTCAGGTTGAACAGGTCGCGCGCCAGGGCGCGGCCTCCCTTCTCGAGGTAGCGGCGGATGCCGCCCGTCGAGCCGTGGCCGCTTATCGGCTTCAGGATCGGCATGGCGAGCCCTCCACGAGCGAGTCGGCGCCGATGCGACCGAGCTCCGCCGCCATCTCTCGGGCCGCGGCGTTCACGTCGGCGAGCTCGCGCTCGATCGTCGGGATGCTATCCGCGACGAGGTCGCGGTCGACGTGCCCGTGGCGGGCGTGGAAGTTGATGAGGTTCATCGCGTGCACGGCCTGGTTGTAGTGGTAGCCCCACTTCGTGAGCTCTCGCGACATCGCCCACAGGGCTCTGCGGTCCACGAGTATGCGGTGCTCGTCTCCCGCGTTGGCCTCCGTCGACAGCGGTATGCGAACGAGGTAGCGCAGGTACTCCGACTTGCTGAGGCCGGCACGCTCGCACCGCTCGCAGAGCGCGTCGTAGTCGCCTCCCTCCATGCGGAACGTGACGCGGCGCTCCTTGCCTTTGGCGGCGCCGGCTTCCTCTTCCATGGCGGATTCCTTTCCTCGGGCCCGCCGCGCGGCGGGCGCGTCTCTCTAGGGGTGCGGGGGATCCCCCGCAGGCGGCGGCCCGGCTCGGGCGCCGCCTCTGGGACCGGGCCTCGCGAAAGCGGGCTCCCGAACGGCCCGCGGCATGACGGGTCCGAGGCCGCCCGGTCCCCAAGTGCTATGGACGCCCGACGCGATGTCGGACGCCATAGGCTACTTGCTGGATTTCGGGCCTGAGGCCCTTCTGCGGCGCTTTCGGGCATCGGTGCCCGCATCCGTGTAGGGCGCGGTCATGAGCGCCATCTCCCGCAGCAGCGAGAGGTCGGCCGGGCTCGGGCTCTCGGGCGGGCTCTCCAGGAAGTCGGCGACGAGCCTCGCGGCCTTCGCGATGCGGCCGTCGGGGCCTGCCTGCGTCTTGCCCTCGCTCCTCACGTAGTCGGAGAGCTCGCGCTTGGTGCGCCGCCAGGGCTCCATCGCGGCGTGCATCTCCGCCTGGCGCTCCTTCGGCATGCCCGCGAGCGTGCGCACCGCCTCGGCGCTGAGGTTGCCGCGGTCGGCCTCGGCGGCCCACTCGGGCGAGAGGTCCTCGGCGATGCGGCGGGCAAGCCTCTCCTCGCGCGCGATGGTCTTGCCGGAGACCTTGCGGCCCGTCTGCCGCTCGATGATGGCGGCCTTCACGTCGTCGACGCGCATGCCGGAAAGCGACGGGTCCTCGGAGCGCAGGCGCACGGCGTCGCCCCTGAGCGCCTCGGTCGCTGCGGCGCGCTCGGTCACGGTGAGCGCGCGGGTGAAGTAGTTCGCGGCGTGGAGCAGCGTCACCGCCCGCTCGTCGTCGATGCCCTCTATCACGCGGCAGGGCATCTTCTCGTAGGCGGGGTCGTCCTTGGCGAGCAGCGCGTAGGCGGCCTTGCGCCGGTGCCCGGAGACCATCTGCCACGAGCCGTCGCCGACCTTGCGCACGAGCGGCAGGTCGGTGAGGCCGTCCTCGCGTATGGACTCGGCGAGCTCGGCTATCCCCGTTGGGTCCATGGAGTAGGCGGCGTTCGCCGGGTGGTCGGCGATGTCGGCCACCGCTATCTCGGACACCGGGTAGCGCCCGCGGGTGCGCGACGCGCCGTCGAGAAGCCCCGTGATGGTGAAGCCCGCGGCCACCTGGCTAGGCGAGCTCACGGGACACCTCGTCGGCGAGAGCTTCGTAGTCGCGTGCGGGGCGGCTCCCCGGCTCGAAGGCCGCCACCGGCTTCCATTGCCAGCTGCCCTCGCAGACCTTGCTGCTCGCGTGGATGACCGTCTCGAACTGCTCGCCCGGGAAGAACCCGTCGAGCACGGCCGCGCCCGTGGCCTCGGCGTTGGTCATGCGGCCGGGCACGCAGGTGCGCAGTATCTTCCATCTGGGCGTGGGCATGCGCAGAGCGTCCGCGATGGAGCGCGTCGCCTCCACGGTGAGCGCCGTGCCGCGCATCACGGTGGAGTCGAGCTTCACGGGGATGACGACCATGCCGCCCTCCGTTGCGGCGAGGTAGGCGTTGAAGGCGAGCCTGCGCATCACGGGGCTGCAGTCGATGAGGCAGACGTCGTAGGAGCCCGAGGCGTCGTCGAGGGCGAACTTGAGGCGCTGCTCGCGCAGGAGCATCTCGTTCTGGTCGACGAGGTCGATGGTCGAGGCCACCACGTCGAGGCCCTCCCCGGCGGCGTAAGCGACCTCTTCCACGGGCGCGCCGCCGTAGAGCAGCTCGACCGAGGTGCGGCGCTCGGAGGCGGCGCGGTCGTAGAGGCCGAAGAAGTCGGTGGCAGACGCCTGCGGGTCGAGGTCGACGAGCAGGGTCCGAAGGCCCCTGGCGGCGAAGATGGCCGCCAGGTTGACGGCGGTCGTCGTCTTGCCGACGCCGCCCTTGTAGTTGGAAATGGCTATCGTGCGCATGGGTCGCGTCCTCTCTAGCGTGGGGCGCGCCTCGCCGCATCCGGTCCGGCGCGCCCCGAGTCTCGGAGCGTCGGGACAAAACCGTACGGATTTGTCCGACAAGCGGAGTGTACCACGAAAACGTACGTATATGTACGTTTTCGTGGTACAGGGGCCGGTTTCGGGGGAAAGCCCGGCCCCGGGAGCCCGGGGCCGGGCGCGCCGCCTAGGAGAGCGGCTCCATCTCGCCGAAGCAGTTGATGTGGTGGCGAAGGAGTGCGCGGTTCTCCTTGACGACCATCATCGCCACCTCGTCGAAGCGGACCGGGGTGTCGGCGTAGTCGTCGCCGTTGCCGGCGAGCCACCTCGCCGCCAGCGCCTCGCGCAGCCCGCGCGCCCTGTGGGCCTCGGGGAAGCCGTCCGTCCCGATCCGGACCGTGGCGTCGACGAAGACCAGGGTCCCGTCCTCGTCCACCGCCACGAGGTCGATCCCGCCGATGCCCTCGGGTCCCTGCCAGGCCTCGTCGACGATCTCGTAGCCCTTGCGCTCGAGGAAGGCCTTGACCGCGCCCATCGCCTTTTCCTTCATGTCGTTCATGTCTTGCTCCTTAGACTCTGAGGCCCGCCCCTGTGGCGTGCCTTGCGCCGCGTGAGTCGCATGCAGCGCGGGCGTGCCTGCAAGGGAGGAAGCGAAGTCGGGCATGGAAATAGAAGTCTCCCGACGGCAGTTTTTCGCGTTGTTCGCGCGCGGAGCGCATGGGGCGAAGAACCCGAAAAAGTGTCGCGGCCCTTGCTGGCCGCCTGCCGGCGTGCGACCCTGCGCGTCCAAGGAGCGCCGGGGCGGGTATTCGGATCAAAGGGGCGCAGGCGTGCGGCATGGAATCCGGCGTGGGCGCCGAGACCCTCCGGGCATGGGATGCGGCCCATCGGCGGTTGCTGGGCTCCCGCGGGGATTGACGACGACGTCGTGGCGGGGACGGAGGCGGGTTCCCGAGTCGCGGCGCCGCGGCATGAGTCGGGACGGACGGCTTTCCCGTGCCGCTTGCGGCCGATATGCGCACGGGACCGCGGGCGGCGAGATGGTTCTCCGCATGGAACGGCTACGGTGCTGCGCGACACGTCCGTTGAGAGAAGGAGGCGAGCTGATGTTGAGCCACGAAGAGAAGTTGGAGCGCATCGAGCTCATCGATGCCGTGTGCGATGCCGGGAGGCTGGCGAGGGGCCTGGACCAGCTGCTCGAGTCCCTGGCGCATGCCGACCAGCTGGACCCGCTCGACGTCGAGGGGATTCTGGCCCTGAAGTCGATAAGTGAGAGGTGCGCCGAGCGCATCGGCGACGCCGCGCGAATCTTGGAGGCTCAGAACGAGGTTCTCTACGCCGAGGAATGGGCAAACGCCAAACCTCGCGAAAACGAGAGATGAGGACCCGAACGAAAGCGGCCATCCAAGCCCGATCAGGGCGTCCATCGCCGTCCGCGCTCATATAAAGCCTGGACATCGGCTGTCCTCGCATTCCCAGTGCCGCCGCGTGCCGTCGCGTTATAATGCTGCAAACGCATTTGTATTGCATTTCGAGCGATGGGAGCGCAGATGCCCGACAGCTACAAGGAGCTCATCAAGAGCAATCCCGACGAGACCGAGATCAGAAGCTTCCTGGTGGACGGCGACCAGGTCTCCGTGACCCTGCGCATCCCCGACACCCTGCGCGACGCGGCGAAGGAGGAGGCGGCCCTGCGGGGCATGAGCTTCTCCGCCTTCGTGCGCACCTGCATGATCGAAGAGCTCGCGAAAAAGGGGGCATAGAGGCGTGAAGTCGCTAAGCAACGTCGGCGCGGAGCGCCTGGGAGACGCCCTCGGCGAATCCATCGACGACGGCGCGAAGTTGTCGATAATCAGCTCGTATTTCACCGTGTTCGCCTACGGGGAGCTCAAAGAGGAGCTCTCCAAGGTCGACGAGGTGCGCTTCCTGTTCAGCGAGCCCACCTTCATCAAGCGCATGGCCGACTCGAAGGAGCCGCGCGAGTTCGAGGTAGCCCGCCGCGCGCGCGAGGTCGGCGTCGGCGGCTCGGGGCTCGAGCTCACGCTGCGCAACAACCTAAACCAACGCGCGCTCGCCCGCGAATGCGCCGAGTGGATCCGCGAGAAGGGCGTCTTCAAGTCCGCCAAGACGTCCGGCGCCATTCAGCCGGGCGGCACCTACGTGGTGGAGAACCCATCCGGCGACGACCACGCCTTCATGGGCGCCGCCGCGAACTTCACGCAGGAGGGCCTCGGCTACGAGCGCCGTCCGGGAACCGTGACCTGCGTGAGCCATTTCGAGAACGCGACCGAGGCCGTCGGCCTCAAGATGATGTTCGAGTCGGTCTGGGACAACCCTGCCATGGTCGAGGAGGTCACCGCGCAGGTGGCCGCCCAGGTCGAGACGCTCTACCGCGAGAACCCGCCCGAGTTCATCTATTTCCTGACCCTGTACCACCTGTTCCGCGACTTCATGGAGGACGACGAGGACAACGGCATCCGCCCCGGCCTCAAGTTCGAGGAGTCCGTGGTCTGGAGCAAGCTCTACGACTTCCAGAAGGACGCCGTCGTGGGCGCCATCCGCAAGCTGGAGAAGTACAAGGGCTGCATCATCGCCGACTCGGTGGGCCTGGGCAAGACCTACGAGGCGCTCGCCGTCATGAAGTACTACCAGGAGCGCAACGACCGCATCCTCGTGCTGTGCCCGAAGCGCCTGCGGGACAACTGGACCCTGTGGACGCAGGACAACGACGACCGCAACCCGCTGGCCGACGACCGCTTCAGCTACACGGTGCTCAACCACACCGACCTGTCGCGCTACCACGGCATGAGCGGCGAGGTGGACCTCGAGCACCTGCGCTGGGGCCACTTCGACCTCCTCGTCATCGACGAGAGCCACAACTTCAGGAACAAGAGCACCGACGCGGACAAGACCGACCGCTACACGCGCCTCATCGAGGACGTCATCAAGTCGGGCCAGCGCACGAAGGTGCTCATGCTCTCTGCCACCCCGGTGAACAACCGCCTGCTCGACCTGCGAAACCAGATCGAGCTCATCACCGAGGGAGACGACGCGTACCTCGCCGATACCGATGGCATCCCGTCGATCACCCACGTGACGCGCGTCGCCCAGCAGAGGTTCAACGAGTGGAGCAAGCTCTCCGACTCCGAGCGCACGACCGAGAGCTTCGTGAACGCGGTGAACGCCGACTACTTCAAGCTGCTCGACGTGCTGACCATCGCGCGCAGCCGCAAGCACATCACGAAGTACTACGGCGCCGCGAGCGGTACCTTCCCGGCGCGCCGGCCGCCCCTGTCGTTTCAGACGCCCATTGACCTAGAAGGCGAGCTGCCGCCGATTGCCGTGCTCAACGACATGATCGCCCAGCTCACGTTCGCCCAGTACCAGGTGCTCTCCTACGTGCGCGCCGACCAGCGCCGCAAGTACGAGGACCGCTACGGGGACACGTGGGGCAAGGACTTCGAGAGCCAGGTCCACCGCACGACGGCGGTGGCCAACCTCATGCGCGTCAACGTCCTCAAGCGCATGGAGTCCTCCGTGAACAGCTTCCGCATCACGCTGCGACGAATCCTCGACGGCTGCGTCGACCTGCGCGCGAGGCTCGACGCCGACGCGTCGGGGGTCGCCTACGGCACCGAGGGCCTCGAGGACGGGTTCGACGACGACGATGCCGAGGAGTTCGAGGCCGGCGGCAAGGTGCGAGTCGACCTGCGAGACGTCGACGCCCTGCGCCTGGGCCAGGACCTCGACTTCGACATCCAGGTGCTCCGGGCCCTGCTAACCTATGCCGACGCGGTGACGCCCGAGCGCGACGCCAAGCTCGTGAAGCTGCGCGACTTCATCGCGGGCAAGGTCAGCGAGCCGTACAACCCCGGCAACCGCAAGGTGCTGGTGTTCAGCGCGTTCGCCGACACGACGGCGTACCTTTTCGAGCAGCTGGCGCCCTGGCTGAAGCGCGAGCTCGGAATCGAGTGCGCCGAGGTGGCGGGCAGCTCCAACCGGACCTACTCGCTGAAGCTTCCCAGGACCACCTTCGAGAACATCCTCGCGAGGTTCTCTCCCGTCTCAAAGGAGCTGCCGGAGAGCCAGCGGGAGCTCGGCGAGATCGACGTCGTCTTCGCGACGGACTGCATCTCCGAGGGCCAGAACCTGCAGGACTGCGACTGCCTGGTGAACTACGACATCCACTGGAACCCCGTGCGTATCATCCAGCGCTTCGGCCGCATCGACCGCCTGGGATCGAAGAACTCCCAGATCCAGCTGGTCAACTTCTGGCCGGACATCGCGCTCGACGAGTACATCCAGCTCGAGGGCCGCGTGAAGGGGCGCATGGCGCTGCTCGACGCGTCGGCAACCGGCGAGGAGAACGTGCTGGAGGCCAAGGGCAATGGAGAGATGAACGACCTCAAGTACCGTCGCCGGCAGCTCCAGCAGCTCAAGAGCGAGGTGCTCGACCTCGAGGACATCTCGGGCGGCATCTCGATCACGGATTTCGCCTTCGACGACTTCCGCGTGGAGCTCCAGCGCTACGCCAAGGAGCATCCCGGCGCGTTGGAGAACTCGCCGGCGGGACTGCACGCCGTGGCCCCCATCCCCGACGAGCTTCGCAGCGACGTGAAGCCAGGCGTGGTCTTCTGCCTCAAGCAGAACGACGAGGGCAACGATCCCAGGGACACGAACCCTGTCTTCCCGTACTACGTGGTGTACGTGTCGGCCGACGGCGAGGTCATGACGAAGCACACCCAGCCCAAGCCGGCGCTCGACATCATGCGCGCCGTCTGCTCTGGGCATCCCGAGCCCATCGCTAAGCTGTGCCGCGAGTTCAACCGCGAGACCCGCGACGGGACGAGGATGGACGCCTACACCGACCTGCTTGACGATGTCGTTGCGGCCATCACCGGAACGCAGCAGGACAAAGGCATCGAGAGCCTGTTCAGCCTGGGAGAGGTCGGCAGCGGCACCGTCATGGGCTTCAACGACTACTCGTTGGTATGTTTCGCGGTGCTGCGATGAGCGGCATCGACTGGAACGGAATCCTGCGCCTGCCCGAAGCGGCGCTCGCGGGATGCCGCCGCATTCCCAAGACGGTGCTCGTCAAGCAGGCCATGCTCACCAAGACCGAGCAGAAGAGGCTCGACAAGGTCGCGCGCCTCGAGCACTTCGCCACGGTCCAGAAGTCCACGACGCGCATCCCGCCGTACGAGGACGACGAGCGCAACGTGCAGAGCGTCGTCTTCCTCCGTTGCGAGATGACAGCCGGGACCATGGCGGTGGCCGAGGTGGCGGAGCTCGTGCACAAGTGCTTCCCGAACCCGACGGTGCTCCTGGTCGAGGCGGGCGGCTGCGCGTGCATATCGGTCGCCCTCACGCGGAGGAGCCAGGCCGAGCAGGGCGCGACGGTCGTCGACCGAGTCGAGTCGACGGGCGCGTTCGATCCTGGCCGTTCAGAATACGCGGACTTCCTAGGCGCGCTGGCATTCGGGCGGCTCTCGCAGGGCGACCTCTGGGAGTACCTGGTCGACCTGTCGCGCACCGTAGCGCTGTCCCGCGCGATTGGCGGCCTGGGGTTCTACCCCGTATGCCCCGCTCGAGACCGGGAAAAGCTGATCGCCCTCACGTCGCGCTACGATGAGATGGGAGCCTCCGTCAAGCGGCTGAAGGAGCAGCGGCGGTCGAAGGACATAACGCTCAACGAGTCCGCGAAGCTGAGGATGGAAATGAAGGAAGAGGAGCGACGCCTGAGGGCGGTCGCCGATGAGATAAAGGAGATCTGCAATGGCCGTTCTAGATGAGTATATTTTGCGAGCGGCGCGCCTTTTGAGTGATGCTGCAGATGAGGATGTTGATGCGCTCTGCCGTGAAATCATGCAGGTCTTCGACCTCGACTACACTAACCCCGAGGCTTTAAAATATATCAATTCCTCAAGCTCATTTCGCTACTCGAAAAGCGACCTAGGGATGATTCTCCAGAAGCTGCGCCTAAAGCGGGAAGACTCAGACGACAAAGCGTTCGGTGCCGCATTCTGCGCAACTATAACGCAGCATATCAGGAGACTGGAGCAAGCTCTTGAAGAGGGCGTGAAAGACGACGAGCTCAAAGCCGTATACGACTCAATCGACTACGTCTACGCAAACGCGAGGGGCTACGACTCCTACACGGACGGACTAGCCTCCTATTCCTATGGGTCTTCCAATCGCAATGATTTCAACGATGAACAGACGCAACTACGTATCGACAAACTGAAGCATTTCCGTGATGAGGAGCTCCGTAAGCTGAAAATCGCCGAAGCGCAGGGCGCTAGCGTCAGCCTCACGGCATCCGCCACGAGCAACGTACAGGTCACGTTAGAGGCAACCTTTGAACAGATTGACAAATTGCCAGAGACAACGCTTTCCGATGACGAGAAGACGCTGCTCAAAGGGATGATGGGCGATCTCAACACAAAAGATAAAAGCAAACGGGGCAGCAAGCTTGACAAACTCCTGAGCTGGCTTGCCGGCAAGGGCACCGACGTTTTTATTGCCGCCATGCCCTACATAGTTCAACTAATCAAATCTCAACTTTCCTAGGAGGAGACCTCATGGGCGAGATAGAAAAGATGACTCTTGAATCGGAGAGTCTTATTGACGACCGCCTGAATAAGCTCAAGGAGCTGATGCCCGAAGTGTTCTCCGAGAGCGGAATCGACTTCGACAAACTGCGGCTGGAGCTTGGCGACGAGGTAGACGAGGGCCTGGAGCGCTATGCGTTCACGTGGCCCGGCAAGGCCGATGCCATCCGCCAGTCGCAGATGTCCAGCACTGCTACTTTGCGTCCCCGTATCGAGAAAAGCCGCAGCCGCGATGGAGAGGATGGGTCCTTCGACTCGGACAACATTTATATCGAAGGCGACAATCTCGAGGTGCTGAAGCTCCTACAGCGCGGCTACCACGGCAAGGTCAAGATGATCTACATCGACCCACCCTACAACACGGGTCACGACTTTGTCTACAAGGACAATTTCGGCAACTCTGTCGATAACTATAAGGAGCAGGCGGGACTCGCCGGCCAGTCCAACGCCGACACAAGTGGCCGCTACCATAGCGACTGGTGCTCGATGATGTACCCTAGGTTGAGACTGGCTCGAGAGCTCCTAACCGACGATGGCGTCATTTTCATTTCGATTGACGATAACGAAGACCGCAATTTGCGCATCCTCTGTGACGAGGTGTTCGGAGAGGCAAATTTCGTTTCTCAGCTAATCTGGGAACGAGCTTACTCGCCCAAGAATGACGCCAAATACGTTTCAAATAGCCATGATTATGTTCTCGTATACGCCAAATCCATTGAGCGCTTTGTGATTGGACGCCTGCCGAGAACAGACGAGGCAAACGCCCGCTACAAGAATCCAGACAACGACCCTCGAGGCGTTTGGAAGCCAAGCGACCTCAGTGTAAAGACTTACAGCCCAGATTCCGACTATCCAATCACAACGCCCTCGGGGCGTGTTGTAGAGCCTCCAGCAGGACGCTGCTGGAGGCTCTCGCGAAACGCGTTTCGCGAGAGACTCCAGGATAACCGCATTTGGTTTGGCCCAAACGGCGACAGCGTCCCTTGCATCAAGCGTTTCCTAACAGAGCTCAAATATGATGGAATGGCTCCAACTTCAATCATGTTTTACAAAGAAGTGGGTCACAGCCAGGAAGGCGCCAAGGAGCTCGTATCTCTATTTGACGGAAAGGGCTATTTCGATGGACCGAAACCGACGAAACTACTTCAGCGCCTGATAACCCTTGCGAATCTGCTAATGTGCGATAAAGAAGTAATAGAAGTGTAAAAAATTTTGCCGTTCCTATCCGGCACTTAGGGCTGTGTCGGATAGGTCAGGCGTTAGGCTTCCGGCAAGTCTATCTTGCCGACAAAGCTGTAATAAATCTCAATGTCCTGCCTGCGGGTGCCGTTCTCGTCATAGCTGCACTCATGCACGACGATTTTCTCAATCATTTCCCGCAAGAGGGTGGGGGTCAATTCTTCAAAAGCAAGGTGCTTTCTCACAATCCCCATGAATTTCTCGGCGTTGACGGTGGCGGCCTGCGACTTGGAAAGTTCCTCCTGCAAAGCGGCAGCCCGGTCTTTCAGTTCCCGCTGCTCCTGCTCATAGTCCGCCGACAGCTCCATGAAACGCTCGTCGCTGATTTTGCCGCTTACATTGTCCTCATACAGCCGCTTGATAATGCGGTTCACTTCGGCAATGCGTGTCTGGGCCTGTTCAAGCTGCTTCGTGGCTGCGGCGGTCTTTCTCTTGCCGCCGATTTCGTTCTGCTGGATGAGCAGCTTTACAAAGCGGCTCTCATGCCTGGCGGCGTATTCCGTCACTTGCCGGAGATTGGAAAGCACGCCCGCCGTCAAAAGGTCGGTGCGGATAAAGTGTGCCGTACAGTCACGGGTACGCTTCTTGTAGCTGCCGCAGATATAACAGTCCTGCTTGCGGTTCTATTCGTCTGTTCCTGGTTCAAAATAGTTTCTCCTCTCTGATACTGATTTTATCAATGATATTTCGCAATAGCCAGCAATGAACGCTTGCATTGCGCAAGACGTTACATTATCTTCTGAAACATATAGCGCACCTTGTCCAGGCGGCTGTTTGGACGGCGGGGCTGGATGACTGGCTTGCCGACAGCGGCCTGATACCCTTTCAGTTCTGTAAGGCATACGCTCTGCCCGTTGGTGTAAAAGGCCAGATCAGTACGGTATGCCTGTATACAGCGGGCGGGAATCTCGCCAGTAAAGACAACTTCATCCTTTTTTACCTGGACCGTTTCGATGGTGGCACAGTATTTCGGTGCATCATGATAAGCCCTGGAAAGATATTCCCGGGGCGCATAGAGGGTGAAGGAGAGATAAGGTTCCAGCAGTTGCGTCCCTGATTCCTTCAATGCCTGTTCCAATACAATCGGGGCCAATGAGCGGAAGTCCGCCGGCGTGCTGACCGGACTGTAATAAAGCCCGTATTCAAAGCAAATCTTACAGTCCGTTACGTTCCAGCCGAACAAGCCCTGCTCCAGCCCGTAACGGATACCATCCCTGACAGCGTTTTGAAAACTCTGGTTCAAGTATCCCAGCGAAACCCGGCTCTCGTATTGTACACCGGAGCCAAGCGGGAGTGGTGTAACAGACAGTCCGATGGATGCCCAAAACGGGTTGGGCGGCACCTCGATATGGATGGTGTGGCTGGCTGCTTTGAGCGGCCGCTCCATATAAATGACGGTGGGTTCCTTTACCACTGTTTCAAGCTTGTATTTTTCCGACAGCAAAGCGGAAACAACCTCCAACTGCACCCGGCCCAAAAAAGAAAGAATGATCTCATGGGTGATGGAATCCACCTCGCAGCGCAAAAGCGGGTCAGTATCCGCAAGTTGCGTAAGAGCGTCCAGCAGCCGTTCTCTTTGCGCTGCCGTTTTCGGCGCAATCGACGTCCGCAGCATGGGGAGGGGGTCCTCACGCCACCTTTTACGAGGGAGCCGGGTTGGGTCCCCTAATACATCGTTTAACCTCACGCTGTCGCTGGGAAGGATAACAATTTCACCCGGATAAGCGGTGTCTGTCCGAACAATTTCCCCTTTGGATGGAATACGCATCTCTGTGATTTTCAGCTTTTCTCTCCCGGCCAGGGCCACCGTATCCCGCAGGCGCAGCGTTCCGCTGTATAGCCGTAGATAGACACGCCGCTGGCCGCAATCTGTATACTCCACCTTGAAAACGCTGCCGCATAGGGCGGCGCTCCCCTGTTCCCCAATCGGTTGGAACAGCCCTGTCACCGCATCCATCAACGGTTGAATGCCAAGGCCCTTTTTGGCGCTGCCATAATAGACCGGGAACAGGGAGGCGTCTTGAACCCGCCGCTGTTCCTCCCGCACAAGTTTTTCCCGGCTGATTGGTTCTCCTGCGATATACTTTTCCAATAATTTATCGTTATTTTCGATGACCGCATCCCATGCTTCTATGTCGGTATTTTCCTCCAGGACTATTTCCGGGGACAGCGACACCGTCTGCTTGATGATAATATCGGCGGAGAGCTTATCCCGAACAGACTGAACCACGCTCTGCAAATCAACGCCAGCCTGGTCGATCTTGTTGATAAAGATAACGGTGGGAATGTTCATTTTCCGCAGGGCATGGAACAGAATACGGGTCTGGGCCTGCACGCCATCTTTAGCGGAGATCACCAAGATGGCCCCATCTAAAACAGCCAAAGAGCGGTACACCTCCGCCAAAAAATCCATGTGGCCGGGCGTATCCACAATGTTGACTTTACATCTGTGCCACTGGAAGGAAGTGACTGCCGCTTGAATGGTAATCCCACGCTGCCGCTCCAAAAACATGGTGTCCGTCCTCGTTGTCCCTTTTTCGACGCTCCCCGGTTCTGAAATGGCTCCGCTGGCATATAGCAGGCTCTCCGTCAAGGTCGTCTTTCCAGCGTCTACATGGGCAAGAATTCCAATATTGATTATTTTCATGTGATTGTCCTCCCTTTACTGCCCCGAAGGGCATAAAAATCCCCAGCAGTAAAATACTTTTACCACTGGGGATGATAATTTGCGGACATACACATATGCAGCATACACCTGTTTGTGAGTGCTGTTTTTGGGGATATGTCAAAATTGATAAGGCAAAAGTATTCTTAAATTGGGTACAAAAAACTAAGCCCCTACAAAATGGACTATCATAATCCTTTGTTCCCACTATTTGATTATAGTTTTATTTAAGAATACCTTGCCGCATATTTTTTACTCCTTTTCTGGACTTGAATTATTATATCACATCAGTTTTAGGAAAACAAGTATCTAAAAGAAATTTTTCTTCCCCTTATATGTAACAATCATACCGGCTTCCTAACGTTCAGAATGGTTTCTACTGTCTGCTGCGGTGTTTGGTTGGAATTGTCCAGCCAAAAGCCGATCCGTGGTGTTGTCTGCATTTTACTAAATACAAATTCAATGTATACAGAAAGAAATATATAAGGAGTGGGAGGGATTCCGCCGTAGTCGGCATTGTAGGAAAATCCAAAAGTTTAGATTTTCTCAAAATGCTTATCTTTTGGTCTTTGGTTCGGAATAGTGTAGTGCTGGCGGTCTATCTATTGTTTTCGGTTGCTTGCTTCTTTACCGTACATGAGCATTTAAGCACGGGTGATATTGTGCTTGATTTTTTCTCAGGCTCAGCATCGACCGCCCATGCCATGTTCCTGCAGGAGCTCGGAAAAGATGATCGCTATCAGTTTATCCTTGTCCAGCTTCCAGAGCCTTGTGACCCGAAACGCGACGCCTACAAGGACGGGTATGAGACTCTCTGCGACATAGGCGAAGGACGCATTCGCCGCGCAGGCGACAAAATCAAAACCGAGCTCGAGGAATCCAACCGTCAACTCAAGCTTGGCGAGGGACCCAAGCAGCTTCCCGACATCGGCTTCCGTGTGTTCGAGCTCGATGAGTCCGGCATTGAGAAGCCCGAGCCCGGTCAGCTCCTCTTCGACGTGGTCAAGCCCGATCGCTCCGATATGGATATCGTCTTCGAGATGATGCTCAAATGGGGCCTCGAGCTCACGCTGCCCGTCGAGAAGTCTGAAGCCGCGGGCTATCCCATCTGGTCCGTCGCTTGCGACGAGCTCGTCTGCTGCATGTCCCGAGGCCTCACCATTGAGGCGCTCGAGGCCATCGCCGACATGGAGCCCAGGCGCGTTCTCATCCTCGATTCCGTCCTCGACGACACCCTCAAGCTCAACGCCGTGCAGATCTTCAAGCACGCCGGCGAGCGCATGGGCTGTGAGATCGAATTGAGGACGGTCTAGCATGGCGGCGCTCGAGTTCAAGTTCTCATCCGACCAGCAGCACCAGCTGGAGGCCATCGAAGCAACCTGCGACCTGTTCCGCGGACAACAATTTATTGGCAGCGTATTCTCCGCCGATTCCGGCCGCAAAGGCCAGACGGCAATCGGCGAGCTCATGGTCGGCCACGGCAACGAGCTTCGCGTGGCGCCGGGCCAGCTCCTCGACAACCTGCACGCCGTGCAGGAGGAGGGCTGCCTCCCGGCAACCGACGTCCTCACCGATGGGCGCCTGCGAGACTTCACCGTCGAGATGGAGACCGGCACCGGCAAGACCTACGTCTACATCCGCTCCATCTACGAGCTAAACCGCCGCTACGGCATCACCAAGTTCGTTATCGTCGTGCCGAGCGTGGCCATCCGCGAGGGCGTCCTCAAGAGCCTCCAGACCACCCGCAGGCACTTCGAGACGCTCTACGACCGCACGCCGCTCGACTACTTCGTGTACGACTCGAAGGACATGGGGCCGGTGGGTAACTTCGCCACGTCGAGCTCCATCCAGGTCATGGTCATCAACATCGACGCGTTCAACAAGGGCCTCGAGAAGGATGGCACCGCGAAGGAGGGCAACCTCTTCCACCGTCCCAGCGAGAAGCTCACCGGCGGCTTCAGCCCTCGCGAGCTCGTGAGCGCCTGCAAGCCCGTCGTCATCATCGACGAGCCCCAGAGCGTCGACAACACCAAGCAGGCCAAGGCCGCCATCAAGAGCCTGAACCCGCTGTTCGTGCTGCGCTACTCGGCCACGCACAAGCAGGCCTACAACATGATCTACCGCCTCACGCCGGTCGACGCCTTCGAGCGCCACCTGGTGAAGGGCATCTGCGTGGACTCGATCAAGGCCGAGGCGAACCTCAACGGCGCGTACGTGAGGCTCGAGTCCGTCAAGTCCGACCCGTTCTCCGCCAAGGTGTCCATCGACGTGCGCCAGGCCGACGGCACGCAGAAGCGCAAGGCCGTCACGGTGAAGACCGGCAACGACCTCTACCAGAAGAGCGGCGAGAACAGCGACTACGAGAGCGGCTGGGTGGTCAACAACATCGGCGCCGCAGTGGGCGACGAGTTCATAGAGTTCCAGAACGGCGAGGTGCTCGAGCTCGGCGAGGCGCTGGGCGACGTCAACGAGGAGGTCGTCAAGCGCGCGCAGATCCGCCGCACCATCGAGGACCACCTGGCCCGCCAGTTCGAGCTGTGGCCGCGCGGCGTGAAGGTGCTCTCGCTCTTCTTCATCGACCGCGTCGACCGATACCGCGTCTACGAGCCCGAAGTCCACGGCGGCCTGTACGCCCTGATGTTTGAGGAGGAGTACGCAGGTGCCCTGAACTCGAAGGCGCCTCGTCGCATCGCAAAGGCGGCGGGGATCGGCAAGGGCACGTGGCTCGAGTGCTACGAAGCCGTCGGCGCCCCGCTGGTGCGCGACCCCCACGCCGTGCACCAGGGATACTTCGCCAAGGACAAGAAGGGCAAGTTCAAGGACTCCAAGGGAGCCGCCGGCACCGCCGACGACGCCGGGGCCTTCGAGCTCATCATGCAGAAGAAGGAGACGCTCATCTCCTTCCCGGACGGCAAGGACGCGGACAAGGACGTCTCTTTCGTCTTCAGCCACTCCGCGCTCAAGGAGGGCTGGGACAACCCCAACGTGTTCCAGATCTGCACGCTCGTCGAGACAAAGGACAACCTGACCAAGCGCCAGAAGATCGGCCGCGGTCTGCGCCTGTGCGTGAACCAGGATGGCGAGCGCCTGTACGACCCAGAGGCGAACGTGCTCACCGTCATCGCGAACGAGAGCTACGACGACTTCGCCAACGGCCTGCAGAAGGAGCTTGAGGCTGAGGACTTCAAGTTCGGCGTCATCACTCCGGAGAGCTTCACGAAGGTCACGGTCAAGGGCGATGATGGCGTCGAGGAGCGCCTGGGCTACGAGAAGTCCAAGCAGGTCTACGACCACCTCGTCGCGACCGGCATGGTCGACGACAAGGGCGCGGTGACGCCCGAGCTGAAGGCGGCCGCCGAGGAGGGCAAGGTCGAGCTCCCCGCCGAGCTCGAGCCTGCCAAGGAGCAGGTCGAGGCGATCATCATCCACAAGTCCCAGAGGGTCCAGATCCGTGACAAGGCCAAGGAGGTCTCGGTCGAGCTGCAGAAGGACGTCACGCTCGACCCTGCGTTCCAGGCCCTGTGGGACCGCATCCGCCAGCGCACGCGCTTCCAGGTCGAGGTCGACTCCGGCAAGCTCATCGAACATGCCATCGAAGCTGTCGACGGCATGCTCGCCGTGCGCCCGCCCCAGGTGACGAGCGAGCGTGCCTCGCTGGGCATCGACGACGCGGGCGTGAGCGCCGAGGGCACGGGCACCTCCGTGGTGTCCGTTTCGGGAAAGGTGAAATACGACCTTCCCGACCCGATCGCAGAGCTGCAGGACGCCGTCGGGCTCACCCGCGGCACCATCAAGGCGATCCTCGAGGGCTGCAGCCGCCTCGACGAGTTCGAGATCGACCCCGCGACCTTCCTCGCGCAGGTCGGCGACAAGATCAACCGCGTGAAGAACGACCTCATCGCCCAGGGCATCAAGTACGTGCGCCTTCCCGAGGACGAGTGGTACACCATGCGCGACCTCGAGCTTGACGACTACACGGCCTACCTTGGGCAGAACGCGTGGAAGCCGGACATGACGAGCAAGAGCCTGTACAACTACGTGGTCTACGACTCGGCGGGGGTCGAGCGCTCCTTTGCCGAGGCTCTAGACAAGCAGGAGGAGGTTCTCGTGTTCGCGAAATTGCCCTCAGCGTTCAAGATCGACACGCCGCTCGGCAGTTACAACCCCGACTGGGCGTACGTCGAGGAGGCCGACGGCGAGCGCCGCGTGTACTTCGTGACCGAGACCAAGGGCGGCAAGAACGGCGAGCCCGCCCTGCGCGACGCGGAGAAGATCAAGATCGGCTGCGCCAAGAAGCACTTCGAGGCGCTGGACCTCGGAAACGACTTCCATTACAACGTGCGCACGACCTACCAATACGAGGCGGTGAAGGCTTAGGATGTCGAAGCTGCCCGGAAAGATGACGCGAAAGCAGCACTGGGTGCCGCGGTTCTACCTGCGCCATTTCGCGGATTCCTCCGGGCAGCTTCATGCCTACAGCAGACAGAAGGGCTCCTTCTTCCGCACGAATTGCGAGAACCTTTGCAGCATGCGCGATCTTTATGAGGTCGAGCATGCCGATGCGACAGGCGATGCGACAGACAGATTCTATGCGCAGAACCTCATCGAGGTTAAGCTATCTGAGCTCGAGAGCCGCATCGCGCCGCTTTACGATCGCTTTTTGGAACGCCAGAAAGAAGACCAGTGCGAAGACGAAGGGTATTCTGATGGGAAAGCCGCCGTTTGCGAGCTGGCAGCAAATATCATCGTCCGGCACCCTATCAGTATGCGCGTCGACAAGAAATGGTCACGCGAGACTGCCGAAGAGCTGCTCAGAAACGTTCATCTGACACCCTATGAGCTCGGCTTGCTCGATTGGTCGGATTGGCGCGGGGATTCCCAAGCGGTGGTCGAGCTTGCCGCCGCCGCAACCATGCTCTTCTCCAACGATGATATTGTGCCAGTTAACCGTATTCGAAAGGCTTTTTTTGAGAAGAGCTTCTCCATCCTTAGGGCACCCGTCGGCTCAGGGTTCGTTACGACGTCGATGCCTATGTTCATCATCGGGCCCGAGGACGACTCGTACGATTTTCATCTCGCGTATATGCCGTTGAGCAGTGAGTATGCTGCGGTCTTTTCAGATGACCCTCTATTTCCGCCGTTTGCGAGACTCGGTTTTTCGGGCGTCGAGTTCATGAACCGACTTCTTCTGCTTAACTGCGAGCATTGGGATGTCGCCATATCGAGGGGAAGCGGCCCGCTCGAGCACGCGGTACGCGATTGAAGTCAAGCGAACAGTGCCGAATTCATGCACGAGATGTTCACGCGCGACGGCAGGGAGCTATCCCTCGACACAGTGATCTACGACCGCTCGAAGAAGAAGGGGCAGACGATGATCGATACCATCGACCGTGGCTGCCTCGAGGGCGGCTGCCTTGATGACGAGGACCTGCGCATCATCTTCGAGCACCTTCTGGGGAGAAGACGGCAAGGACCGGGAACATTAAAGGGTCAAGCAGCGTATTGATAAAATTGACCCCGCCAGCAATAACCGCAAAGGATAGATAGGGCTTTAAGGATGGATGCAGGAAAAGCAACGATAAGCGGCGTGTTCAACGGATCGCGCCTGCTCGAAATACCTTTTTACCAAAGGGCGTACGTCTGGGGAGAAGAGCAATGGGAGCGTTTCCTCGGCGACATGGAGTTCGTCACGGCCTCGAAGCGGCCCTATTTCCTGGGCTCCATCATCCTGAAGCAGGCCTCCTCCGGCAACACCTGGTCCGAGGTCTCCGAGGTTCGCACCGTCATCGACGGCCAGCAGCGACTCACGACCATGGTCATCTTCTTCAAGGCACTCTGTGCAAAAAACGGCACCAACAATTTGTTTGAGCGAGATTTCGTCCTGGAGACCGGCGATGTCGCCTTGCGGCACGGCAAGTACGACCGGCAGGATTTCGAAAAGGTCGTCAGCGCCACGGGCTGCGAACCCCTCGAGGGCTCCTCGGCCATCGTCCTTGCCTACAACTACTTCCTCAAGAATATCGACCCGGAGAAGGTCGACAGGAACACGATCAAGTCGAACGTCCAGTTCGTCTGCATCGATCTTACCGAGGGCGAGGACGAGCAGCAGATATTCGACACCATCAACTCGCTCGGGGTGCGCCTGACGACGGCGGAGCTCCTTAAGAACTACTTCTTCAACCGCGAGAACGAGCAGGCGTTCAAGGAGTGCTGGGAAGACGTCTTCGAGCCCACGGCTGAGAAGAGGGAGTATTGGGAGCAGGAGATCGTTACCGGGCGCATCAAGCGCACGCTCGTCGACCTCTTCTTCGACGCGTTCCTCCAGATTCTGGTCCAGGACAAGAGGCGTGGCGTCACGACCGAGGACAAGCTCTTCTATTCGCGTACTTCGAACCTCTTCCAGTCCTACAAGGATTTCATCGGCAGGTACTGCAACGGCGACAAGGTCGAGATTCTCGACAACATGAAGGCGTATGCCGAGGCGTTCGAGTCCACGTTCGACCCTGGCTACTGCGACGCGGACATCCCCTCCGCTTCCGGCGTCGAGCGCCTGAACGTGCTGATATTCGGCCTCAAGAACTCGACGCTCATCCCGTACGTGCTCTACGTTCGAAAGAACGCGGAGTCTTCGAGCGAGGAATCTAAGATCTACGCCCTGCTTGAGAGCTACATCGTCCGCCGAATGCTGGTTCAGGCGACCACGAAGAACTACAACAGGCTGTTCACCTCGCTGATCTTGAACGAGGTGAAGGACGCGGAGGCGCTGAGGAAGGCTCTCGAAGCCAATGACGAGGCGACGACGTACATGCCCGGCGACGCCGAGGTTCGAGCGGCATTCGAGGAATCGTGTCTGTACAACCTCCAGTCCAAGGGCGTCCTCTATCTGCTGGAAAGCGCCATTCGTCCGGGCATGAGCAGCACGGCCCTGCTCGGGTTCAACCAGACACCCTCGAGCACATGATGCCCAAGAAGTGGCGCAACAAATGGGGAGCCCTCGACGATGAGGCTGCCACGCGAAGGGACCGGAAGCTCCTCACGCTCGGCAACCTCGCCATCATCACGCATTCGCTCAACGCCTCCATCCGCGATGCCGATTGGCCCACCAAGAAGCAGGGAAAGGGATACAAGGACGGCCTTGCCCTCTGCGCCGCCGGCCTTGCGACCATGGCCGGCGCCCTAGAGAAGGAGTCTTGGAACGAGGGCGATATCGCCGATCGCGCCGAATGGCTTGCGGACAAGGCGTTGGAGGTCTGGCGCTAGGCCCTACCTGCGTCCCATCTCGAAGATGCTTGCGGTGTCGGAACCCGCATCGATGACGGATGGAACCGGCTCTTCCAAAAACGTAGTTCGTGGCGATGTCTCTTCCGTCGGCGCGTCAAGAGGCTCGCCGAGCGCTAGGAAGAACCTCATCACGTGCTCAATTCTCTGTTGCAGGGACTCGCTCAGCTCGCCGTAGGAGGCCGCCAGCCGCACCTCCTTGGCCAATTCCGCCATCGAGTCCCTCAGTGCCTTCTGCACGCTCACGGAGGGCCTCACCTCGACCTGGGTATCGGTGAGCTTGGCGATGATGTAGTCCTGCCTGTTCATGCCGCTCCAGGCTGCCATCTCGCATATGAGCTTGCGCTCCTCGGGCGTGCAGCGGAACGCCATCGTCTTGCTGCGCTTGCGGGCGCTGTTCTCGCACGGCATCCTTCTTACCCCCTCGCCCCGTCGAGCGCGGCGGCCATCTCGTCCTGCTTCGTGGGGAACAGGTGCGCGTAGCGGTAGGTGATGTCCACCGCCTCGTGGCCCATGCGCTCGGCGATGGCCAGCGCGGAGAAGCCCATCTCTATCAGCAGGCTCACATGGCTGTGGCGTATGTCGTGTATGCGGATGCGCTTCACGCCCGACGCCTTGCACCCGCGCTCCATCTCGTGGGCCAGGAAGTGCTTGGTCACGGCGAACAGGCGCTCGTCGGGGGCGACGTCGTCGCGCATCTCGATGAAGTCCGCCATCTCGTCGCGCAGGAAGGCGGGCATGACGATCGTGCGCACGGACTTGGGCGTCTTGGGGTCGGTCACGGTGTCAACGCCGTTGAGGCTCTGGTACGACTTGTTGATGCGCAGCCGCGAGCTCTCCAGCATGAAGTCGGACGGCGTGAGCGCCAGGAGCTCGCCGCAGCGTATGCCCGTCCAGTAAAGCAGCTCGAAGGCGTGGAATGAGAGAGGCTTGTCCATGACGGCCTCGCTGAACCTCAGGTACTCGTCCTTGGTCCAGAACTGCATCTCGCCGCCCTTCTTCGAGCCTATCTTGTCGACCCTGCGCACCGGGTTGTCGCTGAGGCCGTAGTAGCGCTCGGCGTGGTTGAAGATGGCGTTGAGCTGGTTGTTCACTGTGCGCAGGTACGTCGGTGCCCAGGGCTTCCCGTCGGCGTCCCGGTGCTCGGTGAGCTCGTTTTGCCACCTGATGACGTCGATCGGCCTCACGTCGCACATGCGCATGTCCCCGAAGAACGGCACGAGCTTGTCGTTGATGATGTACTCCTTGGTGATCCACGTGTGCTCGCGTATGCGCGGCTTCACCTCGGAGGCGTACACCTCGACGAACTCGGAGAACGTCATGTCCATGGCCCCGCCGTTAAGGCTCTTGAACTGGCTCTCCCACACTGCGGCCTCCACCTCGGAGGAGAAGCCGCGCTTCGTCTTGTGGCGCTTCGAGCCGCGGGCGTCGCGGTAGTAGCACTGCACGTAGAACGTGCCGTTGCCGTCGTCCTTGTACACGGGCATGTCAGTCCACCTCCGGGAAGTACAGGGCGTCGAAGACGTCGCTTCGAACGCGCCCGCGGATGACCACGCGCCCGCGCGCCTCCTGCTCGGCGTTTATCTTCCTGATCACCTCGTAGGCGCTGCCTTTCTTGATCCTCAGCAGCTCCGCGACCTCGTCGGCGTCCAGCATGTGCGGCCTCGGCGTCTTCGCCACCTTCTCGTCCATGGCTCCTCCAATCAATGGCGTACGGATACGTACGTTTCACAGATTCAGAGTAAACGTACATATCTGTACTGTCAATAGAATTGCGTACATTTGCGTACGCTGATAAGATGTGCTGGTACGTAATTCCAGGAGGAGGGCTCATGTCCGTAGGCGAGAACATAAGGCGGTACCGCAAGTCGCGCGGCATGACGCAGGCGCAGCTCGCCGAGGCGGTCGGCCTGACCGAGGGGGCCGTGCGCCACTACGAGAGCGGCATCCGCGCCGTGAAGCCCGAGCTGCTCGAGTCCATCTCCGCGGCGCTCGGCGTGTCCGTCAACGCCCTCAAGGATTACGGCGTCGAGACTGCGGGCGACCTCATGTCGCTGCTCGTGCGGCTCGAGGACTCCTTCGGCATCGTGCCCGCAGCCGACGGCACGGGCCTCTCCCTGAACCCCAAGGCGCCGCACGCGCCCAAAGCCGCGATGGCGATCGAACTGTGGGCAGAGAAGCGCGCGCAGCTCGAAAACGGCAAGATCGACGCCGACGAATACGAGGACTGGAAAGCCTCGCTGTAGCGGCTCTCCGCATTTCGCGATCAACGCAACCGAATCAGGACGGTGGACCAGGCGGCGAGCGCCGCTCGGGCCTGCGTAAGCTGAGTTTTTACTCCCCATTGCATGCCAAGGCATTTCCGGCGCACCTGGGGAGTAAATGACGCGGTGGCTTACACGGCGGCACGCGGCAGTACGCCGCGGCATTTCCCCTGGTTACTCCCGTTTTCATTGAGGCGGCGAGATTCTTTACTCCCCATTAACCACCTGGGAAAACGCTGTGAGAAGACCGCCGAAAAGCCTATTGAGTTCGATTTGAGTTTCACAGGCCCCGAAACGGCCCCGTTTGGCTCTCGGAGACAAAAATCGCGCGTCTACTCACTTGGGATGAATCCTTACTCCCGTTCCTCCGAATGCCGCACCGTGCCTTGCCGTCTTGAAACACGGGGGAGTAAATTGCGAAATCGCAGGTGAAAGGGAGTAAAACGACAAAGAAAAAGCCTCCGTCCCAACGCGGGAACGGAGGCTCGGTTATCGTATTTACTCACCAACATCGCTGGCGGCTTTGCCATGACTCTCGTACGAAACGAAACTCAGCGGCACAGTGCGGCACTCAAAAATGCAGGTCAAAACCCTATCAGCCTACTCCCACTCGATGGTTGCCGGAGGCTTGGAGGTGCAGTCCAGGACCACGCGGTTGATGCCCGGGCACTCGTTGGTAATGCGCGTGGAGATGGTGGCCAGCACGTCGTAGGGCAGACGGGTCCAGTCGGCAGTCATGGCATCCTCGGAAGAGACCGGACGCAGCACGATCGGCGAACCATAGGTACGCTCGTCGCCCTGCACACCTACTGAATGCACATTGGCCAGCAACACCACCGGGCACTGCCAGATCTGCCGATCCAGCCCAGCCTTGGACAGCTCTTCACGGGCAATCGCATCGGCCTCACGCAAGGTCTCCAAGCGTTCCTGGGTGATCTCGCCGATGATGCGGATGCCCAGACCGGGGCCCGGGAAAGGCTGACGCCAGACGATCTGGTCAGGCAGGCCCAGTTCGGTGCCGATGGCCCGGACCTCATCCTTGAAGAGGGTGCGCAGGGGCTCGATCAGCTTGAACTTGACATCCTTGGGCAGACCGCCCACGTTGTGGTGGGATTTGATATTGGCCGCTCCGTCTCCGCCGCCGGACTCGACTACGTCCGGATAGAGCGTGCCCTGCACCAGGAACTTGACCTCCTTGCCGGTCTTGCCGGCTTCCTCGATCACCTGCCGCTGGGCCTTTTCAAAGGTGCGGATGAACTTCTCGCCGATGATTTTGCGCTTGCGCTCAGGCTCGGAAACGCCCTTGAGGGCAGTCAGGAAGTCCTGCGAGGCATCCACGGCGATCAGCTTGATGCCAGTGGCGGCCACAAAATCATGCTTGACCTGCTCGGCCTCCCCCTTACGCAAGAGCCCATGATCCACGAAGACGCAGGTCAGCTGGTCGCCGACGGCCCGGTGGACCAGAGCGGCCGCCACGGCTGAATCTACGCCGCCCGACAGGCCGCAGATGACCTGGTCGTCACCCACCGTGCGACGGATCTTCTCCACCTGCTGCTCGATGATACCCGAGGCGTTCCAATCCGACGGCAGTCCGGCGCACTGATGCAGGAAGCGGTCGATCAGGTCCTGCCCCAGAGGGGTGTTGGTGACCTCGGGATGCCACTGGACCCCGTACAGCCCCCGGGAAGGATCCTGCATGGCCGCCACCGGAGCACCCTCGGTATGCGCCAAAACCTCAAAGCCTTCGGGCGCACGGTTGACGGCGACGCCATGGCTCATCCATACATCCTGCCGCGCCGGCGAATCCTGCAGTATTCCCTTGGCGCTGTCGATGAAGGCCTCGGTCTTGCCGTACTCCCCCAGGGCCGCCTTGTCCACCTCGCCGCCCAGCTCATGGGCCATGACCTGGAAGCCGTAGCAGATGCCCAGCACGGGCACACCCGCCTCGAAAATCCTCTTGTCGATGGTCGGCGCCCCGTCCACGTAGACGGAGGCCGGTCCGCCGGAGAGGATGACCGCCTTTGGATCCTTGGCCAGCATCTGATCCAGGCTCATCGAATGAGGCACCAGCTCGGAGTAGACCCCCGCCTCCCTGACTCGACGAGCGATCAGCTGGGCGTACTGCGCACCGAAATCGACCACCAGGACGGGACCCTGTGCCATAAGACTCCTTATATATATGTATGCTGTATCTGCCACGGATGTCCGGAAGCGACGATTCAACGCTCTCGGACAAGTCCAGTATGGTTGCAGTTTTCGACAATGCTACCGTCATTGAGCCCTCATCGGCACCCCCGGCGGAAATTCCTGTCTGCAAGCAGACAATTCCCTCGCATTTTCTCACAAGAGCGAACACACACTGCAAGAAAACGTTCAGAAAAGTCTGCTCGTTCACGTACCATGTAGGCATTGGGTACGAACCCGACGGATGCCTGAAATGACACCGTACGAGCCCGTAACCGAAGTAAATAAACAATCGCACTATAGTGCAGGAGTACACATGACGAATCCTGTTATCGGCACCCCTTGGGCGAAGCTGGAGACCCCAATCGCCGAGGAGACCCTCGAGGCCGTCGACAAGTATTGGCGGGCGGCCAACTATCTTTCCATCGGACAGATTTATCTTCGCAGCAACCCCCTGATGAAGGAGCCCTTCACTCGGGAGGATGTCAAGCATCGTCTGGTCGGCCACTGGGGCACCACCCCCGGCCTGAACTTCCTGCTGGGCCATATCAACCGTCTGATCGCCGACCATCAGCAGAACACCGTGATCATCATGGGCCCCGGCCACGGCGGCCCCGCCGGCACCTCGCAGTCCTACCTGGATGGCACCTACAGCGAGTACTACCCCAAGATCACCAACGATGAGGCCGGCCTGCAGAAGTTCTTCCGCCAGTTCTCCTACCCGGGCGGCATCCCCTCCCACTTCGCGCCTGAGACCCCCGGATCCATTCACGAGGGCGGCGAGCTGGGCTATGCCCTCTCCCACGCCTATGGCGCCATCATGAACAACCCCAGCCTCTTCGTACCCTGCATCGTGGGCGACGGCGAGGCCGAGACCGGCCCTCTGGCCACCGGCTGGCAGTCCAACAAGCTGGTCAACCCCCGCACCGACGGCATCGTCCTGCCCATTCTGCACCTGAACGGCTACAAGATCGCCAACCCGACCATCCTCTCGCGCATCTCCGACGAGGAGCTGCATGAGTACTTCCATGGCATGGGCTATGAGCCCTTCGAGTTCGTTGCAGGGTTCGACGACGAGGACCATCTGTCCATCCACCGCCGCTTCGCCGACATGCTGGAGACCGTCTTCGACAAGATCTGCGACATCAAGGCCCGGGCCGAAACCGACGACATGACCCGTCCCTTCTACCCCATGATCATCTTCCGCACACCCAAGGGCTGGACCTGCCCCAAGTTCATCGACGGCAAGAAGACCGAGGGATCCTGGCGCGCCCACCAGGTGCCGCTGACCTCCGCCCGCGACACCGAGGCCCACTTCCAGATCCTCAAGAACTGGCTGGCCTCCTACAAGCCCGAGGAGCTCTTCGACGAGAAGGGCACCCTGCGTCCCGAGGTCACCAGCTTCATGCCCAAGGGCGACCTGCGCATCGGCGAGAACCCCAACGCCAACGGCGGCCGGCTGCTCAAGCCGCTGGAGCTGCCTGACATCCACGACTACGAGATCGACATCAAGAAGCACGGCCACGGCTGGGGCGCCACCGAGGCCACCCGCGTCCTGGGCTACTACACCCGCGACGTACTGGCCAAGAACCCCACCGACTTCCGCATCTTCGGGCCCGATGAGACGGCTTCCAACCGTCTGGCCGCTGCCTACGAAGTGACCAACAAGCAGTGGGATGCCGACTACCTGTCGGAGCTGACCGACGAGCATATGGCCCACACCGGCCAGGTCATCGAGCAGCTCTCCGAGCACCAGATGGAAGGCTTCCTGGAGGGATACCTGCTGACCGGGCGCCACGGCATCTGGAGCTCCTACGAGTCCTTCGTGCACGTCATCGACTCCATGATCAACCAACACGCCAAGTGGCTGGAGGCCACCGTCCGCGAAATCCCGTGGCGCAAGCCCATCGCCGGACTGAACCTCCTGGTCACCTCGCACGTCTGGCGTCAGGACCACAACGGGTTCTCCCACCAGGATCCCGGCTTCGTCGACATCCTGCTGAACAAGAACTTCAACAACGATCACGTGGTCAACATCTACTTCCCCGCCGATGCCAACATGCTGCTGAACGTGGGCGAGCGTTGCTACAAGTCGACCAACTGCATCAACGCCATCTTCGCCGGCAAGCAGCCCGCCGCCACCTACCAGAGCGTGGACGAGGCCGCCGCCGAGCTGGAGAAGGGGGCCGCCCGCTGGGATTGGGCCTCCAACGCCAAGGATGCCGAGGATGCTGATGTCGTCATCGCCACCGCGGGCGACATCCCCACCCAGGAGGCCCTGGCCGCCGACGACATGCTGCAGAAGCTGGGCCTCAAGGTTCAGTTCGTCAACGTGGTCGACCTGCTGAAGATCCAGGACACCGAGGAGAACGATCAGGCCCTGTCCGACGAGGAGTTCACCGAGCTCTTCAGCAAGGACAAGCCGGTCCTGTTCGCCTTCCACGCCTACCCCGGCTCCATCTACCGCCTGATCCACGGACGTCCCAACCACGACAACTTCTCCGTGCACGGCTACGAGGAGCAGGGCTCCACCACCACGCCATTCGACATGGTGCGCGTCAACAACATGGATCGTTGGTGCCTGGCCGCCTCCGCCCTGAAGCTGGTGGATGCCGGCAAGTACGCCGACCAGATCGACAAGTGGACCAAGTTCCGCGACGAGGCCTTCCAGTTCGCCGTGGACAAGGGCTACGACCACCCCGATTACACCGATTGGGTCTGGCCCGATGCCAACCGCGCCGGCCAGGAGACCATCTCCGCCACCGCCGCGACCGCCGGAGACAACGAGTGATACGCTGATCCGACCCTGAAACCGCCCGTCATGCGCAGCCCGCATGGCGGGCGGTTTCTGTATACTGGACAAGGTTGTGAACAAAGCAGTCATCAAGGCAACCACATCCGGACAGGAGAAGACACAGTGAGTCTTGCAAGCATCACCATCATCAGCCCAGAAGCCGCCAACGGCCGCAATGTCGTGGCCTACGGCCTGACCAAGGCCCTGAGCGCCAAAGCCAAAACGGCCGTATTCAGGCCAATCGCCTGCAGGAAGCACCCATTGACCCCGGAACTGGTTGCAGCCAGTTCATTCCCCGGCACGGATCCGGAGATCTGCCGTGGCAAGTGCCCTGGGCACGCCACTGAGGACACCATGCAGACCCGGGCCGATGTCCTCAACGCCTATGACGGTCTGGTGGAGGCCACCCATCCAGAGCGCGTCCTGATCGTGGGCAGCGATGCCTCAAAGCTCTTCGACCCCGGCCTGTTTGCTCTCAATGCACAGATCGCCGCCGACCTGAGGTCCCCGGTCATGCTGGCCGTCTGCACCATCGGCAGGGAACCCGGCCAGGTCATGAAGACCGTGGCTGCCTGCCGCCGGACCATCGAGGCCCAGGGAGCCGTGCTTGCCGGGATCTTCATCACCGGATGCCAGTCTGAGCAGAAGGCACCTCTTGCTCGGGCCTTCCAAGAGTATGATCTGCCGACCTGGACCGTCTCCAAGATGGACTTCGACACGGATCCGTCCGCCGATCAGGCCCGCCAGGCCACCAGCCAGACATTCCAGCAGGAGGTGGACGTCGACCAGGTGCTGAAGGCCGCCGACGCTGCCAGCCCCAAGGCCACCACGCCTGTAGCCTTCCAGAACGATCTGCTGGCCAAGGCCAAGGCCAACAGGAAGACCATTGTCCTGCCCGAAGGCGGCGAGGACCGCATCATCAAGGCGGCCGACTACCTGCTGGCCCGCAACATCGTTGACCTGATCATCGTGGGAGACAAGGATTCCATTCTGGCCCGCGGCAAGGAGCTTGGCCTCAACAACCTGGACAAGGCCTCCTTCCAGCCCATGGACGACGAGCAGGTGCTGGCACCCATGGTCGATCGCCTCTGCCAGCTGCGCGCCAAGAAGGGCATGACCCCGGAGCAAGCGCGCAAGCAGCTGGCCGATCCCTCCTACTTCGGCACCATGCTGGTGGTGCTTGGCAAGGCCGACGGCCTGGTGTCCGGCTCCATCAACTCAACCGCCAATACGGTCCGCCCAGCCCTACAGGTGATCAAGACCAAGCCGGGTGCCTCGCTGGTATCCGGAGCATTCCTCATGTGCTTCCCCGACCATGTGGCGGTCTTCGCCGACTGCGCCATCAATCTCAACCCGTCATCCGAACAGCTGGCTGACATAGCCATTCAGTCGGCCCAGACGGCCCGCTCCTTCAGCGTGGAACCGCGAGTAGGCATGCTCTCCTACTCCACCCTGGGATCAGGCAAGGGCCCGGATGTGGACCTGGTGGAAGAGGCCACCCGCCTGGCCAAGGAGAAGGCGCCGGACCTGCCCATCGTGGGCCCCATCCAGTTCGACGCGGCCTGGTCCCCCACTGTGGCGGCCACCAAGGCCAAGGGCGATCCGGTCGCCGGAACGGTCAACGTCTTCGTCTTCCCCAGCCTGAGCGCCGGCAACATCGGTTACAAGGCCGTACAACGCACCTCGGGTGCCCTGGCCATCGGACCGGTCCTGCAGGGGCTGAACAAGCCGGTTAACGACCTCTCGCGCGGCGCTCTGGTGGCTGACATCATCAACACCGTGGCTCTGACCGCCGTCGAGGCCCAGGACTGATCGCCGTCCCTATAAGGTCTTTATGAACCTCTGGGGCTGCTGCTGGATCCTATCTCTAGAAGGTTCCGGTAGCAGCCCCAAAACCATGTCGGCCTGGCTATATACCGCGGCTTGTAAGGGCCGACGAGTAATCTTGAAGACTGATTGAGGAGCACTGGCTCTATACAAGCACATCAGGAGGATGCCCCAATGGCGAAAACCGTCCTAGTCATCAATTCGGGTTCAAGCTCGATCAAGTACCAGCTGGTCGATCTGGAGACCAGTCAGAGCCTGGCCTCGGGTCTGGTCGAGAAGATCGGCGAGCCCACCGACGGCCACTACAAGCATGAGGTCAACGGCGAAAAACACGAGCTTGAGGAGCCCATCCACGACCATGAGGTCGGGCTCAAGCGTGTCCTGGGCTTCTTCAAGGAGTATGGCCCTGATCTGGACAAGGCCGGCATCATCGCCGTCGGCCACCGTGTCGTCCAGGGTGGAGCCATCTTCCCCAAGCCCGCTCTCCTGACCAAGAAGACCCTGAGCCAGGTCAAGGATCTGGCCGTGCTGGCCCCCCTGCACAACGGACCCGAGGCTGAAGGCGCCGAGGTCATGAGCCGACTGATGCCGCAGACCCCCCAGGTCTTCGTCTTCGATTCCTCCTTCTTCTTCGAACTGCCCAAGAAGGCCTCCACCTACGCCCTCAACAAGGACATCGCCAAGCAGTACCACATCCGTCGCTACGGCGCCCATGGCACCAGCCACCAGTACGTTGGCCAGCTGGTTCCCGGCCTGCTGGGCAAGCCTGCAGAGGGCCTGCGGCAGATTGTCCTGCACATCGGCAACGGGGCTTCCGCTTCGGCACAGGTCTCCGGGCATCCCGTCGAGACCTCCATGGGCCTGACCCCTCTGGAGGGCCTGGTCATGGGCGGGCGCACCGGCGACATCGACCCTGCCGTTGTCTTCCACCTGATCCGCAACGCCCACATGAGCGTGGATGAGCTGGACACCCTCTTCAACAAGCGCTCCGGCATGACCGGCCTGACCGGCCATGGCGACATGCGCGAGGTCCACAAGCTGATCGCCGAGGGCGACGAGGATGCCAAGCTGGCCCTGGACATCTACGTTCACCGCATCGTCGGCTACATCGGCAACTACACGGCCCAGATGGGCGGCCTGGATGCCATTACTTTCACGGCCGGCGTGGGCGAAAACGATGAGATTGTGCGCCGCCGGGTCATCGAGCAGCTGGTGCCCTTCGGCGTGAAGCTGGACCAGGAGAAGAACGACCAGCGGTCCAAGGAGGCCCGGATCATCTCCGCTCCTGACAGCACGGTCGCCGTCTGCGTCATCCCCACCAACGAGGAGCTCTCCATCGCCCGCCAGGCCGAGGTCGTCGCCAGCCAGGGCGATGCCTACGGCAACAAGTTCCAGGCCTGACCGTTAACCGGACCTGTCCCCTCAATCTGATTGATGATTGAATAAGGGATGATTGAGTTCAAGGTTTGGTTCTAGGAACCTGGTCCTAGGAGCAGAAAGAGGCCGGTGACCACAGCAATGCATGTGGTCACCGACCTTTTTCTATATATCGTTTAGGTCAGTCCCCCAAAGCCGCCAATGCCTCCTTGTGCAGAAGACCGTTGCTAGCTAGACCATTGCCACCCCATGGACCCGGGTTGCCTGCCAGATCGGTAAAGCTGCCGCCTGCCTCGGTCACGATGGGGACCAGGGCACCCATGTCATAGAGGTCCAGCTCCGGTTCGGCCGCCAGATCAATGGCACCCTGGGCCAGGAGCATGTACTGCCAGAAGTCGCCGAATCCGCGCAGACGCCAGATCCGGTCAGTCAGGTCGAGAAGCCGCTCCCGGCGGCCTATGGCCTTCCACCCTGTCAGCGACGACAAGGACATGGAAGCGTCTTCCATCCGATCCACTCTTGATACGTGGATGGCCTTGGGGGCCTCGCCCTGGCGCGCCATGTAGGCTCCCTGACCCTGCGCAGCATACCAACGGGTGCCCAGCATGGGGGCCGATACCGCGCCGACTACCATCTGGTGGTCTACCTCCAAGCCGATCAGGGTCGCCCAGACGGGGACCCCGCGCACATAGTTCTTGGTCCCGTCAATCGGATCGATGATCCACCGCCTGCCGTTGGACTCCTGCTTTCCCAGCTCCTCGGCATAGATGGTATCGTCCGGCCTAGCCCGAGCCAGCACGCGACGAATCACCGCCTCCGCCTCCCTGTCAGCCTGGGTGACCGGGGTATTGTCCGACTTGCGTTCCACGTGAAGATCCGGCGACTTGAAGTAGCCCATGGTGACCTGATCCGCCTGGTCAACCATGGCGATGGCCAGGTCCAGATCCTCCTGCCAGGTCTGCCTTTCAGCTTCGACGCTCATAACACGGCTCCTTTCGCTCGAATCGCTGTAGCTCAGCCTTGACCCTCGTCTGCCAGCATCCGCTTCCACATACCCGGGAAGTCGGGCATGGTCTTGGCCGTGGTGCCGATATTACGCACTCGGATGCCAGGTATCTTGAGCCCGATCATGGCGGCAAAGGTGGCCATGCGATGATCGGCATAGGTCTCCATGACGGCCCCATGCATACTGTGCACAGGCACGGGCTCGATGGCCAGGCCATCGTCCAGCTCACGGGCCTGGCCGCCTATTCTGGTGATTTCGGTGGCCAGTGCCTTCAGCCGATTGGTCTCATGACCGCGCAGGTGGTCAATGCCGTGCAGGCGGCTGGGCCCATCGGCAAAGACCAGGATGGCCGCAATCGAGGGAACGATCTCCCCTGCTGGGGACAGGTCGAAGTCGCCGAGTCCATGAATGGCTTCCCCCCCGGTCACCCGACAGGTGGCGCTACCCTTACCGTCGGGAACCATGTCTACCTTCGCGCCCATAGTTTTCAGATACCCGGGCAGCAAGCCACCTGGCTGTGTGGTCCGTTCTGGCCAGTTGGGCACACTGACTTGCCCGCCTCCTATCAGGGCTGCTCCCAGGAAGGGAGCCACATTCGACAGGTCGGGCTCCACCTGGACCCGATCGGGCAGCTGCGTCCCAGCAGATCCCCTGCCTTCAACGCTCCACTTGCAACGATCAGGATTGGCCTGAACCTGGACTCCAGCCTGATGCAGATCCTCAACAGTCATGGCGATGTGCGGAAGACTGGGCAGATGCTGACCAGAGTGGACGATGGTCATAGTGCCATCAGCTCTGGCAGCCAGCAGCAGGAGGCCGGAAATGAACTGCGAGGATGCCGAGGAGTCTATGGTCACCTCCCTGCCCACCAGGCGATTCGGGGGTGTGAGCACAAAGGGCAGGAAGCCCTCCTGGCCTAGGTACTCGATCTTGGCTCCCAGCTGGGTCAGGCCGTCCAAGAGAGGCCTCATGGGACGCCGATAGGCCTGCTGGTCTCCATCGAAGTGCGTGGGGCCATCAGCCAGCATGGCTAGGCCCGGCACGAAGCGCATGACGGTTCCAGCCAGTCCGCAGTCTACCCGGGCGCCGCCACGGAAACGTCCGCCTGACGGTGGAATGACCGTTACATTCGTAGGGTCGTCCGGATCAACCCGACAATCCACGCCGAGGGCCTCCAGGGCCCCAATCATCAGGTCCGTATCACGCGATCTGAGCAGACCAGTCAGCCTGACCGGACGACTTCCCAGGGTCGCCAGGATCAGATACCTGTTCGAGAGGGACTTGCTCCCCGGTATGGTCACCGTTGCATCCAAGGGGCCATCAGCCTGCGGTGCCGCCCATATCTCTTCCACTGTCATGGTCACCATGGTAACCGCAGGCGCAGAGCTGTTCGCGCTCCCTGCTCATCCTCGCAGGACCAGCCGGGACCCGACCGTGTGCTATATTGATACATTGTGCCCATGCAGTGACAGCGATGGGCGCCGGGCTATAGCGCAGCTTGGTAGCGCGCCTGCTTTGGGTGCAGGATGTCGCCGGTTCAAATCCGGCTAGCCCGACTTTTGCTTTCGTCCCATTTCGGGAGTCGGATCCTTGGCATTCATGCCCAGCAATCCCGTAGAGAAAATCGACAGAGCAAAAAGGCCCGTCAGGCCCGCATAAATGGACATGGTGATGGGGATGCCGACCAGATTACCCAGCGTCAGAAAGACCATCTGCCCCAGAGGCGCCCCGATCATCATGACAGTCTGTACCACTCCCATAGTTGCGGCCAAGTGGTCCTCGGCCACCGTACTGATGAGCATGGTCATGAACCTAGGGTTGATCTTGCCCAGAAGATAGTTCATGGCCAGGAGAGGAAAGAACAGTAGGGCAGGAATGCGCAGCCAGACCAGATTGACCCCTACCACAGCAGCTGCGGCCATGACACCGGTCAGCAGGTGGGCCATGGGTAACCGCCTGAGAGGATCCGCAGCAATGAGTGCACCGAGGATGAGTCCCAGGGAGGAGATGCCGTTGACGGCGGCAATAGTCGTTCCGTAGCTTCCCCACCAGACCTCGGGCTGGAGATAAGCCCCAGATTGAGCAGGGGCTGCAGGGCCGTCCCCAGAAGGTTGACCATGCATCCGAAACCCACCATCAGGACCAGAAAGGCGGAGTGGTGGAACTCCCCCAAGGTCACATGGAGGCTGGATGCTAGTCCCACATGCTTGCCCACAGGCGAGCCATTAACTGAGACCTCCGCCCTGACGAATTCCCTATAGCCAACAGCAACGAGAATCCCCGCCAGAAGGAAGGTGAGGGCGTTGATCAGCGCAAATATAGCGAAACTGTTACCCAGGAAGGCAATTAACACTGCGCCTCCACCTGCACTGATGACAGCCGCAACGCTGGAGGTAGCAGAGGTGATCGAAGTAGCCTGGTGAAGCTGGCCCGGCTGAACCAGATGTTTGAGAACCGGCATCCACAGACTGCCTGCATACCCCTCCAGCATGGAAGATGTCATATCCACGGCCACCAGCAGCAGGAAGACGGGAAGGCTCTTGGACCTGCCGATCATTATGGCCATAACCAGATAGATACACACCTGAACCAGCTTGATCACCACTTGCATCCGCGTCTTGTGCATGGTCCTGTCGGCCAGGTATCCGGTCAGAATGGCCGTCAGGGCTGGAGCCACCCAGGCCATTGAGGCTATGGAGACGGCCAGTCCGGCAAAGGGCATGGTCTGGGCATAGACGATGAAGACGATGTTGAAGAGCTCGCCTCCGACCGTATTCAAGAGACTGGCCAGAAACATGGTCACGAAAGGCTTGTTCTTCAGAAGCTCCTGCATGGTCGGCCGTCGATCAGGGCAGTTCGATCTTCATGAGGGTCCGGTGAAGCAGCCACCAGGCCGGCAGGGAGGCCAGAAAGATAATCAGAAGCAGCAGAGCAGACAGTGGCGGGGAGAGGGAGAGCAGGTTGCCCACTACAGCGTCCAGCAGAAGCAGGACTGCGAACATGATGGGCAGCGAGCGCTTCCAGAAGCCTATAGAAAGGGCGATGCCAACCAACCCCACCAGGTCCGGCAAGGCTGGTAACCAGCATGAGGAGAACCTGTCCAAGCAGACTGCCTGACGAGCCCGTTCCAAGCGAACCCACAAGACGGTCGATCAGCAAGATGACAGTCAGGGTGATGGCCGTCCCAACCAAGTAGGAGAGCGCCGTAAAGAGGCCGACGAAAACCAGCTTAGACAACAGGATTCGACCTCGCGATATCGGGCATGAGAGGGTGAGCGCCAGGTTCCTCCACGTATAGGGCTCAATGAAGACCAGGTTGCAGAGGGCAGCAGCCACCAGGGAGAAGCCCACCAGAAGGATGACCATGGCCATCTGCAGCACGAAGGCCAGACTGGACAGCCGAGGGTCTGACCGGCCGCTTGTGTGGCCAATGGCCAGGAACATGCCTCCGATGGCCAAGGCTGCGGCCACTACTGCCAGCCCTCCGAAGATGCAGGGCCATAGCCTGGTCTTTTTCAGCTCTAATTTCAGCAGCGTCTTCATATCAGCCCTCCATGGCCTTGACCAGGGTTCGCTCGGCGACCTCCTGGCCTTGATTGAGCAGTTCCGGCACGCTGGCCTGTAGGCTGATTCTGCCGTCCGCCACGACCATTACGCGGTCGGCCGTGCGCAACACCTCGGAGAGAATGTGGCTGGAAAAGAGGATTGCACTCCCCTGGGCTGCCAGGCTTCGCAGGCTGTCTCGCAGCTGTTCGATGGCCACAGGGTCCAGTCCGTTCAGCGGCTCGTCCAGTAGGTAAAGGTCAGGATGATGGCCCATGCACCTGGCCAGGACCAACCTCTGCCTCATACCCATGGAATACCTGCCGACAGGAGTAGTTGAATCGGCGGCCAATCCGACCTTCTCCAAAAGATGGCTGATCCCGGTAGGCTTGGCATCCCTATGCTCCCGGTCTGCCAATGCCAGGTAGGTCAGATCAATTTCAAGATTCTCCCTAGCGCTGAGGGACTCATAAAAGACCGGCTCGTTGATGGACGCTCCCATTCTGGCCAGATTGCCCGGATAGTCTTCGCGGAGAGGCCTCCCTAGAAAACAGACTCTGCCGCCGACAGGCCTCCGGTCAGGATCTTCAACAGCGTGGACTTGCCAGCCCCGTTGGCACCCAGCAAGCCCAGAATCTCGCCCTGCTCCAGGGTCAAATCCAGTCCGGACAGCACCTCCCTGCCTTCAAATACTTGGACAATACCGTCCGCCTTCAGCACCTGCATAAAACTCCCTTCAAAAATACCGATGGTATGTTTGGTGGAAACAAAAACCATTCCTCGGTGAGCGCCCGAATCTTGCTAGTAGCCGGAGCCCTCTTGGCCTTAAGAAATCTATCGGCTCTAAGAGACCCCTTGATCCTGATTCTTGTCAGATTCCTCTTGCGTGGACTCCCCGCTGGTGGCAGTCAAAGGATTGCTCTTCAGATGTGCGTGCAGGTGCACGGCCGCGCGAATAACCCGATCATCGACGACAGGCGCCCCTATTCCCTTGAGCATATCCGCCAACAGGGTGAACTTGGAGACCACCTGGTCCCGGGTCATGGTCGAGAATCGAATCCCTATCCACATGTTGAGCAGGATGTAGAGCACCTGGGCCAGATCCTCGGGATTGCATGGGGCGATGGAGCCGTCCTCCACACCTTCGCGGACATCAGGGGTGATCACGTCCACAATCCTGTCCATGGATTTCAGATACATCTCCCCTACCATGAGGGGGCTCTTCAGCAGGGTTCTGGCGGAGAAGGTGACATCCAGACGCGAGTATGCCGATAAGGAGGCAATCAGCTCGTTGCGCAGCTTCTCCAACCCGGTCTCGCCAGGCCAGTCCCCCAGCCAGTCTCCCTGGGATGAGGACGAGGCCATACGCTCGGTGACCGCGTGGAAAATAGCCGTCTTGGATGGGAAATGGTAGTAGACCGCTCCCTTGGTCATGCCACCCAGGCCGTCGACGATGTCCTGGATGCTGGTTCCGTCGTAACCCTTTTCCAGGAAGAGCCACTGAGCTACATCAAGGATCTGATTGCGATGTCCTTCAGGATCCTTCGGCGTGCCCATGCAGTGCTCCTCTCCCTGTCAGCGCAACAATGCCTGATCATTCTGACATGACCATCTTTTCTGACAAGAAGATATCATACCACCGGTATGTTCTGCTTGCGCAATTACGAGCGTTGAAGCCTAGACATTAATCCTTTTGCAGGCGACGGATGGCTTCATGCTGAATGGCCACCACCGCCTTGGCATCGGCGACTCCCGCTGCACAAAGCTCCTGCCAGGAGACCCAGGCCGACTGGATATGCTCGCCCGGGTCGAAGTCGGTGGATCCTTGATGCCAGCGACGCAGATGCAGGACCACGATGTGGCCGAGCTCGTCGCTCATACCCAGGGAGGAGTAGACATCGGGAGCAGCATCAATCCAACCGTCCTCCGGATCCAGATGGCTTTCTGAGCCCGTCGCACCCTCAGGTCCGGGCACCAGACCGGTCTCCTCACGCAGCTCGCGCAGGACGGCCTTGACGGGGCTCTCCCCCGGGTCGATGAAGCCGGCCGGCAGGCCGAAGACATAGGCCTGGGCACCCACCCGGTACTCGCGGGTCAGCAGATAGGCATCGGCAGCGCAGTCGTGTACCAGGATGACCACACAGGGGTCATGACGGATGAGCTGCCGGTCGATGGTTTCCTTGGAACCGTCACGCCGGAACATGGCCACCCGCTGCTGGTCGATAACGAATATCGGGCCGCGAAAGACCTCCCTGTCATCCATCAGCTTGGGAGCGCGGGTCATATCGATACCCTTGGGTCCCTGACCATCGCGGCCATCCAGTTTGGCGGCCAATCGTGCCTGCAGATCCTGCGCTTCATCGCTCATGAAATCACTCCTCCTCAACCATCAATCCTCAGCCGTCAACGCACCACCATGGTCCAGGGATCGGTGACGATGGACGAAACCTCCACCTGCGGGCGAACACCGGTGACCGTCTTCAGGGCCCTGGCAATGTCTCCCTTGGCGTAGCGGAACCAGAGGCTCTCAATGGCCGAGTGTGGGGTGTTGATCAGCATGGGTCTGGGCTGATTGGGCCGACCGGCCATCCTGGCCTCATAGAGGGCCTGTTGGTAGGCGTCCGTGGCAGGGTGATGGCGCAAATCGCTGGTCATGTAGACATCAGCCCCCGTGGATCGAACCAAGTCGAACTCGGAATCCCCCGAGCCGGGCAGCAGGGCGACTGTAGAGACCATGGCCAGGGACGGACCGACCGCCTGAACACCCAGAGCCGTCTTTGGCAAAAGGCCCGCCACGGTATGGACCAAATCCTCAAATGGGGTGGGCTTAGGAAGCCGTCCCCAACGACCCAGACCCACCTGGATCCCCTGATCGGCGTGCAAATCGCGGTTTGAGACCAATTGAGGAGCCAGCGGTCTCGCCTCCTGCAGGTCCAGGGCATCGGCAGCCGCCTGAGCCACACCACGGTAGGCGGCATCAGCGTTGGTATGCCCCACCCAGAGCCCACAGTGACCCTCAACCAGTCTGGTTATCATATCCCCGCGGAAGTCCAGGCCGGAAACCTGGTGGACCGATCTGAAGAAGAGCGGATGGTGGGTGATCAGCAGGTCGGCCTTGTGGTCCAGAGCCTCCTGAACCACATCAGGCCGAGGGTCCACAGCACACCAGATCCGTCTGACTGGCCAGGACGGATCCCCCGCCACCAAACCCGGATGGTCCCAGTCTTCCGCGTAGTCCAGAGGGTAGAGCCCCTCCAGCAGATCCACCACCTGGCCCAGGGGCGCCGAAGGCCTCTGGGCCTCATCCTGTTCATCAGGCATGACGATCCCTCCTTGGATCCTACTGGGCTGGTCCCAGGCCACTCCATGTCGGATCAGTGAGCAGCCAGCTCCCAGTCCTGGCCGATACCGGTGGATACATCCAGAGGTACGGCCAATTCAACGGCATGTTCCATGGAGTCCTTGACCAGCTTGGTGGCCTTTTCGGTCTCGCCGGGAGCGATCTCCACCAGCAATTCATCGTGGATCTGCAGGGAGATGCGACTCTTCAGCCCCTGATCGGACAAGGCACGGCTGGCCTTGATCATGGCGATCTTCATAATGTCGGCAGCCGACCCCTGGATGGGCGCATTCAAGGCGGCCCTCTCGGAGGCCTCGCGGGTGGGACGGCGCTTGGAGCGCAGTCCTGGGAAATAGCGCCGCCGCCCGAACATGGTCTCGGTGTAGCCCTTCTCCCGGGCATCGGCCACCAGGGACTCCAGGTACTCATGAACCTTGCCAAAGGTGGCGAAGTACTTGGCACGCAGCACGTCAGCCGCAGCCGGGCTGATCTTAAGCTGCTGGGCCAGGCCATAGGTGCTCAGTCCATAGGCCAGCCCGTAGCTCATGGCCTTCACGTGGGAGCGCTGGTCTCCGGTGACCTCCTCCATGGGGATGTCATAGACCAGGCTGGCCACATACCGATGAAAGTCAGCGCCAGACTTGAAGGCGTCAATCAGGGCCTGATCCCCGGAAAGGTGGGCCATGATCCGCAGCTCCACCTGGGAGTAGTCCGAAGAGAGCAAGGCCTCGTATCCGTTGCCTGGCACGAAGGCCGAACGGATCTCACGGCCCCGGGCATCCCGGTTGGGGATGTTCTGCAGGTTCGGATCCACCGAGCTCAGCCGTCCGGTGGCCGCCACAGTCTGCTCGTAGGTGGTGTGCAGCCGTCCATCCCGGGGATTGACCGCCTCGCGCAGGGTCTGCACGATCTGCTTGAGCTTGTTGGTCTCCCTGTGCTTGAGCAGGGCCCCCAGGAAGTCGTTGGCACGCTCGTTGTTGACCGACTTGATATAGAGGTCCTGCAGGACCGAGACGTTGGTCGAATAGGAGCCTGTCTTGGTCCTGTGGGTGGGCACCAGGCCCATGTCGTCGAAGAGCACCTTGCTCAGCTGCTTGGGGCTCTGCAGGTTGACACGGCTGCCGGCCCTATCCCAGGCGATTTCCTGGGCCTGGCGGGCCTCGGCGGCGAACCGGTCGTGCATCTCCTTCAGGCGGGCATCGTCCACCTTGGCGCCCTCGGTCTCCATCTGCGCCAGGACTGCGGAGGTGGGCAGCTCTATGGTGCGCAGCAGGCCATATTGGTGACGCTCGTCCATCAACTCCTGCAGACGCTCGGAAACCATCATGACGTACTGAGCCTGGCGAAGAATCCGGGTCCCCCGCCGACGTTCGTCCTCGTCCTCTCGCCCGTCCAGAGCCAGGGCCCCCTGGGTGGCCTCAGGTTCCTCCTCCACGGGAATGGCCAGGAAATGGGCGACGGCCTGCTCGAGGTTGTCGGCGTGAAAATCGGGCTCAGCCAGGTAGCCTGCCAGCTTAGTGTCGAACAGAGGCAGCGGCATGTGCAACCCCTGACTCTCCAAGAGGTGCAAGTGCTCCTTGTAACCATGAACCACGCAGGTACCGATCCGCTGGTCGATCAGCTCCTGGATGGCCCCAAGCATATCTTCGTCTATGTCTTCTGCCATGAGGACCAGGCCGTGCCCGTCCATGGAGAGAATGGCCAGCTCCTCCAGACCATAGTCGCCATGCTTGGCCCAGCCGATGGCGTGGAGAACCCAGTACTCCTTCATGGCCTCGCTGCAGCGCATGGCATTCTGGTCGGAGTCGCCGATGTCCTTGATTTTGTCCAAGGAATCGGCCATGGCCTTGACATGGTCCGCCGAGCGCCGGCAAAGGGCCTTGTCCGGCAGATGCTTCTCGCACCAGTTCCGCAACTGGTCTGCAGACTCCACCTTATCGCGCTCGGGCTGGACGAACTCCTCCTGCTTGTTGCTGACATCGACCAGTGCCGAGGCTGGAGAGTAATCGTAATCGGCTACCGTATTGAAGCCCCGCAAAATCTTTTTGCGGGTTTGGGGGCCGAACTGCAATTGCTCGAAGATGGGCAGAACCTGATCCGTGTGGATGGTGCCGAAACGCAGATCCTCCACCTTCACACCCAAGTCCAGGTCGCGCACCAAGGCGTTGACCTTCCGGTTGAGCCGCACCTGGTCGGCGTTCTCAGCCAAGGCCTGACCCTTCTTGCCGCCGATCTCGTCGGCATGCTCCAGAATGGAATCCAACGATCCGTACTTGTTGATCCACTTGGCCGCATAACCGTCGCCCACACCCGGCACGCCGGGGATGTTGTCGGCTCCCTCCCCGCGCATGGCGGCCAGATCGGGATACTGCTCCGGGGTCACCTTGTAGCGATCCATAATGGCCTGCGGGGTCATGTGCTTGAGGTTCTTGAAGTGGTGGCCGGGGTAGAGCACGGTGATGTCGTCGTCCACCAGCTGGAAGGCGTCCCTGTCGCCCGACAGGACCAGGGTCTTGAATCCGGCCTGTTCCCCCATGGTGGCCAGCGTGCCGATGATGTCATCGCCTTCGTAGCCGGGCTTTTCGATATAGGTGATGCCCAGTCCCTTGAGCAGGTCCTGGATCAGCGGCAGCTGGCTCAGCAGTTCCTTTGGGGCGGCCTCACGGGTGCCCTTGTACTGGGGCAGCATGGCATTGCGGAAGGTGCCGCCCTTGACATCAAAGGCCACGCCCATGTGGGTGGGCTTCTCCTTGGCCATGACATCCGCCAGCATGGTGGCAAAGCCCCATACCGCGTTGGTGGGCTGCCCTGTCGAAGTGGTGAAACTCTCGACGGGAAGGGCATAGAAGGCCCGGAAGGCCAGCGAATGTCCATCGACGACCAGCAGGATGCGGCCGTCCTTGTCCTGCTTCTTCGTCTGGTCTTCCATAGGAGGGCTAACGGTCGTTCTGGTTGGCCACGTTGTTGATGACCACGTCGGCCACCTCCTGCATGGTCAGCCTGCGGTCCATGGAGGTCTTCTGGATCCAGCGGAAGGCCTCGGACTCGGTCATGCCCATGCTCTCCATGAGCAGACCCTTGGCCCGATCCACCCGCTTGCGAGCTTCGAAACGGGCCTTCATGTCGGTGACCTCGTCCTTCAGGGCGTTGATCTGGTCAAAGCGTGAGATGGCCACCTCAAGGGCCGGCAGCAGCTTTTCCGGAGCGAAGGGCTTGACCACGTAGGCCATGGCTCCAGCATCAGCCGCCTTCTCGACCAGGCTTTGCTGGGAGAATGCCGTCAGCATAACCACAGGGGCCAGGTTCTCCTTGCCGATCTCAGTGGCGGCGGTAATGCCGTCCGTGCCGGGCATCTTCACGTCCATCACGACTACATCGGGCCTCAGCTCGCGGGTCAGATCAATGGCCTCCTGGCCGCTGGCCGCCTGACCGACCACGTCATAGCCGGCATCCTCGAGAGCTTCGACGGTATCGAGCCTGATCAAAGCCTCGTCCTCCGCCACAACCACGGTCCGCCCTTCGGGGGAATCGCTGCGGTTCTTACTCTCTGAAGCCACTTTCAACCTCGTTTCCTGAAAGTCCATCCGCGCTTCAGCGAAAACCGATGAGAGACGGATGGGGGTTCGCTTTATCGTGCCCCCGGTGAGACTCGAACTCACACTGCACGGATTTTGAGGCCGTTTCCTCTACCAATTGGGATACGGGGGCTTTTCATCACCACAGAGAATCTACCATACTTTGGCGACGACGCAAGGTTATTCGTGTTGATTCTGCCTTAGAATGAAGACAGTTATGTATTCAGGCACATCAGCAGTCGAAGGAGAGCATGATGACCACTCAGATCTATCGACGGTTCGATCCTTGGCGCACCTCCCCCGTCCAGGAGAAGGCCCGCAAGCAGATTATGGACAGCCACTACTTCAGCGTCGACAGAGTCACCTTTGAATCCAGCGACAATCAGACCTTCGATCGCAGCATCGTCAGCGAGAAGCATGGAGACACCATCGCCGTCCTGGCCATCACCGACGACGGACGGATACCCCTGGTCGAGCAGTACCGTCTGCCCACCCACCGTTGGACCCTTGAGCTGCCGGCAGGGCATCCACTCAATGACAAGGAAGCCCCCATCGATGTGGCCACCAGGCGGTTGCGCGAGGAGGCCGGATACAAGGCTGCCTCCTTCAACCAATTCGCGAGGTTCATCAACACCCCCAGCTTCTCCACCCAGCACACCACACTCTTCTATGCCGAGGGCCTGACCCCGGTCCAACCGGCTAGCCTGGCACCAGAGACCCCCCACCAGAATGTGCGACTCTTCACTGTGGATGAGGCCTATGACATGGTGATTGCAGGAACCATACTGGACGCCAAAACCACCATCGCCATCCTGCGGGCCAAAATCGGACTGTCTGACCTGCACTGACACAGACACCCTCACACAAAGAACCGGTGGCCTCTCCCCCTACATTGATATGGGGAAAAGACCACCGGTTCACTGCTTCATCAGCATCTTGGAGATCTGAGGATCCACCTGACTGACTTAATCGACAGTCAGGTGGCACATCAGAGCATCACTCGTTGGAGCCCACGGTGTGGACGTAGATGCAGTCGGTGTTACCTGGCTCATGCTCGCCCTGGGCGCAGCTAAGCACCACCAGGCAGTCGCCGTCGGAGACCTTGCCCTGCTTCTTCAGGATGGAGTCCACGAAGTTCATCAGGTCTGCGCGAGTGAAGTCATGGTAGTCCTGCCCGCAGAGGAACGCCTCGGTACCCCAGCTCAAGGCCAGCCAATGATAGGTGTGCTCATTGGTGGTCAATGCATAGATGGGGGCAGCCGGACGCTCGCGAGAGATCCGGTGCACGGTGTTGCCCGTCTGAGTGAAGGCCACGATGGCCTTGGCATTGATCTTGTCGGCCAGATCCACAGCGGCGGAAGAGACGGCACCCGAGTTGGACATGTCCAGGTTGTGCATGGTCGGGATGCGGTCGAAGCCGTGGGTAGTGGCGTAGTCGGAGATCCGGGCCATGGTGGAGACCGTGGTGTCGGGGTATTCGCCCACGGCGGTCTCGTTGGAGGTCATGGTGGCATCGGCACCGTCAAGAACGGCGTTGGCGCAGTCGGAGGCCTCGGCGCGGCTGGGGATGGGCGAATGGACCATGGAGCCCAGGACCTCAGTGGCGACGATGACCGGCTTGGCGTACTGACGGGCCAGCTCGATGCAGCGCTTGGTCACCAGGGGGACCTGCTCGAAGGGCATCTCCACAGCCATATCACCGCGGGCCACCATGATGCCGTCGAAGGCCTTGACGATCTCCTCCAGGTTCTCAACAGCCTGGGGCTTCTCAATCTTGGCGACGATGGGGATGCGGCGACCCTCCTCGTCCATGATCTCATGGGCACGGTCGATGTCGGTGGCGAAACGGACGAAGGACATGGCGATAATGTCAGCGCCAGTGCGGATGCCCCAACGCAGGTCCTCCTCGTCCTTGGGGGTCAGCGCCGGCAGACTCACAGCCACACCAGGCAGGTTGATACCCTTGTGGGAGGAGACAGGACCGGCCACGACCACCTTGGTATAGACCTGGTTGCCCTCGACCTTGGTGACCTCCAGGCGGACCTTGCCGTCGTCGATCAGGATGGGATCGCCGGGGTGGCAGTCCCCGGGCAGACCCTTGAAGGTGGTGGAGGTCATGTGTTCGTCACCCTCGACATCGTCGGTGGTGATGATGAACTCCTGACCCTCCTTGAGGTTGACCTTGTCTTCGCCCTGCTCGTTCTTCTTGAACCAGCCGCAACGAATCTTGGGACCCTGCAGATCGACCAGGGCCGCCACATTTCGTCCAGTCTCCTTGCTGGCCTGACGGACGTTGTTGTAAACCTTGAGGTGATCTTCGGGGGTGCCGTGTGACCGGTTGAGTCTGGCTACATCCATACCGGCCTTGACCAGCTTGGTGATGTTCTCCAGAGACTCCGAAGCCGGCCCGATGGTGTCGACGATCTTGGCTTTGCGCATATGCTACCTGCCTGTTCTTTTTCCTGTTTACCGTTCTATTGTACAGACTCAGCCTGATGGGAACCACTATTTTCCGTTAGCGCTAACATCCCTTGTGGTTCAAGGGATCGCTTATTACTTTTCTCTCTGCGAGTCTGTTTCAAGGGACTGACGACGACTCTTGAGTATCGAAGCCAGAGCGGCGATGCCTACGGCCAGGACAATGACCAGCAGGGACGCCCAGGTCGGTATATCCGGCACGGCTTCCAGGGGCTGCCCGCCATTGATGAAGGGCAGCGTGTTGCCGTGCAGAGCCTCCATGATCAGCTTGACCCCGATGAAGGCCAGGACCACAGCCAGCCCTAGGGGCAGATACTCCAGCTTATCCAGCAGGGATCCCAGCAAGAAGTAGAGCTGCTGAAGGCCCAGTAGGGCGAAGACATTGGAGGTGAAGACGATGAAGGGATCCTTGGTCAGTCCGAAGATGGCCGGAATGGAGTCAAAGGCGAACATGACATCAGTGGTGCCGATGGCCAGGAAGACCACCAGCATGGGCGTGAAGTAGCGCTTGCCCTCGAAGGTGGTCCGCAGGTGCTCACCGTCGTAGTGGCTGGTGATGGGAATGACCCGGCGCAGGACCCTGATCAGCCCATTCTCGTGGTACTCCTCCTGCTTGCCTCGGCTGGAGACCATGTTCCAGGCGGTGTAAAGCAGGAAGAAGCCGAAAATGAAGAAGACCCAGGTAAAGCGGGTGATCAGCGCCGTTCCGGCCAGGATGAAGACACCGCGCAGCAGCAGGGCGATGGTGATGCCGACGCTGAGCACATAGCGCTGAAGCCGCAGGGGCACAGCGAAATTGCCCATGATGATGACGAAGACGAAGAGGTTGTCGATGCTGAGCGAGTACTCGGTCAACCAGCCCGAGTAGAATTCGATGGCCGGCTTGGAACCGGCCACCTTCCAGATCAAAGCACCAAAAATCAGGGCCATAACCACGAAGAAGCCGATGTGCCTCACGCATTCGCCGGTCGAAGGAACGTGCGGCCGACGCCCGATCACCAACAGATCGACCACGAAGAAGATGGCCAGCACAACCAGGCTCACAACCATGAAAGGTAGAGGTGTCTCGGACATATCACCTGATTTTAGCGGCAAGATATGACGTGCTCATCGCCCCCGTCTGCCCGTCAGAGCATTCTCGCAGGCAGCGGTCTGCAGGTTGGGCCTGAGATGCTCTTGCCTCCGCATCACAGGCCAAACCTACTTTTGGCCTACTTACTTTTTCGCCTCGGTCATCTGCCGCAGCTCTTTCTTCAGATCCTTGATCTCATCGCGCAGACGGGCTGCAAGCTCGAACTGCAGCTGTTGCGCAGCCGTGTGCATTTGGTCGCTCAGCTGACGGATCAGGTCGGCAAGGTCCTGAGCCGGCAGACCAGCCTGGAGAATCTCCTGATGCCGCTTGTCGGCCTCCTCCTTGTCGTAGAGGGGCACACCCAAATGGGAGTTGCCAGCCTTGTTGGCATTGCGGTAGCCACCCGCCAGCAGGGTCTGGGTGTCCACATCCTCCTTCGCCAGCATGTCATTGACGTCGCTGATCTTCTTGATCAGCGGCTTGGGGTCCACGCCGTGCTCCTTGTTGTAGGCAATCTGCTTGGCCCGGCGACGGTTGGTCTCGCTGATGGCCTTGTCCATAGAGTCGGTGACCTCGTCGGCATACATGATGACCTTGCCGGACACATTCCTGGCCGCACGGCCGATGGTCTGGATCAGTGAGCGGTAGGAGCGAAGGAAGCCCTCCTTGTCCGCATCCAGAATAGCCACCAGGGAGACCTCGGGCAGGTCCAGCCCCTCACGCAGGAGGTTGATGCCCACAATGACGTCGATCTTGCCCTCGCGCAGCTCCCGCAGGAGCTCCACCCGCCGCAGGGTGTCCACGTCTGAGTGCAGATACTCCACCTTGATGTCTCGCTCCAGCAGGTAGTCAGTCAGGTCCTCGGCCATCTTCTTGGTCAGCGTGGTCACCAGGACCCGCTCGTGACGGGCCACTCGGGCCTTGATCTCGTCCAGGAGGTCGTCCACCTGGCCCTTGACAGGCCTCACCTCCACCTCGGGATCCAGCAGACCGGTGGGCCGGATGACCTGCTCCACCACCCCGTCGGACAGACCCATCTCATAGTCGCCCGGCGTTGCCGACAAGTAGACGGTCTGGCCAACCTTGTCCAGAAACTCAGGCCACTTCAGCGGACGGTTGTCCATGGCCGAGGGCAGCCGGAAGCCATGCTCGACCAGGGTCCGCTTGCGGCTGGCATCCCCCTCGTACATGGCTCCGATCTGGGGAACGGTCACATGGGATTCGTCGATGACCAGCAGGAAGTCATCAGGGAAGAAGTCCAGCAGAGTGTGGGGCGGCGTCCCGGGCTCGCGCCCGTCGAAGTGGCGGGAGTAGTTCTCGACCCCGGAACAGGTGCCGATCTGGGTGAGCATCTCCAGGTCGTAGGTGGTGCGCATGGTCAACCTCTGGGCCTCCAGCTCCTTGCCCTGCTTGCGCAGCTGGCCCACACGCCAGTCCAGCTCCTCCTTGATGGTCTTCAAGGCGCGCTCCATCCGCTCGGGACCTGCCACATAGTGGGAGGCGGGGAAGATGTGCACGGAGGTCTCGTGGGCAATCTCGTCGCCGGTCAGCGGGTGCAGGGTGGAGATGCGGTCGATCTCATCGCCGAAGAACTCGATGCGGACGGCCAGCTCCTCATAGACGGGGATGATCTCGACCGTGTCGCCGCGCACGCGGAAGGTGCCTCGGGTGAAGGCGATGTCGTTGCGCTTGTACTGCATGTCCACGAACTTGCGCAACAGGTCGTCCCGGTTGATCCTGTCCCCCTCGTGCAGGAAGAGCATGCGCCCGGCGTACTCCTCGGGCGTGCCCAAGCCGTAGATGCAGGAGACGGTGGCCACCACCACGCAGTCGCGCCTGGTCAGCAGGTTGGCCGTGGCGGCGTGCCGGAGCCGCTCCACGTCGTCGTTGATGTTGGAGTCCTTCTCGATATAGGTATCCGTCTGAGGAATGTAGGCCTCAGGCTGGTAGTAGTCGTAGTAGGAGACGAAGTAGGAGACCGCATTGTCGGGCATCAGCTCGCGGAACTCGGCGCAGAGCTGGGCGGCCAGAGTCTTGTTGGGTTCCAGAATCAGGGTAGGCCGCTGCAGACGCTCAATCAGCCAGGCCGTGGTCGCGGTCTTGCCGGTGCCGGTGGCGCCCATGAGCACCACGTCGTTCTCGCCGTTCTCGATCCGCGTGGCCAGTTCCTCGATGGCCTCTGGCTGGTCGCCGGAGGGCTTATAGGGAGACTTGACCACGAAGGGCTTGTCGGTCCGCTCAATATTGAACCCCATGAAACTCCCTTCCAGGATGCGTCATCCGCCTAAGGCCCCTCAGTCGCTGTGCGAGGACTCCTGGGCCAGGACCTGTAGCTCTTTATATATTCTATCAACAAACTCGAACATTTGTTCGATAGGCTGGGACCCGTCAACAAGCAGATCGGCCTGAGCGCGTCGCGAACTGCTGCTGCTCTGGGAACCGATGCGCTCAACAGCCTGGCTTGGCGTCATATGCCGCTGATTCACCATACGCGCAATCCTCACCTGGCTTGGAGCCTCCACCACCAAGACTCTGTCGAAATGAAAGGGAATGGTCGAGCCCACTTCTGTCAGCAGGGGCACCTCATGGACCACCACCTCGGAGCCGTCCAGCCAGGGCTGCTCGGCCTTGGCGGCCAAGTCATAGACCAGCGGATGGATGATGTCGTCCAAGTCCCGGCGATCCTGGTCGGCTGTCGGCCCGCCGAAGACCCGTGCCGCCAAAGCCGACCTGTCCACTCCACCATGGCCGTCCCCGCATCCTAAACCGAACCTCTCCAGCACCGGCCTTACGCCGGGTCCGCCCAGAGCGATGACCTCGTGGGAGAGCCGATCGTAATCGATGACCCTGGCCCCGTCCTGAGCCAGCCGAGCCGCCACCGTGCTCTTGCCGGCCGCAATCCCGCCAGTCAATCCTACACGTATCATCCCGACCTCCCGCTTATACCTTATGGCAGCACATACAAATGGAGGGGCCCGACCGAGGCCGGACCCCTCCATTTACCGCTTAACGCTCACTTCTTTTCCTTGAGCAGCTGCTCGCGCAGGGCGGCCAGCTGGTCGTCGGAGGCCAAGGTGCCCTCGGAGCTGGACTCCGAGCTGTAGTTGGTGGTCTCCTCGGAGTTCTGACGGCGGGAGCGGGAACCGGCGGCAGGCGTCTGGGAAGACCGGCTGTCCTCGGCAGCCGAAGCCTCGGCGTTCTCCAGCTCCTTGGCCACGAAAGCCTTGTGCTGCTCCCAGAGGTCGTGGGCGGCCGCATACTGGGACTCCCACTCCTCCCGCTGCTTCTCGTAGCCGGCGATCCACTCGTTGCTCTCGGGGTCGAAGCCCTCGGGGTACTTGTAGTTGCCGTCCTCGTCGTACTCGGCAGGCATGCCATAGATGGCCGGGTCGAAGTCCTCGGAGGTCGGGTCGACAGAGTCGTCGGCCTGCTTGAGGGACAGGGAGATGCGGCGGCGATCCAAGTCGACGTCGATGACCTTGACGAAGATCTCCTCGCCCTGCTTGACCACGGTCTCGGGGTTCTCCACGTGGCGGTTGGCCAGCTCGGAGATGTGGACCAGGCCCTCGATGCCGTCCTCGACGGAGACGAAGACACCGAACTGCACGATCTTGGTGACCTTGCCCTTGACGATCTGCCCGGGCACGTGGGTTCGCGCGAAGCGTTGCCAAGGATCTTCCTGGGTGGCCTTAAGGGACAGCGAGATGCGCTCGCGGTCCATATCGACATCCAGCACCTCGACGGTGACCTTGTCGCCCACCTTGACGACCTCGCTGGGGTGGTCGATGTGCTTCCAAGAGAGCTCGGAGACGTGGATCAGGCCGTCCACGCCACCCAGGTCGACGAAGGCGCCGAAGTTGACGATGGAGCTGACCGTACCCTCGCGGATCTGGCCCTTCTTGAGCTGGGCCATGAAGGTCTCGCGCACCTCGGACTGAGTCTCCTCCAGGTACTGGCGGCGGGAGAGGACCACGTTGTTGCGGTTCTTGTCCAGCTCCAGAATCTTGGCCTTGATCTTCTGCCCGATGTAGGGGGACAGGTCGCGCACGCGGCGCATCTCGACCAGGGATGCGGGCAGGAAGCCACGCAGGCCGATGTCGACGATGAGCCCGCCCTTGACGGCCTCGATGACGGTGCCCTCAACGACGCCGTCAGCCTCCTTGATCTTCTCGATGTCGCCCCAGGCGCGCTCGTACTGGGCACGCTTCTTGGACAGGATCAGGCGGCCTTCCTTGTCCTCCTTGGTGACGACCAAAGCCTCGATGGTGTCACCGACCTGGACCACATCGTCGGGATCGACATCCTTTTTGATGGAAAGCTCGCGGGAGGGAATCACGCCCTCGGTCTTGTAGCCGATGTCCAGCAGAACCTCGTCATGGTCGATCTTAACGACCGTCCCCTCGACCAGATCCCCATCGTCGAAGTTCTTGATGGTGGAATCGACTGCCTTGATGAAGTCTTCCTCGGACCCGATGTCATTGACCGCGACCTGGGGGACTTCCTTCTTGTTCTCTGCCATTAATTAAATTGTTTCTTGTATAGTTGGTGGATATTTTTCCGTATTGAGTTATGCGTTCCCGCCGGCAGGCGCGAACATTCTCCATGATAGGAGACACCGCGGTCATTGTCGCCGGGAGACCTCGGGCGTGTCGCAGACAGGGATTCCGGCGGCCCGCTCGGCGGATTCAACCACATTGACCAGGAGCATGGCCCGGGTCATGGGACCCACGCCACCGGGGTTGGGCGTATAAGCGGCTGCAGACTGCCTGGCGGCCGGGTCGATGTCGCCCTTGATCCGCCAGCGCCCCTCCTGCTGATCCCAGATCCGGGAGACGCCAACATCCACCAGAACGGCACCCTGGCGGACCTGGTCCGGGCCAACCAGCCCGGCTCGGCCCACGGCCGAGATGATCACGTCAGCCCTGCGCAGATGGGTGTCAACGTCCCTGGTGCGGGTATGACAGAGGGTCACGGTGGCATCCACCCCGCGGTTGGTCAGGAGCAGCCCGATGGTGCGTCCCACGGTCAATCCCCGGCCCAGCACACAGACATCCTTGCCAGCCAGGTCTATCCCGTAATGGTCCAGCAGGTAGAGGATCCCCCGCGGGGTGCAGGGCAGGGGGGTCCGCACCTGGCCGTCGGTATGCAGAACCAGCTGACCAAGGCTGTAAGGATGCATGCCGTCGGCATCCTTGGCCGGATCGATGCGATCGATGATCCCAGTGGGATCCACGCCCTCGGGCAGGGGCAGCTGGACGATGTAGCCGGTGCAGTCAGGATCCTGGTTGAACTGATCCACGGCAGCAAGAATCCGCTCCTCGCCGGCATCGGCGGGTAGATCAACCCTGATCGACCTGATGCCCACCTGGCTGCAGTCCCGGTGCTTGCCCTCTACATATTTAACCGAGCCCGGATCGTCCCCCACCAGGATGGTCCCCAGGCCGGGCGTACGTCCCATGGCCGTCAGCCTCGCCACCCGAGCGCGCAGGTCCTCCTTGAGTTCCGCAGCCGCCGCCTTCCCGTCCAGTTTTACTGCAGTCAACACGTCTCCATCATCCAAGAGGGCACAAACCCTTGTCGAATTCGTCTGGGCCAGATTAGCTCAGATTCCTCCCCGAACGGAACCAGCGTCCAATGGCCGGTCTGGGAGGACTCGACTGCTGAAGTTGCGCCCTGTCCTCTCCCCAGCGATAATGAGAATCATGCTCAATAAGAGCAGGTTTACCATTTTAAGCCCGTGCAGGAAAGGAAGTCATGGATACGGACACGGATAGAACATCCACGCAGGCCTGCATCGTCTTCGACCATGCCGCCATCCGCCGTTCCGGGCGGCTGATCTGGTCAGAGGGGACCTTCACCATTCCCTCGGGAACCGTGACCGCCATCGTGGGCACCAACGGCACGGGCAAAACCAGCATGATGCAGGCCGAGCTGGGCCTGCTCCCCCTGGACGCCGGCAGCCTGCGGGTCCTGGGGCAGCCGGCCGGCCAGGCCAACGATCGCATTGGATACGTACCACAGAGCTACACCTCGGATATCGACTCCAACCTTACGGCCGAACAATCCGTCCTGCTGGGGCTGACCGGCACCCGCTTCGGCATTCACCCCGTCACCCGGCAGGACCGCGAGCGCGCCAGAGCGGCCATGCGCTTCGTGGGTGTGGAGGACAGGGCCCACCTGCGCCTGTCCCAGCTCTCCGGCGGCCTGCGACAGCGGGTGGCCATCGCCCAGGCCTTGGTCTGCGATCCTGATCTGCTCATGCTGGACGAGCCCCTGGCCAATCTGGATCTGGCCGGGCAGCGCGCCACCGTCCACCTGCTGGCACAACTCAACAGCCGTCTGGGCATGTCCATCCAGGTGGTGGCCCACGACCTGAACATGCTGCTGCCTGTGCTGACCGGGGCGGTCTACCTGCTGGACGGGCACCCTCATTACGCCCGCATGGACGACGTGCTGGATTCGGACCTGCTCACCCACCTCTACGGCACCAAGGTGGAGGTGGTCACCACTCCTCAGGGGGACATGTTCGTGGCCCCCGACATGGACGAGCCGATCGGACCCGTCCATAATCGCTACCAACCCAGCCAGGTGGCCCGCCTGCACGGGACGGACCGGGAAAGGAACTCATGACCACACCAGTCTTCGACCCCCATTGGACCGAGATCCTCGCCGCCCCCTTCATGCGCAACGCCATGGTGGCTGGCCTATGCATCGCCGTGGCTGCCGGAGCCATGGGCTACTTCACCATTGCCAGACACTCCACCTTCGCCGCCCACGCCCTGGCCCACATCGGCCTGCCCGGTGCCACAGGGGCCGTCCTGCTGGGGCTGCCGGTCTCTGCCGGCATGGGACTCTTCGCTCTGGGAGGGGCACTGGTCATCGGAGCCCTGGGCAAGCGGGCCTCCCAGAGGGAGATCGCCACGGGTACGGTCCTGGCCTTCGCCACCGGTCTGGGACTCTTCTTCGCCAGGATGTCCAGCTCGGCCTCCCAGCAGATGCAGGCCATCCTCTTCGGATCCATCCTCACCATCACCCGGGGCCAGGTCGTCGGCTTCATAGTCTTCGATGCAATCCTGCTGATCCTGCTGGCCCTGATCTACCGGCCCCTGCTCTTCAGCTCCCTGGATGAGCAGGTGGCCCAGGCACGCGGCGTGCCCATCGGGCTGATGAACCTGACCTTCATGGCCATCATGGCCGGCGTCATCACCATCGCCGTACCGGCAGTGGGGACCCTGCTCATCTTCGCCCTGGTCGTCACCCCGGCGGCCACGGCCAACATCCTGGTGGCCTCTCCCCTACGGGCCATGCTTCTATCAGGATTGATCTGCCTGGCTTCAATCTGGGGAGGCCTGATGATCTCGGCCATGGTGCCGACCCCTCCCAGCTTCGTCATCGTGACCCTGTCCACCCTCTTCTGGGCTCTGGCCAAGGGATGGGCGGCCCTGCGCGCCTGATGCCGGTCAGTCCACCAGGGCGGTGGCCATGACGGCGACGCCCTCATCGTGGCCGGTAAAGCCCATGCCATCAGTGGTGGTGGCAGTCAATTTAACCGGTGCCCGGACAGCCTGACTCATGGCCTGCTGGGCCAGGTGACGACGGGAGGAGATTCTGGGGCGCTGGCCGACGATGACCAGGGAGGCGTTGAGCAGCCTGCGACCGTGCCCATGCAGACAGTCCATGGTCTTCTCCAGCATGGCTGCCCCATGCATGCCCGCACCAGGGGACTGCGATCCCAGGCCGAACAGGGTGCCGATGTCGCCCAGATCGGCGGCTGACAGGATGGCATCGATCAGGGCATGGGCGGCTGCATCGCCGTCAGAATCGCCCAGCAGGCCGGGGGTTCCGTCATTCCAGGACAGACAGGCCAACCAGAGGGGACGCTCACCGGTCGGGTCGAAGCGATGGGCGTCAAAGCCCAGTCCAATGTTTGGATGGCCCATGACCGAATCCGGCCTCAGCGCTTGGCCTTGGTCTTCCCCTTGCCCTTGGTCTTGGCGGCCTCCTGGGCCACCCGCGCCAGGGTCTTGGAGGCCGGCTCCTTGGGAGACTTGGTGTGGTGCTTGTCGTCACCGGGCATGAGTTCCGCATAACCCAGGTTGACGTCCAGCAGGCGCTGGGCCTCGTCCTCGTCCAGCTTCTCGGACAGGGCGATCTCGGAGGTCAGGATCTTGCGGGCCTTGATCAGCATCCGCTTCTCGCCCGCCGACAGCCCGTGCTCGTCCACGTCGCGCTGGGAGAGGTCGCGCACCACCTCGGCGATCTTGTTGACCTCGCCGGTGGCGATCTTCTCCACGTTCAGCTTGTAGCGGCGGGACCAGTTCATCTCCTTCTCCTCGACCACCGGGGTGCGCAGGATCTCGAAGACCTTGGCCACCGCCTTGGCGTCGACGATGTCTCTGACGCCCACCTTGGCCGCGTTCTCCACGGGGACGTTGATGACCAGTCCGTCCGAGGAGAGCACAGACAGCTGCAGGTACTTGCGGGTGACGCCCTTGACGGTCCGTTCGGTGATGGCGTCCACCCTGGCGGCCCCATGACGCGGATAGACGACCATGTCACCGACCTTGTAACCCATATGCCCTCCAGAACGAGTCAAGAAAATACCATATAATAATGCCATTGCGTATGGACTTGCTGACGGGCGCCTGGGGACGACGCGATTCTCCGCGAGCACACTTCCCCTGGAGGCTCTGAAGACTATTCTGGAAGAAACGACGGTGGTGGAACGAATGCCGACAAGGCTCCACCCCGCATGACGAGCATCGTTTTGCGGATCAGTGATCGAAAACAGAGGTAGGCATGATCAGAAACACAAGCCGCTACACTACACCCAGCACCATCCTGGTGGTTGAGGACGAACCCACCCTGGCCACTGCCATAGCCCAGCGCATCACCGCCGAAGGGTGGACGGCCCGGGTGGCCTCGGACGGTGCCAGCGCCGTGCAGGCCGCCTCCCAGATCAAGCCCGACCTGGTCATCATGGACATCATGCTGCCCGTCATGGACGGACTGGAGGCCACCAAGCGGATCGTGGCCGAGCGACCGGTGCCGGTGCTGATTCTGACCGCCCGGGACGACGAGGCCGACAAGGTGACCGGTCTGGGCGCCGGAGCCGACGACTACATGACCAAACCCTTCTCCATGCGCGAGCTGATCGCCCGCTGCAAGGCCCTCCTGCGCCGGGTGGAGCGGGCCAAGGTCATCGCCAAGAACTCCGAGAACGAGAAGGTGCTGGACTTCGGATCCCTGGTCATCGACCCGGCCCAGCGCATCGTGACCCTACGCGGGAAGCAGATCCACCTGACCCCCACCGAATTCGACCTGCTGGCCACGCTGGCCCGTCGGCCCAAGTCCGTACTCACCCGCGAGAAGCTGCTGGAGGAGGTCTGGGACTGGGTGGATGCCTCGGGCACCAGGACGGTGGACTCCCACGTCAAGGCCCTGCGGCACAAGCTGGGCTCGCAGATGATTCGCACCGTGCACGGCGTGGGCTACGCCTTCGAACCGCCCGAGGATCAGGAACAGGGACAGCGGTAGCAGCCGCGGATGCACGCCATGAGCAAGGACGGCAAAAGCCGGCGCAAGGGGCCTGGTCTGAGTGCGCGTGTGGATCGCGAACGGCCCATCGGAACCTTCGCTTCGCTGAAGGTGGAGCTGAGCGTCCTGATCATCATCTCCACAGCCATCGCCTTCGTCATGGCCTGGTTCCTGCTGAAGATGGGCTGGAGCGGCTGGATCGCCATGCCGCTGACCCTGGTCGTGGCCCTGGGGATCACCTACTTCTTCTCCCGAGGGCTCACCGCTCCCCTGCGGCAGATGCGGGATGCAGCCGAGGCCATGGCCGACGGGGACTATACGGTTCGTGTCCATGCCACCACGACCAGCCATGACGAGGTGGGGCTCCTGGCCCAATCCTTCAACGAGATGGCCGAGGAGCTCCAGCACGCCGACCAGATGCGCCGGGATATGGTGGCCAATGTCAGCCACGAGCTGCGCACCCCCGTCTCGGCCCTGCAGGCCATGGTGGAGAACATGGCGGACGGGGTGACCGAGCCCACGCCAGCCAACCTGGAGGGGATCCTGGAGCAGACCCATCGCCTGTCCGACCTGATCGCCTTCCTGCTGGATCTGTCGAGGATGGAGGCTGGAGCCGCCAGCCTGCAGATCGAGGACTTCGACTTCGGGGACTTCATTGACGAGACCCTCCAGCCCCTGGCCATAGCCGACGCCGGGCACGCCCACGACATCCAGGTGGATCTGGAGAAGGGCCTGAGGATGGAGGGCGACCAGGATCGGCTGCGCCAGCTCTTCACCAACGTCATCAGCAACGCCCTGAAGCACTCGGCCGACGGCACCACGGTGCTGATCCAGGCCCACGAGGACCGGCAGCAGGAGACCATTGTCACCAACGTGGTCAACTTCGGCTCGCAGATACCCCCCGAGGCCCGCACCGACATCTTCCGGCGCTTCGTCAAGGGCAAGGCCGGCCCGGGTACGGAGTCGGGCGGCACCGGGCTGGGGCTGTCCATCGCCCGCTGGGCGGCCCAGCTGCATGGAGGCCAGGTGCAGGTGGTGGACGACCCGCGCGGAGCCGACTTCGAGATCACCCTGCCCAGATATCACCGTGACCCCGACGAGGACGAGGGGGACGGAGACCACTCTGACGGGTCCGACGCGCCGCATTGACGGGGAGGCGCACTTCGGCTCATAATGAAATCGAACATTTGTTCGAATGTCATCGAGTTCGAGGTGTGCCATGGTCGCTACCATCCATGGGTCGCCGGAGGCGGCCCCTGCTTCCCTGCCGGAGTGCCGGGTCGATGCCCTGAGTCCCTTCCGAGAGCACCCCAGTCCTGTCCCCCAGGCCTTGGAGGCCGTCCACGCCGGCTTCCCCTCCGTGGCCCAGGACTACTTCAGCGGCGACTTCAGCTTCGATCAGAACGTCATCATCCACCCCGATGCCACCTTCATCATCCACGTGGCCGGCGATTCCATGACCGGAGCCGGCATCTTCGATGGGGACCTGTTGGTGGTCGACCGGTCTTTGGAGCCGCGTGAGGGGGACATTGTCATCGCCATCCTGGACGACGAGCTGCTGGTCAAGCGGCTGGCCAGACGCAAAGGACGGACCATGTTGCGGGCCGAGAACCCCGCCTACCCCGACTTCCTGCCCCAGGAGGGCGAGGAACTGGTCATCTGGGGGGTGGCCATCGGCAACTATCACTGGCAGCGGGTGGACACCAAGGGCGAACTTCGGAGCGGCTCTCCCCTGCCCCAGGTCACCTATCCCGGGCATACCCCGCACGGTCGCAGGCACACGGGAATCCAGGGCCGGAAGCCCGTCTATCCTTCCACGGGCTGGGGGTCGGCATGAGCGCGCAGAGACCGGCCCAGCCGGCATCCGGGACCGCTCTGACAGGCCAGGTAGTCCTGGCTGATGCCAACTCTTTCTTCGCTTCATGTGAGGCCGTCTTCGACCCCTCCCTGGCCGACCGCCCGGTGGTTGTGCTGTCCAACAACGACGGCTGCGTAGTGGCCCGCAACCGCCCGGCCAAGGCCTTGGGCATCACCAATGGCACACCCTGGTTCACCATTCGCGACAGGGCCCTGCAGGACGGGGTGGTAGCCCGCAGCTCCAATTATGAGCTCTACGCCAGTCTCTCAAGGCGCATGATGGCCATCATGGCCCATTTCCTGCCCAACCAGGAGACCTACTCCATCGACGAGTGCTTCATGGACAGCATCTGGAACGACAAGCGCACCGTCCAGATCTGCCGGGAGCTGCGCGCCGCGGTCCTGCGGTGCACCGGCATCCCCGTCAGCGTGGGCGTGGCGCCTACCAAAACCCTGGCCAAGGTGGCCAACCACTGGGCCAAGGACCATCCCTCGACCGAGGGGATCACCCTCTGGAGCCAGGTGGAGTCCCAGTATGGCGACCAGGCTCTGGCATCCGTGCCCGTCGACCAGGTCTGGGGAGTAGGCCGACGGCTGACCGGCAGACTCATGGGCATGGGCATCACCACCGCCCTGGATCTGCGCGATGCCGATCCCTCCCTGATCCGGCATCGGTTCTCCGTCATGCTGCAGCGCACCGTACTGGAATTGAGGGGACGACCCTGTATCGAACCCGAGGCGGATGCCGCCAGGGGCGTGCGCACCGATCAGATTCTGTGCTCGCGCATGTTCTCTCACCCCATTGAGGGCTACTCCACCCTGGCCCAAGCTTTGAGCATCTACGCCCAGAAGGCCTGCCGCCGCCTGCGTCGACAGCACGGCCTGTGCGGCAGAGTGCGGGTCTTCTGCTCCACCAGCCCCTATGCGCCCCAGCAGTTCTGCTCAGCTGGCCGGACCGTCGTCCTGGAGGATCCCAGCGACGACCCGCTGGTCATCGCCGGCGCAGCCAGCCGGGCGCTCAAGGGCCGAGTGGATCCGCACGCCCGCTGGATCCGAGCCGGGGTGGTTCTGCTGGACCTGACCGACGCCGACCACTTCCACACCTTGGAAGGCCTGGACGCAGCCCGGGACACCCATGGTCTGGGGGACGTCCTGGAGGATGCCACCCGTCGTTTCGGCCCCTTCCGCGTGGGCGTGGGCTACGGAGGCATCCGCGGCCAGGGCCGGGGCGACGAGGATACAGGGGCCGACTGGGCCATGAACCGGGGCATGCTCTCCCCCCGGGCCACCACCCGCTGGGACGAGATGGCCGTGGCCCAGGCCCGCTAGAGATCCTCATGGCCTGGAGGAACGGCCGCCAGAGCCAGGGCAGCCAGCGGTAGGGCACCTGCAGCCTCCAGGGCACGAGCACACTGACGGATGGTGGATCCAGTGGTGATGATGTCGTCCACCACCAGGACAGGTTGACCGGCCAGTCGTGAGGGATCCGCAACCGCAATCCGGCCTGCCAGCCGACGCGAACGGTTCCGACGGCCGCCCGCTTGGACAGACTTGGTTCTCACGGAGTTCATGATCAGGGCCGGTTCCACCTGGGCAGCCAGACCCTGCCGTTGCAGGGCCTGGACCAGAGACAGGAGGATCGGCTCCAGATGAACCCTCCCCCGCCTTCGCAGGGAGGCGCGGGAAGAGGGGGCGGGAACCACCAGAATGGCCCTGGCAGACTTGGGCCGAAGCAGAGGATCGATCAGCCTGGACAGGGCTGGAGCCAGATCGGCCATGACCTGGCCCAGTGGCCTGTCCAAGGGCCTGTTGTCATGGTCCTTCCAGGACAGAATGATCCGCCTGACAGGTCCACGATATGAAGCGCAGGCCAGCGCCAGACCTAGGGCATAGGCGGGCGCGGGCACCGACAGGGGCCGGAAGAGCAGGGATCTGCAGCTGGGACAGAGCAGAAGGTCCGGGCGGTCACAGCCGGCGCAGGCTCGAGGAGCCAGCAGGTCCAGGGCCGAGCCAGCCATGGCCGAGGCGACAGCATAAGCGGCCCGTCTGAGACGGCTGGATGCCGATAAAGGATTGTGCATATGACCCAGCCAACCCTCGAACAAAGAGGATAGACAAGCAGATCAGGGCCATGTGCATGAACAAGTTATCCGTTCACAGGATTGTCTGCGGACAGGTTTAGCAGATTCAGGCCAGATCAGCCTCCATGGCCTGAATCAGGGCCAAGGCATCGGCAGGATCGCGCACACGCAGAGCCATGGCCCCCGCCAGGGCCGCCGGATAGTCGTTGCCATCAGGATCCATCCGGTCGCCCACGAAGGCGATATCGCCGACATCCACACCCAGTATCCTGGCCAGGGAGGTCACAGCGTAGGCCTTGTCAATACCCTTGGCCGAGATGTCCACGCTGGTGGAGCCGCCTGAACGCACCTGCAGGTTGGGCAGATCGGCGGCCACGGCCCGGGCCAGGGCATCCTTGCGGCTGTTGTCCGGATCCCAGGCCTCCTTGGCTTGGACAGGGGCCTGCTGACCCAGGGCGGAGAAGGTTATCTGGCTGCCGCGATCCTCGATGCGCGGCCCCCAGACCTGCTCCTCCCAGTCGCCCAGCTGCTTGGCTCTGCGTTCCAGGCTGGCCTCGGCGGCCTGCAGGTCCTGGGCGCTCAGGTCGTGGGCATAGACGCAATTCCAACTTCCATCCTGCCAGCGGTAGTAGCGGGTGCCGCTGGTGGGCATCAGATGCAGCTGGTCGAAACGGGTATCGTCGGGCAGAGCATCCAGCACCTGGTCGCGGAACTGGCTGAACCGCCCGCCAGAGACGATGGCCACGGGCCGAAGCCGGGTCAGGGCGGCGAAATGAACGGCCATGGTCTGGTCCATACGGGTCTTGGACAGCGCCAGAGTATTGTCCAGATCGAAGGCCAGCACTCGTGCCTGTGCGCAGATGGACCCTATGTCTTGGCTGCCCCACCAGGCCACGTTCATCGCACCGTCCTCCGCCATGATTGCTCCCATCCGCTTGTCGATCATCGCTCTATGCTACAAGACACCCTGAATCGAAACTGTCACTGAGTTGAGGGGCTATGGTGAGTGTCATGATCAACGATCAGCCGCCTTGGTCCCGCAGCGTCTACCGGGACAGTCATGGCCGGGGGATTCGTCGGCCCACCTTCGGCACCCGCCTGCCCCGCTATCGCACCAGATGCGGGATCTTCGACGACCTGACCGCGGCCCAGATTCGGCGTCTGGGAGCCGGTTGGCCCCAGCTGGTCAAGCCCGTCCAATTCGCCGTCGAGGACGTGCCGCCCTCCGACCCCACCCCCTGGGAGGACAGGGCGGACCTCTTCTCACGCAGTTTCCCGGCAGGCCGCGGCATCCCCGCCAGAATCGTCCTCTACCGGCTGCCCATCCAGAGCAAGACCCGGGACCGCACCGAGCTGGAGTTGATTATCCGCGACGAACTGGTCCTGCAGTTGGCAGACCTTTACGGGCGGGACCCGGAGGAAATCGACCCCATGTGGGGACGCTGACAGCCGACGTTCAGGGCAGGACAGTGGAGTCTGGACCGGAGCGGATCAGCGTGGTGGCAGGCATGAGCCCGTCAGGAGCCATGACGGCCAGACCGGCCAGGCCAGCCTGGTTGACCGCGTCCACGCTCAGACGGGCATTCCAGATCAATCGGGATGAATCATGCTCGGAATCCTCGTTCAGCCGTACGGCGGCCACCTGGTCGCCCAGGTCGTGGGCTGAAAGCTCATGGGCCCGACCCGGCTCAACGGTCAGCGAGCGCTCATCCAATTTCTTGCCCTTCTCGTCGAACCCAACCAGTTCGGCCTTGATCGGATCCGTCGATGGGTTGACCAGGGTCAGCGCTGCCTGGGCGGGCTGGGATATGGTCAGGGCCGAGGAGGCGGCAGCAGTACCCGCAGGAATCAGAGCCAGGTCGGACTGCGACTGATCCTGGCTGCCCCGACTGGTCACCTGCAGGACTGCTCGGACAGGCTGGTCGGCATGCACCTGCAGAGCCAGCTTGCCGTCAGGCACGCCACCCAAGTCCACAGCAGTGGCCCTGGAACCCTGCAAATCCACCCGCCGCAAGGATTCCCGACCGCCTTCATCCATCCAGGACAGCTCCGCCGCGGTAGCCTTGGAACCCTGCAGAAGCAGGGTGGCCTGGTCTGCCCCGCGCAGGCCGGGAATAACCAGATCACGGCCGGGCGCCGCCAAGGCCGTTACCTGATCCGACCCGCGCGGATCCAGTCCAGCCATGACATTGACCGAAACCGACATGGCCACTGGCGCCTGGGAGCTGCGAGCCCGGACGTAGACGGCCTGCTGTCCGGGAGCCGCCGCAGACAGGTCGTATGAGGCATGGCCGCCAGGCGCCACAGTCATGGTGTTCCCGGTCTCCAGGGACAGGTTGCCAGAGGAATGCGAACCCTGGATCTCCAGACTGATCACCGTGGCCTTGGATGACGGGTTGTAGGCCACCAGCCGCTGTGTGGACCCTCGACCGGTGGCAGGCAACAGGAAGCCGGCATCCATGACGGCCCGAGGGCAGGCCAGCGCCTGGACCCCTCGCAGATCGCCCTTGGTGGCCCAGGAGACCATACCGACAGCAGCTCCCGTGCCCGGCTGGGACTTGAGCATCCGGGAATCGAAAGCCGTAGCCGAGGCACCTGGATCGATCGAGGCGGCCATGGTCTTCTGCCCATCCAAGAGGTCGGGATCAGTCATCGTGGTGCGTCGCCCGTCTCCAAGCGGGGTCAGGCTGGCACTGCCGATGGAACCAAAGGCGGCGGCTGTGACACGGGCGCTCAGATCGCCTTCCGAGGCTTTGAACTGGTCATCGCCGACCTTGTCCTCATCCGCTACCGTCATTCGAGCCGGGCAGTAGGACGCTACCCCACGTTGGCTGACCCGGGTGGCAACGACTGACGAGCCCAAGGCCCCATCAGCCAAGGAGGCCGGGGGCGTCCATACCAAGAGAGCAGCGATCAAAACCGCCACCAGAGGCGCCGTGACCAGAGCAGCCACCAGGGATCCCTTGCTTCGTACACTCATAGTTGCTCCCCTCCAAAGTAGCCCGGACGCGGCAGAGCCACCAAGCAGTATCCCAGCAAGACCAGGCCCAGGGTCCAGAGCCAGATCCTCCTCCAGGTGCTGGCCGCCGCTTGATGGGCCCCGGCCATGTTGACTCCCACATCCCTGCCGGATTGCGAGCTCAAACGGAAATAGGTTCCCTGGGCATTGGTCGCCACCTGCTGGGCACCATCGCTGGCGGTGATGTTGGATACCAGGTCATCGTTGGGTGTGGATCCCATGCCGACTGCTCCGGAACGGTCGGCGGGCACATAGATTCCCCCGAAGCCCATACCGGATACAGCCGCTACAGCCTTGGAGTCGGCGTTGGCCATCAGAGCCGCAGCTGAATGCGAGAGGACATCCTGACCGGCCATCTGCCCGCCGTTCACCCTCTGGGCACGCAGGGCAGGCGAGGCATCGATCAGATCCCCTCGTGAGGTGTGCAGACCCGTGTAGGCCACGCGGCCATGGGAGGGCGAGGTCAGCACCAGCACCCGATGGGATGGATCCTTGTTCAGGTAGTCCACCGCCACTGCCGGGAGCTGCCGGTCATCAGCAGACAGGGGTCCTCCGACTGGCGCCGCCAGACCAGCCGCCGCCACGCCTGCCGTTACCATGGTCAGGACCAGGCCCAGCAAGAGTCTGACAATCCGTCCCCCGCCATCAACCGCAGCCGCAGAGGTTGAAGAGGACTGCGCAGGAGGCAGGGGCGGACGATCAGCATCGCCCTCTGGAACCTGATCGTGCCCAGGAGCAAGGGGCGAGAAGGGACGGACGGCCCTGCCAGCCAGAAGGCCCAGACAGGCCAGCAGCCCCATGAAGGCAAGCATCACCCCAGGCAGGACCGAACCGGCCACTGGACCGGTCTCGTCCAAGCCGATGCAGACCGCCTGGGAGATCAGCGCCAGAATCAGGCCCAGCAGAACCGTACTCCAAAGAATCCTGGCAGTTTTGAGCGCCCGAGGCACAACCAAGGCGATGAAGGCCAGCAGGGCCACCACCAGCAGACAGCAGGCCAGCGTGGCCGGACGCCAGAGCTCAGGTCGCCACCTGAGGGGCCACAGGGCCGAAAGATCCAGTCCCAGCAGGCGGGCCAGCAGTTGCCCCAGGCTCCCGGTTCTGGGTTGACCGGTCAAGCCCGTCGAGGGGATCATAAGATCTGCGAACAGCTGTCTGAAAAGTCCTTGATTGGCATGGCGCAAGGAATTGACCAGGGTGGGCGCCAGGGCCAGCGCCGAGGGCAGGGGCATCAGGAGCAGCATGACCCGATGGGAGGGCACCAGGCAGATCGCCATAATGAAGAGCGGGATCATGGCCAGCATGAGCTGAGGTTCGGCAGCCAGGACCGGCAGAAAACAGATAGAGGCCAGAGCCGCCTGCTGCACCGAAGCCTTGGGGCGCACGGGAGCCTCAGTCTGATACAGCCCCACGGCCTTGAAAACAAAGGCAAAGGCGGCAGGCATGAAGGCCATGACCGTCAGCATGGGCAGCTGCAGACCATCCACGATGCCCAGGGCGAATGCCAGACAAGCCCAGAGCAACCCCAGCAGGACTCGAATGGGATTGGACCTGGTGACCACGCCGGCCAGGGCCCAGAAAGACAGAGCGGCCAGTCCCGTCTCCGCCAGGAGCATCAGGGCCATGGCTTGGGCTGCGTGACCGCCGGTCAGCAGAGCGAAGGGCAGGAGGACCAGGAGGAAGGGGGCAGGAACTGCGGGCTGCCCCACACCCCCGGCCCAGGACCAGGAGGTGGTGGCCGCCGTCAGCACCTGGGACCAGTCGGCTCCGGACGAGGGCAGGGAGGGAGCGTGGATGGCCCCTCCCGAGAAGATGGCACGACAGAGTGGCCAGTGGGTGGCCACCAGGGCCGCCAAGACCGCTATGGTCATCCCTGAAGCCCAGGCCAGGCGACGCAGGAACTGCTGGCGCAGATGAGCCAAGGCCAGGTGGCTGAGCATGGGATGTTCCTGCTGGTCGTGGAAGGCCTGCCTGCGCTGCCGCCACTGTCTGATCTGCTGACCGTTGGCCTGAAGAATGTCCAACCGGCGGGGACCACCATGGCAGGCGGAGGTCAGACGGCGACGCATCGTGAACAAGGATGCGGGGTTGGCCAGAATCCGCCAGGGTGCGCACAGCCGGCAGAGGGCCCTGTAGGGCCGTTTGCCGATAAGATCAACCGCCATGAACCACAATGCCGCCAGAACTCGCCAGAGCCAGACCAGCGGCCACCAGGGCAGGGCAAAATCAGTCAGCAGGTAGCGTTCCCGGGCCAGTATGGGACCCATGGAGGCATCCAAGGGGTGGTTGGGCTGCACCGACCGCCCGTTCCGATCACGCAACCCGCTCATACGGGCACCGGCATGGGCCACCCGGGCGTTGGGTACGATTACCACCCGCCCCCCTGACAGGCAGATACGACGGCAGAGATCATCGGCCTGGCCAAAGGTGCCAGCCCAAGCGCCTGGTCCGCCCAGGTCCTTCATGGTCTGCATGAGCACCAGGGCGCCAGCCAGGCTCACCGCGAAGACATCCTGACGCGCGTCATATTGCTGCTGGTCGGGTTCGCTGTCCACCACCAGACTCACCGTTCGGTGACGGTAGGCATACCGACCCACGTCATGGAGTCCCTGGCCCTGCCAGTTATACTGTTTGGCACCCAGCAGGGAGGCAGTGGGATTGCTGTGCCAGGTGTCCACCAGCTCGTCCAGGCAATGATTATCCAGTGGACGGCAGTCGTCGTGCAGAAGCCAAAGAGCGCGAATCCGACCAGGCAGACGGGCGTAGCCAAGCGCCTTGTCCAAGGCATCGCCGAAGGAGGAGGCACCTCGCGCGCGGACCACCTGCACTTCCACACGCGCGGGCCCATCCACCGGAAACTGCGCATAGAGCGGCTCTGTGGTGGACCCCGAACAGTCCGCGATAACCAGGACCCGTGGCAAGAGGCTCTGTCGCAAGAGGGCACGCAGGGTGTCCGGCAAATAGGTCAGATCATGCTCGACCGTGATCACCGCCGCCACGGCATCCTCCACATGAGGGCTGGCGGCGGGCGAACATTCGTTCATGACTGAAGAGAGGACCTGCCGGACATCCTGGGCTTGAGGCGCGACGAAACTCATGCGTTCCAGTCTACGCAAACCAGGTCACCGGATGCCTCGCTTGGGCACCTGCGGCGATTCAGACCTGACGCTGCGCGCGCATCCTCTTCTTGTAACGGCGGCGCTCCCGTTCACTCATGCCGCCCCAGATGCCGAAGCGCTCGTCATGCTCGACCGCCCAGTCCAGGCACTGCTTGCGGACGGTGCAGTCGGCGCAGACCCGTTTGGCCTCCTGGGTGGAGCCCCCCTTGCCCGGGAAGAATGCTTCCGGGTCGGTCTGCGCACAGAGCGCCTCGCTTCGCCAGGATGGTCCGATGTTGACTTCGAACCACTGCATCAGCGGCGTCAGCCTGTTTTTAGTTGTACTGCTATAGCGAGTGTCAACAAATCCACTCATAGCGACCCCCCAGTCCCTAGTGTGTTTACACACTTTTATTACAGCTGCTGCAGGGGTCTTCTGTCAACCCCTAAATATCTGCGAGCGCAACTGAGCAACACATACAGGGAGCCATATCGCCCGAAGAGGAGCTGCGGATGGGGGTCAGACTATACTATGACTGGTTCAAGCACGCGTCACCGCCATCCCGGTTCTTCCCGCCGGAATGAGCCCTACAGCGACAGCCGATGAGGAAGGCATACCATTGACGTCCCCAACCAGAAAGATGGGTCTGCCCAACATCAAGGCGGGCAGGAACGGCAAGCCCCAGCACAGCGACGGGTTTCGCAGCAGCCACCGTCTGCGCACGGGCATCTGCCTGGCCCTTACCTTCGTTCTTTGCTTCCTGGCCTCGACGGTGGCGGCCTTCTGGACCGACATCAACGGTCACATGCACGTGCTCGAGCCCGTCAGCCTGACTCAAGCCCACAAGGCCCCGGAAGACATTTACAAGGGGAGGACTTTGAACGTCCTAGTGCTGGGACAGGACACCCGGGACGGTAAGGGCAACTCCGAGGTGGGCGGCAGCGGCGACGGCCTGGAGGAGAACCACCAGTCGGACACGGCCATGGTGGTCCAGATCGCCGCCGACCGCTCCTATGTGAATGTGGTCTCCATTCCCAGGGACTCCATCGTAAACGCCCCGGCCTGCACCACCAGCAAGGGGGATACCATCCCGGCCCGCCGCCAGGTCATGTTCAACTCCATCTTCGCCGAGGGCTACAGCCAGGGCGGCGATGCCAATTCGGCCGCCAGCTGCTCCCTGGCAGTGGTCCGTTCCCTGACCGGCTTGGACATTCAGCAGTTTGTGGTGGCTGACTTCAACGGCCTCAAGTCCATCATCGACGCCCTGGGTGGGGTAGATGTGTGCATCCCCAAGGATACCTGGGACGGCTATACCGGCATCAACCTGAAGCGTGGTCTGCAGCATCTGGACGGCACCCAGGCCACCGAGTACGCTCGCATGCGCCACGGAACCGCCGCCGACGGGTCGGACATCATGCGCACCACCCGCCAGCAGTATCTGATCAAGAGCCTGGTCAACGAGGCCAAGACCGTCAACATCTATTCCGACCTGCCCAAGGCCTACCGTCTGGCCACCACCTCCATGTCCACCCTGCAGCTGAGCGAGGGGTTGGGCAACTTCCAGACCCTGCTGGGCCTGGGCAACTCGCTCAAGCACATAGACACCACACATATCTACGCCCGGACCATACCTGTCGAGGAATGGTCCCAGGACAACAACCGGGTGGTGTGGACGGACGAGGCCGAAACCATCTGGCATCTGCTGCGAGAGGGCAAGCCCTTGACCCAGGCCAATGAGGACGCAGAGTCAGCTTCCTCGTCAGGCAACCAGGCCAGCAATGGTCAGGATGCCCAGAGCGCCCAAAACTCACAGAGTGCCGCTCAGACGGCTGGCAACGGCTCTGACACAGGGGGCGGCACCCAATCCCCATCTGCATCCGCCGCTGCTCTTCCCAAGCCCGATCCCCGTACCGGACTGATCACCATGCCCGACAAGACCCTGATCGATCCCAACACGGGCGGGACCGTCGATCCGGACGACGGAACCATCAGGGATGCGAACACCGGACAGTACATCGGCATGGCGGACCGCTACCTGTTTGCTACGGTCTGTGCGGTTCCGGCGCAGAGATAGCCGATTAAGCTTCCTGGGGTCGTTCAGGCATGCTATTGCTTACCTAGTCGGTCAAAGCTACGGAGGTTAAGGGTATGCGGACTGGATCAGACCAAGACGGACAAGGACAGGAGCCTCCTAGCTTCATGCCCTCCGGGCATCACCGTCCGGCGGCCGACCCCAGATCTCCAGGCACCGAGGCCAGACACAGCCGTAGCCAGACGCCTCCCAGCTTCTCCCCATCTTCCGGGACGGGGCATCAGAAAGCCAGACGCACCAGTGGCTCCTCGAAAACCACACCCAGGCCGGCGGCTGCAGCTGCACCTGTTAAAAACGACTGGCGCAACAACAATCGGAACATGCGGAACGGCACTGCCCTCGTCCGTAAACACCCAGTGCGCAAGTTCGTAATCATTCTGCTGCTGGTCCTGCTGCTGGCACTAGTTGTACTGGCAGGTGGAGGATGGTTCTGGGTCAACGGCAAGCTCACCCGCGACAAAATGCTGACCGATACCCCTGGCTCAGAGGCCACTACCTGGCTCCTGCTGGGATCGGACCAGCGCGACGGTTCTCCGGGGGCCGGACAGGATGCCAGCATCACCGGCTTCCGCACCGACACCATCCTGGTGCTGACCAAGCCCCGCCACGGAGCCGCCTCCCTGATTTCAATCCCCCGCGACTCCCTGGTCAAGCAGGACGGGGATTACATGAAGATCAACGCCGTGGCCTACACATCGGGCTACCGGGCCCTAACCGGCCAGATCGAGGACATCACCGGTCATAAGGTCGATCATGTGGCCCTTATCCGTTTCGGGGGCCTCAGCAAGGTGGTCGACGCCCTGGGCGGCGTCAGGCTTTGCTATGACGCAGACGTCAACGACCCCAACTCCGGCATGGTCTGGTCTCGCGGCTGCCATCAGGCCGACGGCAGCATGGCCCTGGCCTTCACCCGCATGCGCTACTCGGATCCCAAGGGAGACTTTGGGCGTGCCGAACGCCAGCGTCAGGCCATCTCGGCCATCAGCGCCAAGGCCCTACAACCTTCGGTCATGCTCAACCCGTCGAGGGCCGGCAAGGTTCTTTCCGCAGGTCTGGATGCCCTGGTGGTGGATGAGCGGGCCAACCCCATAGACCTTGTGCACATGGTCCTGGCCTTCCGCAGTGCCAGCAGCAGCAAGGGGGTCACCGGAAGCGTCTACTGGACAGATCCCGACTACTATCCGGGCGGGGGCATCGGTTCCACCGTTCTGCTGGACCAAGCCCGCAACACCGACCTGTTCAACCAACTGGCCCAGGGCAGTCATGCCGCTGGAACGGTCGGCGGCATGTAGCGCCCGCTTTGCACACACCACCAATCCCGTCCACATTCGACCACATGCCAGGCCTGCTCTAGCGCTCCAGCCTCGGGCAGCTCATGCTGAGGGCATGACCAAGGCCAATTCATCAGCAGCCATATCGACAGACCCGAGCGGTGCTGCAGGTGGCGATTGGCGCTCTGCCGGCTCCAAAGAGAAGAAGGCCAAAGGGGGAAGCGCCCAGGTCATTCTGACCCTGGTTGCACAGACGGCTCCGGCCCTGGCCCAGGCAGGCATGATCTGGTACGTAGTAGGCCAGGGCCGCTGGATGTTGCTCCTCCTCTTGCTGCCCAGCTTGACGGGCACCCTGGCCATGGTGCTTCTGAGCCTGCTGCGAATGCATCGCCGATCATCGTCCACTCCACCGGCAGGCGCACAATTGAAGTACGGCACAGTATCGGATCGTGCATCCCTCTCGACGACTACAGAGAACGAGACCTTGCAGGACCTGGCTCAACTGGCCTCTAACCCAGGCCCTCAGCTAGAGTCCCGGCTCTTGGGGTCACGGCGTTCAGGATCACAAGGTCTGCCCTGGCAGGGCATCGTCCACGCATGGCTTGCCGCATCAGGAAGGTCGGCACCGGCGGTCATCGGTATCCGCCCTGATCGTGGTCCGCTGGTCATCGATCTGCCCCGCGACGGACCCCACGCCCTGGTGGCAGGCACCACAGGTTCGGGCAAATCAGTCTTTCTGCAGACCTGGTGTCTGGCCCTGGCCGCCAGTCAGCCGCCAGACCGGCTCAATCTGGTCCTGCTGGATTTCAAGGGTGGTGCCGGCTTTGGCCTGCTGGCCCGACTGCCGCACACCGTGGGCTGCGTGACCAATCTGGATCTGGACCGGGCCGTACGCGCGCTGAACGGCCTTCAACGGGAATTGGAGCGCCGCCAGCGCCTGGTCGCCAGAGCGGGGGTTGAGGACACTGCCCGTATGGCCGATCCACCGGCACGGCTGGTGGTGATCATTGACGAGTTCCAGGCCCTGCGCCAACTTCTGCCTGACTATCTGGACAGACTGACCTCTCTGGCCTCTCAGGGCAGATCCCTGGGTATGAACCTGGTGGCCTGCACCCAGCAGACCATGGGGCAGGTCAGCGCCCAGATGCGTGCCAACATGAACCTGGGCATCTGTCTGCGGGTGCGGGATCCCCTGCAGTCCAGAGAGCTGCTGGGATCCTCCTGTGCTACGGCGATCGACCCTGCCTGCCCAGGTCTGGGCTTCCTGGAGCAGGGCCGGGGTCCCCAGGCCTTCCGCACCTGCCCATCAGCTGATCCGCAGGCCCTGGTGGGCGAGATCGTCAAGGCCAGTCGCTTTTGCGGCAGCCGACCGCCGGCACCGCTTTTCTCCCCTCCCCTGCCAGAGCATGATCCGGCCTGCGGGCAGGTCCTCTGGCAATCGGGACGGCCTCAGATACCTCTGGGACACATGGACGACGGGGTTCTGCTCCATCTCTATCGCCTGCCACTCAACGGTCATACAGCCCTGATCGGACCTCGAGGACGGGGCAAGAGCACCCTGCTGGCGCTGCTGGCGCGTTCCCTGCTCACCCTGATGAAGCCAGGAGCCCGACCTGAGCCCAGCTTCGACCTGCGCATCACGCGTCGAACAGGTCATGGTTACAGCAGCCGGGACTTTCCCGGCCCGGTGCCGTCACCGCCTCAAGGCCGTCAGGATGGCAGCCGTGCATTGGTCTGGATTCTTGACGATGCCCAGGATCTGCTGGATCCGCTTTGTCGGGATCCCCTGGCCCCTCTTCTGCAGGAGGCTCTGGGACAGGAGGGAACCACCGTGATCCTGGCCGTGGATACGGCCAGCGCCCTGCACAGACCAGAGCGTTTCAGCCGTCGTCTGGTGTTCCCCTGCGGCGAACGGGGGGCCGATCTGGCAGCTGGCATCCCCGCCGATCAGCTGGCCACCCTCCCCACCCGGGCCAGCGCCATTCCCGGACGGTGTCTGGTTCTGGAAGCGGGTCTCGCCATTCCGCTACAGGTGTTCTCTTTAGCCGTAAAACAAATGAACCCTTGAAAAAAGTCACTCATCGTGCTTATCTTGCATAGGGTAGTGATAAAAGCATCGATAAAAACTTCTTGGAGGCTTAGGTAGATGAGTAATGCGTTTGATTGGCGCGCCAAGGCTGCTTGCCGTGACAAGGACCCTGAGCTGTTCTTCCCCGTCGGCAACACCGGTGCAGCCTATCAGCAGATCGAGGAGGCCAAGGCTGTCTGCAGGACCTGCAAGGTCATTGACGCCTGTCTGAAGTGCGCGCTGGACACCAACCAGGATTACGGTGTCTGGGGCGGACTGAGCGAGGACGAACGCAGGGCTCTGAAGCGCAGGGCCATGCGTGCGCGCAGGTCCCAGGCCATGCAGATGCAGTCCTGACATCTTTCCGATTGCGCAAAACAGGAGAGGGGCGATGGCTTGATGCCGTCTCCCCTCTCTTTTTCTCAAAAGTGCCTGGCATCACACGTCCTGGGCCACGCGCAGCTTGATGTTGATGACCACCCGGGTGCCGCCATCCCGGCGGGGCTCCCACTTGACCGTGCCGCCGAAGTCGTTGGTGACGAAGGTGTTGATGATCTGCGTGCCCAGCCCGGATCCGGTGGAACGAGCCTGGCCCTGATCCGACTCGGTGCTGTAGCCGTTGCCGTCATCCTCGACTACCACATTGAGATTGTTGCCGCCCCGGCCCACCGATATGGTGATATGCCCCTCGTCACGGCCCTCGAAGCCGTGCTCGACCGCGTTGTTGACCAGTTCGGTCAGCACCAAGGACAGGGGTGTGGCATCCTGGGCGGGCATCATCCCGAACTTGCCCACGTAGGAGATGGTGATGTGCTGGTCGCTGGTGGTGGCCAGGTCCACGCTCATCTTGAGCAGGTTGGCGATCACCTTGTCGAAGTCCACAATCTCGTCGGCGGTCTGACTGAGGCCCTCATGAACCACAGCGATGGTCTGGACCCGTCGCTGGGCCTCCTCCAGCTCCTTGCGGACCTCGTCGGACTTGGTGCGCCTGGCCTGCAGCCGCAGCAGGGCCGACACGGCCTGGAGGTTGTTCTTGACCCGGTGGTGGATCTCGGAGATGGTGGCATCCTTGGTCTGCAGCTCCTTCTCCCGGCGGCGCAGTTCGGTCACATCCCGACAGAGCACGATGGCGCCAATCCTGCCCTGCTTGCCATAGAGGGGCAGGGAGCGCATGGAGACGGCCGACCCGTTGGCGTCCAGCTCAGAGTCCACGGCCGCCTTGCCCGTCAGAACCAACGGCAGGGAGTCGGGCACGGGATCGTTCTCCTTGAGCAGGGAGGTGCCGATCTCGCTCAGGTACTGGCCGATCATGGTCTCGACCGAGCCCAGCCTGCGGAAGCAGCTGATGGCGTTGGGCGAGGCGTAACGCACCACGCCGCTTGACGTCAGCACAAAGAAACCGTCGGCCACCCTGGCGTTGTGCCGCTGGTTGAGCACCGAATCCGCGTAGGGGAACTCGCCTCGGGTGATCATCTCGAAGAGCTCCTTGCCCGCGTTGATGCTCTCACTCTCGTACCGGCCGTTGGACTCGCGGGTGGCCATGTTGGTTTCGCGAACCACCAGACCCAGGGTCCTGCCCTGGTGACGGATAGGAGCATAGACGTCGCAGACCGTGGCACGGCCGATGGTGCGCAGCTTGTTGGATCGCAACACCCCCTTGGACTGCATGGCCACCTCCAGCTCTTCGCGGCGATCAGCCGGGAAGTGCTCCCCCACCACGTCTTCGGTGCGCAGTGACATGACCGTGGAGGGCCGGCACTGCTCGGCCACGGTGAACTCCCCCTCGCCGGTGCGCAGCAAGAGCAGCAGGTCGGCAAAGCTCAGATCGGCGATGACCTGCCAGTCGGCCACCAGGTGGTGGAGCCACTCGCGGTCCTCCTCATTGCAGTCGTCGCATGATGCCAGAATCTCGGAAAAATCAGCCATGCACTCCATCATACAAAGAGCCCTCGGAAGCAGACAGGCGGGTCATGCCAAGGGCGATGGTGACATGCGCGTCCAATGCATAGGTCTGGGGTAGGGTGGTTCACGGATGTTTCGCCCCGACAACCGGACACGACAGACCCGGACCAGTCAAGGGGCCAAGGGAGGGCCATGGCAACCAGGACCAACGAGGACGACAGACCGCCCGAGGATCAGGGGGTCGATGCCGAACTCGAACGCCGCCGCCAGCAGCGCCGCCAGGAGCTGACCTACCTGCGCCGGGATGCGGAAGTGGCTCACGAGGCCCATCTGCAGGCCAGGGCAGACGCAGTGCGCGCCAAGGCCAAGGCCAAGGCTGCGAGGATCATGGCAAAAGCCGAGATCAAGGCCTCACGGATCGAGGGAATCCCCGACATGGAGATCGAGCGCAAGGTCCGTCTGGATGTGCACGGTCGCCCCAAGCCCCTGCTGCGCGGCTGGATCCACGCTGTGGCCGCCCCCCTGGCCCTGGCTGCCGGCATCGTACTGATCTGCCTGGCCCACGGCACTGGCCTCAAGCTGGCATGTGCAGTCTTCATGGTCGCCTCGCTGGCCCTCTTCGGCAACTCGGCTCTCTACCATCTGGGTGACTGGACCCCGGGGACCACGGACGTGCTGCGCCGCCTGGACCACGTCAACATCTTCCTGCTCATCGCCGGCACCTACACGCCTATTTCCTTCGCACTGGAACCTTTCTGGCGGCGGGTCATCATCCTGGGCATGTGGGGGGCCAGCCTGGTGGCCATAATTGTCCACGTCTTCTGGATCGATGCTCCCCGCTGGCTCTACACCCTGGTCTACGTGGTTTTCGGAGTCTCGGGGGTGGGCTTCCTGAAGCTCTTCTGGGACTCCCCCATGGCCGGTCCGCCTGTCGTTTGGCTGATTGTGGCGGGTGGCTTGGCCTACATTCTGGGTGCGATTGTCTACGGCCTGCGCCGGCCGGACCCTTGGCCCCGGGTATTCGGCTTCCATGAGATCTTCCACTGCGGCACGGTCATCGGCTACGCCTGCCACATCGTGGCCATCTACCTGGTGGTCTGCAACCTGCGCTGAGCAAGCTCGCCAGTCCGACTGCCTTACGAATCAAGCAGCTGCTTATAGATGAAGCCGCCCCCGTCGATCGTGGCGGGGAGCGGCTTCATTCAAGCCGGGCTGGGACGGTGAGGGGTCGTCCCGCTACTTGAGGGGCTGGGCATCCTTGACGGTGACCGAAATGTCCTTGCCATTGGGAGCCTTGTAGGTCACAGTCTGCCCCTTCTTGGCGCCCATCAGGGCCGCGCCGATGGGCGACTCGGGGCTGATGACGTCATATTCGGTGGCCACGGTCAGATCCCTGGAGCCCAGCACATAGACCATTTCGTTGCCGGCCATGGTCAGGGTCACCAGGGAGCCGTTGCCCACCGTGCCCGCCTTGGGGGCCTTGAGGATCTTGGCGTTGCGAAGCTTGACGATCAGCTCGTTGATCCGCCCCTCATTCTTGCCCTGCTCCTCGCGGGCAGCCTGATAGCCGCCGTTCTCGCTCAGATCGCCCTCGGCCCGAGCCGCCGCAATGCGTTCGGTGATCTCGTCGCGGTACTCGCCCTGACGATGGTCAAGCTCCTCCTTCAACTTGTCGTAAGCGGCCTGTGTCAGCAGAATCGTCTTTTCCTCAGCCATGTGATTCCTCCTTATTTGATGCACTTGTCTCGTGGCCCGACCTGGACTGCAAAGTCAAGAGTATGAAAAAGGCGCCGGCCCTCACCGGCGCCTGGAGACCCTTGTCTACCGTGTCGATATAATGTCGATCACGAAGACTAGAGTATCGTTGCCGCCGATGCCCGCCTGGGGCATCCCCTGACGACCATATCCGTACTCCGGCGGAATGGAGACCACCAACCTGGACCCCACGTTATGACCGGGCACCGTCTGGTCCCAGCCACGAATGACCTGCCCGACGCCGATGCCGAAGCTGGCCGGCTGATGACGCTGAAAGCTCGAGTCGAAGACCTGGTCCGAACCCCAAACGACGCCGTGATAGTTGACGGTGACAGTATCGCCCTTGTGGACGACAGGCCCATCCCCCTCGACCAGTTCCACGGCGCGTAGCCCGCTGGGCGCAGGACCATGGAAGGTTATGGTCGGCGTGGCGCCGAATTCGGCGTTCACCTCGGGCATGGATCGGTCACTCATGACAACTCCTTTGGTTTTCTTGCGTACCAGAGTATCGGTTCGTCGGCCGGGTGACAAGTTGCAACACTGCCGTCCAAGCCGACGAGGCCTTGGTGCCCCGGGTGGGAATCGAACCCACAAGCCGGTGAAGGCGGCGGATTTTAAGTCCGATGCGTATACCATTTCGCCACCGGGGCCGTAACCCATAGCGCCTTATTATATCATTCGCGCAGGAGGGTCCGACCGTAGTCCAGGACCAGGCCATCCAAGAGGCCGTGCTCGCTGGCCACATAGGTTCCAGAAGCCAGTGCACTCGGGCTGACCTCGCCTAGTCGCTCCAGCAGACGGCTCCAGATCAGGGCGCCGCCGCCGATCACATCCACACGCCCGGGATGGATGGCTTTGAGCTCCCGACGCTCCTGACGGCTCATGTTCAGCACCTGGTTGTCAACCCTGCGGGCCGCATCGACCGAAATGGACTGGCCATCGACGGCATGGCGATCGTATACCGGGCATCCCAGGGCCAGGGCGCTCATGGTGGTGACCGTGCCGGAGACCCCGATCACACTGCCTACCCTGGCCACAGGGACCTGGCCGAAGGCCCGGTCGATCCAGCAGTCGACATCCTCAAGCGCCTGGTTGATCTGCTCCTGGGTGGGCGGATCGTCCAGCAGATGGCGCTCGGTCATCCGAACGGATCCGATGTTCATGGAGTAGGAGGCTCTGACTTGGTCAACAGGCAGATATCTCCCGTCCCCGCCCAGGACCAGCTCGGTGGAGCCACCACCCAGATCGACCACCAAGTAGGGTGCAGGAGGCATGTCGGCGCTGACCCGCTGCTCCAGAACGCTGACCGCGCCCAGAAAACTTAGCGAGGCCTCCTGGGAGCCGCTGATAACCTCGGGCATAACTCCTAATATGGAACGCACCCCTTCCTCGAAACTTTCGCGGTTATCGACATCCCTGGTGGCTGACGTGGCCACAAAGCGCAGGCCATCCACCGGGTGCTCCTGCAGCTGCTGGGCGAAGATCCGACATGCCTCAAAGGTGCGCTCCAGGGCCTGGTCAGCGAAACGGCGGTTACGGTCCACGCCCTCCCCCAACCGGATGACCCGCATCAGCCTGGGAGCCACCGGATGGAGTCCCTGGCAGTCCACCTGGGCTATCAGCAGACGTATAGAGTTGGTGCCGCAGTCCACGCCCGCCACTGTCACCTGATCCATGGAAGCCCCTTTCATTGGTTTCCCTGCCAGTTCTCTTGCCCGGATGTCTCAGTCCAAGGCTGGGCACACCGGCAGACCTGCGGGTCGAATGCCTGACGCACCAGCCCCAGGACCCGGTCGCCCAGGGGATTGACCCCCGAACCCATAACCAGAGACTGGGCGGTCAGAGCATGCAGACACTTGACCCGCTTGGGCATGCCACCGGCCGAGACTCCGGCGATGTGCCCCTCGTCGTCGCCCAACAGCTTGGCCAATGCAGAGCGGAAGACCAGATAGAGCTCGTGGGCCCTATGGTAGGCGCTGGCCAGATCCGGATCCGAACCCAGCTCGGCATTCCAGTCGGCCATGACGCCGTCAGCCTCCAGCCGGGAGACGGCCTTGACGGCCTCGGGGCTGGTCAGATAGCAGGTGGTCGGAAAGGGTGTGCCATCTTCCAGCTGGGGCCGAGTGACCACAGCCAGCGGATTCCCACAGACGCAACGGGCACCCACAGCCACCATGCCCCGCGGGTAGCGGCCGAGCTGGCTGTTCACGACGGCTATCTGATCCGGTGTGGCCGGGGTCGCCAGAAGCTCCTGGACGCGATTGCTGACCGCCACCAGGTCCCGGTCAGTAACCAGGTTGGAGAGTCTAGGCTCGGTCCAGAGCTTGACTGCGGCTCGAGATTCCACTGCTGCCTGGGGCCTTTCCTGGGCCTTGATCACGCTGTCCTCATCTTTCCTGATTGTTCCCTGCTGCTGAGTTCATTAACAGTTGGCACGACGAAATCCCAACCTTCGGAGTTCACTGCCCTCCCCCGTCCTCGGATGAGGAGGAGCCCTCAGAGCCACCTGGACTGCTTGAACCAGACGGACTAGCAGATTCGTTCGGACTGGTTCCGTCGCCATGTTGCTGGCCTGTGCTCCCCTTGCTCCCATTGGCAGCCGAGTTCTGATCGGCCTTGGCAAAGGAGTACGCCATCTCCTGATACCAGGGCAGAGAATTCTTCCTCGGGGCCCGAACTCCCCTGCTTCCGGCCTGGTCCTTGTCCTTGCCTCCAGTGACTGCCTCCGGGTGCAGGACCCGGATAGCCTCCTCGTCGGGGAAGACGAATCCCAGACGGTCACGGGCCTGGGCAGTCACATAGGCCTTGTCGTCCCAGCGCCGGATTTGGTTCTCCAGGTCGCGCTTGTGCTCGACAAGCTGGGCCTGCTGGTTGCGCAGGCCGTTGAGCTCGGAAAGATTGATGGCATAGGCATGGAAGGTGGAGACCAGCTGGATCAGTCCCAGGGCCACGATGATGATCGCCACAAAGAAGGTGATGGGTCCCGACGACCGCCTGCTCGTCCGCCGGTCGCCGCCGCCACGTTTGTTCTTGGCCATACCCATAAAAATACCCGCGGCAGCCGACGCGGACCGCCACGGGTGAAAGACTCTACAGTCGCGTCAAAACCTGCAAGAGGTCCGGCCCGACTGGCAAGGCCTTACTTAGTGTACTTCTTGCAGGCCTTGAAGGCGCTGTATCCGGCGTACTCAGCGGTGGAACCAAGCTCCTCCTCGATCTCCAGCAGCCGGTTGTACTTGGCGATGCGCTCGCCACGGGCCGGAGCACCGGTCTTGATCTGGCGGGTGTTCTTGGCCACAGCCAGGTCTGCAATAGTGGTGTCAGAGGTCTCGCCGGAACGGTGGGAAACCATGGAGGTGAACCCGTTTGCAGTGGCCAGCTCGATGGCGTCCAGGGTCTCGGTCACGGTGCCGATCTGGTTGAGCTTGACCAGCAGGGAGTTGGCGGCCTTCAGGTCGATGCCCTTCTGCAGCCTCTTAGGGTTGGTCACCAGCAGATCATCGCCCACGAACTGCAGGCGGTCGCCCATGGCGGCGGTGATCTTCTGCCAGGCGCCCCAGTCCTCCTCAGCGAAGGGATCCTCGATGGAGACCAGCGGGTACTTCTCGACCAGACCCTGGTAGTAGTCCAGCATGTAGTCGGCGTCGCGGTCCTCGCCGTCGAAGTGGTACTTGTCAGTGTCCTTGTTGTAGAACTCCGAGGAGGCCACGTCCAGGCAGAGGCCGATCTGCTTGCCGGGCTCGTAGCCGGCAGCCTGAATGGCGTCGACAATGTACTTCAAGGAGTCCTCGTTGGACTTCATCTTGGGGGCAAAGCCGCCCTCGTCGCCCAGGCCGGTCTCGTGTCCGTCCTTCTTCAGGATGCCTTTGAGGGTGTGGTAGACCTCGACGCCGGCGCGCAGGGCCTCCCGGTAGGATTCGAAGCCGTAGGGGGAGATCATGTACTCCTGGATGTCCGTGGCGAAGTCAGCGTGGGCGCCGCCGTTCATGATGTTCATGTTGGGCACAGGCAGAATATGGCCGTTGGTGCCGCCCAAGTAACGGTAAAGAGGCAGCTCGGCGGACTCGGCAGCCGCATAAAGCGCAGCCAATGAGACGCCCAGAATGGCGTTGGCACCCAGCTTGCCTTTGTTGGGGGTGCCGTCCAGATCAATCATGGTCTCGTCCAGAGCGCGCTGATCGGTGGCGTCCATACCGATGACATTGGGAGCGATGGTCTCATTGACCGCCTTGACGGCATCCAGGACACCTTTGCCCTGATAACGCTTCTTGTCGCCGTCCCGACGCTCCCAGGCCTCGGCCTCGCCGGTGGAAGCGCCGGAGGGAACCAGACCGCGCCCCTCGGCGCCGTCCTCGGTCTGCAGAACGACCTCGACGGTCGGGTTGCCACGGGAATCAAGAATTTCGCGCGCGAACACGCTTTCAATTGCTGCCACAACTGCTCCTTCAATAAGTTGTTGTGATGTCTCTTACAGGATACTAGTTTTGTTGGACCGGTGCGTTGCCCGTCGGCGTTCCCTGATCCGAGGACTTGGGCAGCCCCCAGGCCAGGTCGTCCAGAAGGGTGTCCACCCAGGCGGTCATGGCCGCCGAATCCATGGGGCCCGAACCCAGCGACCCCGCAAATGGCGCGGGAACCATCAGTGTCTGCGTCACCGGTCGATACTGGCTGCCCTTGTAGATGCGAGCAATCCTGGCCTGGAGGGAGTCGGGCATGGCCACAGGCCTGATCCGCACTCTGGAGCCCTGGGAGGCGATCTCCGCTATGCCCGTCGAACGAGCCTTGGCCCGAAGCCGGGCCACAGCGAAAAGGGTGTCGAACTGGGCCGGCGGACGCCCATACCGATCGGTCAGTTCCTCGTGCAGGTCGCGCAGATCCTGCTCGTTGCGGGCCGAGGCCAGCTTGCGGTAGGCCTCAAGACGCAACTTGTCCGAGTCTATGTAGTCGACTGGAATGGAGGCCTCCAGGGGCAGGTCGATGCTGACGGTGACAGGTTCGGTCCGTCCGGGTTCCTTGTACTCCTCCACCGCCTCGGAGACCATACGCACGTAAAGGTCGAAGCCGACCCCTTCGATGTGGCCGGACTGCTCGTCTCCCAGCAGGTTGCCGGTGCCGCGCAGCTCCAGGTCCTTCATGGCCACGTCGTAGCCGGAACCCAGCGCCGTGTTCTGGGCGATGGTGGCTAGCCGGTCGTGGGCGGTCTGGGTCATGGGCCTGCTGGGGTCATAGAGGAAGTAGGCGTAAGCCCGTTCCCGACCTCGTCCCACCCGGCCCCGCAGCTGGTGAAGCTGGGAGAGCCCGAAACGGTCGGCCCGGTCCACGATCAGCGTGTTGGCGTTGGGAATATCCAGGCCGGTCTCGACGATGGTGGTGCAGACCAGCACATCGATGTCCCGGTGCCAGAAGTCGCGGATGACCCCGTCCAGCTGCTTCTCCCCCATCTTGCCGTGGGCCACGCCCACCTTGGCCTCGGGGACCAGGGTCTGCACCTTGGCCGAGACCTTGCCGATGTCCTCGACCCGGTTGTGTATGTAGAAGATCTGTCCCCCGCGCAGGAGTTCGCGGCGAATGGCTGCGGTCACCTGGGCGTCCTCGTAGGCACCCACATAGGTAAGCACCGGCAGACGGTCCTCGGGGGGCGTAGCAAGGGTGGACATCTCCCGGATGCCGGTCACCGCCATCTCCAGGGTGCGAGGGATTGGCGTAGCCGACAGGGACAGGACGTCCACATTGGTCCGCATAGCCTTGAGGGTCTCCTTGGCCTCCACGCCGAAGCGCTGCTCCTCGTCCACGATCATCAGACCCAGATCCTTGAAGCGGATGCGGGGGTTGAGCAGCTTGTGGGTGCCGATGACCACGTCCACGGCCCCACTGGCCAGGCCCTCCATGGTGGCCTGGTTCTCCTTGGCGGTCTGGAAGCGGCTCATGGCGGCCACGTCCACCGGGAAGCCCTCGAAGCGCTCGGTGAAGGTCTGGTAGTGCTGCTGAACCAGCAGGGTCGTGGGCACCAGAACCACCACCTGCTTGCCATCCTGAACAGCCTTGAAGGCGGCACGAATGGCTACCTCGGTCTTGCCGAAGCCCACATCCCCGCAGATCAGGCGGTCCATGGGCACTGGCTTCTCCATGTCAGCCTTGACATCGTCGATAGCGGTCAGCTGGTCGGGCGTCTCCTGGTAGGGGAAGGCATCCTCCAGCTCTTTCTGCCAGGGGGTGTCAGGACTGAAGGCGAAGCCCTTGGTGCGCTGCCGGGCCGAGTAGAGCTTGACCAGGCCCTGGGCGATCTTGTGAACATGCTTGCGGGCCTTGGCCTTGGTGGCCGACCAGTCGGATCCGCCCAGCTTGTTGAGCCTCGGAACCTCGGCGCCGATGTAGCGGCTGACCTGATCCAACTGGTCGGCCGGCACGAAGAGCTTGTCTGGCGGGGCGTTGCGCTTGGAGGGTGCGTACTCCAGGACCAGATACTCCCGGCTGCCCTTGCTGGGACCTACGCCCACGCTGCGCTGGCGCATGCCCAGGAAGCGGCCGATGCCGTGCTGATCGTGGACCACGTAGTCGCCGGGCTTGAGCTCATCCAGGTCGATGGCCTTGCGCCGGCGGTTGGAGGTCTTGCTGCCGGCGGCCACACTGGTGCGCCCCGTCAGGTCGCGCTCGGTCAGCAGGGCCAGATGGGCGGACTGGTCCACGAAACCGTCCACAGCCAGGGAGCGGTGGTACTCCAAGCCGGTGATGCCTGTGGTCTGCACGGCCCGACGCAGACGACTCAGCGTCCCCTGGGCCGGAGCGGTGACCACGACCCGGTCGCCTCGCTCCAACAGGGAGGCGATGCCTGAGGCGGCCCGATCCTCGTCTCCGCGGTACTGGTCCGGTGCCAGGGCATCCAGACGCTCAGCCCCTTCCTGGTCCGGATCCACCGACAGGTCGGTCAGCTTCCAGACCTCCCCCTTGCGGTATTCCAGGGATGAGATGACCTCGTCGTAGTCCAGGAAGCTGGCACTGTCGAAGCTGATGGGCGCGCCCGAGCCCTGCCCGGAGGCTGCCACATGCCAGCTGGCGGCCAGGAACTCGTTGGCGGTCTTGACCAGGTCCTGGGCGGAGCGGGCCAGCAGCTGTGGTTCCGACAGCAGAACCAGAGCGTCCTCGGGCAGCATGGACCCTACCGGCACCAGATCGTCGACCAGGGCAGGCAGGAGGGATTCCATGCCTTCTACCGGAATGGCCTGGGCGATCGACTCCAGCATGTCGTCGGCGTTGGGGATGCTCCCGATCAGGGAGCGGGCACGGGTTCGGACCTGGTCAGTCAGCTGCAGCTCGCGGCAGGGCGGCGCCCAGATCCGGTCCAGCTCTGGGCCGTAGGTGCGCTGGTCGGAGGCGTGGAAGCTGCGGATAGTGTCCACCTCGTCTCCGAAGAACTCGATGCGCACCGGATGGGCCATAGTGGGGACGAAAACATCCAGAATGCCGCCTCGGACGGCGAACTGGCCGCGCTCCATGACCAGATCCACACGGGTGTAAGCGTTGCGGACCAGAGCTTCGACTGCCTGGTCCAAAGGCATGTCCTGGCCGCGCAGGAAGACCAGGGGCTCGACATCCTGCAGACCCTTGACCACCGGCTGCAGGAGGGAGCGCACAGGCATGACCAGGATGCGGATGGGGCCGAAATCAGGGTCATCCTCTACCGGGTGGACCAGCCGCCTGAAGACGGCCATCCGCGAGGCCACGGTGTCTGCCCGGGGTGAGAGCCGCTCGTGAGGCAGGGTCTCCCAGGAGCGCAGCAGGGCCACATCACGCGGGTCGCCCTCATACCAGGAGCGGATGGCGCCGGTCATCTCCTGGGCGTCACGCTCGGAGGGGACCACCAGGACGACCGGGCCACGTCCGGCCGCTGCGGCGACCAGGGCTGGTCTGATCCCCTGGGGAGCCTGGACCATGAGGGAGGTGTCGGTGTCAGCCGCAGGCTGGGAGTCTCCATGGACCAATCTATTGAAAGCAGCATCCGCCTGCAGGGCGTCCAGGAGGGGACGCAGGGACCCGTTCAGCGATTCCTGGGGCTCCGCATTCTTGCTGGCCCCCTGCCCTGTCTGGGTATGCTCATCGACCATTGAACTGCTCCTGAGCCTGGCTGAGACCCTTGATGATCACGGTTTCCGCGGCATCCGCGCCGTCGGCCAGGAACTCGGGCAGACGCTTGCGCTGATCGCCGACAAAGGTGCCCAGAACCCAGTCCACAGTGCGGCGGTGGGCATCGGGACCTCTCCGGGCATGCCCTACACCCATGCGGACCCGGGCGTAGGCATTGCTGCCCAGGGAGCGGTCTATGGAACGGATGCCGTTGTGCCCGCCAGAGGACCCGCCAGTCTTGACCTTGATCCGGCCGAATTCCAAGTCCATATCGTCATGGATGACCACTACCCGGCCAACTGGTATGTGGTAATAAGAGCAGATGGAGGCCAGGGCATCGCCGGAGTCGTTCATGAAGGTCAACGGCTTGGCCAGGAAGAAGGGTGTGCGGCGTCCGTCAAGATCCAGGGTGCCACGGCCCAGCTGGGCCAGACCTTTGTGGTCGCGCAGGTTGACCGACCAGCGTTCAGCCAGCAGATCGGCGCACATGAAGCCCATGTTGTGCCTGGTGCCCTTGTACTCGTCACCCGGGTTGCCCAGTCCGGCTATCAGCCAGAAATCGGATGCCATGTAGGTGATACCTCCTGCTCTCAAACGGGACGGTGAGATTCTACACAGGCTCCCCGACCCCGTTTCGCTCAAGGGACAGGCTCCAGTAGGAGACGTCATGCAGGACGAACCGGTCCCAGGCGGCCTGGGGCAGGAGGCCGAAGCGGCTGAATCCGAAGCGGTGCAGCAGGGCCTTGGAGGCCGTATTGTCATCGAAGATGATGGCCACGGCCAGACGCATGCCCACCTGCTGGGCGCGCTCCAGAAGCGAATAAACCATCAGGACGCCCAGGCCGCGTCCACGGCTGCCACGATCCACGTAATAGCTCAGCTCGCAGGTCTCCTGGTAGCCGGGCCGATCGTAGTAGGCCGACAGGGAGCCGAAGGCCAGCACCTTGCTCTCCTGCTCCAGAACCAGGACCGGATGGCCCTGGTCAGGATCGTGGTCCAGCCACCATTGCAGGCGCTGATCCAGGCTGACCGGGGCCGTATCCGCCGTGGAACCGCCATCCATGACGGCCTGGTTGTAGATGGCGGTGACCGCCTCCAGGTCCCCGCGGCGGCAGAGCCGGATGCGCCGGGTGGCGCTCACCTGTTGCCACCCTCCTGGTCGGAGGCTTCCTTGAGGGCTTCGCGCAGACGGTTCTGCGCCTCGCCGTAGGCGCTGAAGTCGCCCTTCTTCAGGGCGGCATCGCCGTCACTCATGGCCTGGTTGGCCTTGTCCAAGGCCTGTTTCAGGGCCTGTCCTGCTGTGGCCGACGCCCCACCGGAGCCGGCGGTCTTATCCGGGGCTTTACCGGATTGGTCGCTCTGATCAGCATCAGATTTGGTGCGTCCGGTGTTGTCGGCATCGCCGGCCGACGCACCCGAGTTGCCCTGGAAGGTCTTGTCAAGAGCAGCATCCAGTGTGGCCGAGGAAGAGACCTTGTCTCCGAAGGCCACCAAAACCCGCTTGAGCAGGGGGAAGCTGGTGGCGCCGCTGGACTGGACGTAGACCGGCTGGATGTAGATCAGTCCGCCGCCTATGGGCAGGGTCAGCAGGTTGCCACGTTTGACCTTGGTGGACCCGGACTGGAGCAGGTTGAGCTCGGTGGAGACCGCGGCATCCGAGTTGAAGTTGTTCTGAGCCTGCCCTGGGCCGGGCACATTGGAATTCTTGGGCAGCTCCATCAGCCGGATGGTCCCGTAGTCCGGGCCTATCACCCCCTTGGTCGACCCGGCGTCGGAATCCACAGACAGGAACCCGGTCAGAATCTCCCTGGTGGAGGTGCCTGCGGGGATGAAGGTGGAGGTCAGCGAGAAGGCGGGCTTGTCAGTCCCCGGCGTCTGCAGGGTCAGATAGTAGGGAGGCTGCTTGACCCCGGCCTTCTGCTCCTTGCTGGTTCCGGTCGGATCCACGGGGGTCTGCCAGAAGTCTTCGCCAGAGAAGAACTGGCTGGCCGAGTTGACGTGGTACTGGGACAGGAGCTGGCGCTGCACCTTGAACAGGCTCTCCGGGTAACGCATGTGGCTCATCAGGTCGCCCGAGATGGATGAGAGCGGCTTGAACTGGCCGGGGAAGACCTTCTGCCAAGCCTTGAGCACCGGATCCTTGGCATCCCAGGCATAGAGGTCCACCGAGCCGTCATAGGCATCGACCGTGGCCTTGACGGAATTGCGGATGTAGTTGGCCTTCTGGGAACCCAGGCCCTTGACGGCCTCCGAGCTCAGGGTGGTCGTGTCCTGGGTGATGGGACCCAGATCCACCTTCTGGGAGTAGGGGTAGGCATCAGAGGTGGTGTAGCCGTCGACGATCCACTTGACCCGTCCATCAACCACAGCCGGATAGACGCGTCCGTCCAGGGTCAGATAGGGGGCGATCTGGGCCACGCGCTCCTTGGGCGAGCGGTTGTAGAGGATCTGCGAGTCGGGCGTGACGCGGTCCGAGAAGAGGATCTGGTCGGATCCAAATCGGATGGCGTAGAGGACCCGGGCCAGGAAGTTGCCCACCGAGGGGCCGCCGTTGCCCTTGAAGGTGTTGGTGGCTCCCTTGGAGCCGGTGGGATAGTCGAATTCCCAGCCTGAGGAGCCCTGGGGCGCGCCGACGATGGAGTACTCGGGCGCGTTGGGCGAGAAGTAGATTCGCGGCTCGTAGTGCTGGCTGCTTGTCAGCTTGCCCCTGGTGGGGATGTCCTGCTCGAAGAACTCGGGCTGCCCGTCCGGGGTGACCTTGTTGCCGTAGGCGGCCACAATGCCGTAGCCGTGGGTGAAGACCGTGTGGTCGTTGACCCAGTTGCGGTTGTCGTTGCCCTCCAGGTCCAGCTCGCGAGCGCCGATGACCGTATCCTGGCTGACCCCGTCGATGTCGTACTTGTCGACGGCCAGGGTGTCCTCGAAGGTGTAGTACTGCTTGGACTGTTGCAGCTGCCGGAAGGTGGGCGAAACCACCTGGGGATCCAGCAGACGAATCTGTGCGGTGGTCTCTGCATCCCGGGAAAGGGCGCCTGACTGGACCTCGGTGGTGGCGTCATAGGCCTCGGTCTTCAGCCTGTCCAGCCCATAGGCCTGGGCGGTGGCGGTGATGTTGCGCTGGATGTAGGCGGACTCCATCTCCTGAGCGTTGGGGTTGACCCGGAAGCGCTGGACCAGTGCCGGCCAGAAGACGGTCAGCAGCAGGGACAGCACAATGGTGACGGCCACAGCCAGGACGGGAACCCGCCACTGCTTGACGGCCGACCCCAGCGATCCTGCATGGACACGGCCGGGTTCCAGGGTGGGCGAGCGCAGAATCCAGACAGCCAGGATAATGCCCAGCAGGGCCATGACCACGGCCATAATCAGGGTCACGGGAATGGCCGCCTTGACCGAGGTGTAGGAGGCGCCGGTGATCCGATCGCCCTCCTCGGTCAGCCTGCCGAAGACGCCCAAGGCCGTATCGCCGGCCCATACCAGCATGAACAGGACCAGCCAGACGGCTACCTGCCTGCGGGCGGCACGGGTCATCTCCAGAATGCCGCGGCCCTGCACGGGCATGGTCAGCCGGATCCCGCCCATGAGGAAGTTGGTGACCAGGCTGAAGACCGTGGCCGCCAGCAGCATCATCAGCAGGGAGGAGACCAGCAGCCGCAGCCCGGGCAGGATGAAGACATAAAAGCCGTTATCCAAGCCGAACTGGGGATCGCGCACCCCGAAGGACTGGGCGTTGAAGAGCAGGAGCACCTGCTTCCAGTCGGCGTTGAACTGGAAGCCAAAGAAAACACCGACGACCAGGGAGACCACCGCGGCCACCTTAAGCGCCTTGCGTGAAGAGACCCCCTTGCCGACTTCGATCAGATCGCCCCTGACCCTGATGGTGGACCCGTCGGGCGAATCGGGACGGCTGCGGATGGCCAGGAAGGCCGAGAACAGGGTCACCGCGGCCAGCAGCAGGGCGTAGGCCAGCCACAGGCCCACCTTGATACCCAGCTGGGTCCAGACAATCCGTGCCGCCCCCAACTGGGAGAACCACATGACATCGGTGATGAAGCGACTGAGCCCGAACAGGAGCAGGAGGACGACCAGGACGACAGCGACAACCACGGCCAGAATCCGCATGCCCCGGGAAGGTCCGTTACTGTCCTTCTTGCGGGAGGTCAGCCGGGGGTCACCTGGTCCGGCGAAGCGGAAACGGGGCGTGCTGCCGCCCCCTTGGCCGGGACCCTCCCCATCGGTCTGCACATGCAGGATGACCGGGTCGTCGTCATTGCGACGCCGGCCTGGTCCGCCTGGACCGCCCTCAGGGTCGAACATGGAACCGAAGAAATCAAAGAATGACATGTACCTACCCTACATGAGACGGCGGTCTTGAATGGCTTGCCGGTAGACCTCCTCCACCTGATCGGCCACGGTGGTCACGTCGTAGCGGTCCAAGAGCGCCAGCTGGTCATGGCGCACATTTCGCCTCCAGGAGGGGTCCCCCAGAGCCTGAACGATTCGCCGGGCCAGCAGTTCGGGGGTGTTGGGCGAGTCGACAGTCACCAGAGCCCGCTCATCACCCATCAGGGTGGACCGGTAGCCGGGATTGTCCCCGGCCAGCACCGGAGCCGTGCCCGAGGCGATTGCCTCCAGCAGGACGATACCGAAGGACTCGCCCCTGGTGGAGGGAAAGACGGTCAGATCGGATGAGGCCAGCAGGGCGGGCTTGTCCTTCTCATCCACAAAGCCGGGGAAGGCCACCGGGGTGCGCAGGGCTGCAGCCTTTCGACGGCAGTCCTCCAGTAGCGGCCCCTTGCCGGCCATGGTCACATGCAGGCCTTCGGGCAGGATGCCGGTCCGCTCCCCCGCCTGGAGGGCTGACAGCAGGATCCCCGCCCCCTTGCGGGCCACGAACCGCCCCAGGAAGACCAGATGCGGCCCCTGGCCGTGCAGGCGCGCCACCTCCTGGTCGCCAGCGGCCTGACGGGCCCGGCGCAGGGCAGCCACGTCCACAGGGTTGGCCACCACCCTGCTGGGCGCGTCGGCAGTCTGCCGGGCATAGCTGGCCGCCACAGGCGAGACCGCTATGACTCTGTCGATGCGCCTATGGGTCCTGCGGTTGATCAACCCCAGCAGCCGGCCGCCCAGCAGCTGCAGATTCCCCGTGGGGGCGATGTGGTAGGTGGCCACCAGGGCCGTTGCCGGGTCTGCGGCCCGGATGACCCGACCGGCAAGGAAGGGGCTGTAGGGGGCCTGGACGTGCAGCAGGTCGAAGTGTTCGGCCTCCAGGACCCGGCGGATGGGCGCCTTGGGAGCTGGCAGCGGTATGCGCATCCTGTTGCCGTTGAAGGAGACCATGACGTTGCGGGACAGGGAGTGGACTCCGTCAACCGGCGGATGGGCGGTCTGCCCGACCAGATACTGGATCCTATGGCCCCGCCTGCACAGCTCCCGTCCCAGGGTCAGAATGTGCTGCTGGACCCCGTCAAGCACATCCAGGGTGTCATCGAAGACGAACCCGATGCTGAGCGTCACTGAGCGTCCTGGCCTGCTCCGGGCTCGGTGCCTGCGGCCAGCCGACGACCCTTCAGGGCCAGGGCCACCAGGTGCCGGTCGGCGGCCTCGCGCGCCTGCTGCTCGTCGTTGCCCGACTCCAGATTATCCACATATATGGTCTCCACCTGGGCGACCTGGCAGTACTTGAGGAAGGTCTGCCGACGGAGCTGGTTGTCCAGGGCCTCACCGATGCCGCTGGACTGGTACCATTCCTTTTCCCCGCCGGTCAGCATGATCAGCTCCACCCGACGTCCGGCCAAGGCTCCGGGGGTTCCATCAACGTTATAGGCGAAGCCCCGGCAGATGACCCGATCGATGAAGCCTTTCATGATGGCCGGCATGCTGTACCAGTAGACAGGGAAGACCAGGGCCAGCACGTCCGCATCCTTGATGCGTTCCTGCATGGCCTGAACATCCTCGGGCATAGGGCCCAGGCCCAGGTAGTGGGTCCTGTCCTCCATGCCGAAGACGGGATTGAACCCCTCGGCGCAAAGGTCGATCAACTCGGTGCGAGCCCCGCCCTCGGCCGCCCCGTCCAGCAGGGCATTGCCCGCCGCATCGGTCAGACTCTTGGGTTCGGGGTTGGCCGTGACTGCCACGATCTTCATAGGGATTCGCTCCTTACATTCAAGTTCGTGCCTGCACTGACTGCGTGCAGACCCTGTCATTGTCAGTCCTGGCAAGGACGGCAACGCTGGTTTGGCAAATGCTTGACACTGCTCTTGGTGCCATCTATGTTATTGGGTGGTCGGTAGGTGAAGCTACCGCATGGACAAGGCATGCTGCCGCAAAGTGGTGGAGACACCCCGCGCAGGTCAACAGTCCCCGTCGGATCAAGGCAGGGACTAATGCAGGGCCAAATACCATGCGAAGCCGAAGCTTGAACGATGACAATGGTCGGCTCATGGCCGATCGCCACGCCGTCTTCGAGGCTGCCGACAGGGATGTTCCGCACCTTGGAGGGAGGCCATCGTGAATGCTGTCGCACTGCCAGGAATGCTCCGTTCTCCGCTGAACGACGACCGCAGCCAGGCATCGCGCTCCACCCGTATATGGACGGGCCTGGCCGTAGCCATAGGCGCGCTGGTCCTGCTGGGGGCCCTGGCCTATCTGCTGCCAGCCTTGGGTGCCCCCATCGGTCCTGCAGGCGTACCCTCGCACGTCTCCACCGACCCGGCCAACCTGCCCTACTACGCGCTGCGCTCCCTCTTCCGCATGTTCGCGGCTCTGATCGTCTCCCTGGTCTTCGCCTTCCTCTACGGACTGGCCGCCGCGCGCTCCCGCCGCCTGGGCGCCGTGCTCATCCCCCTGCTGGACATCCTGCAGTCGGTGCCCGTCCTGGGCTTCCTGTCGGCCACCATCTCCATCTGGCTGGTCCTCTTCCCCGGGTCCATCATGGGCGTGGAGGCGGCCTCCATCTTCGCCATCTTCACCAGCCAGGCCTGGAACATGGCCTTCTCCTTCTATAACTCCTTGACCAGCGAGCCCGCCGACCTGGACGAAGCGGTGAGGCTGATGCGCCTGACCCGCTGGCAGCGCTTCTGGAAGCTGGACGTGCCCAACGCCATGATCCCCCTGCTCTGGAACTGCATGATGAGCATGGGCGGCGGTTGGTTCTTCCTGACCGCCTCCGAGATGATCTCGGTCAACAACAGGACCCTTGCCCTGCCCGGCATCGGCTCCTTCGTGGAGGAGGCCACCGCCGAGCAGGACCTGGGCAAGGTGGGGATGGCCATCCTGACCATGATCGTGGTGGTCCTATTGATTGACTTCCTGCTCTGGAAGCCGCTGACCGCCTGGGCCGAGAAGTTCCGCTACACCAGCAGCCAGTCAAGCGAGCCCCGGCACAGCCTGGTACTGACGGTCATCCGTCTGTCCGGGGTCAAGGACCTCTTGGGTCTGGTGGGCCATCCCCTGACTGACTTGCTGGACCGGATCACCCGCCCCATGGGCCGAACCGGGGCGCGTTGGAGCCGGAGCGGCGGACGCAGGCATGCAGGCGACCTGTTCTGGTGGGCCTGCCTGGCCTCGATTGGCCTGTGGGGACTCTGGCAACTGGACCGTCTGGTCATCCGCCCTCTGGGCCTGGGCGAGGTCGGGCACGTCTTCCAGCTGGGTCTGCTGACCTTCCTGCGAGTGCTGATCCTGATGGTGGCCTGCACGATCGTATGGGTCCCGATAGGCGCTCTGATCGGCATGAATCCGCGCATCTCCCGCTACCTGCAGCCCATGGTGCAGATCCTGGCCTCCTTCCCGGCCAACTTCATCTTCCCCTTCGTCACCATGATCTTCATCATCTGGCGAATCGACATCAACTGGGGCAGCATCCTGCTCATGGCCCTGGGCACCCAGTGGTACATCCTCTTCAATGTCATCGCCGGGGCCTCGGCCATCCCCGACGACCTGCTGGAGATGTCGCGCAGCCTGGGCCAGAACCGCTGGCAACGATGGAAGACCCTGATCCTGCCGGCCCTGTTCGACTCCTGGTGCACCGGCGGCATTACAGCGGCCGGCGGAGCCTGGAATGCCTCCATCGTCTCCGAGGTGGTCTCCTACGGCAAGACCGCACTGACGGCCCGGGGCCTTGGAGCCTACATCGCCCAGGTGACCGCCACTGGAGACACCCCCCGCATCATCCTGGGGGTGGCCGTCATGAGCGTCTTCGTGGTCCTGGCCGACCGGTTCTTCTGGTCTCCCCTGCAATCACTGGCACAACGGCGCTATTCCCTGACATGAGAAGTCTGAGAGGTTCGACAATGACCAAGATCAATTCCAACGGGATCATCACGGCCGAGCACGTGACCAAGACCTACCAGTCCGACAAGGGCGCGGAACTGACTGTCCTCGACAACATCGACTTCACTCTGCACGAGGGCGAGGTGGTGGCCATCCTGGGCCGCTCAGGCGCCGGCAAGTCCACCCTGCTGCGCATTCTGGCCGGCTTGGTACCGGCCAGCAAGGGCAGCGTCGAATACCGGGGCAGGCAGCTGGACGGGCCCAACCCCGGCGTGGCCCTGGTCTTCCAGAGCTTCGCCCTGATGCCCTGGCTGACCGTCAAGAACAACGTTGAGCTGGGTCTGCAGGCCCGGGGGGTGCCCAGGAAAAAGCGCGAGAGCCTTTCCCTGGCCGCCATCGACGCCATCGGCCTGGACGGCTTCGAAAGCGCCTACCCCAAGGAGCTTTCCGGTGGCATGCGACAGCGCGTGGGCATCGCCCGGGCCCTGGTCCTCAAGCCAGACGCCCTCTTCATGGATGAGCCCTTCTCGGCCCTGGACGTGCTGACAGCCGAGAATCTGCGGCAGGAGGTCCTCAAGGTCTGGTCGGAGGAGGCAGGCAGCGTCAAGTCGGTGCTGATCGTCACCCATAACATTGAGGAGGCCGTAGAGATGGCCGACCGGGTTCTGGTCCTGGACTCGCATCCCGGCCGGGTCATCGCAGACGTGCCCATCCATCTGGACAGGCCTCGGGACAAGCAGTCCGACCTCTTCCAGTCCTGCGTGGACTACCTCTATTCGATCCTCACCGGCCGGCGTGACAGCGAGGACATCCGCCGCCGTCTACAGACCAAGGTGCGCAACCGTCAGGCCGTGCGGGACTCGGTACGGGACGAGGACATCACTGAACGCAACCTGCCCGACGCCACACCCGGCGGCCTGGCCGGCCTGGCCGACGTCATGGTCAACCAGCCCAACGGCATGGACCTGGCCGACCTGGCCGCCAAGCTCTCCTTCGAGGTGGACGACCTCTTCCCGCTGATCGATGCCGGACTCATGCTGGGCATCTTCCAGGCCGACAACGGGCACGTCAGCCTGACCGACCAGGGCCGAGCCTGGAACGACGCGGACATCCTGGAGAGCAAGGAGATGTTTTCCCGAATGCTGATGGCTCATGTTCCGCTGATCCGCATCATCGACCGGGCCCTGAAGAACAGCGACGACAAGAGCCTGCACGGCTCCCTGATTCTGGACCTGCTGAGAGCCCACCACTCGGACAAGGAGGCCGTCCAGCAGTTCGACACGGCCATAACCTGGGGTCGATACGGGGAGCTCTTTGACTACGATGCCGACGACGACCGGCTGACCCTGGACCCGGAGAACCACACCGAGTGAGCAGTCACGACAGCTGTGGCGGCTGCGGTCCCCTTGTTCTCCTAGAATGAGCCTCGGGCGATGGAACCCGCCCGGGGCTAGAGCCCCGAACTGCAAACTGCTGATAGTTCCTGCACCATGATTCGACGCCCCCGTCTGCGGGCCGGGTGCAGGCGCATGCCGTTCAGCCCCACCCTGCGGACGTTGATCCGTCGGGAACCGAGACTTTCAATGACCAAACCCCCTACTGGACCTGATATGGCCACAACCCTGGCGGTGATGCTGGGCGGAGCACTGGGCACCGGCTGCCGGTACGCCTTGAGCCTCCTGCCGGGCCAGAGCGGCCCACTGCATCCGGGAACCCTCCTGGCCAATCTGATCGCCTGCGCAGGCTATGCCCTGCTGACCGCCTTCCTGGCCGGGCTGCCAAAAAGCGCACATGCACGCCGAAGGCAGCTGGCCAACAAGGGCCTGGGCATGGGTCTGTGCGGAGGCCTGTCGACCATGTCCACCCTCTCGCTGGAACTGGTCCAGGGCCTGTCGGGCGGTCAAGCTCAGGCAACGGTTGCCTACCTGCTGGTCTCCTTTGCCGGTGGCCTCCTGGTTTCCTGGGCCATGGCCGCGCTGGGAGCGCAACTCGCTGCACACATCCAGGCAGGTGGGCGATGACCATTACATTTACATTGCTGATCTGCCTGTGCGGCGGCCTGGGGGCCACACTGCGCTACCTGCTGGACACCCTGGTCAAGGCCCGCTGGAAGGTGGACCTGCCCCTGTCAACCATGATCATCAACCTGCTGGCCGGATTGGCTGCAGGGCTGGTGGCCGCCCTTGCCGCCTTCCACGGACTGCCTGCCTGGGGGCGGCTGCTGCTGGCCACAGGACTGCTGGGCGGCTTCTCCACTTTCTCGACAGCAGTCAACGAAGTGTTGGCCCTGGCTGGGCAGAGGCGACATCTGGAAGCCCTGGGCTATTTAGCGGCATCGATCTTCCTGCCGCCTCTGTTGACGGCCCTGGGCTTCCTGCTGGCCGGACCAGGCATGTAGCAGAGACCCAGCCAGCAAGAAAGGTGTTCGAGAATCAGGCACGAGCCGACTCGGGACGACCCTGGGCGGAGTCGGCAGCAATCCCCAGCCGGTCGTCATGCCGACGCCACCAGGCGGACAGCACCGAACCGGAGATGTTGTGCCAGACGCTGAAGAAAGTGGACGGGATGGCCACAATCGGGTCGGCGGCGAAGGCCTGCAGGGCCAGGGTCGCGCCCAGTCCTGAATCCTGCATGCCCACCTCGAAGGTGATGGCCTTCTGCTGGGCGTAGCGGAACCCCTTCGGGTAGATGCGGTACATGAGCCGGCTGAAGAGGAAGCCCAGCCCGTACCCGCACAGGTTGTGGAGCATGACCACCGGCAGGACCAGGGCGGTGGCGGCGGTGAAGAGCTTGGCGTGGTTGACGGAGACGACCACGCCGATGATGACCAGGATGGCGATCTGCGAGACTGCCGGCAGAGCCACGGTCACCTTCTGCACCTTTTCCTTGAATAAGGCGTGGACGGCCAGGCCCAGGGCGATAGGGATCAGCACAACCTCAAGGGCGGTCAGGAAGAGCTGCTTGGTAGGGATGGCCACATACAGGCTGGCCAGCAGGTTCATCAGCATGGGGATCATGAAGGGCGCACACAGGGTGGAGAGCAGGCCTATTGACACGTCCAGGGCCACATCGCCGCGCGACAGATAGGACATGACGTTGGAGGAGGTCCCCGAGGGGCAGCAGCCCACCAGGATGACTCCCACGGCGATCATGCCGTCCAAGCGGAAGATGCGGCAGAGCAGCACGGCCAACAGGGGCATGATCAGGTAGTGGGCCACGGTGCCGACGATGACCATGAGCGGCATTTTGATGATTCGCTTGAAATCGTCCAGGCTCAGGGTCAGCCCCATACCGAAGAGGATAATGCTCAGGAAGTAGTTGGTGTAGCTGCGGGCCCAAATGCTCATCTGCGGGACGAAGAAATTCATGGCGGCCCAGGCTAGGACCACCAGGATGAACCACTTAGTCAACCAGTCACTGAACCGCTGCACCTTTTGCATTATTCCTGACCACTTCCTCTCGATAGCTCTCTCTGTGGTAGGGCAAAGTTAGAAAACCGAGGGCAGGCACGACGGCGAATGGTCACATTTTGGACGCAGCTGTTCCGGCACCGACTGGATTCACTTGACCAGGACGGGCGTGCCGGTGGGCACGGACTGCATGATCCATCGAGCGTCGGGCACCGTCAGTCGGATGCAGCCGTGGGAGCCAGGGCGGATGCCCAGCATATCGGCCTCCTCCTTGATGTATCCGCCCTTGGAATCGGTGGGAACCGAATGGAAGAGGAAGACCCCGTGGTTCAGAAAACTGGTGTAGTAGCGGGCGCCCATCCCCTCGCCGGGATTGTAGAAGTGGTCGCCGCGCTCGGCCTGGATGCGGAAGCTACCCCTGGGCGTGGAGTCATCCATGCCCGTCGAGGCGTACATGGAGTAGAGCAGTTCAGACCCGTCGCGCACATAGACCCGCTGGTCCTGAAGGCTGACCTCCAAGGATAGGCCAGGATGGGCTGCAGGATCCGGGTAATCAACCTGCTCGGAAGGCTTGAGCCAATCGACAGGATGAGCGGAAGTAGCAGCAGGGTCTGGCTTCTGCTGCTTTGTCTGATTCTTTGTGGTTGATGAAGAGGAGGAGGCAGATTTGCCGGGATGATGTGCCTTGGGGAATCGTCTGACCGAAACGGTGGATGTGCTCGAAGCGCTCGCAGCTGTGGTTCGTTCCGCATGAGCCGCATCCACCGGCTGGAACAGGTTGACGATCAGGACTGTCAGCAACAGCGTCAGCAGGGCGCTTGTCACTACCACAGGCGTGCGGCGGACAGGGTCCAGCAACCAACGGAGCATGGCGAGCGCACGCCGCTTAAGGCGTTCGCCATCCAATCCCCAGACAGCCATGTCCTTCCCCTTCGTCGCCATTGAACGAACCTGTATGCACAGTTCATTGTAATGGCAGACGAAACCGGGAGAGACTCAGCCTTTCAGCACCTGCCTGGCCCAGTCCTCCAGCAGGTCACAAACCAAGGCGTTCTGCTCGATCTGCACATTATGGCCGGCCCGATCCAGCACCGAGTAGGAGGCTCGAGGGAAGCGGCAGGCCAGGTCGAACTGGTCCAGGTAGCCCACACGGTCGTCCTGGCGTCCACAGACAAAGAGCACAGGGGCCATGAATCCGGACCAGACCTGGTCGAAGTCCATATCCAGCTGATAGTGCCCCTCCATTCGAGCCACCGTATCGGCATCGGCAGAACGAATACCGGGCATGATGGTCCGTTGGTAGGCCTCCAGGTGCTTCCGGGACTCCACCACGGCCATCTGCCGGTAGGCATGCCTGGTGAACTCGTCCACGTCGGCCAGTCCCTGGTCGTCCCGGATCAGCACCTGACGTGGGGGCAGGCGCCTGTGGGCGGTCACAGGGTCGACCACCGAGGAGAGCAGGGCCATCCCCCGGCAGCGCTCCAGTCGACCGGCGGCGGCATGACGGCTGAGCAGCCCGCCCATGGAGTTGCCCACCAAGGCGAAAGGGCCACCGCCACTGAAAATGTCCACCTGGTCATTCAGCCACCGGGCCAGACCGTCCAGGTCGAGGATGGACGGGTCGGGCGGCGTGCGGCCGAAGCCGGGCTGGTCCAGATAGATCCGCTCGAAGCCGCCCACCCGCTCGAATACGGGATCCAGGTCGTCGAAGATGTGGTGGTCCACACCGGACCCATGCGCAAAGATCAGCGGCAGCCCACGACCCCGGCGAATGGCGAACCCTGGCTTGGCGCTCACTTCTTGGAACCGGAGGGTATGCCGGTCTTGAACTCTACGATGTCGCCGTCCTGCATGACGTAGTCCTTGCCCTCAAGGCGCATCTTGCCCTCCTCGCGCACCTTGGCGTAGGAGCCGTCGGCGGCCACGAAGTCGTCGTAGGAGACCACCTCGGCCTTGATGAAACCCTTCTCGAAGTCGGTGTGGATGACACCGGCAGCCTGCGGGGCGGTCCAGCCCTGGTGGATCTGCCAAGCGCGCACCTCTTTGACCCCGGCGGTCAGGAAGGTCTGCAGGCCAAGAATGTCGAAGCCCACCCGGGCCAACTGGTCCAGGCCGGACTCCGTAAGCCCGGCATCGGTCAGCATCTCGCGGGCGTCCGCCTCGTCAAGCTCGGTCAGCTCGGACTCGAACTGGGCGTTGAGGAAGATGGCAGGCGCGGGAGCCACGGAGTCGGCCAGCTGCTTCTTCAAGTCCTCGTTCTGCAGCTCGTCGTCGTCCACGTTGAAGACGTATATGAATGGCTTGGCGGTCATCAGATGCAGGTCGTAGAGCTCGTCCTTGTCGATGTCACCGGCCTTGGCCGCCTGGTCGATGGTGCGACCCTGGCCCAAAATCTCCTTGGCCTTGCGGACGGTGTCCAGGTAGGCAGGCTTGATCTTGCCCCCGCGCTGGTCCTTCTCCAGCTTGGGCAGGGCCTTGTCGATGGTCTGCATGTCGGCCAGGATCAGTTCGGTGTTGATGGTGTCGATGTCGTCGGCCGGATCCACCTTGCCGTTGACGTGGACGATATCGTCGTCATTGAAGGCGCGTACCACCTCGCAGATGGCGTCGGCCTCGCGGATGTTGGCCAGGAACTGGTTGCCGAGCCCCTCCCCCTCCGAGGCCCCCTTGACGATGCCGGCGATGTCCACGAAGGTGACCGTGGCGGGCACAATCTTGTCTGTGTGGACCAACTTAGCCAAGACGGGCAGCCGGTCGTCGGGCAGGGGCACGATGCCGGTGTTGGGCTCGATGGTGGCGAAAGGGTAGTTCTCCGCCAAAACGTTGTTGCGGGTGAGGGCGTTGAAGAGTGTGGACTTGCCGACGTTGGGCAGCCCGACGATTCCTATGGTTAACGACATATCCACCAGTCTATTGCCCGGACTGCCCCCGGCGTGGCTCCCCTCAGGACGGCAGGCTCAGTCGCCGCGCTCCACCGCATCGATGGCTTCGATGACCGCTCCACGGAAGCCGTGCTTCTCCAAGGAGGCGACCCCCTTGATGGTGGTTCCGCCCGGCGAGCAGACCGCGTCCTTCATGGCCCCGGGGTTGGTGCCGGTGGACATGTAGAGGGCTCCTGTCCCCTCCACCATTCGCGCCGCCAGCCGGTAGGCCGCCTGCCTGGGCAGCCCATGCTCCACCCCGGCATCGGCCAAGGCCTCCATGTACATGGCCGTGTAGGCGGGCGCGCATCCGGCGATGGTCGTGCCCACCGAGACCAGCTCCCGGGGCAGCCGCTCGATCATGGCCACCGGGTCGAAGACCCGGGTAAAGAGCTCCCGCTGCTGGTCGGTCAGGGTGTCGCCCTCCTGGGTGATCAGAATCCCTTGCCCTACTGAAATGGGGGTGTTGGGAACGGCGCAGATCAGGTGGGTGCCCTCCGCCAGAATGTCGGCATAGTCCTCAAGGGTCATGCCGCCCACCACCGAGAGGACCATGCGATCCGGGTCAGCCAGCTCATGGCGGATAGGCTCGCAGACCTGGGCCACCTGCCCCGGTTTGACGGCCAGAACCACCAGGTCGGCGGCCGCAGCCACCTCGGTGCCTGAGTGCATGGGCCGCACACCCAGCTGCGCCGCACGCCCCACCAGCCGGTCATAGTGGGCTGCGCAGGCCACAATCCGGCCGCCGGGCAGCACACCAGCGTCGACCAGCCCCTGGGCCATGGCCTGGGCCATGTTGCCGTATCCGATGAATCCGAGAGTCAATGAGTCCGTGTTCATGCCCTCAAGTCTAGCCGCGCGCCGGGAAGAGCCCCTCCAGATCGCCGCGCCCCAGGGCCAGCCGGTAGAGGTGGGCGAAGACCCTGTCCCCGTGCAGGCCGTCGTGCTCGAACTCGTTGGTCACCCAGGCATGGGCGTGGCCCACGCGCGAGAGAGTGTCCAGCTGGAGCTCGGAGGGCACATAAAGGTCGTCGGCATAGACCGCGGCCTGCAGGGGAACCTGATTGTCGGCCAGGCGCTCGGGATCGTACAGGTGACCCCAGGAACCCTCCTCCATGAGCAGGCTGACCGCCGGGCCGAAGGGGCGCAGGGCCGCCTCCTGCTCGAACATCCAGGGGAAGATCGCCTCCCCGGTGAACATGAGCGGGCGGGCAGCGGTGTCGAATTCGGGGCGGGTGTCGCGCACCCGCTGCCCTGCCCAGCGCAGGGGGCCGCAGTTCCCGTCGGCGTAGATGAACTCCTGCAGGGGCCAGTAGATCGGGCTGACCGAGGTGGCCGCCCGCACCCCCTCCAGGAAAGTCTGCGAGAGGGTGGCCCGGGAGCTGCTAGCACTGGAAACGGGCAGGCTGCCGTCGCCATCCAGGAAGGCCGTGTCCAGCAGCCAGTGAAGGCGCTCGAACCCGCCGCTCTTGCCCAGGTCCGCGCCCAGAGTCTGCAGCCGCTCCACACTCAGGGGGTCGCCGCCGGGCAGGACCACATCGCCCTGGGCCAGCCGGTCGGCAATAGCTGCCACACGGTCTTGATCCCCCGGATAGCGCTGGTAGAAAGCCTGGGACCGTTGGGCCATTTTGGCGAATGTGTGGGAGAAGAGCTCATAGGCATCCGTGGGGATGTGCGGCACGCCCCCGGCAGTGAAAGCCGCAGCAAGCCCTTGCGGGAAGTTCGACAGGTAGGCCAGGGTCAGGAAGCCGCCGAAACTCTGTCCAAGGGCCACCCAGGGACGGCCGGCGAAGACCGTACGACGCAGGTGCTCGAAGTCCCGGATGATGGAGTCCGCCAGAAAATGCTTCAGATAGTCGGCCTGGGCCCGGGGCTCGCCTAGGGAGGCCATGGTGGAGCCGTCGATGGCGCTGGACCGGCCTGTACCCCGCTGGTCGGGCAGGACAATGCGGAAGTGGCGTAAAGCCTCGGCCATCCACCCGTCGGCAGTGGCGTTCAGCGGCCGTGGGGCGCCCGAGCCGGGTCCGCCCTGCAGGTAGACCAGCAGCGGCAGGTCGTCGTGGATGTGCTCGGGTGCGCAGACCACGCGGTAGAAGCAGCGGATGACCGCCTGGTCCGAATGGTCTTCGGCTCGCCAGACGCCAGGTTCACTGCCCGCCCAGTCCAAGGGAACGGGGATGGACCCCTCCCGAACGTAGAGTCCCGGCAGATAGTATCCCTGGTTGGTCATGCGCTGGCTCCTTTCTTTGAGATCAGTCGGGTTCATTGTCTCCGGGCGGTTGGACCTGGCTTGTGTGTTGTTGGCGGGCTGGGTGGTAGGGTGAAAGGCGGGGGACGTCGAGAAGACGACTGGCTTGCGTCAGGATTCGTGCAATCTGTTGCACGGACTGACGTTGAGCAATGGGTGGCTTTCCGACAGACAGAACTTTATTCGGTAAGCGGTTCTGATTCCGCTTGGTGTTTGGTGAAGGGATTTTGGTTTCATGCATCTGGTTTCCCGTCTGCGTCGCATCCTGGCGATGATGACCGTCCTGATCAGCCTGCTGGCAGGCTTGGGCGTCGCATCCGCCCAGGCGGACGCTCCCATACTCACCGGGGGGGGGGGGTCGTCAGACCCCTCGCGTAGCTAACCAAACCCCCGGCACTCTCCCCAGCAACGCAACCAGCACACCACTACCCAAACCATCACCGCTGACACCTTCCTCACCATTAAGCACCACCACACCAAACCCGGACACCCCGTCATCGCCGACAAGCAGCCCAGGCAACACAGGATCCGCTTCAACCAAGCCATCCGATAAGACGGATGATCAAGCTTCGCACATGGTGCGCTTCGACCCAGCCGACGAAAGCAAGCCAACACAATCAACCGTGAAAACCGGCACCCTCGCCACTCCCCCGCAACAGAACCCGCAACGTCAAGGCTTCCGATTCGACGGATGGACACGTGACGGCCAGCCCTTCGACTTCCAGACCCCCATCCTCCAGGACACCACCCTGAAAGCCCAATGGACGAAAACCACGGACTGGACACTGAGCCCTGACCACGGGCCCGCCTCCGGCGCCCGGCTGACCATCAACCTGCCCAGCCCGCGGGAACCCTACTACACCAGCATCCAAAGCGCAGGAGACCGGTTTATCGGTCTGACCGGGGACGGCCACATCTACACCTGGACGCAAGACGGCACACCCGTACAATTTCCTCTCCCCACCCAGGCTCCCAACGGGTTCCACTACCTGCAGGCCGCAGCCGACAGCCAATGGCAAGCTGCTCTCGGATCCGACCAGCAGATATACACCTGGACCAACGGACAGCCCACGCCCACCATCCTCGAGACCAGCAAGAACACCAAATTCACCAGCATCAGCATCAACGACGACCGGCTGCTGGCCGTTGACCGGCAAGGACAGATCCACACCTACCAGTCCGGTCAGAACCCGAACCCGAACACGAAATGTATAGAGCAGGCAGCAACCAGCCTGCCCGGAAAGACGCAATCCGTCACAGCCGTCGCCTCCAGCAGCCGGATCCTCGCCCTGGACTCGGACGGGCAAGCCTGGACCTGGGACACGAGCAACACCGGCAACATCAAACCCGAACGCATCAAACAAAACCCGGGCATGCGCATCATCCAAGCCCAAGCCCTCAACCAAGAGTTCCTCCTCCTGGACGCAGAAAGGCAGATCAATTACCTGGCTGACAGCGCGACCAGTTCGACAGCGGTCAGCCTGCCGGAAAGCATGAAAGCCAACTCGATCACAGCCAACGATAGCCAGGCCGTCATCACCGACACGGACGGCCACCTTTGGGCCTGGAAGCCGGGCGAAGCACCCATGCGTATGGACAACGGGAGCCAGCAGTACATGCAGGCCGCCGAAGCCGGCAGCAGGATCACTGCCATAGACGGGCAAGGCAACTTGTTCACCTGGGGCCTGAACCCTCACAGTGATCAGGGCAAGCCTGCAAGAATCGCCACTATCACAACGTTCACACTAGAATCAGCCAGCATGAGCGGCCAGGCATTGACGCTCAGCAAAACAGACGACACCTGGCAGGTAGAAGCTCCAGCCCATAAGCCCGGACCAGTCATCATCACTATCACAGGCAGACAAGATGGCCAGCCATTCACCAGGAGCCTCAAGTACACCGTCGATCGGCCGCTGTTAAGGGATGTCCAACAGGGTTCCACCCACACGGTCACTTTTGATACAGCCGGAGGAGGCCAGGCACCGGAACCCCAGCAAGTCGGCTACCCGTACGGTAGGGTGAAGCGGCCCTCCCCCGACCCGACGCGCGCTGGTTACCAGTTCTACGGATGGTTCATAGGCGAAGTCGCCTACGACTTCAGCAAGCCCGTCACCAAGGACCTCAGACTTACTGCACATTGGTCGTCAAACAAATGGACAATAAGCCCTGATACGGGCAGCCAAATCGGCGGTGAAAGGACCACCATTACCCCACCAACCAATACAAACGGTATCAAGTTCAACCAGATCAGCAGCTCAAACACTGGTTCATTCTCCCTGGCTGTGGGCAGCGACGGGAACGCGTACGCCTGGGGAGACAACACGTATGGCCAGCTCGGCGACGGGACGGCCAAAAACTCCAGATATACGCCGGTCATGGTACAGAAACCTGATCGCAAGACGTATCCAGATCTGCCAACGAATTTCACCTACGTACAGGTCAGCGCCGGAGGTCGGCATTCGTTGGCCGTGGGCAGCGACGGATACGTCTACACTTGGGGAAACAACAATTGGGGCCAACTCGGCAACAACACGAAAACGGATTCGCATGTTCCTGTGCGCGTACGCGACCCCGGCAGCCCTACTGACGAGAGCAGAGGACTAAAGGCCGTACAAGTCAGCGCAGGATATTGGCATTCGCTGGCTCTAAGCAGCGACGGATACGCATACGCCTGGGGATGGAACTGGTATGGCCAACTCGGCAACAACACCAGCGGTTCCAGTGAGTATTCGCCTTTCCCGGTACTCGTGCGCACTCCCGACAGCCCTGCTGATGAGAGTATAGGGCTGAAAGCCATACAGATCAGCGCCGGATACGATCATTCAATGGCCGTGGGCAGCGACGGATATGCATACGCCTGGGGATGGAACGTCAAGGGCCAACTCGGTAACAACACCATCAACGACAGCTACGGTGGAAATCCTTTTCCTGTGCGCGTGTGCGACCCCGCCAACCCTACTGATACGAGCAAAGGACTGAAAGCCTCACAGGTCAGCGCCGGATACTGGCATTCGCTGGCTCTGGGCAGTGACGGATATGCATACTCCTGGGGATACAACTGGTATGGTCAGCTCGGTAACAACACAAAAACGGATTCGTATGTTCCTGTGCCCGTGCGTGACCCCGCCAACCCCACTGATACGAGCAAAGGATTAAAAGCCACACAGATCAGTGCTGGATACTGGCATTCGCTGGCCGTGGGCAGTGACGGATACGTGTACGCATGGGGAAACAACGGAAACGGTCGGCTCGGCGACGGCACCACTAACGGTAAGTTAGCTCCCGTGTCGGTGATGTTCAACCTGCAACCGGTGATCGCCGCAGCCAAGTTCGACACCAGCCCCGGCACACATCTGACTCCTGTCAGCAACAGCAACAGCGTCACAGTGCTCACGCCTGCACATCTGCCAGGCACGGTCACGGTCAGCGTGGACTACACGATGGGCGGCGCGGGAAACACACTGACCGACACGTCCCTCAGATACACGTACACACCTGCAGGCGTGCTCCCTCAGGCCGGCGGTGAGGGCATTCTGCTGGCCCTGGCCACCGGCATGACGGGCATGGGTGGGGTTCTGGCATCCCGCCGCCATAGGCGAGAAACGCAGCAACTCCTACATACTTCACACGAGTAAGAAGGCCGGTAGATGGGTCAATTCCCGTCCACCCGCCTCAATGGGGGCGCATGGAGGAAAGTGTCATACAAGGCTCAATCCCCAAGGAGCCGACACTCCTCCTGCGCCCCCACCACACTTCTATCGACGACAATACGGGCGAGCCGCTCTCGTTTCCGCCTGAGACAGATATTGACGTGGCCAGACTCACTAAGGTCACATGACTCCAAGCCAGCTCAGCTCTCATCCTTGCCTCACGGCTTGGCATAATTGCTTTGAACAACAGCATTCCACCAACTGAGGATGATTATTGTCACGGGACTGCTGAGCTAGTTTATGTGTATTGTTTGCCGGATGGGTGGTATGGTGAAAAACAGGGGTAACGAAAAGACGGCTGGCTTCCGCCATGGTTCCTGCGATCCGGTACAGATCCGGCGTTGAAAGAAAGGACAGCTTTCCGACAAAGACGACATTTATCAGCGAGCTGTTGGCTTCGCTTGGTGTTTGGTGAAGGGGTTTACAAGTCATGCACCTGGTTTCCCAACTGCGTCGCATCATGGTGATGATGATCGTCCTGCTGGGCCTGCTGGCAGGCCTGGGCATCGCATCGCCCAGTCGGACGCTCCTATCCTCACAGGGGGGCTTCAGACCCCTCGTGTATCTGAGCAAACTCCCGCCACTCTCCACAGCAACGCAACCAGCACGCCACTACCCACACCATCACCACTGACACCTTCCTCACCGTTAAGCACCACGACACCAAGCCCAAACACCCCGTCATCGCCGACCGGAACGCCTGACACCACATGATCCGCTTCAACCAAGCCATCCGATAGTGATGATCAAACTCCGCACATGGTGCGCTTCGACCCCGACGACGGCAGCAAGCCAACACAGTCAACCGTGAAAACCGGCACCCTCGCCACTCCCCCGCAACACAATCCGCAACGTCAAGGCTTCCGGTTCGACGGGTGAACACTCGACGGCCAGCCTTTCGACTTCCAGACCCCCATCCTCCAGGACACCACCCTGACAGCCCAATGGTCGAAGACCACGGACTGGACGCTGAATCCGGACCACGGGCCCGCCTCCGGCGCCCGGCTGACCATCAGCCCACCCAGCCCGCAGGAACCCTACTACACCAGCATCCAAAGCGCAGGAAACGAGATCGTAGGCCTGACCGGCGACGGCCGCATCTACACATGGACGCAGGACAACACACCCATGCAGGTTCCCACTCCTGCCCAGGCTCCCGGCGGGTTCCGCTACCTGCAGGTTGCAGCCGGCAGCCGATGGCAGGCCGCCCTCGGATCCGACCAGCAGATATACACCTGGACCCGCGGACAAGCGACACCCACGATTCTTGATACCGGCCAGAACACCAAGTTCACCAGCATCAGCATCAACGGCGGCCGGCTGCTGGCCGTCGACCGGCAGGGACAGGTCCACGCCTACCAGGCCAGCCAAACCGACGGTCCGAACATGAAACCCACAGAACAAGCCACAGTCGACCTGCCCGGTCAGGCTCAGGCAGTACTCTCGGCCGCCACCAGCAGCCGGACCCTCACCCTGGACGCGGACGGGCAGGCCTGGACCTGGCATGCGAGCAACACCGGCAACGTCGAACCCGAACGCATCAGGCAGGACCCGGGCATGCGCATTCTCCAGGCCCAGGCCCTCGACCAGGGGTTCCTCCTCCTGGACGCAGAAAGGCAGATCCATTACCTGGCCGACAACACGACCAGCCCCACAGCGGTCAGCCTGCCGGAACGCATGAAAGCCAACTCGATCAGCGCCAACGACAGACAGGCCGTCATCACCGACACGAACGGCCACCTCTGGGCCTGGAAGCCAGGCGAAACACTCACCCGAGCGGACGACGGGAACCAGCACTACATGCAAGCCGTCAAGACAGGCAGCAGGATCACCGCCATCAGCACGAAGGGCAACATACTCACGTGGAGCCTGGACGGGCAAGGCAAGCGCGGCCAGCCGGCAAGACCCGACACCGCATAGGCACCCACACTGGAATCAGCCGGCATGGACAGCCAGCCGCTCAACCTCACCAAGAACAACGACGCCTGGCAGACAGACATACCCGCCCACAAGCCGGGACAAGCCACCATCACACTCGCCGGCAGACAGGACGGCCAGCCCTTCACCAAAAACCTCAACTACACCGTCGACCAGACGCTGACCAGAGGCACTGAGCAAAAATCCACGTTTACGGTCCACTTCGACACGGACGGAGGAAAACCCGAACCAGCAAACCAGGAATTCCCGACCCCGAACGGCAGGGCGAAGCGGCCCTCCCCCGACCCTGCGCGTGAGGGCTACCAGTTCGACGGATGGTTCACCGGCGAAGTCGCCTACGACTTCAGCAAACCCGTCACCAAGGATCTGACCCTGACCGCCAAATGGACCTTCAAAGACCCCAACAATACATGGAAAATCAACCCCGACCAGGGCAGCCGGCTCGGCAACGAAACCACCATCCTCACCCCGCCAGACACCAGCCGAGGCATCAGGTTCAGCCAGGTCAGCGGATCATCATACGACAGTAGGAGATCCTATGGTTTTTCCTTGGCTGTGGGCAGCGACGAGAACGCCTACGCATGGGGAGACAACTGGTATGGCCAACTCGGCGACGGGACAACCACTCAAAGGACTACACCGGTCAAGGTGAGCAAGCCTGAAGGCACACCCGCGGACTTCACCTACGTGCAAGTCAGCGCCAGAAGTCGGCATTCGCTGGCCCTGGGCAGCGACGGCAACGCCTACGCCTGGGGAGACAACGGCGATGGCCAGCTCGGCGACGGGACAGACACCAGCCGTACTACGCCGGTCAAAGTAGGGAAGCCTACAGACACGACCGCGGATCTCACCTACACACAGGTCAGCGCCGGGAACGATCATTCGCTGGCCGTGGGCAGCGACGGAAACACCTGGGCATGGGGATGCAACCAGGATGGCCCGCTCGGCAACAACACTGTCAGCTGGTACGGTGACGTGAATCCTGTTCCTCCGCGCGTGCGCGACCCCGCCAACCCCACCGACAAGAGCATAGGACTGAAAGCCACACAGGTGAGCGGCGGATTCCATCATTCGCTGGCCGTGGGCAGCGACGGGAACGCCTACGCCTGGGGATGGAACGACAATGGCCAGCTCGGCGACGGCACCACAAACACCAAGTCGGCTCCTGTGCCGGTGGCGTTCAACCTGCAGCTGGTGATCACCGGCGTCAGATTCGACCAGACACCCGTATCAGGTTTGACGCGCGGCGACGGCAGCAGCGTCAGCGTGACAACGCCCGCACACCAGCCGGGCACGGTCACAGTCAGCGTGGACTACACGCTGGGCGGCGCACCCCAAACGCCCGACACCTCCCTCAGGTACACGTACCTGCCTGCAGGCGTGCTCCCCAAGGCAGGCGGGGAAGGCATCCTGCTCGCCCTCGCCACGGGCATGACCGGCATGGGCGGGGTCCTCGCCTCACGCCGCCACAGAAGGGAACAACGCCAACTGCTACACACTTCGCACGAGTAAGAACGGCCGGGCGGCGTATCAATCCCCCCGCCCCCGGCCCATACAGGGGGAGCAGGGAGGAAACGCCAATCAAGGCTCAAACCTCAAGAGAGCCGACACCTCCTCCCGCGCCCCCACCACACTTCTGCAGGCGGAAGCCGAGGGCAGGCATGCACGCCCCCGCCCCCGCCCGGGAGAGGAGGGAAACACGGCCAGGCCAGCCAAAAGGCTCAACAGCCTCCAGCCAGCCCGGCCGCTGTCCATCTCCCTATCCCAGCATAATCGCGCAAACAGCAGCTTCATCCCCGAGCATTCAACCTCGCTCGCCTTCACTCAAAGCCAAGCCTCGACGGGCCATGCTGTGAAAGTTGCGGTATCGTTACCGCACTGATATAACTGAAGGCTGTCAGAACCGTTCGCCTGCCCATGGCGGCGGTCAGGCAACCGCCGAGGTCGGCAGTCCGGCCCGGCGGCCGACCACTTCGACGAAAGGCCATGATGGCGTACGCGACGATCAGGGATGTGGCCCAACGGGCCGGAGTCTCCGTATCGACGGTCTCCCGAGCCCTCAACGACTCCGGGCGCATCTCCCCCGCCACACGACAGCGCATCAACCAGGTCATCCACGACCTGCACTATGTGCCGGACTCCCGGGCCCGATCCATGCACTCCGCACACTCGCGCACCATCGGCCTGCTCATCCCCGACATCCGCAACTCCTACTTCGCGGACCTGGCCTACCTGATCCAGGGCCAGCTGCTCAACCATGGCTTCCAGACCCTGATCTGCACCTCCACCCAGGGCGACCCCGGCGAGGACCGGGCCCAGGTGCGCAACCTACTGGGCCAACACATCGACGGAGCCATCATCGTGCCCGGGCCGCGTTCCTCGCACACCCTGGAGGAGCTGACCAGACGCGGACTGCCCCTGGTCTGCGTGGACCGTGCCGCCGAGGGTGCCGCCGGACGCGACGGACGGACCATCCCCTGCGTGGACGCCGACCCCGAGCCCGGCCTGAGGCAGGCCCTTAAAGATCTGCACGCCGAAGGCCACCGACGCATCACCCTGGTGCCCGGGCCCCTCAAGGAATCGGCCACCTTCCGCGAACGCCTGAACGTCTACCGGGACCTGCTGGCAGACATCGAGGGCATGGACGACCCCCTGTCCGACCAAGTAGAGCCCGGCACCTTCGACCCCGACATGATCGACCTCTGGGCCCGGCAGGGCATCACCGGCGTGCTCTTCGGATCCTCCCTGGATGCCATACGCGCCATCAAAACGGCCCAGTCCCAAGGAATCGGCATCGGCGAGGACCTGTCCATGATCACCTTCGACGACCTGCCCGTCTTCCGCATCCTGACCCCGGCCGTGTCGACCATCTCCCAGCAGATCGACACCATGGGGACCCGCTGCGTGGACATGCTCCTGGCTCTGATGGCAGGCTCGCCCGTGCGGTCGGTCCGGTTGCAGACCAGCTACCGCCACTGCGCCTCGGTGGGTCGCCCGCCCGCACACACCGGCCAGGATCCCTGAACCTGTCACAGCGTGATCATCAAGGCGGACAAGCTCATCAAGGAACGGAGAAACATGATTCAAGATATGGCGGCGGCACCCGACCAGGTGCTCAAGGGACTGGATACCATCACGGGATCCATCTCGGTGGTCGGGTCCATGAATGCGGACTACACCGTCAACACCGACCGGCTGCCCAAGCCCGGCGAGACCATCAACGGGGGTCCCCTGCAGGTGCTGCCCGGGGGCAAGTCGGCCAACCAGGCGGCGACCGCGGCCCGCATCGGCGCGCAGGTCAGGCTCTTCGGGGCCGTGGGATCCGACTCCAACGCCGACTTCCTGCTGGGGCAGCTGGGCAACGCCGGGGTGGACGTCTCCCATGTGATGACCGTGCCGGGAGCCAGCGGAACCACAGTCATCACCGTGGACGCGCGCGGCGAGAACACCATCGTCTACTCCCCCGGCTCCAACGGCAAGGTGGATGTGGACTACGCCCACCGCTCCCGCCAGGCCCTGACCTCGGCCAAGGTGCTGGGCCTGTGCCTGGAGAGCCCCATCGAGACGGTCACCGAGGTCGCGCGCATGGGCCACGAGGCAGGCATGACCGTGCTGCTCAACGACTCCCCCTTCCGCGCCGACCTGCCCGCCGACCTGATCGCCAACTCGGACCTGATCCTGGTCAACGAGCATGAGATGGCCCAGCTGCTGGGCATCGACGAGCCCGAGAACGGCGACTGGCTGGGGGCCGACTGGGACCGGATCAACCAGACCATGCAGGACTTCGGCTTCCACCGGGCCATCGTCACCCTGGGCGGCGAGGGATCCATGGTGCTGGACCAGGGCCAGACCTACCGGATTCACGCCGTGCATGTAGACGCCGTGGACACCACCGGCTGCGGGGACGCCTTTATGGGCACCGTGCTGGCCGGCCTGGCCTCCGACATGACCCTGGTGCAGGCCGCCCAGCTGGCCTCCTACGTCTCCGCCTACGCTGCCACCGGACAGGGGGCGCAGGCCTCCTACGGCACGGCCGAGCAGATTCGGCTGCGCTTCTCCTGAGATTGGGTGCCCTCCCCTGCGTTGTCAGGCCGACGAACCGTTGCAGAATGCACGACGATTCGTCGGCCTGACTGGTATCTGTGGAATACAGGCTGGATGGATGGATATGGGGTGCATACTTGTTGCCGGTTGCCAATTGCCGGTTGAGCACAAATGTGGAATCCATATGGAACCCAAACTCATTGCCGACTGAGCGCAAGTCTGCGATCCGCTCTCACTGCCTGTTGAATCCAAGCACAGAATCCATACTTATTGCCAGTTAAAGCCCTCCAAGGGTTGGGACGTGCATTGGGGTACGCATACGTCTCGGCCGTGCATGCTATGCAGAAAGCCATTCCATGTAAGAATGCGTGTACATAAGAATGCATGTACAGCACCACGGCAAGGAACGGTACTAGGCCTCCCAAAGCCAAAGCGGCTAGACCGATAACGGCAATCGCCATCTGCAAAGCCGCCATCTTCCGACTCGCTATCTTCCGACTCGCCATTCAGCACCCACTTCCGATTGCGACTGCTCCGACTTATCCACTTTGAGACAGCCTGGGCCCACATTTGACCACATCATCCCTCGGACTGATGGCACCTCCCTCCGCCCCCGAATAGTGTTCATTCCATGAACACAGTCAGTCAAACAGCGCAGCGACCAATCACCAGGTCCAACAATCGAACGCTGCTGACTGACGCTCTCTTCGCCATCCTTCTGTTGCTTCTAGTGAGCGGCTCCACCGCCAATCTCAAAGATGGAGCCCTGATCCCCTTGCAGGAAAACCTAACCCTGATGTGGACGGTCCTGCTCATAACCCCTGCCGTTATCCGTCGTCGATTCCCCGACCTGGCAGCCTGGCTCTTCGTTGCTGTGGCTCTGGCTCAGCTTTTCTTGGGACCAGCCATCATGCCCGCCCATGCAGTCTGCCTGGTTATGGTCTATTCCTGTCTGCTCTACGGACGCCCATCCTTGCGTCGACTCTACCTGACCTTGGCCTGGGTCATGACGCCCTTGTCCAGCCTTATCTTCACATTGGTCGATTTGGGGTTTCTGCCTCCGGGAAGAGCACAGCCGAACCTCACCTCTATGTGGCCGATCTCATTCAGAGAACTGGCGACCACCTTCCTATCGAATTTTCTGATCGAAGGGCTTTTACTGCTCGTAGCCATCGTCGCAGCCTACTGGACGCGGACCAGGCGAGATGCCCTTGACGAGGCTCGTCGACGCAACCACGCTCTGGCCCTGCAGGCAGAACAGAGCGCTGCCCTGTCCGCCAGCGCTGAGCGGGCCCGCATAGCTCGTGACATGCATGATGTCGTCGCCCACACACTGTCCATCGTCATCGTGCAGGCCGATGCCGGCAGATACGCAGCCACTGCCGATGCGAGCCTAGCCCTCAAGACTATGCGCACCATCGATCAAGAGAGCCGTCGCGCCCTACGCGAGCTGAGCTCTCTCTTCGGCAAACTCAAATCACCGACCAACCCAGCGGCCGAAACCAGCCAAAAAACAGCGGATTCCCCTCCCGGTCAACACCCGTCTTCCCTACCACCAACCGACCCTGCCGACATCCATACCCTTGACCAATCTCAAACAACCACCCAAACGAATTCCCCTCGTCAATCCGCGAACGCTCATGATCCGAATCCACCCGGAACGGATCGCACTCAGCCAAGCCAAGCCAGCGACTATCTTCACACAGGCAAAGAGACTCCAGCTGCTAACACTGCCAAGGCTAACGTTGATACGGCCGACAATGCGTGTATTTGGTCCTCAGATGCCACCTCTTCAAGCAATCCGCCGACCAGCTACGAATCATGGACAAACTTGATAGATGCCGCCCAACTTGCTCAGCCAGAATCTCAATTCAACCGACGCCTCGAAGGCCGACCCCACCCAGAAAAGTTGGATCGCAGCCGCGCCATGACTGCTTATCGGGTCCTCCAAGAAGCCTTGACCAACGTTCGCAAGCATGCCGCTCCGGCTTCGGATGTGCTGATTGAAGAACAGTGGCTCACAGACGGTCTGTGCCTCACCATTGACGACCACCCGCTCGACCATGCCACTACCAATTCAGATTCTCCGCCGCAGATGGATCGACCTGAGCATTCAGATTTCGGCCTTTTGGGAATGCGCGAACGACTGACTTCCCTGGGTGGCAGCCTTCAAGCTGGTCCCAAGCCAGAAGGCGGTTACCACCTCCAGGCGCGGATTCCTTTTGCTGCTCCGCCAAAACCCGACCCTGAAGCAGGAATACACGTCAACCGACAAACGCAATGGTCCTTGCGTTCGATTGTCTCCACGCTCTTCGTTTGGTTCCAACGCCATCCGTTGACGGCAGACCTGGGTCTGGTAATCGGAATCGTATTGGTAGAAAATCCAGGTCAAGCTCTTGCCATAGCACCTGTCACTCCCCAATATGATCCAGGCCGGCCAGCAAGAATCATTGCCACACTAGCTATCGCTTTGCCCCTGATTGTGCGCAGGGTCCGTCCCGGCATTTGCGCCGCCATAGTAGCTGCAGTTGCCGCCCTGCTGCTCCTTTTCTCGCCCTGGCTACCAGAAGCTGCAGCCTTATCCCCAATCGCCGTCTATTCAGCAATGGTTTACGGTAAAGACACCACCAGGCGCTGGGTTCCGTTCGCGGTCATCACAGATATGGTTTTGTGGACTGTCAGATGTGCAGTCAATAACCAAGGGTGTCCCACCATTTTGTCCTACATAACAAAAGGACCAGCAGAAGCCTCTTTTTCTGCATCCCATTTAGCGCTTTTCATAGTGATGGCCGCGCCGGCCTTGATCTGTCTGCTGACCATTCTGATTGCCTCACGCCGACGCACTCGTGGTTCGGTTCTGCTTCTCCAGCAGGAGCGCGAGCGCGCGCTAAACCAGACCTTGCAGGAAAGCCAGGCTCTGGCAGCCAATCAAGAGCGTGAACTTATCGGCGCCACCATGCAGGTAGAGGTGGCCGCCACACTGAATACAGTCATTGCATCCACCGGCAAGGCCATCGCCGAGTTGAACGATTATCGAGCCAAGGAGGTGGACCCTCACCCAGAACAGGTAGCGCAAGCCTTCGGCGACATTGCAACCCAAGGACGCCAGGCCCTGGCTCGCATGCGACAACTGCTCACTGTCCTGCGTCACAGTTCCAGTACTGATTTGCGTTCAGACAATGACACCACCGACGTGTCAGACGTGAGCACCAATTCAGACAGGAACCATATGGTCGATCCCACCCACAAGACCGCACCATTGCCGGCTCTTCACCCAGCCAAACCCTTGCCAGTAGATCTTGACGATCGGCTTGACAACCCTCCGCAACATTCGCAACAGGATAAGGAATCAAAGCGCGTCCAATCGGACCAACCGGACTGCAGACATGAGCGTTCTTGATGATGTGCACCTCCTATGGCGAGCACACAGGAAATGGATACACAGGAAATGAACACAGCAGGCAATGAGCCCAGCAGAAGAATCGAGCATTCTATGAATCACGGACCGGAAGATCAGCCCAGCCCAGGAATCAACGACAGAAGCGGATCACTTCACCATTTGGTAGTGGCTCCGTCAACAGTTATTTCGGTAACAATCACTCAGACAGCCATTGCTTAGACAACACTCAGTCAGACAGCGATTACCTTGGCTACAAATTGAGACCAGTCGCAATTCCTAGCCACACTCGACTCAGATAAAATCGGATGGTGGCGCTGACCATCATCTAGCGGAAAGAAGCAGGCAGTTATGGAACGGACCGAACCCATCAGCGTTGCCATCGTGGATGACCAGGATCTGGTCCGGGCTGGCTTTGCCATGGTCATCGGCTCCCAGGATGACATGACCGTGGTTGGCCAAGGCGCGGACGGCGATCAAGCGGTGGACCTGGCTTCACGCCTGCGGCCTGATGTGATCCTCATGGATGTCCGAATGCCCGGCATGGATGGTTTGACAGCCACCCGCCGGATCACTGCTCTGTCGCCTGACCGTCCGGAGCCCAGGGTCATTGTGCTGACCACCTTCGATCTTGAAGAATACGTCATGGCTGCCATAAAAGCCGGCGCATCAGGATTTCTGCTCAAGGATACCGAACCTGAAACCCTCTTGTCCTCCATCCGTACAGTTCACCAGGGCAATGCGATCATCGCCCCTTCGGCTACAAAACGCCTAATCGAGCATATGGCTCATGACAAGCCTGAGACCAAATCCATGCCATCGGGCTCAACCTATCGCGATCCCGAAGCGGACCTGCTCACTGATCGCGAGTTGCAGGTCCTGGCTCTCATAGCCCAAGGCCTGAGCAACCAGGAGATTGCCGACAATCTGGGGATCTCACTGCCCACGGTGAAAACCCATGTCACTCACATTCTCCAGAAAAACAATGCCCGCGACCGTGTCCAAGCAGTGGTCTTCCCTTACGAAAACCATCTGGTATGAACACGGCCATCAAGCAGTATCAATCATCACTGAGCGCCTCAATGGGTGAAACCTTAACTGCCTCCCTGGCTGGCAGCACACTGGCTGCCACCGCAGCCAGCAAGGCCACCGGCAGTACCAGCGCAAAAGCCGACCATGGCACGGTGAAGGTCACGGATCCTAAGGGAACAAAGACCTGATAGGCTCCTATCCACCCGAATAGCATTCCTAGAACGATTCCAGCCAGACTGGCTCCTAGGGCAATCATGCAGGCTTCGACTCCCAAGGATCGGCGAACCTGGACGCTGCTCATGCCGATTGCTCTAAGCGTGGCGGTCTCACGACGGCGTTCCAGCACCGACATCATCAAAGTGTTGGAGACCCCTATGAGGGCGATAATGACCGCAACGCCCAGCAATGCCACCATGATCGCCAGCAAGGAATCGATTCTTTCGCCCCATAGTCTCTTTTGCGTCAGCCCACCGCTGATAGCCATGTCGTCATGCTCTCCGACAGCCTGACGTATGTCATCCAAGAGCAGTGCGGCATCACGATCTCTCTGCGTCCTGATCCAGATTTCATGCGTCTCGGTGTTTATCCCAGCGACATTCTGGGGATCCGTGATTGCATAGACGCCACTGGTATCCAGCCCGCCGAATCCGGCAAAGACCCCGGTCAATGTTCTTCTTGTAACTGACTCTTTTCCACGTTCATCGTCCGCCTGAGGATCAGCTATCGACAACTTCAACTGACTTCCGCTCCGGTAACCGGAATACTTGGAAATCGTTCTGGTCGATACCAGCAGTGCATCCGACCTTTGCATACCCAGACCCAGATCGGCATGAAGCACACGCCTGATACGTGAAGCATCCAAGGCATAGACAGTCATGGAATCTTGTGAGGGACCTCCCGACTCGACCTTGGCATTGAATCTCTGCACCAGCTCTGCATCAGCAACACCTTTGATCCGCTCAATGGCCCGCACATTATTCTTGTTCAGCCCCTGGCCAGATATTTCAATATCCAAGGAATAACGCTGATCAATATCCTTGGCCAAGGTCCGTTTAGTGGTTACCGCACCTGTAGCTAGAGTGGAGACCAGGGTTACGCCAATCAGCAGAGCAACACCTGTGGCAGCTACTCGTGAGGGATTTCGAGCGATATTCGCCACTCCAACCCTGCAAGATGGTCCAATCCGGGACACAGGTCTACCCAGGCAACGCAGAAGAGATGGAATCCATCGACGCGCACCGATCAGCGCACCCAGAAAAATCAGCAAAACACCCAATACTGCGAGACCCAGCAAGAGTTCCTGCTGATTACTGGTCTGGACTGTATCGCCGGTGTTTGTCCTGACTAGCTCCCTGACGCGCCAAGAGGACCAGATCACGAACGCTATGCCAATGACCGCCAACAGGATGCTGATCAGCAGACCGGTCCGTTTCCTGTTTCCTTGCTCCTGATAATCCAGTGGCTGCAGGGCTTCAAGCGGTCTGACTTTGATAGCCGTACGCGTAGACCCAAAGGCAGCCACCAAGGTTGCCAGAACGCCAAGCGCAAATGGAACCAAAAGGGCAGCAGGAGTAAGCAGAAGTGCAAGCTCCATGGTGCCCGAATGCAAACCAAGGCAACCGGCAAGACCCATCAAGCCCATGGCCAGCAGGATGCCAATCAAGGACGATATGACACCAAGAAGCAGTGCCTGCTGCAGCACGCCTAACCTGATTTGCCGTCGATCCGCACCAATAACCCTCAGCAGGGCCAGATACCTGCGCTGTCTGGCCACCATGATCTGGAAGGTGTTGGCAATCACCAAGGCAGCCACCACCATGGCCAGCACACCGAAAGTCATGAGGAAGACAGTCATGATGTTCACACCATTGCCAGTCTGGTCACTGAGCAGCCTGTCCTCCATGGCGCGACGGCCCTCCAACCGTTATCCGTCAGGAACGTATCGACTGATGTCATGCAGAGTGTTCTGAAGTTCCTTGCCTTGGCCATTAACCAACAGATAGATGTTTTCCAAAGGAGGGGACTCCGGTCCAACCATTCCCACCTTAGTCAGCAGACGACCAATCCGAGAACCCGTCAGCACCACAGCTCCGCCGAAGTCGTCGTACTGTCCACCACGGCTCTTGCTGATACCTGAGATGGTCAAGTTCACAGAACCTTGGTCAACAAGGCGTTCTTTATTTGAAGAATCCTGAGCACTGTCACTTTCTGGGAGCATCAACGGGGATAGATGGAGGCGCACTTTATCACCAAGGCTGGCCTGTAGCCTGTCAGCGACGGAACGCGGCAGTACCACCTGATCGTCTGAATCCGGCCATTGTCCCCGATCCAAATCGATAGGCATGAGCTCCTGCCTGGCACCCATAATGGCCAGAATCCCCTTGCTGGACCGACCGTTTGCTTCCGTATCCACCATGAGGTTGACATCGGGGCGCAGACCACGAACCCCCTGCAGTTTCGACAACCCCCTGCTATCGAACTCGTCGAACAGAATTGGCTTGTCCTGATCCCTTCTGGCTGTCACAGCATAGTTGGCTTGGCCGGCATCCATGCTGATCTCGCGACGCATGGAGGCATTCGCCACGTTGCCAAAAAGAAGTGTCAGGCACATAAAGAGGGTGCCGATCACGATGGCCAGACCAGCCGGCATCATCATTCGTGCATCGCGCTTCATCATCGTACGGGTTATACGCCACACAATGCACCCCCTAGTCCTGTACCCGGGAATAGTCAGCAGCGCCAGCCGAAACTTGTTCAGCCAGAAGATCGTTCATGGCTTTCACCGTCGGATCCTGTCGGTCCGCAACGATCTGTCCGTCGGCAAAGACCAGCGCACGGTCGGCATAGGATGCGGCATAGGCATCATGGGTGACTGATGACGGTCTGGTTCAGCTCGCGTACGGAATCGCGCAGGAACTTCAGAACACCAGTGCTGGCGGCCAGGTCCAGGTTCCCCGTCGGTTCGTCCGCGAAGACCAGACCGGGTTTGGTTATCAGCGCTCTGGCGATGGCGACCCGCTGCTGCTGCCCCCCGGATAATTCCCCGGGAAGATGGTCCAGCCTCTCCGACAAACCCAGAGTATCTACCAGCTGCTCCATCCACGAGTTGTCGGGCCGAACGCCATCCAGTACCAGCGGCATGAGGATGTTCTGTTTGGCCGTGAACATAGGCAGCAGGTTGAAGCTCTGGAAGATGAATCCCAGATGTCGTCGCCTGATCAGGGTCAGCTGACGGTCGTCCACTCGTGTCAGGTCGACTCGGCCAGCCTGATCGATCGATGAATGATGACGATGTCTGCTCTTCGGCTGCAGAAGATCAGCGGCCATATAGACATGGCCAGAGGTGACAGTACCCAGACCGGCCAGAACGTGCATGAGCGTTGACTTGCCCGAACCTGAAGGCCCCATGATGGCCGTGAACCGGCCACGTTCAAAATTCACGTCAATTCCGCGCAGGGCATGGACAGCATTCGAGCCTTGCCCATAATCCTTGGTCAGCTGCCTGGCGCTGACGGCCGGCGGTCCCGCGACGCCTGGGCCTGCACTGTCGATTAACCCTTGTGAAGGTGAAGTATCCGCTTTGTTCTGCATGGTGCTCCTTATCCGCCAGGAAGCCTTTCTCCCGTTAGCTTCCGACCCTATGCGGCTATCAGCTGCCGCGATATGGTCCCTAGGAAGGATGAAAATAATCATTCTTACGGATGAGTGCGCTGAAAAACTCTTCCTGTTAGGCTGGCACCATCCAAATAAACGCGGAGCGGCGGGGATGGACATCTGGGAGATGAAGAACATCATGTTCAGCGCAAAAGACGTGAGCCTCAAGACATGCAACCATCGGATCAATGGATTGCAACAGTTACCTCGATCTCCTTGATTGACTCCGGGAATATCAAGGTCCCTTCGCTCAAGCCGGCTCCCTTCCAAGCAGCATCAGTAAAGACGGCATCTGGGGAGACAAATCAATCATTCCCGACGCCGACCAAGGCGCGCTGGGATAAAGGCTGGTGCTTATGATGCGCGCTGGTTGCTTGCCGTCATTCCTCAGCAAGAGCCACAACCGGTGGAGTCCGGTTGACGCGTCTAGCTGGCAGGACGCTTGCCAGGATCGCCGCTACGAGTGCCACCACCAGAATCACCAGTCCAGTGGACCAGGGAATGGGGAAAGCCACAGTCCCCAGAGAGGAGAAGATCTCATAGGCTGCAGCCCAGCCGAAGAGCAGGCCCAGGACCATGCCAGACAAGGACGACCCCAGGGCTATCAGCCCTGACTCCACAGCCAAGGACCGACTGATCTGCTTGCGGGTCATCCCGATGGCCCGCAGGGTGGCGGACTCACGCCGACGTTCCAGCACCGAAAGGGAAAGCGTGTTGGCCACGCCGATCAAGGCGATGGCAACTGCCACCGCCAGCAGGGCGAGGATAATCATGAGCAGGTTGTCGATGGTCCGGTCCCACTGTTGCTTCTCAGCCAGCCCGCCCTTCACGGAAACAGCCGAATACCCAGAAAGTGCACTCTTCACCTTGTCTATGAACGCCGAGACTGTTGGCGAGCCATGGACCTTGGCCCAGATCTGCACGGTCTGAGGCTGAACGCCATTGAGCGAGGAGGAGTCGGTCAGGCCATATAAATCGCTGGCATCAATCCCCTGGAAGGGCGCGTAGACACTGGTCACGAAGAGTCTTTGAGCCACCGATGCGGATCCGCCTTGAGCGTCGCCTTGAATTGGGTTGAGTACATTGAGTCCCAGATTTCCGCCGTCATGAAAATCCTTCTGTTTATCCATGAGGCTTTTTGGAAGCAGAAGGGCATCTTGTCCGGAAAGATCCTTGCCGACCTTGGCATTCAGGAGGCGATCGATCTTGTGTGCATCCAGGGCGAAAATAGTCATTCCTGCACCGTTCTCGCCGCCTGATTTGACCATGGCAGCATACTGGGGCACCAGTTCGGCCTGTGCGACCCCGTCGATCCGTCGAATGGCGTTCAGAGCCTTGGCATCCAGGCCATCGGCGCTGATCTGCAGATCGACCGAGTAGTGCTCATCCATCATGTCGGCCATGGTCTGCTTGGCACTGGCGGCGCCTGTGGTCAAGGTGGCGACCAGCGTTACGCCGATCAGGAGGGCGGTACCTGTTGCCGCCACACGGGAATGATTCCGTGCAATGTTAGCCACGGCGATTGTGGACGAGGGCCCAATCCGCGAAACCAGGGACCCGACTCCCTTGAGCATGAAAGGAATCCAACGATTGGCGCTGAAAAGGATACCTAGGAAGGCAAGGACAATGCCGATGACAGCCATGGCAGCGACGATATTCGGCCCGTCTCCGGATGCCTTGCTGGCCTTGTCTGCCGTGACATTGAGCCTGACCTGCCAGAGAGACCAGACCGTCATGGTGATGCCCAGCAGAATCATGACCACGCTGACAAACAGTCGTATTCTGCTCGTCCGCTTGTTCTGCAGAAGATCGGCAGGCCTCAGCGCCTCCAAAGGACTGACCCTGGTGGCGGCCCATGAAGATCCCAGGGAGGCCAAGACCGTAACGACGATGCCGAAAACGAGAGGCACCAGGATGACTGCCGGAGTCAGCTTCAATTGGAAGTAGAGGGAACTCGTATGAGCCTTGGCTACACCCAGAACGGCCATGATGCCGATGGCGGCGACGACCCCGATCAGGGAGGCCACAGCGCCCAGGATGACGGAGCGTAACAGGACGCTGGCCCTGACCTGCCCCTTATCGGCGCCTATTGTCCTCAGGAGGGCCAGGTAGCGACGTTGCCGAGCCACCATAACCTGGAAGGTGTTAGCTATGACGGTGGCAGCCACAAACATGGCCAGCGTGCCAAAGACCAGAAGGAAGGTGGTCACGGGGTTTTGGGAACCGCCGAGTGCGGTCTTGACCAGTCGGTCCTCCATAGTGTGACGGTCCTCAAGGGAATAGCCGGAAGGCATGAGCTTGCGCAGAGAGGCCAGACTCCCATCGAGGTCGCTGCCCTGCCCGCCAACATTCAGGTAAACGTTCTGAGCATACAGGTTACCCATGTTGCCAAGACCTGCTGTAGCCATCAAGGCATCTATGGTCTTGGGGGTCAGTACGATTGCGCCGCCCGATTCGCCAAACCTGTCGCCCTCGTTGCCCTGGTTCGAACTGACACCCGACAAGGTCAGCGGCTTCGATATGAACCTACCCGCAACCTGGTCAGCGCTGGCTTGCCCTTTCGGCCCAAGGTCCTCGGAAATATACAGCATGTTAGGCGACAGGTTCAGATCCACCTTGTCACCGAGGGAAAGCTTGAGCCTGGACACAGTCGGCCCGGGTAGAACCACCTGGTCATCAGAGCTAGGCCAGGATCCCTTGGCCAGACCGATCGGCATCAGCGATGAATCCGCCATAGGAATGGCAATCACGCTCTCGCTCTTGATCTTGCCGACGCGGACATCCACCATGAGCTGGGTGTCTGATCTGACTGCGTGAACACCTGGGACTTTTGCCAGCTCCTCGGTTTTGAAGTCCTTCACCCTTTTCTGCTCTGAATGGTTGCCCTCCGCAGGGATGATGGCGTAGTTGGCCTGGGCGGCATCGGATGAGACCATCCGCCGCATGGAAACGTCCATGGTGTTGCCGAAGAGGAAGGTCATGGCGATGAACAGTGTTCCGACGACAATGGCGATGCCGGCGGGAACCATCATGCCCAGGTCATGCCGCATCATTTTCCTAGCAACGAACCACATGAGCATTCCCCTCAGCGATGAGCAGCCGAGTCAGCTGTAGCTGTGGAGTCCATGACTTCCTCGGAGAGCAAGGCGTTCATGGAATCCACAGTGGGTCTGTCCTGGTCTGCCACGATTCGCCCATCCGCAAATACCAAAGCCCGGTCGGCAAAGGAGGCCGCAAAGACATCATGCGTGACCATGATGATGGTTTGCCCCAGCTCGCGGACCGAATCCCGCAAGAAGCTGAGCACTTCGGTCGAAGAGGCCGTGTCCAGGTTTCCGGTGGGTTCGTCTGCAAAGACAATGGAAGGCTTGGTGATGAGGGCCCTGGCGATAGCCACACGTTGCTGTTGACCACCAGAAAGCTCGCTGGGCCGGTGACTCAGCCTCTCTTCCAGACCCAGGGTCTTGGCCAGAATGTCCAACCAGGCTGTGTCTGGCTTGGCTCCATCCAGGATCAGAGGCATGAGGATATTCTGCTTGGCCGTAAACATGGGCAGGAGGTTAAAACTCTGGAAAATGAAGCCCAGACTCTGGCGCCTCAAGAGGGTCAGCTGATTGTCGTTGAGCTTGGTCAGATCGACCACGCCCCTCCGCCCTCCTTGACGACGGGCCCGCCTGCCCTTCACGCCGACGGCATCGGTCCCGTTCAGGTAGACATGTCCGGAGGTAACGGTGTCCAAGCCCGCCAAGGTGTGCATGAGGGTGGACTTGCCCGACCCGGAGGGACCCATGATGACCGTGAACCTGCCCCGTTCGAATTCGACATCCACACCCCGGAGGGCATGGACCAGGTTCTCCCCACTCCCATAGTCCTTGGTCAGTCCTTTGGCCTTGATGGCCACCTGGGCGATTTGCCTCGGTTTCCCCGCACCGGACGACGGATCGGAAGACGCCCTCGTCTTTGCTCCATGTTTCATACTCCCATCATACCCACCAGAACGTTTCCGCCTGACTGGTCAGGTGCTCTCTGCCACTGGAGCGAGGGGATGAGAGGGCATATACAAAGGTGCCCATCGAAACGTAATGAGGTTTCGACAGGCACCTTCTGCTTCTGTGCCTTCTCGGTCATATATCGCGCAGATATGGCACCAAGAAGGAAGTGTAATTGCCGGTTACTTGGCCAGACCGGACTCCTTCAATGCCTGGAAGGCAGCCTTGAGGTCATCCAGAATGTCCTCGATGTTCTCCGTGCCGATGGAGAGCCTGATGGTACCGGGATGGATAGCCTGATCCTCCAGCTCCTCCGGCGTCTCCTGGGAGTGGGTGGTCGATGCCGGATGGATGGCCAGCGACTTCACATCAGCCACGTTGGCCAGGAGGGAGAAGAGATGCAGGTTGTTGATGAAGACCCTGGCCGCATCCTTGCCGCCCTTCAGATCGAAGGTGAAGATGGAACCAGCGCCGTTGGGGAAGTAGCGCTTGTAGAGCTCGTGGTCGGGGCGCCCCTCGATGGCCGGATGGCTGACCGACTCCACCTCTGGCACGGTCTGCAGGTAATCCACTACCTTCAGGGCGTTCTCAACGTGACGCTCAACCCTCAGCGAGAGTGTCTCGGTCCCCTGCAGGAGGAGGAAGGCTGCAAAGGGCGAGATGACGGCGCCGGTGTCGCGCAGGAGGATGGCGCGAATGCGGGTGACGAAAGCCGCAGCGCCCAGATCCTGGTAGAAGCGCAGCCCGTGATAGCTGGGGTCAGGCTCGGTCAAGGTGGGGAACTTCCCGGGCACTGCCGACCAGTCGAACTTGCCGCCTTCAACGACGACCCCGCCCAGAGTGGTGCCATGGCCGCCGATGAACTTGGTGGCCGATTCCACGACGACATCCGCACCGTGCTCCAGTGGACGGAACAGGTAAGGAGTAGCGAAAGTGTTGTCGACGATCACCGGCAGGTTGTGGTCATGGGCGATCTTGGAGATGGCCTCGAAGTCGGGCAGGTCGGCGTTAGGGTTGCCGAAGGTCTCGAAGAAGACCAGCTTGGTGTTGTCCTGGATGGCCGACTCGAAGTTGGACGGGTCCGAAGGATCCACGAAGGTGGTCTCGACACCATCACGGGGCAGAGTGTGCTTGAGGAGGTTGAAGGTTCCGCCGTAGATGTTCTTGGAGGACACGATATGGTCCCCGGTCTGGGTGATGTTCCGGAAGGCATACTCCACCGCTGCCGCTCCCGAAGCCACAGCCAAACCGGCGGTGCCGTTCTCCAGGGCGGCGATCCTGTCCTCGAAAACCCCCTGGGTAGAGTTGGTCAGACGGCCATAAATGTTGCCCGGATCCTTCAGCGCGAACCGGGCCTCGGCGTGATCGAAGTCGTGGAAGACGTAGCTGGTGGTGGCGTAGATGGGCACGGCCCGGGAATCAGTGGCTGGGTCGGCTTGTTCCTGGCCCACGTGGAGCTGAAGCGTCTCGAAATGGTACTTGTGCGGGTTCTGGTCGGTCATGTCGATTCCTATCTGTTGGTGACGTGCGTCGTCCATGTTCTTGAATGTGACCATAAGCGGCACAAGCCCACCTGTTCAAGCCAGAAGAGACTTTTCGGTATCGTCCTTTTTTATAACAGCTTCCAAAAGGTTGAAAACTGGCCTTTTTTATCTCGCTATTGCACACGCGGCGGTGCCCGTTTAACCCCTCCGCTGTAGAGTCGAGTAAGCGACGGAGAAGACTCCGCTGCGAACAGCCTCAGCAGGCATGAAGGAGTTCAAAGATGGCCGGACAGACGGACGATCAGAACAGACTCTACCAGCGCGACAGCAAGTACATCCCCCGAGTCGCCGCTGTGCATGACATGTGCGGGTATGGTAAGTGCTCGCTGACGGCCGCCATCCCCATCCTTTCGGCAGCCGGATGCGACGTTTGCCCGGTGCCCACCGCCCTGTTCAGCGCGCACACCATGTTCAAGGACTACACCTTCCATGACACCACCGAGATGCTGCCGGGATACTTGGATGCCTGGCAGAAGGAGGGCGTCGAACTGGACGGAATATACAGCGGGTTCCTGGGCAGCGCCGAGCAGGTCGACATTATTCAGCGCATGTATCGCGAATACCCCAAGGCCCTGCGGCTGGTCGACCCGGTCATGGGCGACGGCGGATCCATGTACCCCACCTACACCGAGGAAATGTGCCGGGCCGTGACCAATCTGGTCGATGGGGCCGACCTGCTCATGCCCAACTTGACCGAGGTCAGTCTGCTGACCGGCATCGACTATGAAGGCCAGGACCTCGACCACACCCAGGTTGACGAGCGTCTGGGCCGCCTGCTGGACATGGGCGCGAAAAACGTCATCATCAAGGGCATCGATCGGAAGGACGGCAAGCTGCGCAACTTCGTGGCCTCGGCAGATCATGGCGGGGTCAGCGAGCGCACCGAGCTGGTCCACGACAAGCTGCCCTTCATGATCCACGGCACCGGCGATGCCTTTGCCTCCAGCCTCTGCGGGGCGCTCTTTGCAGGACGAGGCCTGGCCGATGCAGCCCGAATTGCCGGCGAATTCGTCCGCTCGGCCATGCAGCACACACGCAATCAGCCCGACTATCAGCAGCGCGGGGTCAGCTTCGAGCTGGATCTGGGGCAGATGACTGCTCTGATGCAGGAGTAGTGAGCTCGAGGCCGGTGAAAATCGCCTAAGAGTCTGGGCATTTGTCAAGAGCGGAAGACAGGAGTGGACAAATGGAACCCAAACCGCCCCAATCGCCTCATTCCTTTCAGACAAATACTCGGTCGACAAGGTGATTAATCAATCACAAGGATAGTTGACCACAGCAGGCCGGAAAGCGTTGCCAGCGAATTCGCCGGCGATGTCTTCCGGCCTCTGCTGTCTCTTTACTTCTGGTTCTTTTGCCTGCCTATTGCCCCGCTCCCCTTGTTCATTTGCTTTACCTGGTATCACTCGTTTCTATTTCCCTGGTTTCTGTTTCCTAAGTTCCGCTTGGCTTAGTCCCGCTTTGCTTGGTTTCTGCATACCTTGGTTTTTGTTTCGGTCCTTCTTGCCTCTGCCGCCTCTGCCCGATGCAGAGATGAGTGCGATAGCTACAGCATCAGTATCGTCAATCCACTCGTTCATCCACTTTCGTGCGTGCGCTGGTTCATTCGACCACATGCCTGGTTCGACTAGTCACCGACTTCCCTCCAGTGGTCTCCTTGAAACATGGACACACAAGCACTGACTAGACCAAGTAATCTCCTCACAGTTTTCAACGACCGGGTTGGCAGCACTGACGCCGATATTAAGATTCCAGACTCAACGGTCGCGCAGCCCATAAGCGCTTTGCCTGCTACCACCAGGTCCGCCGACAATCCAGAAACCACGCCGCCTGGAAGAACAAGGTTAAATACGAGCAACCATGAATCCATCGACATGGAGCTGGCAGATGTTGAGCGACAGATCAGGGCCAGGGGCGTAAGCAGCCGAGAACTCGGACGTTTGGGCGAAGACTACGCCTGCCAGTGGCTGCGGCAACGCAACTGGAAGATTCTAGCCCGGAATTGGAGAAGCCGGTTCGGCGAGCTGGACATCATCGCCCTGGATCCCGAATCAATTCTGGTATTCGTTGAGGTCAAAACCAGACGCACCGGTCGGTTCGGATCCCCAGAACAGGCTGTCGGCCCGCGCAAACAGACCCATCTTCGTCGCGCCGCAGTCCAATGGCTGATCAGCCATGACCGAGTTCCCAGCGCACGGCATCGTGGCACCCGTTTCGATGTCATCAGCCTGTCAGTCAAGTCAGACCCCGGCAGAAGCATGCATTCCGAGAACCCCTATCCCCTGGCTTCCAGTCAGGCATCCGCCAAGGCCGCCACAGGATCCAATTGTTCGGGCAAGGGTGGATGGAATCCGGGATCAGTCTTCCTCAGGCACACCAGGGAGGCCTTCTGATGCGTCTTGGATCCGCTGAATCCGTGGGATTGATAGGCCTCAAGGCCTTTCTGATTCACGTACAGTCCTTCATCTCCCCAGGGCTGCCCTACTTCTCCATCATCGGCCTACCGGATGCCTCCCTGTCGGAATCAAGGGAACGGGTCAAATCCGCCTGCTCGGCCTGCGGATTCCGGTGGCCGCAGACCAGGGTCACCGTCAACATGTCCCCAGCTTCAAAGCCCAAGCATGGCTCCTCGCACGACCTGGCCATTGCGACCAGTGTCCTCGAAGCCGGCGGGGCACTGCCGACGGAAGGCCTGGATCATACGGTCATCCTGGGCGAACTCAACCTGGATGGCACGATTCTGCCGATCAACGGTCTGCTCCCCATCCTGACGCAGGCCAGAGCCCAGGGGATCACACGGGCTTTCGTCCCCGCAGACAACCTGGACGAGGCTCATCTGGTACCCGATATCGAGGTCGTGGGACTACGCCACCTGGGCCAGCTCATTCAAACCTTGGGCGGGCGAGGCAGGATCGCCGTTCCTGAGCTTGACAGCCACCTAGACACCGACAAGTCGACCGCCATAGCGAAGGCGCATCCCAGAATCGGGCAGCATGAAGACAACTCCCCCGCCAATGCCGACCCATCTCCGCCCAAGCCGGACATGGCTGACGTGATTGGGCAGGAGGAGACCAAGTGGGCCATGATGGTGGCTGCAGCCGGCGGTCACCACATGCTCATGGTCGGCCCTCCAGGAGCCGGTAAAAGCATGCTGGCTGAACGGCTTCCCAGCATCATGCCCGCCTTGGATGCTGTTCAACAGCTGGAGGTGGCCTCCATTCGATCCCTGTGCGGCACGCTGAGCCAGTATGGGATCTCCGATGTGCCACCCTTCGAGGCTCCTCATCATACGATCTCCATGGCGGCCATGGTCGGAGGTGGCGCCGGACTGGCCACCCCAGGAGCCATCACTCGTGCCCACCGCGGCGTCCTCTTCATGGATGAGGCTCCGGAATTCTCCCCAAGGGTGATCCAATCCCTGCGCGAGCCCCTGGAGATCGGGCGAATCTTCCTGTCCCGGGCCAAGGGCAGCACCACCTTCCCGGCTCGTTTCCAGCTGGTCATGGCTGCCAACCCCTGCCCTTGCGGGTACGGATACGGCACCGGCGAGCGCTGCACCTGCACGCCCCGCGAACGCCTCCGCTACTGGAACAGGCTTTCCGGACCAATCATGGACCGCATCGACATCCAGACCACGGTCCCCCCGGTGACCGACCCGGGATTCGACGACCACCGTCCACGCCAGCACAGCGCTCAGATCCGCCAGCGTGTGACCCACGCCCGCCAGACGGCAAAAGAGCGTTTTCGCAAGCAAGGTTGGACCTGCAACGCTCAGATCAGCGGCGAATGGCTGCGTCAGAACACATCAGCCAAGGCACGTTCGGTCGTTGATCAGGCCCTGCGCAGGCAGCGGATCAGTCTGCGAGGTGCCGACCGGACCATGCGCCTGGCGTGGACTCTGGCAGACCTGGACGGGCGGACCAGCCCCGGTGCCGACGATGTGACCACCGGCATTCTGCTCAGAACAAGGGCCGTCTGAGATGGCCCAACCCATGATAAAGACCATGCTTGACGACCAGCCGCAACCGATGACCATGGTCGAAAGCGACTGGCTTGCCAGAACCGTGCTGACTCTAGCGGCAGATGGTCCCGATGCTTTTATGATTGCTTGTCTGTTGGGCTCGGACCAGGCGGCCGATCTTTGTCGAAATCTGATCGAGCTAAGAGCGCCAAACCAAGCAGGGACTGACAGCCATCATGATGCTGCTCGCACGAGACTGGATGAACGCTTTCTGAAGGGGACGGCCCGGTGGGGACGACAAACGAGCCCCGAGGACCTCACTCGGTTCCACAAGATCAGCAACTCCTGGCGGAGACGCCTGACACCCTTGCTTGCCATGGACACCGACCAGGTGCGGACCATGATGACTGGCGGAGGCCGATTCTGGGTGATGACCCCAAGCGATCCCTGCTGGCCAGGCCAGGTGGATGACCTGGCACGCCGCTCCGATTGGGCCCCTCCCCTCTGCCTGTGGGGGCAAGGCAATCCCGAAACATTGATCTGCTGTGACCGACCCTTGGCCGTGGTCGGGTCAAGGACATGTGACGAGTATGGTCGGTCCACTGCTCACCAGTTAGCCAGGAAGGCCGCCGGCGAAGGCCATCTGGTCGTCTCCGGTGGGGCCATGGGTACGGATGCCGCCGCTCACTGGGGAGCCCTGGCCGCTGGCGGCGGACGCACGGTCGCCGTTTTTGCCGGAGGCTTGCTGCATATGGGTCCCAAGCGCAACAGCCGTCTGTTCGAAAACATCGAGGCAGATGGCGGCGCACTGATCAGCGAACTGCCGCCCGGAACCATCCCCGAGGCGCGTCGTTTCCTGCTGCGCAACCGGATCATCGCCGCCCTAGCCTCCGATATTGTGGTGGCACAGGCACGGCACAGATCAGGCGCGTTGAACACAGCCAACTGGGGCGTCGAATTGGGTCGTCGCGTACTGGCCGCTCCTGGCAGAATCGATCAACCGGAAAACACCGGCTGCAACCGGCTCATCCATGAGGGCAAGGCGGAGCTACTCCTGTCTGCATCCGACATCCGAGACATTTGCCACCCTGCCCATGGACCGGTTCACCCCGGCAAGTCCGTCCGTCAAGAAGCCTCCGCTTCAGTCAATACCGCCGAATCACGCGGTAATCAAACGAACAGGCAGAACGCGCGACGCACACCGACGGTTGGTTCGGATCATCGGGACCAGACCATAAACGGCGGCCAACCGGGCCCAACCGTGCTTAAACAATCCCCGACCGATAGAGACGAACCTTCAACCCAGTCATCAAATTCGGGGACTGACAGTGAAGGCAAAAAAGCAGATGACGAGTCTCTAACCAAAGAAGAGGCAACCGTGCTGGCGGCTATCCGCACCTACCAGCGTCGGGAAGGTCCGCCCATGACGGGACAGCTTCGCGCTGAGCTGGCGAATCAAGGACGTGAGCTCTCCGTCAGGCATCTGATGCAACTGCTGGGATCCCTAGAGATTCGTGGTCTGATCAGCCTGAAGGACGGATGCGTCGTAGCTGAGCACCCGAAGAATCAGGCCTGCCAGCGGCAGCGGTCCAAATCCACCACCCAGCCATCTGCACCAGCCGACTCGTCACTACGGGGGGAACAAAATGAACGCCCTCATCCTCCAGCAGCTGACGCTGACGTTCAGGACCGCCAAAGGCGAATCCTGGCGCCAGAGAACCATCGCGGAAGACCACGCGATGACAGGGAATCACCCCGGGTTCGGGGTTGTCATGAAGTGCATAACCCACGAACCTGGCGTTGCGTGGGTGATCAGTCAGGGAGGCGACCTGACCGTAGGTGGCTACCTTGCCGCGAGGGATCCGCCTGACGACCTGATACACCTGCTGGGAGAAGGAAAGTTCGGTCATAAGATCTATTCTGCCCGCGTAAGCAGACATGAGCCGGAAGGGCCACCACTATCAACGGGTTGTGACAGTATCAATGGTATGAATCCGCAGAAGGTCAGAAGCCGCTATGATGCCGTCATCGTCGGAGCCGGAGCGGCCGGGTTGTCAACCGCTCTGGGACTGTACAGGGCTCTGGAGAGCGACGGAAATAGGAACGATTCGTCGCCAAAGGTCCTAGTCGTCTCCAAGTTGCAGCCCCTGCGGTCCCACACCGGCTCAGCAGAGGGTGGCATCGCGGCCAGTCTGGGCAATCAGGAGAAGGATGACTGGCATTGGCATTACTACGACACCATCAAGGGCAGCGACTGGCTGGCTGACCAGGATGCCGTGCGGATTCTGGCCGAGCAGGCCCCGGGCATCATCATCGAACTGGAGCATGACGGGGTGGCCTTCTCAAGGACTGAAGACAGGCACATCGCCCAGCGGAAGTTTGGCGGCCATACCGCCGATTATGGTGGCCACCCAGTCCGGAGAGCAGCCTATGCAGCCGACCGTATCGGCCACCAGATCCTGCACGCTCTTTGGCAGCAGTGTCTGCGTCTGGGAGTCGAGTTCGCTGAGGAATGGTATGTGACCGATCTGGTCGTGGATCCGCCTGCTGATGAGGAAACCGGCGGCCATGCCCGTGGACTGATCGTCCTGGACACCCACGCCGGCAAGCTGCAAGCTATCCAAGCCGACAATATCGTCCTGTGCACGGGTGGGGCGGGCCGACTCTTCCATACGACCTCCAACTCCTGGGATCTGACCGGTGACGGCATGGCGCTCGCCCTGCAGGCCGGCCTGCAGCTGGAGGATGTGGAGTTCATCCAATTCCATCCCACCGGCCTGGGCCACACCGGCATCCTGCTGTCGGAGGCCTCCCGTGCAGAAGGCGGCGTGCTCCGGAACAGTCAAGGCCGGGCCTTCATGCAGGACTACGCGCCGGGACACGGCGACCTGGCAGCCAGGGATGTGGTCAGCCGTTCCATCATGGCCGAGATTGATGCAGGTCGCGGGGTGGCCGATCCATCGGACCCGGACGGACCTCATGATTGCGTCTGGCTGGATATGACCGGTATTGATGGCCAACGCATGACTGCCCTGCTCCCCCAGGTCACCGAGACCATCCATCGCTACGCCCACCTGGATCCCACTGTGGACATGGTTCCGGTCAAACCCACCGCCCACTACACCATGGGAGGCATTCCCATTACCGATCGTGGCCGCGTCTATCGTTGGCAGAATGGCCACCGTCGAATCGTCGACGGACTGTTCGCTGCCGGGGAATGCTCCTGTGTCAGCGTTCATGGGGCCAACCGACTGGGCGGCAACTCCCTGCTGGACGCCTGCCTCTTTGGCACCAGGACCGGGCAGACCATCGCCGCCGCCATGACCAAAGCCGATGAGCCAAACGACACGACCGACACGTCTCCGCTCACACAAGCTCTGCAAAAGCGTCAGGCCTTCCTGGACGAGTTGCTGGCTGGCGCAAGCAACGGCGAATCCTCGGAACCAGCATTGGCTGACGACCAAGACGAAGCCTCCGACTCCGATGACGATGCCACACTGAACAACCCTTATGCACTGATGGGCCGACTGGGACGGCTGATGGAGGAGGCCGTTGCCGTCCGATGCGATCAGGGCAGCATTGAAAAGGGTTTGCGCGGTCTGGATCAACTGGAAACTGATGCAAAACAGCTACATGCGCACAGTGAGACAGCAGTACTCAACCAGGAAGTCACCGCCATCATGGAGGTGGACAACCTGCTGACATTGGCCCGGGCTGTGTTGAATGCCAGCCTACAGCGTCAGGAATCCCGTGGCGCCCTGTATCGCAGCGATTATCCGCAGCGCGATGACGAACACTATCTGGCTCACACCATGATCGATGCTAAGGAAGACGTCTCCTGGCAGCCTGTTCATATCGTCGACATGCCTCCCAAGGGCCGCAACTACTGATGGACTCCGATTATGGACTCTGAACCCAAACTCGTCAGACGAGCACCTAATCGAGACCTATTCAGGTCAGTCAGGGATTAGGATGGAGTCCGCGCATATCAATGGGCATCGGGCCATATCCCGAGCAAGGACAGGAGCAACTGTGACATCACAGTCCACGGAATCAGACGGATCCAAGGCATCCGCATCGGACAGCGATCCCCGTCCGGTAACTTTCCGAATAGCCCGGTTTACCCCACGACCTCAATCAGAGCGTCCGGCGCGAATCAATCCCTTTGCCAAAAGCAATCCTTTCGCCGCAGCGGGCAGTCGACGGGCTCGAGGTCGCCGTTGGACGCAGGAGTACACAATTCGCATTGCCCCGCAGCATACCGTTCTGGATGCCCTTCTGCAGATCAAACGAGAGGCGGATCCTACACTGAACTTCCGGTACTCCTGTGGGCATGGCATGTGCGGGTCGGATGCCGTGCTCATCAACGGACGTCCGGACCTGCTCTGCGCAGCCACCATCGCCGACTGCCTGTCTGCATCCAAGACCATGCTGAACGCATACGCCTCACCCGGCGTGGCTGCTGGAAATCCACAGGTCCAACAGCCTTCAGTCTTCCGTCGCACTGGTACGGCAGCCGCCGTAACTGGCGTATCCTCGTCGGCTGCGCATTCGAATTCGGACACAGAACCCAGCGCTACAAATCATTCGGAAGCTTCAGACCCTACAGACCCTTCAGTCCCTATAGAGGCTACAGGCCTTACAAAAACTCCAGACTATGCAGAAACCTCAGTTGTAGAGATTCGTCCGCTTCCCGGCTTTACCCCACTCAGAGACCTGATAGTGGACACCGATGCCATGTTTGAACAGATTCGACGTTTCAAGCCTTATCTGCTCCATGATGATCCCTCTGCCGATAGCGGCCAGAGTCATCGAGAATCTGATCAACGGCAAACCCATGATTCTCAGCTAGACCCGTTAGCCAAGGCAAAAGCAGCCAACACAGAACCAGCGTCTGAATACAAGCAAACTCCGGAAGAGCTGGCCCGGTATGAGCTACTCAGCACCTGCATCGCCTGCGGACTCTGCCAGGGGGCCTGCCCCATTTATGCGGGCGGTGAGGCCTTCGCCGGACCGGCAGCCATGATCGCAGCGGCTCGATTCATCAACGATTCCCGCGACAGCCATCGGCAGGAACGTCTTGAAGCCATTGACCAGGTGGACGGGATCCAGGCTTGCCAGTCCATACGGGCCTGCACCCGACCCTGCCCCCGAGGGATCGACGTGGGCGAAGAGATGTGGAAGCTGGTCGAAGCCGTCAAGGAGTAGCCAGACTCATGCCCACACAGGGCAACAAGAGCCGGCGACAGGCTTGTGCCCTCTAGTCGTTACCATGGTTAGCATGGACAAAACCTCGTACAACAACGTCGCCAGAGGATGGGAATTCGCCGAGGCAAGCGCTCTGAACGTCGAATCCGACAAGTTGCAGACCTTGCGAGACAAGGCTACAGAGGCCGGATTCGCCCAATGTTCCCGGTCTCAAGGCGCCTTCCTGCAGTTCCTGGCCGGCCGGAACGCTCCGGCATCCATTATCCTGGTAGGCAACGGCTCTGTAGTCGAAGCCCTGCGCCTGATGACGGGCCTGCACGGTCATGGTCAGTTCACCGCCGTTGACTCCACAGCCCAAGGCACCTCGCTGGTCAAAAAAATATTCGCTGGCATGGAGAAAGTCCATGCAGGCATGAGGCTGCGGGCGGTCAACGCGGCTGCCAAGACCTACTTCCCCAGGCTCAACCCCAGCGACTACGACCTTATCGTCGTCTCAGGCAATGGGGACAACTACCAGCAGGTCATGGACCAGGCTCCGCGCCTGCTCAAGGAACGGGGACAGCTGATTTTCACTGATGCCTTCGACCTGCTTGAGGACCCCGACAAGGGCGGTGTGCTCAACCCGGCCAACAGGTCCGCCAAAACGACCGCCTTACGGACCATCATGGAGGCCATAAGCAAAGACAATGCTTGGGAATCCTGCCTGTTGCCCATCGGCACGGGCATGATCATGGCCACCCGCGCCCGCTGACTACTACCCGCCTGCTTATTCAGACACGGTGACGAAGGATGGCCTGGACAGCCTCATCAGGATCATCAGTGCGGATGACCAGATCAGGGTCCAGCTCAGAAATCATCCCCCTCTGCTTCAGCGTGTCCGAGATCCAGTCGAAGAGTCCCCGCCAATAGGCCCTGTCGAAGAGGACGATGGGCATACTGGGCGCCTTATGGGTTTGGACCAGGGTCAGCACCTCGAACATCTCGTCCAGGGTGCCGAACCCGCCAGGACAGACGATGATGCCCGAGGAGTATTTCATGAACATCATCTTGCGTACGAAGAAGTAGCGGAAGGTGATGCCCAGATTCACCCAGCGGTTCAGCCCCTGCTCCATGGGCAATTCGATGCCCAGGCCGACGGACTTGCCGCCAACCTCCGCCGCGCCCTTGTTGGCCGCTTCCATGATGCCAGGCCCTCCCCCGGTAATGACCGCCATACCGGCCTTGGCCAGGTCGCCGCCCATCTTTCGTGCAGCAGCATAAGCGGAATCATCCCTGCCGGTCCGGGCTGATCCAAAGATCGCAGCCGCCGGCCCCAGCTCAGCCAGCGCGCCGAACCCGTCGATGAACTCAGCCTGGATGCGCAGCACCCGCCAGGGATCCATATGCAACCAGTCCGTATCACCGCCCGATGAAAGCAAACCAGCGTTGGCGTCCGCCTCAGGAATCATGGGCCCGCGCATGATTACCGGACCGCTGTGGTAAGTCCTGCCCAGGTCCGGGCCCTCATCGTCATTGTGATCGTCAACCATATCCGCCATACCGCATTCCTTCATCGGGCCCCGATCCGAAGGACCCGCTCGATCCTGTTCCGGCTCTCATGATAGCGGCCCCCGCCGCCCGGCTGGCGGCAAGGTAGCCATCGGCACTCGACTATTCAGAATGCTGTCTGCCTAGGCAGAGCTCACCCGGAATACGAACTATTGAGCCAAGTTTCTTGCTTCTTTGCTTTACGGTTCTGTTGGATAACTATCAAGGCAGATCTGAATATTTGGCTACATCTCAAACTTCATCTGCGCCGAACCAGTCATATCAACTTCCTTCAGTGAAGCTGTTTGCGCGAATTGGCTCAATTCTATCTCGGCATGGGCATAGGGAAATGAGACCCGCAACTGGCAGGTTCCCCTTTTAGTCCTAGCGCCGAAATGTGCGTACGATACGCCGCCTTCAGGCGGAACCTGACGGTAATGGCGTGATGTCTGCAATACGGTGAGGCATCCCGCATATTCTCCGTCAAGCCAGACTTGGATTGTCGGCCAGCCTTTGTACTTACCTGTTTTGATGAATCCATGCAGCAATCTCACCCAGACCTCGTCACTGGTGGAGAATCGGTAAAACAGGTCCTGATGCTTTGCCGCACCCGACACACCAACGGTCTGCCACTTATCTATACCCTCTACGATGCACTGACCATCGGGACGCTGATTGCATGGGCGATGCACACCCTTCCCCCTGAAACGCCGGGACTGCCTAGGCTGCTTCAATACCATAGAAGCACTGGCTGAAGAAGTTGACGCATTGAGAACAGTAGTGAACCCACCGCCTAGTCCGCTCATATACCGGCGCATCCATTCAAAGCACTCCTGCGTCTGCGCGGCGTCAGACAATGCACGATGCTCCTCGTTCTCTGCGATGCCGAATCTGCGAATAAGATCCTGCAGCCGATGGTGCTTCTCCTGCGGAAACAAAGCTCGGCTCATTTGCAAGGTATCCATGCACACTGGGCCGGGCATGGTGTACCCGACTCGTGCACTCTCAGCTTCGAAAAACCTCATATCGAAACGCAAATTATGACCTACAACAGGGCCGTCTCCTACCCAGGACCAGAACAAAGGCAACACATCGCCGATTTTCGGTTGACCCTCCAGCATGGCATCAGTAATGCCGGTCAATTCGACAATCCTGCTGTCCAAACTCCTGCCGGGATTGACCAAGGTATCAAAACTGTCGACAATGCTCCGGCCGCGAACCTTCACTGCCCCGATCTCGATGATCTGATCCATCTGTGCACGCAGACCCGTCGTCTCGGTATCAAGCACCACATAATCCACAGGCAAGCCGTCATCGTTGTCGGCAGGTTTCGCATTATCGTTCAAAGGAACTAGCTCGTCAGCGGGCCGTTTTGCATGTTTTCCTCTCGGACCATGCCTTTTCTTAGCGGTTGGGCTTATATGCTCATTTCCGAGGTCTTTAGTCTTCTGTTTATGCGCCATCGCATACAGCACTACCAACAGAATGATAACCGCAATACTGATTCCTGAGATCACCGGATGCATGATGATCACACCAAGCACTGCAAGAATGACAATACCCAGCAACGTGCCCTTGTCATTCTTCCTTTTCCTCACGCTTGATAAGCTACACCGCAGCCTGGAAACCCATCAACATTATTCGGATTCCCTCTATCAGTGCGTGTAAACATCAACGGACACCTTTGCAGGGAACGAAGAGCATGACTCATGCAAGGTCCAGTGTGAATATATCGCTTTCTGCATAAGTTCGCTCACTTACAACATGCCATAATCAAGTAACTCGGCAAAACGATACTGAACATCGACCGGCAGTAACTGATGCGTCGCTTATATGTCTTTGCTATGACTGCTGAAAACAAACTTACCTTTGAAACAAATTCTTGAACATTCCCATTGCTTCCCTGCCCGCTATAACTTCTGCAGCAGAAGATGTGGGGGGAAATATATAATGCGGGGTGACTCTGCATCAAACCTTAAACATACTGAATACAGTACTTTTCGTATATTCTGACCCAGTAAGCGGCAAGCGCCCTGAAAACGGTAGGGCTTTAAGGTAAATAGGCTTAACTTTAATGTCACAGCAGACATATCAATCCTGCCGCGCAAACACCTCTTTGATAAAAAAGACTCGATCTATCGTCTGATGACTTTCCCATTCAAGCATCTAATCAACAACATCGTCTGCTCTTCAAATAACTGACAGATTGACAGCACATTGACTCTAAAAAGTATAAGGACGAATCACGCTCAAACTTTCAAGCAAGAGAACCCTATTCTGCAATTTATCAATCGAATCGAATATTTGTCCACAGGAGCTATGCACAAAAGCAACGCTAACGAATTGTTTCCAAACTTGGGGCTGTTTTCCACAGCATTCGATTAGCATCGTAAACCTGTCATCTCTGTGACCTACAGGGGGGCTGATATGAATGCCGACTTCAATCTCACTTAGGTCTGCATGATATTCTATTGCCGTTCACTGAGGACGAGAGGAAGCGCAAATGCGCAAGGGCATCGCGGCTCCAGTTGCCGCGATAGTCATGTTGATAGGCTTGTCATCCTGCGGAGGAAATTCTTCAACAAGCTCGGATGCAGGAAAGCAAACGACCAGTTCACAAGGGGAGCCGAAGAAAACGAACAAAGCCCCACAACCGGCCGATCTAACAGGGACATGGAAGCAGACAAACGGTTCCGATAAAGACCACTACCAGCAGGCAACGGTGACCGCTGATAGTATAGAAATCAATTGGGTGAGCCCCGACACCACCAGCCTATATTGGTCCGGCAGCTTCACCCCGCCAACCACCGCTGGCGGCTACTCTTGGACCAGCCAGGGAAACAAGGACAAAATGTCGCAGAGCTTGCTCGCCTCACAGGACGACACCAAAGATTTCACGTATGAAAACGGTGAAATCACCTACAAGGCCAGCGCGATGGGCACCACAACCACCGTTCACCTCAAGAAGCAGTAAAAAAAAATATCTGTATAGCCCCCCCCCCTCAACTTCTACCCAAGAAATGTCATACAAAAGCGTATTTCTTAGGTGCGATCTGCTTTCCCTATGCAGGTCAGATCATGCCAAAGATATGAATTAGAGTCCAGATGATACCTGCACCCAGAGAGAATCCAACGGCAGAAGTCACACAGAAATTGATGACCGGCCCCACAATCGGATGGGACTTAAACGCCTGGCTGTAGTATCGATTTCCGGGTATGACCCACTTTCGTTCAAAGCGGGTTCGTTTACTGCGGTCCACTTCCTCGCCCGACAGAAAGGCCTTGATCTCCCGATAGGTCTGCACATGATTGCGGGCTTTAATCTGCTCGATGTACGCGGCAGCTATAATATCCAAAATGCCCGTTATCAGAGCCAAGGCAAGCATAGCATACAGAATCACATCTGACTTATTCAACTTCAAATAGAAAGTAAATCCGACGATAAGGGTCAAAAACATGAAGACCGTGAGAATTCCACAGACCAAACCGAGTCGGCGAAGGTTTTTGGTTTCCGAATCAATGCTCTTATCCATGATGTCGAGGTCTCCTTTGATCAGCTGGTCTATGGTCACATCGAAGAGGTTGGACAGGAGGAGCAGGTTCTGCACGTCCGGGTAGGTACGGTCGTTCTCCCAGTTGGATATGGTCTGGCGGGACACAAATATCTTCCCCGCAAGATCATCCTGGGACATGCCCCGCTCCGAGCGATACCGGCGAATCTGATTGCCCAGTTCCATACCCCTGCCACTCGCTTTCCCTGACCATCGTTCGCTGACTGATTGTTGGTTAATAACTATGTGGTTGCATCATCGTGACCTGCGCAAGTCCGACACCCTCAAGCTATCAACCCAACCCTCGCCCACCAAAAATTCCCCTGCCAAAAGTCTTTGACACCCTCATTTTTTAAGGATTATCAGCATGGCTCAACCAAAGTGCAGGCTGGAGAAGCACCTCAGACGGGTTATCAACGCCGCGCCAAGCACACTCGCCGCCAATTGCCCACGCCAATCCCTGAGTATTGTCCTGGAAATCGGGCATGATCTCCGTGGCAAGAATCGACAGATCCGTTCCTTCAATAGCCATAGGCATGGATTCTAAAGGCCGTCTCTTGGAAATGGTAGCCATCTACCAAAGCGACTCAATAGAGAGCAGATCGGGTAAGTGGCTTATATATCACGCCATGACAATGACTTCAGAAAATATAATACAAGAGCTCAGAACTGCCAGGAATTGACTATGGAGCTGATGGGAATTTAACGGCTACTTCGAAGTGGATAACGAGATGCCCAACAAAATGGGACCCGAATACGAGATGGAACATCGAAAAACGATATAGAACCAATCCTGTCCACATATCTGACGAAGACCTAACGACCATCTCAGTGCGTCTTCCCAGTCCCCCGTGCCGGTTATATATCAAAGCCAAATCGAGTCATGAGAACCAATGAAAGTGAAAATGGCTACGCCGCCGAACAAAGCCGCTGGCATCCGTAGAGATTGCCGAGATCCTACCGGTACAGATGAACACACACTGAACGTATGGAAAACGCAGAAAATCGAGCTTCCATACTTGCACATAGGACTCCTGACCAGATACCGGCCCGAGAATGTAGCGACTCTTATCTGCCGCAATACTATGCGGCCAGAGTCAGTCCGAAGGGGAATCCCGTATAAGTAATATGCCCGACTCTGAAAACAAGAATGGCCCCAGCCTTGAAGCTCTGGAACTATTAACTTCTCGTGCACCAGACAGGGTTCAAAACTGCCACCTGCTGACTACGGATCAGCAGCGCAATAAAAGCAGATAAGGAACTATCCTGACAGATTGCCAGAAAATCAACGATTTTACACCATAAATACACGACTAATACACAACCGAAGGTCTGATGTTTTCACCCAAATGTCACAGAAAATTTGGAAGGCAGAAGCTGAAGCGCAAAAGAGCTATCGAAGCCGGGATACCTTTCGAGTACAAGGCCGCCTAAACGAACAAAGACAGGGACAGTAACCCGTCATCAAAAGCAAGATACAGTAGAAGCAGCAAATATACCTAGGGTACTATCCGGACGGGCGGCGGCGAAAGAAGACCTTCACCGCAGACAAATCGGGATCCGTCGCAGAGAAAGCCCGCACCTGATGCAACGAGGCAAGGAGAGAAAGACGGGGTGGAAGCGAACAAGACAGCCACGTTAGATTCATAATCCCCCCCCCACCCGTCTTCTTGGGAAAGAAAAGAGAGATAGCGGTTCCAAAGACCTACAGACTGCATATCAACGTCCTGCAAAGCCACCTCGCAGACTATCAGGACAAGCGGCTGGTGAAGTTCATCCCTGATGTTATTACGCGCATACTGGACACAGCCGAATCTCATGACTGTAAGGGGCGAATACTCGGAGACGCAGGCATCAACCTAAAGAAATAGCTGAGGTCGATGCTCCACTCTGTCTTCCATAATGCCAATAAGAAACTGGATCATCCCGTCCAACACAGCTGTAAAGATACCCATTCCTCGAAGCACGGATGCTCAGTACAAGAAGATCGTCGGAGAAAAGACCACTTTTAGCATGTCCGAAATGGAATCGATGCTGTGCGCTGCGGCGTCCTCATCTGGCAACTCCGTTGGAAGACACATGTGGTCCCGGCTGCTGACCGGCATTCGACGAGTGGAGATCCTTGACGCCTGCGAACCGGACCTACTTTTTACAAGACAGGAACGATATCATACGAGGGCCATGAAATCGAGAAGGAGTGCGAACCCTTGTATGGGACGTATACCAATATGAGGATTCTATAGATATTTCTAACTGGCTATATTTTGCTATAAAAGCAGGTTGTGTTTCGAAACTATATTGGGTGGTTCCAGATGGGATTTAGCTCTTATCACCCGCGTCCTTCATGTCATTGCTCGCAAACTAGGCTGAAGTGATAAGCGTTAACATATTTCCTAATATTTCTGCTCAGAGTGTCCTAGACTTATTTGAACTGAATCGCTGTACTCTGATTGTGCGCAAGCTCAACGCCTTTCCCGAGTTCAACGAAAACGATAGAGTTCTACTCGATATTTGTCTTGATATCTTTTCAGATTGCAAAAAGATAGTCAATATCTATAATTGGTAATGTCCGTGCTTTTCGTTACTGAATTTCAACGTATTTGAAAAACAAATTATCCAATGATAATTTCTATTTGTTTTCTCAAAAACAAGGGGATACGCATATGCTGAACTGACAGAAAAGTTTGATTCTGTATACGTAATTTTGACACACTCTCCTCTGGACTAGATTTGCATACTACCCATTCCCGCGATGAAGGGCTCATACCTGGGCTATAAGAATACTTGCGCAATGTTGCACAGGTGGGATTCTAGAGGAGGAGGAGGGGGGATTTATAGTTAGGAGTTACTGTCGGTCCTATCGTTTACCACCTTACAGATGGAAACAGCACAACCTTGGCGTCTGCCCTAGCAATCCAAGGGCCCTTGCATAGAGACCTAACAACTACGGGGGATTCTTCCTATATCTACCTTATGAGCAATACTCCGTCAAGTCCAAATCCGACAGACTCGCTTTATCCAGCTAAAGCTTGCATGATAGAAGCGCCATCCAGCTATAGGCCACACGAGTAGCATGAATAAAAGAAGGTGTCATGGACAAAGAGGTCAACTATGGCACGATTGACAGGTAAAGCGGCAATCATTACAGGAGGAGCCAAGGGCTCCGGTCTGTCAACTGCACAACTGCTCGTGCAGGAGGGAGCCAAGGTGGTCATCGCCGATCTGGATGAGCAAGGTGGACAGAAGGCCATAGACGCCATAGGCAGGGACAAGGCAGTTCTCGTAGCTCAAGATGTCGCAAAGGAGGACAGCTGGGAGCCTGTCTTCAGTGCCACACGCGACAAGTTTGGCGAAGCCATGTACTGGTAAATAATGCGGGCATCCTCTTCTTTGAAGACGCTGAGCATATTGCAATGGACGAGTGGCATAAAATCCTATCTGTAGATTTGGGATGGGGTCATGCTGGGCGTCAAACATGCTATTGCGCACATAAGGAGCATGGCGGCTCCATTATTAATATGTGCTCTATTACAGGATTGATTGGCATAGCCAATCTGTACGCATACAACGCCGCCAAAGGCGCGGTACGACTGCTGACCAAGTCGGCCGCCCTCTATTGCGCTCAGCATAGATACCCAATCCGGATCAACTCCATTCATCCCGGATACGCCCGCACTCGCATGGTCGATGCCTATCCCCAGATGCGTGGCGATCTCGAGAAACTGCACCCCATGGGTCGGCTGGGTTCAACCCGTGAAATAGCCAACATGGCCCTATATCTCACCAGTGATGATTCTTCCTTCTCCACTGGATCCGAGTTTGTTGTTGATGGTGGCTATACGGCGCAATGACAAGAATGCTGCGCTTCAGAGTACTCTGAGCAACGGCCGCCCGGATTATGATGAAATGCTGGACGGCCGGGCATCTATTGCGGCATACCGTTCCTGCGTCTATCCAAACTTCCAGAAGGAACCCTCTTTGGCCATATGGTATTGATAATCTGTAAAGTATGAGCACTACCAGCAGTCTCGAAACGTCACCGACAAGAACGGGAAGCGGCAAAACACTGAGTGCTTCGCAAAAGTCCCGCAGCGGAGCATCCAGCCACTGCGACACCGAAAAATCCGTTAGGCCCAATGCTACTCATATTGCGGAGCTGCTTGCCATTGACATCATCGAAGGACGTTGGCCGCCTACAACGAGCATTACCCTGGCAGACATACAGCAACGTTTTTCGGTGTCCCGGACTATAGCCAGAGAAACAGCGCAAACGTTGCAATCCGTGCAAGCTGTGAATATTAGAAAAAGGGTGGGGCTCATTGCCAAGAGCCTTGATCAATGGAATTCATTAGACACCCAAGTCATGCGTTGGAAATTACATTCCTCTCATCGTAAGGAACAGCTGCTTTCCCTAACTGAACTACGTTTGGCAGTAGAACCGATAGCTGCAGAAGACACCGCGCGAAGAGCTCCGATTGAAGTTCGTGCCTTGATGCCGGTTTTAGCAATGAAAATGCACAAAGACGGGACATCCGGAAATTTAGAGGAATTTCACCAGCTCGATATCCGATTTCACGATGAAATTCTCAAATACAGCGGCAATGAGTTATTCGCCTCGCTTTCACCGCTGGTCAACACCATGCTCTCCAGCAGGGTCGAACTGGGCATGTACCCAGCCAAACCCAGAACGGAAGCTTTGGAGGCGCATGATCAGGTGGCAGAAGCGATATGGAAGGGAGAACCTGACCTTGCTAGAGAGGCCATGACTCGGATCGTCGACGAAGTACGGACTACAACTGAACAGTCCTGAGCCTTGAAATTCTGCAAATGAATGAAAAATTGCAATTATGGCATAAACAGGTGCAGGCACCTGTTTATGCAGGTTAGCCCGCACCAGATAATGACCCGTTGGGTATTCGAGATTCCAGAATGGCTAATCAGACCCAACCCAGGGCGCTAGCTCCGCAAAGCACAGCGAAACCGATGATTCCCCCCAAGGCATTCAGTGTGGTCAGATACTTGAGACCCTGTTTGGTATTGAGATTGAACAGCGAAGTCATCATCCAGAAGCCGCTGCAATTGACGTGCCAGAATACCATGGAGCCGCAGCCGATAGCAAGAGTTGCGACGACCGGAGACAACCCCAAAGCGCCCATCATAGGGTTGACCAGTGACGCAGAGATCATGACTGCTATGGTCATCGAACCTGTGGCTCCCATCATCACCGCCGCCAGCACAAAGGGAATGGTAACCGCAGGAACGCTGAGGTTGACAATCATGGAGCCTAGTTGCTTGACCATGGCATTATCTTGAAGGATTCCGCCCAAGGCTCCTCCCATGCCAATCATGATCAATGGGTCGATGGCGGTCTTCATGGCACGACCCACCCAGCTGTTCATAGTGATCTCCAAGGCAGAAGACTTGTCGGACAAGGATGCATCGCTTTTGCGAGCGCTGGCGAGCACCTTGTTCTTGCGTCCGACAACCAGCAGTGCAACCAGGACGACCCCTACGAAAAGGGCAAATGTGGTGTTGCCCAGGGAATTGAAAACTGCATATGCTGTGCTGCCTTTCTTCACGCCAAGTGTTCCCAAGGATCCGGCAGCTATCAGAACCAGCGGCACAATCAGAGGCATGAAAGACCAGAAGGTCGAAGGAGTGCCTTCTTCCTTGATGTAGAGCTGATCGAGCGGGGCGTTTTCCGGCGCCTCCTCATAGCCATCCGCGAATTCAGGATTTGGCGCGATGTATTCTCTGCCCAAGAAGGGTCTGCTGATGAGATAAGAGGCAACGAAAGCGATGAAACTGATGATGATGCCCCATACCATCACCTTGCCGATGTTGGCCTTGAACATGATGCTCACTGCTAGAATCCCCGGATGTGTCGGAACAAGTCCGTGGGTCAGTGTCAATCCCAAACAGACCAGAGGCGCAATCAGCGCCATGGTGATCTTCTTGCGCTTGGCTATGATGGCAGAAATCGGCGCGGTCAGGACCTCGGAAATATTTCCAAACACTGCCAACGTCATTACGAAAGCAGCAGAGGATGGCGCAAGCTCAAGGTGCTTGCCTCGGAAGATTCGTATGAAGAAATTAGTAATTTTTGTGGCTGCACCAGTGTCCTGGATACCCATGGCGATAATGGCGCCGAAGATGATGACAATGGCGATGCCCGCTAGAGTGGATCCGAAGTATTTATTGATCTTGTCCATAGTGTCGCCAAGAGAGCCGCCGAGCACCAAACCCAGTATTACGGCTATGACGAACAGGGAAATGACCGGATGAATCTTCAGCTTGATGGTGGTGTAGACAAGCAGTGCGACTGCTAGCACCAAAACTATAAGAAAAATTGTCGGTGTCAACGGTGTACCTCCTGGTATGTTGACGTTCTTGTCCCCTCTAAAGATGCGGTCAGCAATCGACGGCATAGTCGCATTTCCCTGCTCACCGCATCGTTAGCTGTTGTTGCTAGAAGACGATACCTGCCTTCTGCATCATTGATCTAGTGGACTGATAGGCATTATCCACCACCCACTGCGGCGAACAACTCCAATACTCGGGCCGGAATGTTTCGATGGACACATTGCCCTGGTAATCAAGGCGTTGAAGCACACGAAGGAAGTCCATCAGATCTATATTTCCTTCTCCGCAGAAGACCCTGTTGGATTGCATCAATCCTTGCATGGGAGAATCATCCGCGTCATTGATGTGCACGTCAAAGATCTTCTCCGGATTCACCAACTCCATTACAGAAAAATCCTGAAGATGATGATAAAGATAGAGGTTGCATGCATCAAAGCAAAGGCCGACATTGCTCATATCGACTGCTTTGACAATATCCCAAGCCCGTTCTACCGTCCTTACAGCGCTGTATTCATGTCCAACCAACTCCAGGCACAGATTCACCTTGAATGGCGCAGCCATCTGCCCTAGGGTCATCAGAATTCGAACGCAGTTGGAGAATACTTCTGGCCACGGCGCATCATAAGGGCCTTCAACGTCCGGCTTTCTATGCAGAGGCACCACCACGATCAGATATCTGGAACCGATGTGCTGGGCTGCACGGCAGGCCAGATTGAAATCGTCCATGGCGGTTTCTCGCTCGGCAGGATCATCGTCTTGCGCGAATAGCTTCTCATACAGATAGAGGGCATTCATTGCGTGGGGCTTCAGATGGCTCGTAGCGAAGAAATCTGATAACTCATCAAGGTCGTGATCCTTCATGTAGTTCCTGAGCATGTCCAAACGGATTTCAATGGAATCAAAACCTGCACGTTCGCATAATTTCAAATCGGTTGATAAATCAGAACAATCTCTAGAAGTTGCTTCGTTAAATCCAAGTTTCATAACCGATCACCGATCCTGACTGGTATGCAGTGGAAACTTGATGACAGCATCGTCCTTGGTGCTCTGGTAGATGGCGGTAAACAGCTCGACCGTTCGACGTCCTTCATATCCATCGACTAAAGGCTTGCTGTCTTCGATGACAGCCTTCAGGAAGTCCTCGACCTGCAGCTGATGATAATAGTGCATCGAATCCACGCCATTGAAGAAGTCGCTGTCCTCTTTTTTCCAAGATTCCAATTTATCGGCCTCGTCTTCAACGGTCCATAAATCGTTGTACGGGGGTTCAGTGATCGTTGACATTCCAGCGATGAACATTGCTCCCCCATCGGTCTGCACGCCGACCCCTGCGCCGTTGTCGCCATACACGTGCACCTTGCCGTACAACGCGGGATTTTGGGAATTGCTGACTACAACATTTCCCAAAGCACCGTTTTTAAACTTGATCACGGCGACGGCTGTGTCCTCTACCTCAATATAAGGGTGATTGAAATTGCGCCAAACGCCATAAACCTCATCAACCTCACCCATGTACCAAAGCAGCAGATCAAGTTGGTGCGGAGCTTGGTTCACCAGAACACCGCCACCTTCGCCATCCCAAGTTCCCCGCCATGGATCGCTGTCGTAGTATGGCTTGTCTCTCCATCCAAGCATACGAACCGCGCCAAGCACTGGTTTGCCGATCTTCCCTGCATCAATCGCCTGCTTAATGCGCATACATGGTCTATAGAATCTACGCTGCGAGATTACTCCGACTTTCTTGTGCTCCTGTTCAGCCATAGCCAACATGGCATCACAATCCTCCAAAGACGAGGCCATCGGTTTTTCAACGAGAATATGCGCACCGGCCTTCATAGCTTCAATCGCCGGCGCCGCATGGGCCGGATGGGGTGTACAGATGCTGACAACATCTATATGCTCTTTGCTGATCATATCCTTGATGTCATCATAGGCGTGAACATTGTACGGTTCGGCGAATTTCTGGGCTCTTTGAAGATTGCGATCATACACTGCCACGAATTGCGAATCAGGCAGGTTTACGAAGGCCTTAGCATGAAAGTCGGCGACTTTGCCGCAACCGATGATAGCTGTTCTTAATGTAGTCATTATCGACTCCCTTGTCAGAGTATATAGGCAATACTTTTTATGGACATGATCCGTGGACTCCACCATGTCTACATCATTTTGATTACTTTGTTTTCCTTTCTCTAAAGATGTCGTATTATTTGAACTTCATTTACTTGGCAGTACCCACCCCCGGAGGGCGCCATAAATGAGGTCACGTTCACATCACAAGTTTCAATGTTTCCGATCTGCATCAGTTCCTTCCGATACACGACGGTATTCATCAATGACATCAACGACCTGGTCTGCAACCTCATCCGCTGTACCGTCAATTGATACTGTGCTGCCCGGTTCATCAGCCTCCAATGGTTCCAGGTCAGCAAATTGACTGGGTAGCAAGGAAGCAGGCATATAATGGCCACTCCGTTTGGCGAGCCTGTCGGCTATCAGCTGCGAAGATCCTGACAAATGCACAAAAAGCACCGGAACGTCATTTCGAAGAATGTCACGGTAGGCACGCTTGAGAGCCGAGCAGGAGACCACAGTTGATTTTCCTTGAGTATCGCAACGAATCATCCACCGATTGATGGCCCTCAACCAAGGCCAACGATCCTCATCCGTGAGTGGAATGCCACGACTCATTTTCTCAATGTTGGCTTGCGAATGAAAATCATCACCTTCTGCCATGACAAAGCCTAATCGATTGCTCACCGCCTCACCTGTCGTGGTCTTACCGCAACCTGCAACACCCATGATGACAACGTGTACAACCATTTTTCTCCTTGCGTCCTTGCAATCGCCTTTAATAATTAAGAGATTACATACGTCATACGAATATGTCAAAAAGACGATTATATAGAATACAGATAGTATTTAAGAATATGAAATCATCACATTTGTGAGGCAATAAATTCATGCAGGCAATCAGAAGATCGGTATAATTGCTAGGACCAAGCTATTTTGGATAAAAAAACTTCTCGTTGTTCAATGTGCTTTTACTCTTATCTGTTCGAACGAACTTCACCAGCTCCTAAATGCCGGATCAACACTTCCCTGCCTCTTTTGCGGAAATGGTTGATATGTTAAGCAGGCACAGAGGTTTCCTCGTGGGGATGTTAGTCCTATCTTTTTTCGCACGGAGTACTGGGTTGGTCAGGTTTGGTTGAGGATGTGGTCCAGATCCTTAACTATTTGCTGGTTGCCGCCGGACTTTCGCATATCCTTGCTGATCATGTTGACATTGTCGGCGATATGTTTGTCTGCCAGAATCAAGGCTGCACGCTCCAGCGTCTGTCCGTTGACCTTCCTGTAGCTCACCAGGACCGTTCCCAGCCCTAGCTCAGCGATTCTCGCCCCTACTGTCGGCTATCGTCGGCCATAGGAACCACCGCCATGGACACCGTTTAGTAAAGAACCTCGTTCACGCTGCTCATGCCGCCATGCGTGATGAACAGGTCAGCCCTCTCAAGGACAGCCAGCTGGTCTACAGACTGGTGGATGAATATATTCTGAGGAACCCGGCCCAACTTGGCCTGGTCGAAATCACGGCCAACCGACAGCACCACCGTGACATCTCTGTCCCCGAACGCTGCCACCACCACCTGGTAAAAAGGCATGAAGGTATTGAAGATCGTACCCAAAGATGCATATCCCCAAGCTGAATGATGCCTAATCATCAGGGATGCAGTCGGAGGGGATTTGAGAAGCGGCAAGTACGTACCGGACACACTCAGAAGAATTATTTTCAGGGAGGCAACCAAGGACTAGCTGAGTTCGAAGCATAAACTGAAGGCATCAAGCATCAATCGATATCGTCGGCGAACAGAAGAAGTATGTGCTTCTACGATGCGGCAACGTGCAGTGAACGCCACAGCGGAGACGGACATAAACACCTGGAATCGAGGATCCCAACAAAGGCGAAGCCCCTTGCGAATTTAGAACCACCCACAAACCCAAGCCACTGTCGCCCAACAGCATTCACAGCATAGTGGAAGTTACTTTCGGCAGCGTGCTCCGATATGCGGCAGCCCCTAAACGCCGGTGGCTTACCATCGACCTACTGTCAGGAATCAAACTCCCTCGCAAGCAGGTCACAGTCGAAAAGATATATCTGACCTATGCGGAAGTAGAAGACCTGGCAGAGGAAGCAGACAAGATTGATCCAACCATGTCCGGCACCCTGATTCGATTCCTCGCATATGTGGGTCTGCGAATCAGCGAGGCAACAGCACTGAAAGTCTCAGGTATGGACTTCGAGAAGCGGCGAGTCAGCGTCCTACGAACCTGGACGGAAGACGACAAAGGCAAACCGGTTCTAGGATCTCCGAAAACGTGGGAACGCAGGCGGGTTGCGATTCCCGTTTCCTCGTCTTCCCCCTCAAAAGGCTCTGCTCAGGGAAACCATCCGAAGCCTTCGTTTTCCGCCCCAAACGCGGAGAACACATCAACATAAAGAACTGGTATAACCGCATCTGTGTGAAAGCGGTGGCCGGGAGCGGACTTGAGATACCTGGGCTCACAATACATAGTCTCCGCCACACTTTCGCATCTCTATCCATCGCTGCAGGGGCAGACGTGAAAACAGTCCAGAACGCCTTGGGTCATGCCGACGCCAGCATAACCCTGAATGTGTATGCGTCGCTCTGGCCTGACCGTCTGGATGAAGTGGCCGAGATCATGGAACAACAGCGAGACAGGCAACTGAACTAAAGCATTTTCGCCCGTCGTGTCTAATCGTGTCTGAAAGGGAATGATCCTGATATTAAATAACCCCTGGAAGCTAATGTTTCCAAGGGTTTCTTGTGCGCCAGACAGGATTCGAACCTGCAACCTGCTGATCCGTAGTCAGCTGCTCTAATCCGTTGGGCTACTGGCGCATATCATCTTGACGAGGAACTCGTTTTTGACAACTCATTTATACTACCGCAACTTTGGATTCTGTCCAGTCTGGTGTGTCGCGCAGGAGGTGGGGAACTGCAGGCTTCAGGCCGACTGTGACCAAGACAGCCAAAGCAGATATTCCACGTTGCCATGAGCTCCTCTTATGGGCGATGGGGTGGTAGCTCGGACAACAAATCCATGCTCACGTGCACAGGCTAAGACGCGCTCCAGAGCCTCTTGCCTGCGGTCCTCGTCCGTCACAATGCCATGATGGCCCAGCAGGCTACGTCCGACCTCAAACTGGGGCTTGACCAGCAACAAGCAGTTAGCAATAGGTGCCAGCAAGGCAGGGAGGACGGGAATGACGTAAGTCAGCGAGATGAAGGACACATCAGAGACCACGTATTCCGGGCGATACGGCAGGTCGCCCGGCTGAACTTCGCGTATGTTGACACCGCTCATGTCAACCACCCTAGGATCAGCAGCAATCCGACCCAACAACTGTCCGTGGCCCACATCAAGGGCTATAACCCGCTTGGCACCATGCCTGAGCAGAACATCAGTGAAACCACCCGTAGACGCCCCGATATCGAGGCAGAGCCTGTCCTGCGGATCGGGCATCCCCTGCGCCGCAAAAGTCGTCAGGGCACCCTCCAGCTTCAGTGCTCCACGGGAGGCATAGTCACCGCCCGGGTCCAGAAAAATCACATCGCCTGGCTGGACACTCTGAGCAGGCCTTGATGCCGGATGATCATTGACCGTAACCCGGCCTTGACGAATCAGCGCCTGGGCTCTGGCCCGCGAATTCGTCAGCCCCTGTGCAGGCAGGATACGGTCAAGTCGGTCGCGGGCAAGAGCCACGGTTCTTCGGCGACCATCCCCAGCGCTGACAACCGTATCCTCATCGTTCACTTGCCCTCCCGATTCAGATCCTGCTGAAGCCCGGCCAGCACCTTGCCGAGCATCTCAACCTGTTGGGCATCATCCAGATCGTCCAATTTCGCCAAATCAGGGAAACGCTCCAAAAGGGGGGCCATGGCTTGCTTATCCATGGGCTCTTGAGGTACTGACGCAGTTGTATTCTCGTCTTCTGCCTGTGAGGACCCTCCAGAATCCTCAGACTCAACAGGCTGCTCGGTCTGGCCGGACTGCTCAGACAGCCTGTAGTCATTGGAATCTTGCGAAGATCCACTCGCTCCAAGCTGTCCTGATTTGACCTCTTCCGACATGAGCGCTACGCCCCGATGTCAAAGGCAGGCAAATCCAGCGAATCCATATCGCCACCACAATCCTGATATTCCCAGATCGCACAGGCGCAGGCTCGCACAGCATCCAAGTCGTGCAGGGGGTCACCACCGCCTTCAAGAGCACGGAGGGTGACATGCCCGTCATCATCCACCCTTGCGGTTTGGTCGCCGCAGTGCCAGATCTGATCTGCCTCCTTGCTGGGCTGCGGTTGCGGCACGGCCAGGCTGCGCAGGTCTTCAGCCAGATAGGTAGGCCGCCACTTGGCAGGTGCAGTCAGAATGGAGGGTGTTCGAGCCACACCCGTCAGGACGAGCATAGAGTCGTACCCGCCCCGGTTGGCTGCCTCGATGTCAGTGTCCAGACGATCGCCCACAGGTAGGCATGGGTCAACGTTCAGGATCTCCTCCTGGCTGCTGGCCAAGAGCTGCCGGGCCTCGTCGTACATGGCCGATTCCGGCTTGCCCGCCGAGTCCTCCGGCTGCTTGCCAGTAGCCAGAATCACCGGTTGGAGCATGGCCCCATTGCCGGGCGCCATACCGCCCTCCCTGGGCAGGGTCTGATCCTTGTTGGTGGTGAAGTAACGTGCACCGTTTTCGATGGCAAAAGCGGCTTGGGCCAGGTCCTGCCAGCTCAGTTCGGGATACCAAGCCTGGATGACGGCCTCCGGCTGGTCTGTGGCCTTGTCGACGGGCACCATTCCGTTGATGCGGATTTGATCGCGTAGATGATCGGATCCGATGACCAGCACCTTGGCGCCCTCCTGCAAGTGTCGGCGCAGCATTCGTGCGGCGACTACAGCGGAAGTAATCACCTGTTCATCATCCAAGGTCAGACCGAACCCGCGCAGCTGATCGGCCACCACATGAGGGAACCGGGATGCGTTGTTGGTGGTGTAAGCCATGCGCATGCCCAGCAATTGAGCGCGATCGATGCCCTCGGCCGCATGCTCGACAGGGTCAGCGCCCCGGTAGACCACCCCGTCCAGGTCCAGCAGAGCCAGGCGGTAGGTCTTTGCCGGAGCGTCATCAGTTCCTTTGAAGAAGATGGTCACGATTCAGCCCTGTCATCATCAGACATACCGGACTCATTGACCTGCTCATCCCTGGCCTGTTCATTTTGATCATTGATAGTGTCTGTCTCGGATCCTGCACTCAGGACAGCCGTCTCACCGTCGTCGACAGTCGATTCATCGGCAACAGCCGCGTCAGCTTCGCTACTGTTCTGGCCGATTTGAGAACCATCATCCGAAGTTTCTGCATCAAGGCGAGAAGACTCCCCCCCGGATTGCTCCACAGCATCTGACGATTCCTGCATTCCGGATTCCTGCATTTCAGATGAACTAGCAGAGTCGGACGAACCAGTTGAATCAACAGTGTCGGATATATCGACTGAATCAGTCGAGTCGGTTGAGCCATCTGCGTCACCTATGCCAGCTGAGTCAGTTGAATCGTTCAAAGCTACTGACTCGTGGGATTCCTTAGCCATGCTGTCATCAGCACCCTGATCGGATGCATCAGTGGCATCAGACTCAGCATATTCAGTCTCACCCTCATCCGAGTCATCCTCACCGACGTCCGGGTCGATGGAGAGATCCTCCATCATGGCCGGATCCAGGTGCTCCAGGTCATAGTCAATCAGGATCTCCTCGGACTGTCCATCCTTTTGCCCATCCTCGCCTTCATCCTCGTCGGCATACTCAGCTTCCAGCCGATCCAGCAAGGGTTCCAGCTCCAGAGCCTCCTGGCCACGACCAGCCTGATCAAGGAAGTTCTGTTCGGCTTGGACGGCACGCATCCGATAGTCGCCGCTGAGCCCACGGGCCTTGACCAGGGCCTGAACGGTCTCGATGGCCTTGTCCCACAGGCCCAAATCGCCCAAGGCTCCGGCATAGACCAAGAACATCTCCGCCTTGGACTCGCCCTGCAGCTGGCTGCCCTCGTCGGAGGTAGCCTCCTCAATGGCCTTGCGGGGATTGCCCAGACCGCGTTCGCAGTCGGCGATGAAGGGCAGGTAATCCGGGTAGCCGTTCATACGGTGCGCAGTGCGGAACTCCTTGAGGGCCAGTTTGTAGTCGCCCTGACGGTAGGCCACCAAGGCCAGCGTCTCCCGGGCAAGATCAATCCGCGAGGCCTGCCGTGCAGCCCACTTGGCATGAGCAAGGGCCCCCTGGGGATCAGTCTCCTCCAGCGCATAGGCGGCCAGGATGTGCAAGCCGATGTTCTCCGCGTGTTCCTTGCTCAGTCCGCGCAGGCGCAGGCGATCATCCTTGGAGAGCATGGACCATTCCAGGCCCTTGGGCATCTTGGGCTCGCCAGGCCGACGATCCGTGTAGGGGTTCTGCGAGGGGTAGGAAATGGTCCCGTCTGAGTTGCGGCGACCGCGGTCATAACCATTCTGACGGTCACGCTGATAAGTCCCGCGGCGGTCGTCATGGCGATAATCTTCACGGCGACGGTCATCGCGACCATGCTGGCCCTGGTACCTGTCGCCATGGGAACGGTCGCTCCGATAACCGCCTTGACGATAGTCATCGCGGGAACGGTTACCATAGGAGCGGTTGCCGTAGGGACGGTCCCCATGCGAACGGTCCTGACGCGGGCGGTCATCACGGGAACGGTTGTTCCATGGGCGATTCCCACCGGACCGCTCATCCTTCCGACGATCAAACCTCCGGTCGTCATCCCGACGACGGTTGCCACGGAAGCCCTGACCGCGATCGTGGTCACGGTCATGCCGCTGGTAGCCGTACCCCGACCTACCGCGATCATTGTCATGGTCACGATGCCCGTATCCCCCATGACCGTTGGTGTGGAAGTCGCGACGAGGACGGTCACCATCCTGTCGACGGCCGTGGCGGTCATCACGCCTGTCAAAATAGCGATCCCGGTCGGAATCCCTACGGAAGCCGCCGTGGCCATCCTGACGATCATGCCTGTATCCTCGATTATCGCGGTCGAACCGGTCGTGCCCGCGTCCGCGGAAGGGCCGCTGTCCATTCCTGCCCTCGGAGCGACGCTCTTCGCCGCTCTCGCCGTCATGGTTGTGGAAGTTGCCGGAACGGTGACCTCCCGAACGGTAGCCTCCGGAGCGGTATCCGCCCGAATGCGAACCGCCCTTGTGGAAGCCCGAAGAGCGACGGCCGCCCGACCGGAAGCCTCCTGGGCGCGAACCGCCCCGGCCTCGTCCGCGATCACCCCGGGAATGATTGTGTTCTTCTGCCATCAGTGTCCTTAATTCCTACGTTCCTACTTGCCGGCCCGACGCTCAAGTGCGCCCAGGGCCTTCTTTCCTCTGCGAACCAGGGCGAAGCGCCCATGCAGAAAGTCCTTATTCTCCAAAACCTGATCCGGATCCTCGATCCGCTGGTTATTCAGATAGAAACCGCCCGATGCCACAGTTTTACGAGCCTCAGAGACCGAGCGGAAGAGTCCGGCCGCAACCCCGGCTTCAACCAGACGTTGACCCTCACTGGCTGCAGGCAGGGCTCGCCCGCCTTGGCCATCATCGATCTTGAGGCCGTCGAGTGCGGAATCCAGCACATCCTCGTCCAGCTCCTCCAGGGTCTTGCCGCGACCGAAGAGAGCACCAGAGGCATCAATGGCCCCTTGGGCGGCATGCTCGCCGTGCACATAGGAGGTCACCTGCCAGGCAAGGACCTTCTGGGCCTCGCGAACGCCCGGATCCTGGGCGGTCCTCTCCTCCAGACGCTCAATCTCGGCCTTGGGCAGGAAGGTGAAGGTCTTCAGCAGCTTGACCACCTGGTCGTCAGGCTGGTTGAACCAGAACTGGTAGAAGCGATAGGGGCTGAACATGGTGGGATCCAGCCAGACTGCATTGCCTTCGGACTTGCCGAACTTCTTGCCCTGGGAGTCGGTGATCAATGGGCTGGTCATGACGTTGACGGATGCATTGCGCACCTTACGAATCAGGTCCAGGCCGCTGGTCAGGTTCCCCCACTGGTCGCTGCCGCCCAGCTGCAGGCTGCATCCGTAGCGGTCGAAGAGCTCCAGGAAGTCGTTGCCCTGAAGCACCTGGTAGCTGAACTCGGTAAAGGAGATGCCTTCGTCTGAGTCCAGACGGCGGGCCACCGTGTCCTTGGCCAGCATGGTGCCCATGCGGAAGTTCTTGCCAACATCGCGCAGGAAGTCGATGGTGCTCATAGAGCCGGTCCACTCATAATTATTGACAAACCGGACGGGATTCTCACCTTTGGTGTCCAGGAAGCGCCCGATCTGGCCACGCAGGCGCTCGGTCCACTCAGCCACGGTCTGCTTGGGGTTCAGGGTGCGCTCCCCCGACTGCCGAGGGTCGCCGATCAGCCCGGTGGCCCCGCCCACAACGGCGATGGGATGCAGACCGGCCGCCTGCAGGTGGCGCATGTTGAGCAGCTGGACCAGATTGCCCACGTGCAGTGAGGGGGCCGTGGGGTCAAATCCGCAATAATAGGTCACCGAGGGGTCGGCCAGCACCTTCCTGAGCTCGGACTCGTCCGTGCACTGGGCAATGAGACCGCGCCACTTGAGTTCGTCGAAAAGCGAGTCGAAACCCGCCTGCCTGAAATCGGTGACCTGCGACATGAGAGGCTACTCCCTATCGAATATTTGATGAATATATGCTAAACCCTACTATTCTTGCAACAGATACCGACACGACAGAGCCCCGAACCACTGCAGACAAGACCGCATCAAGCCGGAATTCCCGAGGAATGAAGCTGGGTTGATTATTAATTGCGGACCATCCGCTTTTGACCGACTCTTGACCGCCGACTGTTGGGCTATGGCAGGGCGACCAGCAGGAACCTTTCTGCACAATCGCTGCATTCAAGTCAGGAATGCACAGACACAGATAACTGATCGATCAAGTCTTGGGGAATATGGTCGACCACGCAGGCGGCCATGCGCCGATATCCTTCAACCCCCGGATGGAAGTGGTCAATGCCCCAGAAATCGGGTCGGTCAGTGCCAACGTCGTCACGGGTGGCATCCACGAAAGGCACCGAGGCCTCTTGGCAGACCCGACGGCTGGTCTGCGTCTGGCGTGCTATCCGACGCTCCACCTCGGCCCTGAGCGCCCGACCCAGGGCAGGATCTCGATAGAGCTGACCGGAGCTGAGCACCAGCACCTGGCGGCCCTTGTCTTTAGCCAGATCGATGCTGGCTGCCAGGTCATCCCGCCACTGCTCATCGGTACGATTGGCCATGATGTCGTTGGATCCCGCACACAGAACCAGCAGATCAGGATGATCCTGCAGAGCGGGCAGAAACCGGTAACGCACCCTGCGGATGGTGGCCCCCAACCGGCCCTGGGTCGACCAGGATACCGGGCGCCCCAACCGGGTGGCCAGGCAGGCTGCTATGTCAGGGACGAAGCCCTGGCTCTGGTCCTTCACCCCGCAGCCGACCGCCATGGAGTCACCCACCACCAGCATGGTCAGCGGCTCCAGGTCGCGGCCTTGATCCGGTGGCGAGCACAGCCCTTGGCGTGAGCCGGGTGGCTCCTTGGCCAGAGTGATGTGCTGCTTGGCCCACCAGGCCTGAACCAGTGCCACCGGATTCATGTTCGCCGCCGCCTTTCGCTCTTTACCCTCCCTCTTGGGGAATTGCCGTTCGGAATTTTAACGCGGCCACCGGTCTGGCGGAAACCAGAAAGCTCACTTGGGCGGACGGAAGGCGGGCCCATCAGATTGCGAGTCGGCGAAAGCCTTCAGCTCTTCCAGCACATGTACAGCCTGGTCCATCTGCTCCTTGACCCTCTCCGGTGCGGTGCCCCCCTGGCCCTGGCGAGCGCGTACTGCTCCCGCGGCAGTCAGGACCGAACGGACCTTTGGAGCTTGACCGGCAGGCACCCAGTCAGCGAAGACCCTGACGAAATCGGCATCCTCCAGGTCAGCCAGCTCGCATCCACGCCCCTCGGCCAGCTTGACGCAGGCTCCGGAGAGCTCGTGGGCATGCCGGAAGGGCACTCCTTGCCTGACCAGCCATTCGGCCAGGTCGGTGGCCAGAGCAAAGCCTGTGGGTGCCTGCTCCTCCAGCCGATCCTTGTTGAAGGTCAAAGTAGCGACCATGCCGGCAAAGGCGGGCAGCAGGACCTCCAGGGTATCCACCTGGTCGAAGACCGCCTCCTTGTCCTCCTGCAGGTCGCGCGCATAGGCTGTCGGCAGCCCCTTGAGGGTGGTCAGCAGGCCAGCCAGATCCCCGATCAGTCGACCGGCCTTGCCGCGAGCCAGCTCGGCCACGTCCGGATTCTTCTTCTGAGGCATAATGGAGGACCCGGTCGAATAGCCGTCGTCCAGGCGAACGAAGGCGAACTCCTGGGTGTTCCAGATGATGATCTCCTCGGCCAGCCTAGATAGGTCCACGCCGATCATGGCGGCGACGAAGGCGAATTCGGCCACCACATCCCTGGCGGCTGTCCCGTCGATGGAGTTGGCGCAGACCCGGCTAAAGCCCAGATCCCGGGCCACTGGCAGGGGGTCCAGACCAAGGGTGGTGCCAGCCAGCGCACCCGACCCGTATGGACTGGCATCAGCACGCTGGTCCCAGTCTCTCAGGCGCTCCAAGTCACGGATCAGGGGCCAGACATGGGCCATGAGCTGGTGGGCCAGCAGAACAGGCTGGGCGTGCTGCATGTGGGTGCGGCCAGGCATGACCGTGGCCCCCGCCGCACGGGCCTGATCCATCAGAGCCTGGGCCGTGCACAGCAGATCCTTGGCCAGCACCCGGGCGTGACGACGCAACCAGATCCGAATCAGGGTGGCGATCTGATCGTTGCGCGAACGCCCGGCCCGCAACTTGCCGCCCAGCTGGTCCCCCGCAATGTCGATCAGGCCGCGCTCCAGGGCCGTGGCCTCGTCCTCATCGCCGGGTTCAGGGGCGAAGGCGCCGGAATCCACCTGATCCTGGAGTTCATCCAGGGCTTGTTCCATACGTGCCAGCTCGCCATCATCCAGCAACCCAGCACGGTTGAGGGCCCGAGCGTGTGCCCGGGAACCGGCAAGGTCGTCATCGGCCAGTCGCCAGTCGAACTGGGTGGACCGGCTGAGCTCAACCAACGCCGGCGAGGGACCACCGCTGAAGCGCCCGCCCCAGAGGGCCATGGGCTTGTCGCCGGTGCTCACTGCTCTTGTCCGTCCTGTGCAATGCCGTTGCCGAAGCGCATGTCACGGGCGGCGGCCACCTTGTCGGCCAGGCCGTAGATGGCGATGAACCCGTTGGAGGCGTTCTGGTCGAAGCTGTCGCCGGACTCGTAGGTGGCCAGGCTGTAGTCGTAGAGGGAGCTGTCGGAGTGACGGCCTGTGACCACGGCCCGCCCCCCGTGCATGACCATACGGATGCGGCCGGAGACATAGCGCTGGGTCTCCTCGATGAAGGCGTTCAGGGAGCGGACGGCCGGCGAGTACCACTGGGCGTCGTAGACCAGCTCGCCCCAACGCTTGTCGATGTCGCGCTTGATCCGGTGCTGTTCGCGCTCCAGGCAGCAGTTCTCCAGCTCCTGGTGGGCGGTGATCAGGGCAATGGCCCCGGGTGCCTCGTAGAGCTCGCGGGACTTGATGCCCACAAGCCTATCCTCGATCAGATCCACACGTCCGATGCCCTGGGCTCCGGCCCGGCGGTTCATCTCTTCGATGGCCTCCAGAGGCGTAACGGCCCTGCCGTCGATGCGCACGGGGATGCCCTGCTCGAAGTCGATGGTCACCTCGTCCTCGACCGGTGGGAAGGCAGGATCGTCGGTGTAGGAGTAGACATCCTTGGTGGGCCCGTTCCAGGGATCCTCCAGGTAGCCTGTCTCGATGGCCCGTCCCCAGACGTTCTGATCGATGGAATAGGGGCTCTCCTCGGTCTGCTCGATGGGCAGGTGGTGCTCCTTGGCGTAGGCGATTTCCACATCCCTCATCAGTCCCAGGTCACGGATGGGGCTGATGGCCTTCAGCGAGGGGTCGATGGACATGATGGAGACCTCGAAGCGAACCTGATCGTTGCCCTTGCCGGTGCAGCCGTGGGCTATGGTGTCGGCACCGTACTGGTGGGCCGCCTGGACCAGATGCTTGGTGATCAGCGGCCTGGAGATGGCCGATACCAGCGGGTAGACGCCCTCGTACATGGCATTGGCCTTGAGCGCCAGCATGCAGTAATCCCTGGCGAACTCGTCCCGGGCATCCACCACTACAGACTCGACGGCTCCGCAGTCCAGGGCCCGCTGGCGGATGGTCTGCAGACGCTCGCCGCCTTGCCCCACATCTAGGGAGACGGCCACCACATCCTTGCCGGTGCGCTCCTTGAGGTAGGGAATGGACACCGAGGTGTCCAGGCCGCCCGAGTAGGCCAGCACGATGCGATTGTTTTCGGTCATGGCGATCCTCTTTCCTTCTAATTTCACACTTGTCAATATTCAGTTCATGCTTTCAGCCATCATCGGGCTCTGGCATCCTCCTGGCCGGAGACGATAGTCATGAGCCAGTCGGCCCGGGATGAAGCCGATTCATCGTCTGCAGCGATGATCAGAATCGTGTCGTCCCCGGCTATGGTGCCCAGGATTCCATTGATGGGCTGGCGGTCCAGGGCAGAAGCTGCATACTGGGCAGCGCCGGCCGGGGTTCTGACCACCAGCAGGTTGCGGGCCCGGGCCACTGAGGTAATCAGCCCAGTCAGAATCTTGGCCAGGTAGGCATCGGTCTTGTTCTCCCCCTCGACCTCAGGCCCCTCTGCGGCAGCCGCCTCCATGGCCTGCTGGTCGGTGGTGGCGGGAATCCAGTAGGCCATGCTGCCGTCTGCATACCGCAACTTGGTGGCATGCAGGTCGTCCAGGTCCCGGCTCAGGGTGGCCTGGGTCACCTCAATGCCCTGATCAGCCAGCAGGGCTGACAGCTGCTGCTGGGAGTTGACCCTATGTCGGCTCAAAGCCTGACGGATGGCATCCAGCCGGGCCACCTTGGTCGTCGGACGCATCAGCACACCCCCTGCAGGAGGGATTCGTCACCCCGGGAGCGGGCCACCAGCCAGGTCATCAGGGCCTTCTGGGCGTGTAGCCGATTTTCGGCCTCGTCCCAGACCACGGACTGGGGGCCGTCAATGACCTCGGCCGTCACCTCCCGGCCCCTGTAGGCGGGCAGGCAGTGCTGGAAGAGTGCATCCGGGCGGGCATGGGCCATAAGTGCGGCGTTGACCTGATAGGGCAGGAAGGGATGGGAGCGGATGGCGTACTGGTCCTCCTCGCCCATGGAGACCCAGGTGTCGGTGAAGACGCAGTCAGCGTCCTCCACGGCCTGGACCGGATCCGTGGTGACCAGAATGGATCCGCCGTTTTCAGCAGCCAGGGTCCGCGCCTGTTCCACCAGGTTTGGATCGGGCAGGAAGCCGTTGGGTCCGGCAATCCGCACGTTCATGCCGGCTACTGCCCCGGCCAGCAGATAGGAGTTGGCCATGTTGTTGGCTGCGTCGCCCAGGTAGGCGATGGTCATGCCGGCCAGGGCGTCGACCCCGCCCCGGTGCTGTGCCAAGGTCAGGAAGTCGGCCAGAACCTGGCAGGGATGGAAGGAATCGGTCAGCGCGTTGATGACGGGCACGGTGGCATGGGCAGCCATGGTCTCCACCCGATCCTGGCCAAAGGTGCGCCAGACTATGGTGGACGTCATCCGTGTCAGCACGTTGGAGGTGTCCGCCACGGGCTCGCCACGGCCCAGCTGCGAGCCAGAGCTATCGATGACCATGGGATAGCCGCCCAGCTGGGCCACACCCACGCAGAAGCTGGTTCTGGTGCGCGTGCTGGGCTTGTCGAAGATGATGGCCACGGCCTGAGGCCCCTTATAAGGCTGAGATAAATAGGGATTTGCCCTGAAAGCCATGCCCAGTCGGAGAACCTCCAACTGCTCCTCGTGGTTGAGGTCGTCGTCACGCAGCATGTGCCGCAAACCGTTGTTCATCTCTGCCTCCCTATCGCTATGATTATGCACGTCATTGATGGCTGATCTCACTGATCATCCTGCCGCAAGCCCTTGTCCGCGAGACTGGCCGGAGCCTTGGACAGGATATCCACGGCCAGGTCGATCTGATCGGCCTGGATGATCAGGGGCGGGGCCAGACGCAGGGCATCGGGGGCCACAGCGTTGACGATCAGCCCATGGTCCAGGGCCCAAGAGGCCAGATCCCCGGCACAGGGAGCGCTCAGCTGGACCGCATCCAGCAGTCCCCTGCCTCTGACCTGGGTATAGAGGGGATTGCCACAGTCAGTAAGGCCGGCGCGCAGCCTCTCCCCCATCTGCCGCGCCCGCTCCAACAGGCCCTCCTGCTGGATGGTATCCAAGGTGGTCAGCGCCAGAGCCGATCCCAGAGGATTGCCGCCGAAGGTGGACCCGTGCATGCCCGGGGTCAGCAGACCTGACGGTCCAGGGCCGAAGGTGATCATCCCGCCCATGGGGAATCCGCCTGCCACCCCCTTGGCGAAGGTGAGCACGTCCGGGCAGGCTCCTCCGGACAGGCTCTGGTCTTGGAAGGCGAACCAGTGGCCGGTCCTGCCCATGCCGGTCTGCACCTCGTCCAGAATCATCAGGGCTCCATGCTGGCTACAGAGCTCACGCACCTGCCGAACGTAGTCAGGATTCAGCGGCAGCACCCCGGCCTCTCCCTGGATAAGCCCCAGAATGACGGCAGCCACCGGCTCTTCTGAGGTCTCCCCCTGTGCAAAGGCCTTCTCTATAGCTTCGCCATCTTCTGCCGGCAGGAAGCCCATACCCGGGACCAGGGGCTGGAAGGGCTCACGGATGGCCGGCTTCCATGTCAGACTCAAGGATCCCATGCTGCGGCCGTGGAAACTATGGGTCAGCGCCATGATACGGCCGGGATGCCCGCCCAAGTGAGCGCCATGCAGCCTGGCCAGCTTGATAGCCGCCTCATTGGCCTCGGTTCCCGAGTTGGCGAAGAAGACGCGGGATCCCTCCGGTGCCTGAGCCAGGTCCAGCAGTCGTTCGGCCAGCTCGATCTGAGGCTGGGAGGCGAAGAAGTTGCTGATGTGGGCCATCTTTCCGGCCTGCTCTGCCAATGCCTTGTTCCAGGCAGGATGGGCGTAACCGAGGGCATTGACCGCGATGCCGGCCATCATGTCCAGATAGCGGTTGCCGTCCAGGTCCCAGATCCAGGCGCCTCGACCATGGTCCATGACCCTGCCCGGCCGACCGAAGACCTGCATGTGGACGCGGTCATAGCGGTCTGCCCATTGACTGCTCTGCGGCCCCTCGGGAGTTCTCATAGGTGCATCAGTCTTCGTCATGGCTCCTCCTCATGATCATGTCCTTGCCCGGTACGACCACCGTGCCGATGCCGTTGCGGGTGAAGATCTCGTTGAGCATGGAATGCGGCCGCCGCCCGTCGATGACGTGGGCCTCGCCCACCCCGGAGCGCACGGCCTGCAGGCAGGCCTCCATCTTGGGGCGCATCCCCTCATGCATGTCCTCCAGCATGTCCTCAAGATGGTCCACCCCGATGCTGGAGACCAGGGAGTCGGCCTGGGGCCAGTTGGCATACAGGCCCTCCACGTCGGTGAGGATGACCAGTTTCCGGGCCCCCAAAGCTACTGCCAGAGCGGATGCGGCCGCATCGGCATTCACGTTGAGCACCTGGGTGGGATCCTGCTCGTCAGGAGCCACAGAGGAGACGACGGGAATTCGCCCGGCATCGATCAGGTCTTCGACGGCCGAGGCATCCACGCCCACGACCTCGCCCACCAGGCCCAAATCAACCGGCTGACCATCCGCCATGCCGGTACGGCGGGCTGCACTGAACAGGCCAGCATCCTCACCCGACAGGCCTACAGCCATGGGACCGTGGGCATTGATGGCCCCGACCAGATCCCTGCCCACCTGTCCGGTCAGCACCATACGAACCACCTTCATGGTCTCCGATGTGGTCACCCGTAGGCCGCCGCGGAAGACCGAGGGGATGCCCAGGGCCTGGAGCATGCTGGAGATTTGCGGGCCGCCGCCGTGCACCACCACCGGATGCATGCCCACCTGCCTCAGGAAGACCATGTCTTGGGCAAAGCACTGCCGCAGATGGTCGTCCACCATGGCATGGCCACCGTATTTGACTACGATCCGCTGGCCGGCGAACTCCTCCAGCCAGGGCAGGGCCTCGATGAGCACCTGGGCCTTGCGGGCGTCGTCCAAGGCCTTTTCAGCTTCGGCTTCCTGCTCGTCATCCGCCATCCTCTTCCCTTCCTTATGACCATCTTCCGATTGCTGCAGCTCTTGGCAGCGCGCCTGATCGGTCTTCCCATCAGGTGTGGTAGTCGGCATTGATGGTCACGTATTCGTGGGTCAGATCATCGGTCCATACCGTGGCCTGGCTGTCACCATGACCAAGGTCGATATCGATATGGACCTCTGGGACATGCAGGTCGACCAGCTCCGGGTCCTGGCCGGGACGGCCGCCCCGGCAAACCTTGATGCCGTTGAAGCTGACATCCACATGGGCCGGGTCATAGGCCGCCGTCGAAACCGGCACGGTGCCCAGGGAGGACACCACTCGGCCCCAGTTGGGATCCTCGCCGGCCACCGCGCACTTGAGCAGTGTTGAGCCGGAGACCGCCCGGGCGCAGGCAAGGGCTGCATCCTCACTCTCGGCACCATCCACCCGGATACGGATCCGATGCCTACTGCCCTCGCCGTCGGCCACAATCCGATGGGCCAGATCCGCGCAGGCCTGACCCAGCTTCTCCTGGAACTGGTCGGGATCAGGCCGCACACCAGAGGCCCCGGAGGCCATCAGCAGGACGGTGTCGTTGGTGGACATGCACCCGTCCACGTCGATCCGGTTGAAGCTGAGCTGGCAAGCTTCCGACAAGGCTTGGAGTGCCTCTTCCGGCTCCAGAATGGCATCGGCGGTGATTACACAGATCATAGTGGCCAACTGCGGGGCGATCATCCCGGAACCCTTGACCATGCCGCCCAGCCGCCAGCCGGATCCGTCCACAGCCACGGTCTTGGTGCAGGTGTCGGTGGTCAATATGGCCTTGGCGGCCTCTTCGCCGGCCTCCTGACTGGCCGACAAATCCTGGGCAGCCTGGTCAATGCCGGTCAATATGGAATCCAGATGCAGCAGATGGCCGATGATCCCGGTGGAGCAGACAGCAACTCGATCAGCGGGCAGACCCAGTTGCTCTCCTGTCCGCTCAGCCATGGCCCTGGCCTGGTCCAGGCCCTCGGGACCAGTGCAGGCGTTGGCATTGCCGGAGTTGATGACCACGGCTCCAGCATGGCCTTCTTCAAGGATTCGGCTGGTCCAGATGACCGGAGCGGCCCGGAAACGATTAGGGGTAAAGACCCCAACAGCCGTGTCCATGGGTCCGCTGTTGACGACCAAGGCCAGGTTTCGGCGCTGTGGACCTCCCGGACGATGGGCGATGGCGGTGCCAGTCCGGAAGCCTGCAGGGTAGGTGATGCTCATGGTGCCACTCCTATGGTTGTCAATCCGGTCTCCTCGGGCAGGCCCAGGGCCAGATTTACGGCCTGGAGGGCCTGGCCTGCGGTGCCCCGGGTCAGGTTGTCGATGGCGGCGAAAGCGTAGAGGCGGTCGGCGCGCTGGTCCACAGCGACCTGGACCTGGGCCCGGTTGGAGCCGTACACGTCGGCCGTGGAGGGGAGCCTGCCCTCGGGGAGCAGATCGACGAACTGCTCCTGGGCATAGATCTCTTCCCAAACGGCACGAATATCAGCCATCCCCATGCTCCGTCCACGCTCGCTTAGCTTGGCCGAGACCACAGCCAGAATCCCCCTTGACATGGGGACCAGTATGGGGGTCAGCCCCAAACTGATGGGCTGTTTCCCAAGACCTCCGAGGTTCGGATCCGCAGCTGCGGCCTTACGCAGGTTCTGCAGAATCTCAGGGATATGCCGGTGGGTGCCGCCGACCGAATAGGGATGGGCTGAATTGATGGCCTGGGCTGCCAGTAGATCCATTCTGCCGCTTGAGCGTCCGGCACCCGAATAGCCGACTGCCAGGTCAGCAACCAGATCATTGGTCTGCACCAGTCCGGCGGCCAAAGCAGGCTGGAAGGCCAGGGTGACTGCCGTGACATTGCAGCCGGGACCAGCGATCCGCCGGGTCTGCCCAAGCAACTGACGCTGACGACCGCCACCAGGATTGAGCAGCTCAGGCATCCCGTAGGTCCACGGGCTTGAGAAAGGTCCGCCATAATAGTCTTGCCAGTCCTCCGGATTCTCCAGCCGGTGATCAGCGCCCAGGTCGACCATCAGCGATTGCGGATCCAGCTGCTCGGCCAAGGGACCCGAAGCCCCGTGAGGCAGGGCCAGAACCACCAGATCATGGCCGGCCAAAATCTCCGGCTTCGTATCCTGAATCTGCAGCGAGGCCAGCGAATCCGGAAGGTTGGGCGAGAACTCCCCCAACAGTCGACCAGCGGAGCCGTGACCGGTGACCGTGCATACCTGAAAGGCTGGATGCGCTGCCAATAGACGGATCATTTCCGAGCCGGCATACCCCGAAGCTCCCGCTACAACCACCGTGTATTGCCGCATGAGTGCTCCCTTCATCGGGCACCATCATACATACTCATGCAGTAAAACGCATATTTATACAATTCGGCGTGTCGCTATGCACATGCTATAGCTGCGCGACGCTGTCACCTATGCGAAGGGATCATAACCGGAATCTCGGTTTCGGATGTATTCTATTTGCGTACTGGCCCTGTCCGCAGCCTCGGGCCCGCATGTGTCCTCCACAAAGGCCAGTGCCATGTCAATACCGGCCGAGATACCCGAAGAAGTACGAAACTTGCCATCGACCACCCAACGGGCATCCTTGACCCAGTTCACACGCTTCCCCGTACTGACGACCCAGTCAAAGGCCAAGTCATTGGAGGTCGCACGCCGACCGTCGAACACACCGGCGGCAGCCAAGAGAGCCGATCCTGTGCAGACCGTCATTACCTGGGGCGACTGGGCGGCCAGGCTTGCCAACTGCCCAATCCATCGGTCGTTTCCAACCAGAGTTCGCGTGCCGGACCCGCCAGGTATCAGCAAAACTCCCTTGGGATCGATCGCTTCGGGTCCTACAGCTTCGACCCTGACACCGCCCTCCCCGACTTTCACTCCAGGGCCCTCCAAGGAGAAAAGTCGCACCCGGGCGCCATCAGTATTGATGAAAACCTCAAAGGGGCCGAAAACATCCAAGGGCGCAAACCCGTCGAATACGACAATATTGATATCCAAACCCATCTGAATGACCCCCTGCTTAGATCTCAGGCGCTGACACCGTCCCCGCCTGAGCCGCCGCCCCCCGTCGAGGGCGACGGCACCATCTGTTGGTAGAAGTCGTTCAGGGAGACCCCGTTGACCAGAAGCCAGATCCAGGCCAAGGTAAAGAGCAGGTTGATGATCAGGGCAGCCATGGCCAGCCCATAGCCCTTCATATGCAGTCGGCGGGTCCGATACATGGAAACGCCGCCGAGCAAAGCGGGAATCACAGGCATGGGCAGGAAGAGGGCCATAAGGAAGGCAATGATGGCGCAGGGATCCCAGTGGCCGTAGACCGGATTTTGGGAGGGGTCGTTCAGATCGGGCATGCCCTGGGGAAGCCATCCTGGCGCACCGGGACGGGCCTGAGGATTGCCAGGATTTCCGCCGCGGCCGGGACCCGACTGCCCCGCCATGGGCATGGGCCTATTGGCGGGGTTGTCCTGGGACGAATCGGATTCCTTGGCCTTGGGTTCGGGGTCTGGGCGACCGTAGATGTACGGATTCCATCCTGGATAACGATCGGCGCGCGCGCCGTACAAGGGCTGGTCGCCCCCATCATGATCCTGGCGGTCGGGTCCACCGGCTGTGCCCTGTTCTTGAGAATCCGTCATGTCCCTCGGTCCCCTTGATGCCCGGTCAGGCACGCAGCACGGCGCCCAGACCTGCAGTCCTGTCAACGATGGCCTGGCGCAGGGATTCGCTGTCCTCGGACGTCAAGGTGCGGTCCGGGGCGCGGAAGGTGACTGCGAAGGCCAGCGATTTTGCATGCTCACCGATCTGATCGCCAGTGAAAACGTCGAACAGCTCGATGGATTCAAGACTAGACCCAGCCGCTTCTCTGATGGCGGAAGTCAGGTCGGCTGCCGAGACCGTGTCCGGCACGGTGAAGGCCAGATCCTGACGGACCGGCGGGAAGGTCGACACGGGCTTGGCCTGCAGGGGGGTGTAGTCCAAATGGTCCAGCACCATGTCCATACTCAGCTCGAAGGCGGCCGAGTGGGCAGGGAAGCCCAGAGCCTGATCAACCCGAGGATGCAACTCGCCCACCATGCCGACAAGCGTGCCGTCATCCAGGACCAGCCTGGCGGTACGGCCCGGATGCCACTGATCGGGCACCTGCTCGGCCGAGGGCTGCTCAAGCCGATAATGCGCTCCCAGCCTATCCAGGACACGCCGAGCGGATTCGACTGCATCGGTCCAGTCCACATCCCTGCTGTCCTTGAGCCAGCCGTCCTCCTGGGCACGGCCGGTCAGCAAGGCCGCCACATGCAGCCGTTGCTCTGGCAGACCCTGGTCCAGGCGGGCCAGATCCTCGTCGCTGGGCCGCACACCGCCCGGAAGGGTGGGCACCGCAGGAGCCTTGGGATCGCGACGGAAGACATAGCCGATCTCGAAGAGACGCACATCCGTGTTGCCACGTCGCAGGTTGCGCTCCACGGTGTTGGCCAGCGGCAGCAGCAGGCTCTGGCGCAGGTAGGGCCTGTCAGCGGCCATGGGGTTGGCGAGTTCCACGCTGTTGACATGGGCCTCATCAGGATCCATGCCGAAGGCCTTGAAATCATTGTTACCGACGAACGGGTAGCCCAGAACCTCGGTCAGTCCATACTCGGCCAGGGTGTCAGCCACCCAACGGCGGCGCTGCTGGCGATCGGTCAGACCAACCGCTCCGGACACCTTGGGTGATGGCACGGTGACGGGAATGCGGTCATAACCCACCAGACGGGCCACCTCCTCGACCAGGTCGCAGCCCTCACCCAGGTCGGGCCTCCAGGTTGGAGGAGTCACCGACAGCCGATCTTGAGGATCGCCCTGGACAGTACAGCCGATATCACGCAGAATGGCCACGATGCGCTGGGGCTCCACCTCCAGTCCGGTCAGACGTGCCACCTCGCTGACGGCAAAGTCGATGACCGGCATGGGCTTGGTCTGATCCATATCCAGCGGAGCATCCAGGTCCTGCCCACCGGCAAGGCGATGCAGCAGGTCAGCGGCCATGGCTGCGGCGGCTGGCTGCATCTGCGGATCGACCCCGCGCTCAAAGCGCTTGGAGGCCTCCGAGGGCAGCTTGTGGCGACGGGCGGTCCGGGCGATGGTCACCTGGTCGAAGTGAGCGGACTCAATCAGAATGTTCTTCGTCTGATCGGTCACTTCTCCGTACAGACCGCCCATGACGCCGGCCAGACCCAGAATGCGAGATCCCTCTTGCCCCTGGGGCGAGTCGGTGATGAGCAGATCCTCGGTGCTGAGCTCGCGATCCTTGCCATCCAGAGTGGTCAGGTGCTCGCCCTGCCTGGCCCTGCGCACCACGATAGGCCCGCTGAGCTTGTCCAGGTCGTAGGCGTGCAGGGGCTGGCCCAGATCCAGCATGACGTAGTTGGTGATGTCCACCGGCAGGCTGATGGAGCGCATGCCGGCCCGAACCAGCCGACGACGCATCCAGCTGGGAGTCGCCGCCTTGGGGTCGCACCCGGTCAAGGCACGCAGGTAGTACCGATCACAGCCTGGCTGACCGTGAATAGGATTCTCATCCTGAACGCGCACGGCCAGCGGTGCCTGATCCTCCTGGGCTGCCGAGGCCGGCACCGTCTTGTTCAGTTCAATCACCGGATCCGTGTACTCGGCGCCCGTGGAGTGGTGGTATTCGCGGGCAACCCCCCGGTAGGAGAAGGCGTAGCCACGGTCAGGGGTGATGTTGATCTCAAGCACGGGCGTATTCATATGCAGGAGGCTCATGGCATCGTCACCAGGCTTGAGCTGCTCGTACTGCTCGGGGGTGAACCCGTAGTTGCGTAGCAGGATGATGCCCTGATGGTCCGAACCCAGTCCCAGCTCACGCTCGGAGGCGCACATGCCGTCCGAGATATGACCGTAGGTCTTGCGTGGTTCGATGCGGAAGTCACCGGGCAGGACGGCCCCTGGCAGAGTTACCACCACCTTCTCACCCGCAGCCATGTTGGGGGCCCCGCAGACGATGCCACGCGGCACCTTGCGACCCTGGTCGTCCACGGCGTTGTACTGCTCGCCCACATCAACATGACACCAGTTGATGGTCTTGCCGTTCTTCTGAGGCTCAGGCTCGGCATCCACCACATAGCCGACTACGATTGGGCCGGTCACAGTGGACTGGTGGATGTCCTCTTCCTCCAGTCCGACCCGAACCAGGTCCTTGGCCAGCTGTTCATAGGTCAGATCCTCAGGGACCTGCACATGCTCCTTGAGCCAGTCGATATCTACCATTGGCATCTGACAGTCACTCCCCCATCTCGAACTGCTGGCTGAACCGCACGTCGCCTTCGACCAGGTCGTGCATATCGTTGATGTCGTGGCGCAGGAGCAGGGTGCGCTCCATGCCCACACCGAAGGCGAAGCCTGAGTAGCGCTGCGGATCCACGCCGGCTGATCTCAGAACGTTGGGGTTGACCATGCCGCAGCCTCCCCATTCAATCCATCCGGGGCCGCCCTTCTTGTCAGGGAACCAGAGATCCATCTCGGCGCTGGGCTCGGTGAAGGGGAAGTACGAGGGCCGTAGTCTGGTCCGGGCCTCAGGACCGAACATGGCCACAGCGAGCTTGTCCAGGGTGCCCTTGAGGTCGGCCATAGTCAGGTGTTCATCGACGGCGATGGCCTCGCACTGATGGAAGACCGGGGTGTGGGTGGCATCCAGTTCATCGGTGCGGAAGACCCTGCCCGTGCAGGCCACGTAAAGCGGTACACCGCGGGTTATCAGGGAACGGGCTTGATCGGGCGAGGTATGGGTGCGCATGACCATGTTGGAGCCGACGAAGCCGGCGGCGTCCCTGGCCTGGCTGCCCTTGACGTAGAAGGTGTCCTGCATCTGACGGGCAGGATGGTCAGGGCCGAAGTTGAGCGCATCGAAGTTGTACCATTCGGCTTCCAGCTCGGGGCCCTGGGCGATACTCCAACCCATGGAGACGAAGAAATCCTCCACGTCCTCCATGAGCTTGGACAGCGGATGACGTGCGCCCTGAGGTTTACGCTCGACCGGAAGGGTCATATCCACCTGCTCGGCAGCAAGGCGGCGGGACTCCTCCTCCTGGCGCAACTGCCGCTCCTTGAGCCCGTAGGCGCGGCCGAAGTCAGCCTTGAGCTTGCCCGCTAAACGGCCGGCGGTCTTCTTCTGATCCGCTGGCAGCCTTCCGATGATCCGGCCGGATCCGGCCAGGGCTGAACCTGTCCCTGCATACTTGGCCTTGATCGCCTTGAGTTCTTCCAGATCGGAGGCTTCGCGAATCCTGCCGATGCCCTCGTTGACCTCGTCGGTCATCGCCGCGGGGTCGAATTCTTCCTGTGCCACCATGGACCTTTCCACTGTTGCCAATGCCGTGTCCGGGCCGCAAATCAGCGGAAATCCCGGTCGTTGACGCCTTCACATTCTTTCAATACGACTCGACATGGCCATGGCGTAAAGCAGCACCGCCGCCGAGGTGGCCAGATTGAGTGATTCAGCCCGCCCGTATATGGGTATGCGAACGATCTGATCCATGGACTGCAGCAACCCACTGGGCAGTCCACGTGCCTCATTGCCGAAAAGCAGGGCCATGGGTTGACCCGACGAGTCCGGCTTGGCCAGGGCACCGCTCGCCATCAAATCAGTCAAGGAGCGGACGGGTTTGTCCGGCGTGCCATAGACATCCGCGGCCACCATGGACCGACCCTGTCGTCTGCACAGGCCCAGGAAGTCTTCGGTGCCCATGCTCATCAGGGGTATATGAAAGGCCGATCCGGCCGTAGAACGAATAACCTTGGGATTGGTGGGTTCCACGCACTGGTCCACCAGGATGACCGCCCGGCAACCGGCAGCATCGGCGGTGCGAATGACGGTTCCGGCATTGCCTGGATCACGAATCTGCCAGAAGGCCGCCACCAGGTCGGGCCCCTCCCCCGGCAAGTGCTGGGGATCCTCAAGATCTGTCGGTTGGACCAAAAATCCATCAGTCCGCGCCTGTGCCAGGATTCCCTGGGCATTGCCGCTGATGGCACGCATGACCCGGGCCGAGACGAAGTGTCCGTAGCAGTCAGGCAGCTCTCGAGCCTGCTCCATGATGGCCCCTACGGTCTCGTTGAGTGGCTGCGGATGGCCGCCCTGGGCTACAGGAGAGGATTCATCCACCTGAATATAGAGGTCGGTCAGCAGGTCGGGACGCCAGCGGACCGCCTCGCGCACGCTCTGCGGCCCCTCTATCAGGAAGCGGCCATGACGCTGCCGGGCCCGCCGATCCTGCAGTTCAGCCAAGCGACGAATTCGTTGGGCACGGGGATTGTCGAGAAGGGATTCATCAAAGGGCATGAGCACAACTCTAACCCCGGCAGTCGAGAGCACGGCTGACGGACCTTCATGAGCCCGCATCTGTGGGAAATTTCACTGAAAGATAAGGTCTGCGCCCCTTGTGCTCGGCGAACAAAAGGCTAGTGTAAAAGAACCGGTCGGGTCGACCACGTCCATTGCTGGTATGGCGCAGACCGACCATGGCACATCTGGCTTGGCCAGAATCATTGTGAGGAGACGATATGCCCGTATACACACTTCCCGATCTGCCCTACGACTACTCGGCACTGGAGCCGTACGTGTCCGGCAAGATCATGGAGCTGCACCATGATAAGCACCATCAGGCTTATGTGAACGGGGCCAACAAGGCCCTGGAGCAGATCCACGACGCGGCCGAGTCCGGCAACGTGGCTCAGTCCAACCTGCTGGAGAAGAACCTGGCCTTCAACCTGGCCGGGCACAAGAACCACTCCATCTTCTGGAAGAACATGGCCCCGGCCGACGGCCAGGAGCCTACTGGCGAACTTAAGGCCGCCATCGAAGACCAGTTCGGGTCCTTCCAGGGCTTCCAGACCTACTTCGAGTCCATGTGCGCAGGCATCCAGGGCTCCGGCTGGGCCGTCCTGGCTTGGGATACCCTGGGCGAGCGCCTGGTCACCCTACAGATGTACGACCACCAGGGCAACCTGCCCGTCACCATCTTCCCGCTGGTCCTGCTGGACCTCTGGGAGCACGCCTACTACCTGGAGTACCTGAACGACCGGGCCAGCTACGTCAAGGCCTGGTGGCACATCGTCAACTGGGAGGATGCTTCCAAGCGCTTCGACGAGGTGCGCAACATCAACACCACTCTGGCCAGGTAAAAGACCAGCGCTTCCAACCACAGGCAAACCTTGGCCCTTTCCCCTCTCTGCGGGAGGTGGAAAGGGCCAGGCTTCCTCTATATCTGAGACCTGCGGAAACCCCTGACGATCAGTTGCCGAAGAAGGCGATGGAGCCGGTCAGCGCAGCCATGGTCAGGGAGATTGCGGGCACAGCCAGACAGATAAGCAGGAAGCCTGCATCACGAGTTCTGACATGGGAAACCCTGGCATGGGTTCGTGGAGTGCTGCCGCCGAAGCCCCGGGCCTCCATGGCCGTGGCCAAGGTCGTCGAACGCCTGATGGACAGGACCAGCAGCGCGAAGGCTTGAGGCATGAAAGCCTTGAAACGATTCTCATCGCCCAGTCCGCGACTGCGGCGCGAGGCCGTCAGGGCCGACCAGTCGTCCTTGAGAACAGTGAAAAGCCGCATGCCGGCCAACCCGCCGTAGACGAAGCGATCAGGCAGGTGGAGCACCTGGCTGAAGGCATCGGCCAGGTCGGTGGCGTCTATTCCCAGCACGGTGATGATGGCGGGGATCCCGATGGCCAGGATTCGCAACGCAGTAGCCAGGGCCAGGTCCAGCGACCGCTGGGTGATGTGGATCATTCCCCACTGCCAGAAGGTGGCGCCGCCGCTCTTGCCATAGAGGATGATTGCCAGGGCCGAACCCGGTGCCCCCAGGAAGATAGGCCAGGTAGACCTGACCACGCGCAGGGGCGTGAAGCCTGCCGCGCCCAGCAGCAGGAACTCCAGGATCAGGGCCGTCGTGGCCGAAACCGGGTCCAGGCTGATCAGCAGGGGCAGAGCCGCCAGAAAGGCCCCGATCAGACGAAAGGCTGGATTGATAGAGGCTATGTATGGCGATCGGCTGGCTGGCTTGACAGGTTCGTCCCGCTGATCCATGGGCGTGACGGTCAGTCTGGCCGCAACAGTCTTGTGGCGAGCCTGCATATCTGACTCGACTGCAGGCCAGACGGCCTTCTGGACTCCCGGAGGCGTCATTTCCACCAGGCGGGCATCCAGGGTCTGAACCAGTTCCCGGTCATGGGTGACCAGAATGATGCAGGCTCCCTGGTCGCGCAGGTCTGCAATCAGCTGGGCCATGCTGACCCAGGTGTTCCTGTCCTGGCCGAAGGTGGGCTCGTCAAGAATCAGCATCTGTGGTGCAGCGGCCAGGGCCGAGGCCACAGTGAGCCGCCGCTTCTCGCCACCGGAGAGCGTGTAAGGGTTGGCGCGGGCGTACTGTCTCAGACTGAAGCGACCCAGCAGCTCCAGGGCGCGGGCCTGGGCCTGGTCCTCGGTCATGCCGGTGCGAATGGGGGCCAGCTTGAGCTCTTCCAGGACCGTGCCCCGGGCAAACTGGTGCTCGGGATTCTGAAAGACATAGGCGATACGCGCGGCCAGCTGGGAAGAGGTCCATCGAATAGGCTCCGGCTCGGTAGGCGTCTGCCCCTGGGGTCCTCGAAGCAGATGGGCATGGGCAAGCACCGAACCGGCCACGGGCTCCAGCAAACCAGCCAGGGTCATGGCCAGCGTGGACTTGCCGGCTCCGTTGGCTCCGACCAGGGCAGTGACCTGCCCGGCCCTGAATTCCAGATCGATGTGCTCGGCCACTGCCTTGCCCTGACGACCAACCGCCAGATCCCGGGCGGTCAACAAGACTTGATGACCATCATGACCGTGGCCGAATTGCCCAGACCGAGCACGTCCAAGCTCAGGGAGCGAATCCTTGGCACTCCTATAGGCCTCAGGAACCCAGATGCCCAGGGAGGCCAGATCCAATCCAGGATCAGTGAAGACCTCCTGGGGGCTGCCGTCGGCCATGATCACTGTCTTGCGATAGGCTGCAACACCCGATCCACCGACGCTGTCTTCAACCTCGCCCAGCCCGAGCACGATGACCCTGTCGATCATATCCATCCAAGGCCCTGCCCGGTGCTCGACCAGAACCATGGTGGAGCCTTGCCGATCCAAGACCTTCCTGACGGCACCGACAATTTGCTTGACACCGACCGGGTCCAGGTTGGCCGTTGGCTCATCCAGCAGAAGCAACCCAGGCTGCATGGCCAGAGCGCCGGCCAGGGCCAGACGCTGCATCTGCCCTCCGCTCAAATGCATGGTGGATCGGGTCAGCTGCAGGTCAGCCAGACCCACCTCGGCCATGGCCTTCCGCACCCGTGGCCAGATCTCCTCGCGGGGCAACCCCATGTTCTCCGGCCCGAAGGCCACATTGTCACCCAGCCGCTGAAAGATGGCCTGAGCATCCGGATCCTGCAGGACCAGACCCACACGCCCACGGCTGGATACGGCGGGATTGCCGTCGATGAGGACCTGACCCTGGGTCACCCCGCCTTCGTCATCCTCGACCTGGTCCTGACCGCTCTGCGGGGCATGATCGCCCAGCAGCCCGGCCACACCCTCAAGGATGGTCGATTTGCCAATGCCGGAGGCTCCCAGCAGAAGCACCCGCTGACCCGCAGGAATACTCAGGGAAAGATCCCTGACAGCAAAGTGGTTCCGATAGGCATGGCGGTACCCCCAACCGCGCAGTTCCAAGGCCGCGGGTTGGTAGGGATTGTCCTGGATGCTCTGGTACACGCCCAGACCTCTACTTCCCGGCCGTCCGAATATCGCGGCCGGAGGCGAAACGGTCCAGAGCCCCGGTGGCGGCAATGGCCTTATAGAGGTACCAAACCAGAACTCCGGCGATCAGCGCGCCCGAAATCAGGGTGGCTATCAGATAGATCACCCCATAGGGGCCGGTCAGGTTGATGGCCTGTAGGTGCGTGCAGAAAGAATACAGCCAGCAGCCGAAACCAGCGGCAGCGCCCGACAGTGCCACCGTGGACATGTTCCAACGCCGGTAGCGCAGCAGCATGAAGACCAGTTCGGCCATGAAGCCCTGAAGCAGACCGATCAGTATGGTCTCCACAGGCACCCAAAGGCTGCCCAGCAGCGACTCCAGGATGGCGGCGACCAGCTCGGCATAGACGGCTGCACCTGGCTTGCGTACGATGACCAATGCCAAGGGCCCGGCGAACAGGTAGAGGCCGTTGAGAATACCGCCCAGACCAGGCACAACCCCGTCCAAGAAGGACCAGGGAATGGTAGTCACCATGGCGACCACCCAGTAGATGACGGCGGAAGCCACCCCGATGACCGAGGCAACAGCGATATCCACCACCCTCCACCGTCTGGAGGGGATCCTGACTTGGGAGGGAGTCTTGTCAGACTCCGACTCCGGTCCGGAAACAGTATTGTTCATGAAATGACCATCAGTCATGATCTTGTGCCTTTCCTCGGGGCGCCCCCTATGAGCGCCATCCCGTTCAGGCACGGGTCCAGTGACATCCGTGCGCCGGCATTACCCGGTAAACGTTCGTCCGGTTGAGGCTGAGCCTCCTCTCAGCCGCACGCCCTTGAGCATACGGCCCCCGTGTCACCTGGCATTCTAGAACATACGATGGTCAAGGGAATCCAGCAGGAGGGCCTCGGTGATGATGTTGTCGACCAGCCCCTGCAGGGAAATGGACTCGTTCGGACTGTGCGCGTTGGACTGGGGATCCTCGGGGCCGGTCACCAGGACCTGGGCCTCAGGGAAGAGGCGCTTGAGTTCGGGGATGAAGGGGATGGATCCGCCCTCGCCCTTGTTGACCGGGTCGCGTCCGAAGGCCTGCCGCATGGCCTCCTCGGCCTGCCGGACCACCGGGCTATCGGCGTCCATGGCCCATCCCATGCCCATGTCGCTGGGGGTGACCTCCACTTTGGCCCCATGAGGGGCATGGGCGACCAGGAAATCAGCCAGAGCCTGCGCGGCCTGCTCAGGCCGTTGGGTGGGCGCAGTCCGCAGCGAAATGCGGAAGCGGGTCTTGTCGGCCAGCACGTTGAAGGAGCCCTCCACCGGATGGGCATCGAAGCCGATCACAGCCGCCGCAGGCTTGGTCCAGAGCCTGGAGGCCAGGGAGTCGGTTCCGGCCAGCCGGTAGGAGTCCACCACGCCGGCATCCGCACGCAGCTGAGCCTGATCCAGGTCACGCTGCAGGCCGCCGACGGGCTGTCCACCCTCCAGGCCGGGCACGGCAAGTTCCCCATGGTCGTCATACATGGAGGAGATCAGCATGGCAGCCAGGGTGTTAGCATCCAGGATGGGCCCGCCGAACTGCCCGGAATGGACCGGGTGCTCCAAGGCTGTGACCGTGACATCCAGGTCCGCATTCCCTCTTAGTGAGGTGGTCAGGCTGGGGGTGTCCGCCGACCAGTTGCCCGAGTCGGCCACGATGATCAGGTCCGAGGCGAAGTCGTCCCGATGAGCTTGGAGGAAGGGGATGAAACTGCGCGAGCCCATCTCCTCCTCGCCTTCGATGAAGACCTTGACGTTGACGTGCAGGTCCTTGCCCAGGGCATGCAGGGCACCCGAGTGGATGGCGATGCCGCCACCGTCGTCGGCCGATCCGCGTCCGTAGAGCCGTCCCTCCTTCTCCACACCGGTAAAGGGATCGGTTGTCCACTGGGAGGGGTCGGGCACCGGCTGCACGTCGTGATGGGCATAGAGCAGAACGGTCGGGGCCTTGTCGTCCACCTGCCGGGATCCGATGACCTCGAAAGCACCAGGGGTCCCGTCAGGATTGGTGGCCTGGACCACACGGGCATCTACACCCACCTGCCGCAGTTGCCCGGCCACATAGTCGGCTGATCGCCGCATGTGATCCCCGGTAATCCCCTTGGCCGAAACCGAAGCCAGGGCGATCTTGTCCTTGAGCAGATCGACGATCCGGCTCCTATCGTCTTGCACACGGGTACGGATCGTCTCCAGGCCCAGTTCCGCCATCATTACCTCCTATAATTGCTTGTGAATCAATGCTTGCGAGTCTAGGCGTCACCGTAACCTGTTCGCATGACATGGAACCCCTTCTCACGCAAGGATCGACGGGACAAAGAGGCGGAGGCGGACCAGACGGCCTCCGCTGAAGAGGCACGAGGCAAGGGACGCCCCACCCCCAAACGCAAACAGGCCGAGGCTAGGAACCTGCGACCGTTGGTCCCCAAGGACCGCAAGGCCTCACGCAAGGCCGCCAAGGCCCGGATTCGGGCCCGTGAGGATGCCCAGTACGAGGCCATGAGGACCGGCGACCTCGACCACATGCCCAAGTCGGAACGCCTCCCTTGGAGGATCTACATCCGTAACTATGTAGATGCCCGTTTCAATCTGCTGGAATGGATATTCCCGGCCATCATCCTTATGTTCGTCGCCACCCTGATGGGCATGTTCGTGGGTCCGCAGCATTATGCCACTTTCACCATGGTGGTGACCATCCTGCTGTATGGCTACCTGATCATTGCCCTGATAGATACCTGGCTGATGTGGCGCAAGCTCAAGCGCCTGCTGATCGACAAGTTCGGCGAGCGCTCGGTGGCCAAAGGTTCACGTTCGGCCTCCTACGCCTGGCAACGTGCCATGATGGTCCGCCGCTGGCGGGTTCCCAAGCCCAATCAGAGCAAGCGCGGGCACTGGCCCGACTGACAAGCGAATCGTCCTGACATACCGAACGATGGACTGGTAGCGCCGCCCGGTGCCCTTTGGGTTCCGGTCGGTTTTTGTACTCACTCCACATTGTGCGAATGCTCTTCATTCTCCCAGCCGGTATGGCTAGCATGGATTCTTATGCAGCAATCGATCAACCAACCCGGCACAGAGTCTCTTGACCCCTGGGATGCCGACAGCCGCCAGTACGACACCATCATCATCGGATCGGGCCCAGGCGGGTATGCCACTGCCCTGCGCACGGCAGAACTGGGCGGACGGGTGGCCCTGATTGAGCAGGACCCTGTGGTTGGCGGCGTCTGCCTGAACCGCGGATGCATCCCTACCAAGGCCCTGCTGACAGCCACCCAGGTTTTGGAACAGGCTAATCTTGGAGCCGCCATGGGTATCAATATCGGGTCGGCCAGCATCGACTACCAGAAGCTCCAGGATTATCAGGACCGTATGGTGGACGCCATGACCGGCGGCCTGGCGAGCCTGCTCAAGCAGCGTGGTATCACCGTGGTGCACGGCCACGGCACCATCGTCCGCGACGGCCTGGTGGAGGTGACCGCTGCTGACGGCAATCGAACCCGGCTGACCACCTGCGATACCATCCTGGCCACTGGGTCTCACGCCAGGCCCTTGGAGGAGCTCCCCTTCGATGATCTGGTCATCGACACGGACAGGGCGCTGACCCTCAAGCCCTTCCCCCGCAGGGCGCTGATTATCGGTTCAGGTGCGGTGGCCCTGGAATTCGCCACCATTTGGAACCAAGCCGGCTGCCAGGTGACCCTGATGGTCAGGCATGACCGGGTGCTCTCCCACTGGGGTCGGCGGACCGGCCAGATCATGACCCGGGAGCTGAAACGTCAGGGAATTCAGATCATTACCCATGCCCGCTGCTCGGGCGGACACCGTCTGCCTGCAGATGGGGGCATGCAGGTCGACTACCAGCCGACCGACGACAAGGGCCAGGCGGGAGCGATCGAGACTGATCTGGTTCTGGTGGCCATCGGCAGGGACCCCAATACGAACCCCGAGCATATGAAGGAGCTGGGCATTGACCTGGACGGGCAGGGCCAGGTCCTGACCGACTCCCAGGGGCGCACCAGCCGTGACCGGGTCTGGGCCCTGGGCGACATCACCCCGGGTCACCATCTGGCCCACAGGGCCTTCCAGCAGGGCATCACCCTGGCCGATGCCGCCTCTGGTCTGGATCCTGAACCTGTCAACGAGGCCACCATCCCCCGCGTGGTCTTCTCCTCCCCCCAGGCCGCAGCTGTGGGCTTCAGCCGGCAGGAGGCCGAGGACGATCCATCGCTGAACCAGGTCAAGGAGACCATCTACCCCATGATGTCCAACTCGCGCATGCGCATGAGCGGCCTGCAGGGCACCCTCAGCCTGATCACCGCCTGCCAAGCCACCGATCTGGAGAAGCAGATAGTCGTCGGTCTGGAGATGGTCTCCCCCCAGGCCTCCGAGAACATCGCCGAGGCCCAGCAGCTGGTGGGCAACCAGATCCCCTTGCACCGGGCGGCCGGGCTCATCCATCCCCATCCCACCTTCTCGGAAGCCATTGGAGAGGCCCTGCTCAAGGCTGACGGCAGACCCCTGAACATGCAGTAGGCATGCGGTAGACTGGTCAACCAGTGAACGTTTCCGAGTGAGGATGGCATGGCTACAGAGGACACCAAGGGCAAAAAAGCAAAAAAGAAGAACAGCACGATCAGTCAGATCGTCAAGATCTACCAATTCACTTACGCAGAGGACAAGGCTCTTCCCTGGCTGCTGGCCGCGGCCATCCTGGTGCCCACACTGATAGCAGTGGTGATCTGCCTGCTTGTTCACTTTGGGGGGCTGTCCTGGATCCTGACCGTGCTTCTGGGCATCATGGTCGGCCTGCTTTTGGCCACCATGACCCTGACCAGGCGCTCCGACAAGGTCGGCTACGCCAAGATGGAGGGCCGTCCAGGCGCTGCCGCCGCCGTGCTGAGCAGCATCTCCAAGGCGGGCTTCTCCTTCCCGCAGGAACCTGTATGGATTGATGCCAAGACCAAGGACGCCGTCTGGAGGGGCACTGGTCGCACCGGGGTCTACCTGATAGCCGAGGGCGACTACAACCGCGTCAACAAGGCCATGAACCGCGAGGAGGAGAAGATCCGCCGCATCACCCGTGGGTCGGCCATCCCCATCTACCGGATCAGCGTGGGCCACGGTCCTGACCAGGTTCCACTCAACAAGCTCCAGCGCACCGTGGTCAAGAAGAAGGTCAAGCTGACCGCCACCGAGTTGGAGACCCTGAACGACCGGCTGGTCACCCTACAAAAGCGGCAGAACGCCCTGGGCATGCCCAAGGGCATCGATCCGACAAAGATACACGTCAGCCGCAAGGCCATGCGCGGGCGCTGATGTTTTGAAGGTCCCGGCATCTCCCCAGGGAGGCGCCGGGACCTTCGCATGAAACACCCCCGTAACCTCAGCGGTGCATTGCCGAAAAAACCGGTCCCCTAGACTGGGTGACCGTTACGGTTTCCACGAAAGGAGCAGTTCAGTGAGCGAACTTAAGTCAAAGGCCGATTGCGAAGCTCTGATAAACCAGGAGGGCGTGGAATATGTCTCAGTCAGGTTCACGGACCTGATCGGGGTCCAGCAGCACTTCACCGTGCCCGCCAGCGAATTCCTCAAAGACGCTTTCACAGACGGCATGGCCTTCGACGGCTCCTCCGTTCAAGGCTTCCAAGCCATCAACGAATCGGATATGAAGCTGATTCCCGATCCAGAGACTGCTTACATGGATCCCTTCCGCCGTCATCGCACCCTGAACGTGGCCTTCTCCATTGTTGACCCGGTGACCGACGAGCCCTACTCGCGCGACCCTCGGCAGATTGCCGCCAAGGCGGAGGCCTACCTGCGCTCCACCGGCATCGCCGATACGGCCTCATTCGCCCCCGAGGCCGAGTTCTTCATCTTCGACAAGGTCCGCTTCGAAAACAGCATGCAGCGCTCCTTCTACGAGGTCGACTCCATTGAGGCTCCTTGGAACTCGGGCGTCGACGTCGAGGAGGACGGCTCCGACAACATTGGCTTCAAGAACCGAGTCAAGAAGGGTTACTTCCCTGTGCCCCCCATCGACCATTACCAGGATCTGCGCGACGACATGGTGGCCAACCTGCAGAAGGTGGGCCTGATTCTGGAGCGCTCCCATCATGAGGTGGGCGGCGCCGGCCAGCAGGAGATCAACTACCGTTTCAACACCCTGCTGCATGCGGGCGACGACCTGATGAAGTACAAGTACGTGGTCCACGAGACCGCCGCCCTGGCCGGCAAAGCAGCCACCTTCATGCCCAAGCCCATCGCCGGGGACAACGGAACCGGCATGCACTGCCACCAGTCCCTCTGGAAGGATGGCAAGCCCCTCTTCTACGACGAGAACGGCTACGGCGGACTTTCCGACATTGCCCGCTGGTATGTGGGTGGCCTGATTGAGCACGCCTCGTCTGTTCTGGCCTTCACCAACCCCTCCACCAACTCCTACAAGAGGCTGGTGCCCGGCTACGAGGCCCCTGTCAACCTGGTTTACTCGGCCCGGAACCGTTCGGCAGCCATCCGCATCCCCCTGGCCGGCACCTCGCCTGCCGCCAAGCGGATCGAGTTCCGCGCCCCCGACCCCTCCTGCAACCCCTTCCTGGCCTTCTCGGCCCAGCTGATGGCAGGACTGGACGGCATTCTCAACCACACCGAGCCCCCGGCCCCCATCGACAAGGACCTCTATGAGCTGCCTCCCGAAGAGCATGCCCAGATCAAGCAGGTGCCCGGCTCCCTGGAGGAGGCTCTGAACGCCTTGGAAGAGGACCACGACTTCCTGAGCGAGGGCGACGTCTTCACCGACGATCTGATCCAGACCTGGTTGGACTTGAAGCGCGGTGAACTGGACCAGACCCGTCTGGCCCCCACCCCCCTGGAGTACGAGCTCTACTTCCACATCTGAGTTCGTATGACGACTGAGGCCGGCTGACCGGCCAGTTCACACATAGGGCCTGATCCTTCATGCCGAAGGGTCGGGCCTCTTTGCGTATCAGGACTATCGGCATCCACCCGTTGATGGCAACACGCCAGCCCCGGCATCCCGGCAGGCGGTCAGGCCAGAATGAGGAGAGGTACGAAAACAGATCCGATGGAGGTGGAAACCGATGCGCTGGCTGCGTGAGTTCACGGAGTTGCCCGTATATCTGCGAGCCATGCTCATCGTGGACCTCATGTGCAACTTCGGCATCGGTCTGGTTATGCCCATCGAACTACTCTTCGCCACCCATTCCCTGGGTGCCACCATGAGCGAGGCCGCCCTCCTGGTGACCATCAGCTCGGTCGGGTCGCTGATCTCCAACCCCATTATCGGCTGGGTCTCGGATCGTCGCTCCTCCTGGCTGGCCATGCACACGGCCATGATCTTCTCGGTCATCGGCCCCCTGATTTTCACCATGGCCCACGACTACCGGGCAGCAGTGGCGGGAGCCTTCGTCTCGGGCTTGGGGATGGGCATGCAGACCTCCTGGGCCAGCATTCTGACGCAGATCTCCACCAGGGAGCAGCACCGGATCGTCTACGGCATCAACCAGGCTGAGCTCAACTTGGGCATCGGCCTAGGAGCTGCCGTGGGCGGACTGCTGGCCGCAGGCGGTCAGGACTTCCTCTATCGCATTGGTTTTGGCGGCAGAGCCCTGGGATTCGCCCTGCTCAGCCTGTCCCTACTGGTCATCGAACACCACTGGCAGCTGCGTCGGCTGACGGCTGAACTCAAGGCCAAGGCAGAGCGGGAGGCCGTCCAGGAATCCGCAGGGGCCACGGGCGCTCTGCAGGCTAAGCAGTCTGACAACAAAGAAAGCATGGCCATCAACGGCACCTTCGGAGGGCGAACCAGCTCACTGACCAGAGTGCTTGCCTCCATGGCCCTGCTGACCCTAGGCACCTTCTTCATGGACCTTTTCGGCTACTCTCAGTTTGACGCCGGTCTGGTCACCACCCTGATTTCGGATCCGCACATCCCACGCTGGTCCCTTTCAGTGGTGGACGTGGTCAACACTTTCTCAGTGGTCATCATGAATATCGTGCTGCTGCCCCGGCTCAAGAACGCCAACCACGTGCGCCTGCTGCGCACCGTGCCGGTCTTCTGGGCTGCGGCATGGGTGATCATCGTCCTTGGCCTGCGCCTGGATTCCACCCCCGGCGCCCTGAGCATAGCCTCCCTGGGCATCACCATTTTCGGACTGGGCGAGGTCATGATGGGCATCTCCCAGCCGGTGGTGGCCGCCGAGCTGGCCGGGCCATCGTTTAGCGGACGCATGTTCGGCCTGCTCAACACAGCTGCCTCCCTGGGCTACATCGTAGGACCCATGTTCGCCTCCTACATCCTGGCCGGACATGAGGTCATCCCCTTCCTGGCCATGTGTGCCATTGGCCTGGTCGTGCTGGCAGTGCCCTGGTTCCTGGCCATCCCATCGCGGCAGATCACCAGCCAGAAGAGCCCGGCCGCCATCTAATCTCAGGCAAGGCACGACACCGGGCAAAACTTCGAAAGGGGCAGATTCGAAAGGCGTCCAAGAAGGCAGATCCGCAGTTGCCAGTCCTCATTTAAAGTCAGTCTTCGCCGGCAGCCCGACGGGCATCGCCAGGCTCCGAACCCGCCATCAAGGTCTTGGCCAGGTCCACAAACCGTTTGGTCAGCGGAGAGTCATCCAGGGATCCATCCGGTCTGAGTACAGCCGGTCGACCGGACTCTCCAGACTCGCGCAGGTCGGTCTGCAGGGGCAGCTGCTCCAGCAGGGGCACCTGATATCCCAGGTCACGGGTCAGCTGGTCGGCCACACGCTGGCCGCCTCCCTGACCGAAGATGCGAAGCCGTTCGCCATTGTGCTCGTACCAGGACATGTTTTCGATCACACCCTGGACTTTAGTGGGCAACTGCAGGGCCACCAGACCTGAGCGAACAGCCACCTGCGAGGCCGATGGCTGGGGAGTGGTGACCACGATCAGCCGGCTGTTGGGCAGGGCCTGGGCCACGGACAGGGCCATGTCTCCGGTGCCTGGGGCCAGATCCAGCAGAAGCACATCGGGGTCGCCCCACCAGACATCAGAGAGGAACTGCTCCAGCGAGCGCTGCAGGCGCGGACCCCTCCAGAGGATGGCCCGGTCCGACCCGGCGAACATGCCGATGGAGATCAGCTTGACCCCCCAGGCGGTGACCGGCATCAACATGCCATGCAGATTGGTAGGCCGATTGCGCACGCCGAAGAGCCCAGGCAGGGAGAATCCGTAGATGTCCGCGTCAATGGCGGCCGTGTCATAGCCCAGGGCAGCCAAGGTGGCAGCAAGGTTGACGGTCACCGAGGACTTGCCCACGCCGCCCTTGCCCGAGGCGATGGCAAAGATGCGGGTGCCCACGCCAGGCTTGGAAAAGGGATTGCTGCGCCGGGCCGCCTTGAGGTCGGCTACCAGGTTGTCCAGCTTCTCCCGGCTCATCGAGGAGACATCGATATGCGGGCGCAGCCGGGCTCGCGGATATGAGGTCACGGTTCCATTGATCTGGTTGGTAATAGTGGTCGACAACGGGCATCCCTTGATGGTCAGCTCCACCCGCACGGTCACCTCGTAGTCGACTTGGGCATCCCTGGCTGGCTCGACAATGATGTCGGTGATCATGCCCAGATCAGTAATGGATCGGCCCAGTTCCGGATCGATGACCCGACTGAGCCGCTCATAGACCTCCCCCTTGATTCTTCGAGGCAGTTCCTCTAGATTCCGGGTCCTTTCCTTGCCATGCTCTGCTTGTTCCATGCCGTCACCATATCGCGCCCAGCCATCCGCTGCCAGGGCGCGGCTGGTCGGATATTGCGAATGTCACAATCAGCCTTGTGCTGGGTTGGGATCGCCGGTATCAAGCAAGCGATGGAAGCCCGCCTCGTCCAGGATCGGCAGGCCCAGACTCTCAGCCTTGTCGGCCTTGGAGCCCGGGTTGGCACCCACAACCACATAGGTGGTCCTTTTACTGACGGATCCGGAGGCCTTGCCGCCGCGCTCCACGATGGCCTCCTTGGCAGAGTCCCTGGAGAAGTCCTCCAGGCTGCCGGTGACCACCACGGTCATGCCTTTCAGGGTCTGCGGCTTGGTGCTGCGTTCGACGTGAGCACCCACCCCGGCGGCCTGCCAGGAATCCAAGATGCGCCCGCGCCAGTCGTTGGGCTGTCGGGCGCCCTGGAACCAGTCGTGGATGGAGTGCGCGATCTCGGGGCCCACGCCGTCCAGCTCGGACAAGTCCTCCACGCTGGCCTCCTCCACCGCCTCGAGAGACGGGAAGCGGGTGGCTATGGCCCGGGCCGAGGTCGGTCCCAGGTGCCGGATGGATAGGGCCACCAGAACCCTCCACAGGTCGGCATGCCTGGCCTTGTCGATCTCTTCGAGCATCTGCAGGGTGTTCCTGGAGGGTTGGGCATCAGCACTGCCCAGTGCAGCCTCCTGAGCCTGGGTCTCATGGCTGTTCATGGCCCGTTCGCCGTGGGCTGCCTGATCGCCCTTGGGCAGGTTGTAGAAGGCAGGCACACGGTACCACAGGCCGCTGCCGCCAGTCCGGCGCTTGATCGCAGCTCGTCCCTGCCGACCTTCGACTTCCGCCTGCTCCATCAGAGGGACCTCGCGCCAGACATAAACCTGGCGCAGATCCTCCGCCTTCAGGTCGAAGAGGCCTGCCTCGCTGGTCAGGACAGGATCCTGCCGAGGCGGAAGCTTCAGATCCGGATCCGGCTGGTAGGGGGCTGCCTGGCCGCCTTGGTCAACCAGAACCTCACGCAGGCCAGGAGCATAGACCTCAACGGAATCGGGCCGGTTTTCATCGGGATTGGTCAAGGCTATGGCGCTCTGCTCCCCCAGATGTTCGATATCCAGGGCTTTGCGCGAAGCCATGTGGATGATCCGCTCGGTCAGCTGGGCCGGGCAGGACTCCACATTGGGGCAGCGGATGTCCACATCGCCCTCCTTGGCCGGAGCCAGACGGGCGCCACAGCTGGGGCAGATCTCGGGCATGACGAAGGGTCTCAGGTCCTTCTCGCGCCCCTTCCTAGCCTCGACGACCGGTCCGACCAGCTCGGGAATCACATCGCCCGCCTTGCGGACCACGACCGTGTCCCCGATCAGAATGCCCTTGCGCTTGACCTCGGAAGCGTTGTGGAGGGTGGTCCTGGAGACCGTGGAGCCGGCCACGGTGACCGGGGTGAGAACCGCCACCGGGGTAATCCGCCCGGTTCGGCCCACCTGGACGGTGATGTCCAGAAGCCGGGTATTGACCTCCTCCGGAGGGTACTTGTAGGCCACGGCCCAGCGGGGGGCACGGGAGGTGGCGCCCAGCCTGCGCTGAAGATCCCGGTCCTGCAGCTTGACCACGATGCCGTCCAAGGCGTGCTCGATGTCGTTGCGGTGCTGGCCGTAATAGTCGATCATGTCCAGGATCTGGTCGAAGGACGTGACGACCCGGTTGTGGGGGGAGACCGGAATCCCCCACTGCCTATAGAGGTCGTAGGCCTGGGACTGGTCGATGACCTCGTCATGAGTCCCCTTGGGATGGGCTGGCCCCCACCTCAGAGAGCCAAGGCCATGGGCGTAGAAGCTCAGACGGCGGCTGGCAGTGATGCGCGGATCCTTCTGCCTCAGGGATCCGGCGGCGGCGTTGCGGGGGTTGGCGAAGGGCGCCTTGCCCTCCTGCTCCTGTTGCTCGTTCAAGGCATTGAAGTCGTCGAACCGCATGAAGACCTCGCCGCGGACCTCCACGAATTCGGGGATGTCGCGGGCCGGCCCGGACAGGTTCTGCGGAATGCTCGAAATGGTCCTGACGTTGAGGGTAATGTCCTCACCGGTCACCCCGTCCCCCCTGGTCAGGCCCTGCTCCAGGACCCCGTTGCGGTAGAGGAGGTTGAGGGCCAGGCCGTCGATCTTGACCTCGCTGGTCATGGGCAGGGCCTTGTCCTGCGGCCAGTCGAGCTCGCTGCGCAGCCCGTCATACCACTGGCGCAGCTCGGCGACGCTGAAGACGTCATCCAGGCTGAGCATCTGGGAGGGGTGGCGGACGGAGGCGAAGTCGTTGGAGAAAGTCCCTCCGACCCGGTGCGTCGGCGACTGGGGAGTGTCCAGGCTGGGGAAGCGGGACTCCAGCTCCTGCAGGCAGCGCATCCTGGCGTCATAGGCCGCGTCGGAGGAGACCGGCGCATTGTCTATGTAGTAGGCGACCTGGTCGGACTCCACCCAGGCGGCCAGCCTGGACCAGAGGCGCTGGGCCTGCTGGGCTCCCAAGGATTCAAGGTCCAGCTCCCCCAGTCGCATGGCATCAGCATCGTCTGGTTGAAGAGAGGCTATCCATCGGTCAGTGCCCGGCCTGGGCCTGGAATCGGCATTCCCGCCCTCGTCACTGGATTGCTGGATATCTTCCCGAGCTGTTTTGTCATGCATTGAGCGACCTCATGAACTGTGCCTGTACCACATCAACACCTTCATTATCGTCGTCGTTCATCCTTGCGGCCGCCATTGACAATGTTCGGGCCGGGACGAAGAGCCCGCCGTCCACACAGATGCGTGCTGCCTGGCGAACTATCGAAGCCACCTCGGTGTGAGGCCAGACCGGCAGACCGTGTTCAGCCAGCACCCGGCGTGCCTGCCTGTGATCTTCGGGCAGGACCACGCATTGGGAGCGGGCCCTGGCCTGCAGCTCAGACAGTTCGTTCTTGAGGGCTGGTATCCGGTCGGGACTGATGTGCTCGCTCATCAGGTAGGCAGCTGCAGCTACGTCGAATTCGTCGCGCATCCATGAGGCATAAGCAAGACGGTAGTAGGCGAAGGAGGCATCGTCCCGGTCCAGGGCCACCCGCAAGGCGTTCAGTGTGGCAGCCCGGGCCGAATCCCAGTCCTCGCGGTTGGCCAGCATGACCGCCAGCTTCAGGTGGGAGAGCGGGTAGGCGGGCGCATAGGCCACCATGGCGTTCAGATGCTTGAGGGCTGCCTGGTCCTCCTTGAGCTGTGCCAGCAAGTCGGCTATTTCCAGGTGGGCGTAGAAGAGGTTGTCAGAGATGAGCAGGGTCCGCTCCCCCGGTGTAGCGAAGAGGCGGTTATAGACCACCCGCTCGGCATAGGAATTGAAGTAGCGGGGCACCTGGCCCTCGGCCGCAAAGACGGCATCCAGATGGGCGATAGCGTCTTGCTCAACCTGTATGCCCTGGGCTGCGCCGCCGGAGAAGAGCAGATCGCGGGCCCTGACGCGCACCTTGTCCAGCTGGGAGGACAAGGAGAAGTCAAAGTCGGGAACAGGGGTGCCGTCGATCATGGCGCTGGCGACCTGTGGGGCCAGCTGTTCCAGCTCCGGGTCGCCAATACTCTGGATGATGCTTGTAGCCTCCTGGGCCTTGGCTGCTGATGTCATGGTCCGGTTTGAAGCCAGCTGGTGGAAGCCGCCTACAGCCCTCTGCAGCAGGTCGGCCCGTTGGATTGAAAGGTCCACGGCCTTATGCGCGCCCAAGGCTTTGGCGGACTTGTCGGCAAAGGTCACCTCGGAAAACTCGGGCTCCTCCTGGCTGCCATGCGGGCTGAAGCGGTCATCGCGCATGTCGAAGACAGCCTCAGTGGGCTTGAGCCCGCCTTGAGAATCCACCTGCATGGCCGCATCGAAGAAGCGATAGATGGCACATGGATCCTTCAGACCCTGCGAACGGATGCGGGAGAGGAAGAGTTCCCTGCTGAAGACCACCGATACCAGGTTTCGAATGGTCGGATTGCTCTGCAAGGCGCTGAGCGGATTCTGGGATCCGTCGTCAGTCTGATCAGCAGAGGCGTCTTCGCCCGAGACATCGTCGTTCGTTGTATCATCGGCGGTCGACTCATCCGAATCGGACCCATTGGTTGATGACGGCGCTGCAAAGGCGGCAGAGTCAAGGTCCACGCCCTGCATAAGATCCTTGAACTCTCGGTCCACGGATTCCTTTTCGCCCTGATCCTCGGCCTTGTCCTCTTCACTTCCCTCTTGTTGCTCAGGAGCCATCCGGGAGGCAATGGGCTTGGCAGGATCGCCATGCACATCGCCATCCTTGGGATCAGCCTTGGACCCAGTGGGGGCTACCTCGCCGGAACGCATGCGCTCAAAAGCCTCCAGGGCCTGTCCCATCATGGTCCTGATGGCCGAGTTTTGCTGGTCGACTGCCTCTTCCAGACCGATGGAGTCAATCTGAAGGCTGACCTCGCGCACGGACGGATCCACTCCAAAGGCCAGGGCAGCCATCATCAGCCCGACGCGCAGGTTGTAGTCAGCGCTCATGGCGGAACGCTCACCGTCGTTCAGATCCCGCCAGGCCCTTGACTGGTCCTCATAACGGCTGGAGGGCATCATGGTGCGTCCTGCTGCGGTGAAGGCCAGGGCCACCTGTCCTTGGGCGAGGTTTGACCTGAACTCTACATCAAAACGGAAGGGCAGCCGGAGGGATCGCACCAGCATGGACAGCGTCTGCCGGTAAACCCACTCGGATCGCACCGGCTCCTGGCCCTGGCCGTCCGCTCGCACCGGCAGAGCCTGGGGAGCTTGTTGTTGGACCATGACGGCGGTGGCCGCAGCCTTATCAACCATGGCGTTGATAGCAGTCCGCCCGTCGTCCTCCAGGGGATCGAAGCGAATCGGATAGTCTCCCGGGCGCAGCAGGGCGACAATGGCAGGATCCTCCAAAAGTGCCTGGTCCAGCCGCGTTGCCTGGACGCGATTGATCGAGTCCTCGGTGGGCAGCGTCCCCAGACGGGCATTGCGCTCCAGCCAGGCGCTGACTGCGGCGAATCTGTTGAGGTTGCCCTCGATACGCAGGGCCGCAAGCGCGGCAGTGAACTCCAGTCCGTTGTCCCAGCTCAGGAAGTAGGCGCCGGAGTAGGAGGAAGCATACAGATGCAGGGGCTCCGCCCCATGAACGGCCTCAAGGCCTGAGACGGGCGATAGAGCACCGGCCTCACGCATCAGGTCGGCGAACAGATCCTCCAGTCCGGAGACCCGCTGTCCGTGGGAGCGTGCCTGGATCATGTCGCCCACGCTGCGTCGGATGGCTCCCATGGGCGCCTCCCGATTGAGCCGGTAGAAGATGTTGCCCGAGCCGAACCCGGTGAAGGTTCCCTGAATGCGCGGCAGCAGGTAGGCGGCGAAGAAGGCGATGGCCACAGCATCCCGATACTCCAGGTCCAGGCGCATCTCAGGCGGCAGGAGGGGACGCAGCTGCTCCAGGCAATAGCGACCATCGGCTCGCAGCCAGGAGGCCAGCCAACGCATGTGGCCGGCATCATCACGGCCTGCTACGGCACCCTGCAGGGCATGGACCGGGCCCGAATCCTGACCCGGATCGCGGCCCAACCGACGACCGTCGGCCAGGGTCACCTCCTCCTCACGACCCAGCAAGAAAGCAGGCTCCATATTCTGCAGGTCCATCCGGCTCTGCTCGCCAATGAAGACCCGGCCATGGTCGTCGGCCAGAGCGATCTGGGCAAAGTGACGGTGATCGGTGAAGATCCCCAACGCGAAGCCCCGGCCCGGGGCATCGGGCCACTGAACCCAGCCCAGCGTCAGTCCCTCGGGCACGCCCTGCAGACGGGGAAAGAGCCGACGCTTGACAGCGATACCCAGAATACGGCTGTGAGAAGCCAGGAATTCGCGCATCTGCCGATCATCCGGATGGCCTCCCGTCCGGTTGATTAGATCGACCATGTCGGCCACCGAAGAATCCAGGGGATGATCCCCACGACCCCCTCTGGTCGGCCGAGAGGAGCCCACCAATCCCTCCAGTGCGGAAAGAATGGAACGGCCCAGGCCGGACAGATCACCGAAACCCCGGGACTTCTTCGCGTTCTTGGACATACCTTTGATTGTCCCAATCCAGCCAGACATGTCGCCGTTAGAATAAAACCGTGATGACTCTGCCAGCCCTGCGACGACCCACCCCGGCCAGGGGCACGACCATTCGCCTGCTGGTAGCGCTTGCTGCGGTACTCATCCTCGAACTGGGAGTATTCAATCTGGCCCATTGGCAGTCGCTGATGGGCTCCACATCAAACTCTCCGGCACAGACTACGGCCGATCCCCACTCCCCACTAGGTCGGCTGGGACCAGGGCTGTCCCCTCTGCCAGGCGGGGGACTGAAAGTCACCGATCCGGCTGGCGCCTGGGTAGATGTCCCTGATGTCGATGGACAGGCATCCTTTGTTCAGGCCCATCTGGCAGAGGATGTCGAGGGTTCATTCCTGTCGCAGATCCATGTACGTCTGGACCTGCGCCCGGCCGGCGGCAAGGGATGGATCCAGGGCACCCGAGGGCTGATCTGCCCCGGTCAGGCCCGTAGCCACTACCTGCGCGTCCGCGGAAAACCCAGCGGCACCCGGATCCAGGCCATGCGCCTGTGGATACAGGAACCCATCGGTTCCCGACTGGAACTGACAGGAGTGACCCCAACCAAGGTGGTCCCCCTGGACTTCAACTTGGCGCGGATACTGCTGCTGACCTGTCTGGCGGCACTGATCCTGGGCTACCTGCCCGGCTCGATCCTCTGGCGGACCCGGTTGGATACAGGCTCGGTGAGCCAACGTCTGGCCCTGGCCATGATTCTGGCTCCGCTGGCAGCCTGGTCCTGCTGGAACATCCAGCACGATCTGTCCACCTTCACTCCCATGGCCTATCACCAGCCGAACGCCTACGTATACGACTTCAACCAGTACGACCACGTAGCCCAGGCCCTACTGCATGGACGCCCCTGGCTGGATCTGGGCCAGGCGCCGGGTCTGGCCAAGGCAGCCAACCCCTTCGACATAGCCACCCGTAACGCGCTGCTGGCCCAGGACCAGCAACCCATATATTGGGACTACGTCTACCGGGGCGGCCACTGGTATTCCTACTTCGGTGTCCTGCCGGTGCTGCTGCTCTTCCTGCCCTACCGAGTGATAACCAGCCTGGTGTATCCGGGCGGCTATGCCCTGCCCACCAGTTCGGCTGCGGCCCTGCTGGTCGCGACGGCCACCGTCATGACGGCCCTAGCTACCATCCGCCTGCTGGCCCGCTGGTTCCCACGGGTCAATCTGGCCGTGGTCGGCATGGCCCTTATAACCATGCTGGGAGGATCCGGCATGGTCTACCTCTGGTGCCGCCGCAACTTCTATACGATCCCTTTCGATGCCTCCCTGCTGGCGGTCATGACCGGGCTCTGGCTCTGGATGGGGGCCAGACGGGTTCAGCGACAGGCTGCAAACGCCGGTGAGCGTTCGGGGCGTGGATCAACACGGATGTGGACTGTGGAGGACGGGGACCAACCCTGGCATCTGTCCAAATCTCGGCTCTTTCTGGGATCGCTGTCAGTGGCCGCCACCCTGGGCTGTCGGCCCACCTTCCTCGCTGCCGGCCTGCTGGCGCTGCCCCTGTTTGTCAAGGAGATAAGGGCAGTCGTCAAGGCCCTGTTCACGCGTGGACGCCATCCGGCTGGCATGTCCCGGAGGCGGGCACTGTCCCTGCTGGCCTGCTGCCTCTTGCCGGTCCTCCTGGTCGCCGCCCCTCTGCTCTGGTACAACCGTTGGCGCTTCGGGTCCCTGCTGGATTTCGGCAACCGGTATCAGATGACCGTCCTGGACCTGACCAACTACCATCCCGGCATCCAGGGCCTGCTTCAGATCTTTAGCTACTACCTGCTGCAGCCTTTGACCACCCTGCCGGTCTTCCCCTACTTGCAATTCTCCCCCGCTCCCATGCGGGTCTGGCACTTCACCGAGCCTGGCCTGGGCGGGCTCCTGGTCACCACCCCGTCACTCGCGCTGGCCCTTGCTCTTCTTGCTCTGCCCCGGGTGCGAAAAGAGCTACAGCGTCGGGGATGGATGCCCGCCTTGGTCTTGGCCCTGGCTCTGGCAGCCCTGGTCATGGCTGCAGACTCCTATCTGGGTGGATTTTCGGTGCGCTACACCATTGATTTCGCCTGGTTGGTCTGCCTGGTCGCCGTTGTGGCCATGGCCGCCGCATTCTCGACATATGAAGACGGCCGCCCCGCAGCGGAAGCGGCCGTCATGAGCCTGCTGGCACTGGCCTGCCTGGCTGGTCTGGTCCTGGCCTTGGTCAACGCCATAGTCCTGCTGGAGCACTTCGACCCCAGTCAGGCCATGAACGTAGCCGTCTGGTTCCTAGCACCCTGAGCCCAGCCGACCACGGTATCAGGAGTCCAGACCCTGCTGCTTGAGGGCCTGGTGATACCGGTCGACCATGTCGGCCACGATGCCATTGCCATCACCGCCCGACAGGGTGATCACCGAGGCCAGGGGCATGGTGTCAAAGAGCTGGGCTGTATTGGGATCGTCGGGCAGAGGTATGCCATCCTGCTCGATACGATCGCGCAGGATGGGCCCGCCGATCGAATTCTCGCGCCACTCCGCCATGGTCGATTCAGCATTCAACGGAATAAAGCGGCCGTCGCCATCCACCTGCAGGTCCTGCTCCGCAACCAGATCGCGACTGGAGGTGCCCACTTGGATGCGGTAAGTGCCCGCCTCCACATGCCAGCCATCCATGACCGTTGACCAGTAGGCGAAGTCGCGCTCAGTCAGGTCCATGCTCACTCGGCTGGACTGTCCGGCTTTCAGGAAGACCTTGGTGAAGGCCTTGAGCTCATGGCTGGGCCGATTCACCCGGCTGGAGCAGGGGGCCACATAGACCTGCACGGTCTGAGCGCCATCCGCCTGCGAGGTGTTGGTCACGGTCACCTCCACCCGAGCCGAGTTGGCTCCGGTCTTGGTCACCGCAATCTGTTCCAGTGCAAAGTCGGCATAGGACAGCCCGAATCCGAAGGGGAAAGCCACTGGTCGCTGGAAAGTATCGTAGTAGCGGTACCCCACGTAGACGCCCTCGCCATAGCGGGAGTGACCCTCCTCGCCAGGGAAGGAGGTAATGGTGGGGTTGTCCTCCAGCCGGACCGGAATGGTTTCAGGCAGATGACCCGAGGGGTTAGCGGCACCGGTCAGCACATCCACCACGGCGCGTCCGCCCTCCTGGCCCAGCAACCAGGTCTCCAGCAGACCCTTGGTATTGTCCATCCAATCGGCAACCGTCACCACTGCTCCGTTGGAAAGGACGGCAACCACCCGGTCGTTGACCTCGGACACGGCCCTGAGCAGAGCCACTTGCTTGTCGGGAAGATCCATACTGGTGCGGTCGAAGCCCTCGGACTCGGCGTATTCAGGCAATCCCAGGAAGAGCACCACGGTGTCGGCTCCGCGCGCTACCTCAAGCGCCTGCTGGGTCAGAGCAGGATCCTGTTCCTTCTCGTCCAACGTGAACCCGGGAGCAAAGTCCACATTTATGCCAGCCTCTTTGAAGCCACCCAGGACCGAGGAGACCTCGGTGGGTGTGATGTGCGAGGAGCCTCCGCCCTGGTAGCGCGGAGTCCGGGCGAACTCACCGATGACGGCGATCTTCTCCTTCGGGTCAAGGGGCAGGATCCGGTCCTCGTTGCGCAAGAGGACGATGGACTCCTGGGCCGCTCGACGAGCCATGTTGTTGTGTTCCTGGACGTCGTAGCGATAATCCTGTCGGGACATGGCCGGACGGGCCTTTTCGATCAGGTCCAGGACCCCCTGGGCCATGCGGTCCAGCTGTTCCTTGTCCAGCTTGCCAACCTGTACGGCCTGGACTACCTGGTCGTCAGTGCGGGAAGGCGGCATCTCCAGGTTGAGCCCGGCCTGCAAGGCATTGACCCTGTTGTGGACGGCACCCCAGTCGGACATGACCATGCCCTGGTAGCCCCACTCACCGCGCAGAACGCCCGTCAGCAGCCAGCGGTTCTCTGAGCTGAAGACCCCGTTGAGCTTGTTGTAGGCGCACATGATGGTCCATGGCTTGGCATTCCTGACCACATATTCGAAGGCCGGCAGATAGATCTCGCGCAGGGTGCGCATGTCCACGTCAGAGCTGACCCTGAGCCGGTCTGTTTCCTGGTTGTTGGCTGCAAAGTGCTTCAGGGAGGTTCCCACCCCCTTGGACTGGACCCCTTCGACCAAACCTGCGGCTTCATGCCCGGCCAGCACAGGATCCTCCGAGTAAAACTCGAAATTACGACCGCCCAGCGGGCTGCGCTTGATATTGATACCGGGTCCCAGGATTACGGCCACCTTCTCCTGGACGCACTCCTCGCCCATGGCCTGGCCCACCTGGTAGGTCAGATCAGGGTTCCAGGAGGAGGCCAGTCCCGCTGTCGGGGGGAAGCAGGTGGCCGGAACCGATCCGTAGACGTCGGAGCCAGTGGCCTTGCGCAGGCCATAGGGACCGTCGGTGATCATATAGCCTTCATAGCCCTTGTCGGTCAGTCCCTGCAGGTGCCAGGAGTCGGATCCCGAGGTCAGCGAGGCCTCCTCTTGCAGTTCCAAATCCTTGGCTTTGGTACGTGATTCTTCTGTCATGTCTTTTTTCCTTTCGGGTTTGATTGGCCGGGCCGCTGCTCAGCACAGGTCCGGATTACAGGTTTTCAGGCTCACTTGACCTTGCGAATCATCATGATGAATACGGTTCCCACCAGCAGGCAGGCGATGGCGACCGGGAAGATCATCCTGTAGCCGTCGAAGAGTCCAATGACCAGCGTGGTGCACCCGGGAGCGATCACCTGACCGATCGTATTGGCCAGGTTGAGGATGCCCAGATCCTTGCCTGCCTCCTTGGCGTTCGGCAGCACATCGACGTTCAGCGCCTGATCGACTGACATGTAGCAGCCATTGCCGATTCCAGCCAGGGCGGCATAAATGTACATACCCGTTGCAGTTGGCATCAGGAATGGGAAGAGTATGCCGATAGCGAGAATCAGACAGCTAGTGGCTACAATCACCTTTCTCCTGTGCAGAAAGTCCGAAAGCGGGCCCGAAACCACGGAGGCCAGGATGGTGGTCACCACCGAGATCAGGGCCATGATCTTGAGTGTGGATGCGGCCTGGGCATCGCTCAGGTGACAGTACTTTTGCAGTATGTAGAGCTGGTAGCCCTGGATCATGAAGCATCCGACGACGAAAGTGAACCTGCCCAGAAGCGCCAGGTAGAAGTCGCGGCAATTTTTGGTGGGCGGTATGAAGGACCGGCCGACATCTGCCCAGGTTCGTTCCACGACCGTGTTGGCAGCCGACTTCTCCCGGGGCCAGATCAACACAGTGAGGATACCAGAGAAGAGGAAGATGATCATGGCGACTACAAGGCCTGTATGGATGCTGGCTATGAAGGAGCTGCCGATGATGGTTCCCAGCTGCTGGCCGATGACCTGGCTGGCGCCATAGAGTGCCGAATAGGTTCCCCTGGTCGACTCAGGAATCCTGTCTGAAAGGACTGCCACGGCCGGGGCTATCAGGCAGTTGATGCCCACCTGCACAATGCACCAGCCGAGGATGATCATGGCGAGCGTATGGGACTGGATAACCAGCAGAAAACCAAGGGCGCCGATAATTCCGCCCAACACGATCCAAGGGGTGCGCTTGCCGACTCGGAACCTCGACATGTCTGAGAGAGCACCGAAAACAACGTTGGCCACTAAGGCGAACACGCAGCCGATCGAATTCATTGTCCCCAGAGCCGCTTCAGCGCTGACCCCATGCAGGGAATTGAAAATCTGCGGCAGGAGGACCCCGGATCCCATGGTAAAGGGCGCAGCCCAGAGCAGGGATACCAGGACAAAGCCAATGGCAAAGCGGACCTTCTCCGCATTGTTGAGCCTTCTGCCCGTGTCCGGAGCCAGGTTCGCGTCAATGCCCCGGTCCGCTGCGGCGCCTCCGGTCTCATCTGCGGAGGCCATGGCCTTGATGTCTTCCCCGACTCGAGCGCCAACCCCCTCAGCTGGATTTCTCCTCTGACCCTTATTTCCGTTCCCCATTATCGTCTTTCCTTCCTGTGCAACCCTGCAGTCAGTAGCTCATCATTGAGCCTAACCAATCTCCCCCTTCCATGATGAATGGTCACTTAGAACTTATTATCGGAGCAAACCAGCCAGCAAACGGCCCACAGTCACAATATTTTTTCAATCGCTGACACGACTGAGTCAGCATTCCGCTGGAATTCCGAGGCTTCAGGCAGGAGCGACAGGGCCAGATACCCATTCCCTGGCATGTCGAAAAAGTATCCGGGCTGGCCAGTCAGCCCGTAGGACCCGATCAAGCGAAGGATCAACTCCTCCTCGTCGATGACCTGAGGGAAGCGAAGAAGAACGTTCCAGCCAGCCTCAGGCCTGAGCAGAGAGAGGCAGGACTCCTTTAGAACCAGTGTCTGTCTCAGGATTTCGAGATTGCCCCTGACACGTTCACCCACTCGGCTGGTCTGGCCAGGAATATCCGAGAGCATGGCCTCCATATCCCTGGTGATCAGAAGACTCATGGGCAGGTAATCATCCGCAATCAGATCAAGATGGCGCTTGGCCTCGGCAACCTGGTCGGCCGGCCCGGAAACCTGGATCCAGCCCACCTTGGCATGGGGAGCTGCCAGGCTCTTCGAGAATCCGTCCAAGGCGAAGGTCAGCACCCGATCCTCACCAGCCAGCCGGGCACGACCCGGCAAGGGGTCCAGAGGGTAATCGAAGAAGACCTCATCCGCTATGATGGCCACCCCCTGCCGCTCGCAGAGTTCCAGCAGCGACCGGCGTTCTTCCGGGTGAATGTAGGAACCCGTGGGATTGTTGGGGTTGATAAGGACCAAAGCGCGGATACAATCGCCCTCAGGTCCTTCCAGAGCCTGTCTGACCGTGGCCAGGTCAAGGACCCATGATCCGTCGTAGGCCAGGCGGTATGGAATTGTCCGGACACATTCCAGACCGGCGATGGATTCGATCAGGGGATATCCAGGCCTGGGCTCCAGAATGGCATCACCCGGATCGCAGAGAAGCTTCATCAGCCAGGAATAAGCCTGGGATGTCGAGGAGAGCAGGTAGAGGTCATCAGGATCCACCACCGCACCGTCCACGCTCTGAATCGCTTCCTGACGCCTGGTCAGAAACTCAGCCAGGGCCTGGCGGGCCACACGAGGTCCTCTCGGTTCGGCCTCATAGACTTGGGGCAAGAACGACGGGGCCAGTCCGAAGCGGGTGGGGTTGGAATCATTCAGCCTGCCCAGCTTGAGCCCCTGGGAGCGTGCTCCTGATTCGGCCAGAGCAATGCGATTAGGGCGGTCAGACCCTGTACGGTGAGAAAAATGCACGATTCCTCAGCTCCTCATGCGATCCAGCAGTGGCCGGAACGCCCCAAACAGGTTGGTCGCAGAAAAGCCCTGCTTCACCCCAGACGCTTTTGCCGAAGGTCAGCCAGATAGGCGGCGCCGACAATGCCGGCCTGATTGCGCAGCTTGGCAGCCACGATGGGAGTCTTGATGTCAATGTGAGGCAGGAACTTCTCGCTCATCCGACTGACACCGCCGCCGACGACGAAGAAATCGGGATTGAAGTAGTGCTCAAGCAGTCGGTAGTACTTGGTCAGACGGTTGGCCCACTTCTTATAGCTCAGCTTCTTTCGGTCGCGCACCGAAGAGGCCGCGTACTTCTCTGCGTCCTTGCCGTCCAGCGTCAAGTGGCCCAACTCACTGTTGGGGATCAGAACACCGTTGTAGATCAGAGCCGTGCCGATGCCGGTACCCAGTGTAGTGGCGATGACCAGACCCCTCTGTCCCTTGGCCGCCCCGTACTGTACCTCGGCAAGGCCGGCCGCATCTGCATCGTTGACAACGCTGACGGGCCTGCCGCAGGCCTTGGAAAGGACCTCCTGAACATTGGTGCCCACCCAGGCCTGATCCAGGTTGGCCATGAAATCGAGCGGTTTGTCAGGCTTGACAGGTGCCGGAAAAGCGATGCCCACAGGGACGTCCGAGGAGACTTCGAAGCGGTCCAGGAGCTCTTTGACCACGACTCCTACAGCCTCCGGCGTCGAGTGCTCCGGGGTCAGAATTTTCTTGCGAGGTTCTGCAAAATCGCCGATCGTCAGGTCAACTGGGGCAGCCTTGATGCCGGATCCACCAATATCCACTCCAAAAGCCTGCGCTGTTTCAATCATTGCTGCTCCTTAGCTGATCAAAGATGAGGGTCCGAACCGGCACGGTAGCGATTGTACCCCAACCCATGTCTCCGTAATCCTCGGCAGCGGCACAAGCCGGACCAAGCGCAGACCATTCCGCCGGCCTTGTGCTACTACATGCAGGAAAAAGAATTGGGTGGAATAATGAGGTTATGACCGAACATACACAGCTTATTGATGCAGTCAACGTGCGAATCACCACCAGAGAATACGACCCCAAGCCCATCGATCCCGAACTAGCCGGGCAGCTGGGCAGCACTCTGAACGCTCTGAACACGCTGAGCGGCCTGGACATGCAGCTGGTTCTGGGCAAACCCGACGCCTTCGCGGCCGACAACGCTTCCGGCCACCTGGCCAATGCTGCCAACTACCTTGCCCTAGTAGGACCCAAAGATGATCAGAAGAGCCTGGAGAAAGCCGGCTTTTATGGCGAGCGCATAGTTCTTGCCGCCACCTTATACGGACTGGGGACAGGATGGGTGTCAGGCAGCTGGGACCGCCAGGCGGCCGAGCGCCACTGCCGGATCACCCCCAGCCAGTCGCTCTATCTAGTGGTCACCATCGGCTATCCGGCCGACCAGGTCGGCTACGGCAACCAGGACTTCGACAAGCTTTGCCAACGTCAGAGCGAGCATCGAACCTCCAAAAGCTACAAGGAGCTGACTTCATCCATGAGCGCGCAGGACCACCAGGATGCTCCGGAATGGTTCAAGGCCGGCGTGGCTGCCGCCGCCAAGGCTCCTTCAGCCATGAACGGGCAGCCAGTGCTATTCGCTTGGGACAAGGGCTCAGGCAGTGCGATCGCCACATTGGACCCCTCGGTCGCTTATGGTTCCGTCGTTGATCTGGGCATAGCCAAAATGAACTTCCAGATCGGAGCCGGAGGCGGCACATGGACCTGGGGCGACAAAGGCCGCTTTATCAGGTCCTGACCATGGCTGCACCCCGTGACCGGGCAAGGGGGCCGTGTAGGGTGATGACCTATGAACAATGGAGCATCATCACAGTCCACCACCCAAACGAGCACTGAAGCAGGTCCGGCCACCCTTTACCTGACCCGACACGGCAGAACAACGGCCAATGTCATGCACCTGATGCAGGGCTGGTCCGATTTTCCCCTGACCAGGCAAGGTCGCGAGGACGTGCGCCAGTTCGGCCGGGGTCTGCGGCCCATTCGTTTCCGGGCAGCCTGGAGCGGCAATCTGAGCCGACAATATGAAACCGCCCGTCTGGCCCTTGACATGTCGGGCAATGGGGACCTGCGCGTGGGCGTTGACCCTGACCTGCGCGAGGATAATTTCGGCAGTTTCGAGGGCCGGGACGAGCGCACCACTCTTGACCAGGTCTGCGCCGCCATGGGGTTCAAGGACTTCACTACAGCCAAGGCAACCTACGGCAGAAACATCTCCGTCCATATGCAGGACACCTTCCACCGGCTGGATGCCCAGGACGTCCTGTCCGCCGGACTGGAAGAACAGGATCGGGCTGAGACCACGGCCCAGGTCCGTAGCAGAATGATCGCTGCGCTGACGCGCATCGCCCAGTCCGCAATCGAAGAGGGCGGCGGGCCTGTCCTGGTGGTCTCCTCAGGCATGTGCCTTCAACAGTTCCTTCTGGCCATCGACGACGATTGTCCTATCCCTGACATGGCCAACACCGCAGTCACCAAGGTAATCTATGGGAATGATGGTTTCCATCTAGCTGGACCAATCGGTTCCATGGATTACTTCCAGGCAGGGAGTCAAGAAAAGTAGCAGTCAAACCTATTCAGGCGCGCTGTATTTCCCTGGCTGGTTGTCTCTTAAGGGGTTCCATGGGCCTCCATTCGGGATCATGCAGTATCTGGCGCGAATCCACCCATCCCTTCAGGATGGCAGGAATACCAGTCATGATGTGGCTACGATCAACAGCCAGAAGGCGGATGACTTCCTTGAGAGCTGTTGCCAGGGTTCCCAAGGAGAAAGCCAGAGGTCGATAGTCCCCGTGAACCATGAAATACCTGGCCATGAAGCCCCGGTTGCGCATGATGTGATAACGGTTCATGTCAGACGTGGAATTGAGCTGGCGCACCCCAGCGATGTTCCAATTAGCTATGTTGCGAGTCCGGCGCATGACTACATCTGATATGACCACAGGCTGTGTGACCTTGGATGCCAAGTACCCATAGATGGTGTCATCCCAATAGATGAAGAAGCGCGGATCAGGCAGACCGATTTGATCCACAATCTGCCTGGAGAAGAATCCCCCTTCAAAGCACATGGTGTTCATAGGCCGACATCCTGATGGTCCGAAATCACCTGGAGCGATCGGGTCTGGAATACCCAAGGCCGTGAGAAAATGATACTGCCAATAGAAGGAACCGCCATCATAATCCAGCCGGGAACCCTGCACCACCTGATAGCGGTCACTCCATTGGGCCAGCAAGTCAAGTCCTTCAGGTTCTACTGCAACGTCATCATCCATGACCCAGAACCATTCGGCACCAAGCTCGTATGCTTTCCCCACACCGGCGGAGAAGCCTCCCGCGCCGCCGCCATTCTGGTCCTGTGGCAGATAAACCACACGATCTTGATTGCCGGAGCCGTCGATGATGGTCCTGCCCCAACGTCCTGTCACACGTTCAGAAAACTGCTCAACTATGGTTCGCGTGTCTGCCGAATTCTCGTTATCCACCACCACAATCCGCCATGGGGCTTGGGTAAGTTGAAGAATCGAGTCAAACAGGCCTGTCAGCAATTCCTGACGCTTATAGGTTACGACGACCATGGCCGCCTTATTCAAGGTCTTTCCCATGCTCTCCATTGTGACACCGACCCGCAACTTTGGCTTACTACGGGACAAACCTCCTGACGAGTTTAGCCTTCTTCCGCCTTCCTGGATTGCAGACTGCACAGCCAGGATGTGAACACCGCCACCAGCAAAAGAACAACAGTCACTAGGAGGAACCGGCCTACGGGCACAGGAGTCAGAGCCACAGACATGCCGGCCTGGACGAAACTCAAGGCTATGCAGCCTTCGACGATGACAATCGCCAGCAGAGACATTACTGCGCCACCGGCCACATCGGTCAGCGTCTCCATCACCCCCGACCAGGTTATTGAACTCCAGACAACACCAATCTTGTTGAGCCGCTGGTTCTGCCGCTTGCGCTCCCAGGCCAAAATAGCGATAGACTGCATCATGAAGATCAGGGCAAGAACGGTCCCGCCGACGATCATGACCGTCAAGGCCGTCTGCCCGGACAGGCCTCGTTGAATAAAGTCGTCTATATATTCCTGCCTGGTCTGCACTGCGAAGTCGCCCTGAAGGCCACCCTTCAGAAGAGTGACAATCCTATGCGCATCAGTCTGATTGGCAGCTGAAATGGGAATGATCGTATGTGGGTCTTCCCCCAATCGAGGCAGGTCATCATCCACAGTCAGAAATTGAGGATAGTTATTGCTTGCAGATAGTTGTGGGATGCCCTTAGGCGACTGAACAAGAGCAACGATCCGTGCCTCATGCCGTCGATCATGACGATCAAGAAGACAGACGGTGTCGCCTATGGAATAGGAGGAATCCTGATTCACTGCGACTCGCCCTGGACCTAGGTCAGCCAAATTCCCTTTAACCAGGGAGAACTGAATGCCCGACGAATTCTGACCCCGCAGTTGATCCGCAGATTCCCATACCACCGTTGCCGCCTGGCCCTGCGATCCTTCCATAGCCCATTGCTGAGTCTGGTAGGTGACAAAGTCTCGAACCTCAGGCATCCCACTGATCAGCTCGGATGGATCGCGGTTTTCGGCACCCGGATCAAGGGAAGTAGCCATAACATCGGCTTTCAAGGGGTACAAGCTCAGAACCGCCCCTCCGATGGAACCAGCCTGCAGGGCAGCCACAAGTGAGATGACAACGGTCAGAACCATCATAGCTGGGAGAGCTATCGCGGTTGAACCTGCGCTCTCCTTTCGAGCACGCTGCAGGGCCAGAAGACCGGGGCCTCCGGCCGCCTTCGCCGGAATCAGACCGATGACTGACACAGTCAGGACAACCAGGACCGGAGCCGCCAAATAGACCGTAGTGATGACAAGAATGACCTCGAACATAATCCGCAGGTCCTGAGTCATAGAAGGCAGTGGGGCGAACCCAACCACCAAGGTCAGGACCAGAAAGACCAAGGCTGCCGAAGAACGAACCCATCCGATCCGCTTGGTTCGGTCATTGGTTTCCGTCATGAGTTGGAGCGGTGATGCCCCGCCCACCTTGCGCATAGCCATCCATACTCCCAGCAGACAGGCGACCATCATCATGATGAAGGTGACCACTGCAATGAAAGGCCGAATCCGTGGGGTGAAAACCATGCCCCTGTCGCTGAACTCGGCCGAGCGCGCGTAAAACCGTCCAACTGGTACAGTCAGGAGGGATCCGACCAGGCAACCTATGAGATTCGAGAGGGCCAAGGGAATCGAGAACTCCAGGAGACCTATGATCAGGATCCTCCTGCGGGAGGCACCGTTCAACCGCATCATTCCATACTCGCGTCGGCGCTCCTGAGTCAGAAAGGTTACCGACGAGAGAATCAAAAAAACCGACACGAGCAGGCAGCAAGCCAGCGCTGGGACAGTGACTATGAAGAGACCTGAATAAGGTGCCTTGGCTTGGAAACGCCGATAGGTGTTCAGCTTGCTCAAATTGCCAATACTATCAAAGGACTTTCCCGCTTGGTAGACCTGCATGGTCGAAGAAGTCAGAAGGGATGCCAGGCATGTGGACAGACCCATGACCGTGTATGATGCTCGATGCTTCTTGATCAGGGACCAGACCAAAGAGAAAAAGGTCGGTCGACTGATCGAGGAGGATGCATGTAGGGGCACCTGTCCGGGAACTTCACCTCTTCCAGCTTGACCTTTGCCTACATGCATCATCTGTCTACCCCCTGGCTAACCTGAGTCATGCTGGTCAGATGAGTGGCCAGCTGCTCGGCCGTATACCCCTGGCAGATCGAATGCACGGTGCCGTCCACCAAGAACACCGTGCGCTGCGCCCAGGCCGCCACGTTGGGGTCATGTGTTACCATCAGCACGGTTCGTCCGCTCTCCACCAGGGTCGAAAGGGCATCCAGAACCATTCCCGAGCTGCGCGTATCCAGCGCACCCGTGGGTTCGTCCGCAAAAATCATGTCTGGCTGGGCGACCAACGCCCTGGCAATGGCCACGCGTTGCCTTTGACCGCCAGATATGTCAGACGGATACTGCTGTGCATAACCATCCAGCCCCAAAATCTTTAGGGACTGCAGTGATCGGACGACACCAACTTTGGGGCCGCCGAAGAGCTGGGGCAGCATGACGTTCTGCAAACAGGTGAAGGCCTCGACCAGGTTGTAATCCTGAAAGACGAAACCTATATGGTCACGCCGCATCCTGGTCAAAGCGGACCCCTTCATCCCGGCTATGTTCTGGCCGGCAATCTCGACCGATCCCTGCTGCACAGGCAAGAGCCCTGAGGCGCAATAGAGCAGGGTGGTTTTCCCTGCTCCGGAAGGGCCCATGACTGCAGTCCAAGATCCTGCCGGGCATTCCAAGCCAACTTGGTCTATTCCAGCTTCACCAGACTTGTAATGAAAGGACACCCCCTCCATCTTCAGTGGCAGTTCATTCATGGATATTCCTTTCATTCAGGCCGCCTAAGCAGCAAATCGTCAGATGGTTGGATGGCTATGGAGCCTTCTGGCCGACCGCCAGCAAAGCAAAACGGCTAAAACCAGCAGGCTTAGGATCAGGTAGAGTTCAATCCCAGGCAATGGCACAATTCGAGTAACCACACTGCCAATGCAGCATGGATCCACGAGAAGCCAGTCGACAAAGACATGAAAGGCCGGCAACACCACCGGAACTGCAAGCAAGACCAAGCGTGTGTAGGTGCTGCAGTGTGTGGAAATCCAGAGAACCAAGAGAAAAACAAGAAAGGCTGACCCCAAGCAAAGCAATATGAAAACAGCCAGGTATTCTCCTAAAGACCAGGTGAACCAAGGCAATGCATGTCCATCAAAGACCGGAAGATCCTGCAGACCAGCGGTCTTGGGCAACCACATCAGCATGGATCCCCCTGCCACCATGAGCATCATCAGCAGACCAGTACAGACCATGGCGAACAATTGCAGCTCAGGCAAGAATCGTCCAGTCCGTGTCGTCAACTGCGTCTGCCTTACTCTATGGACCTGATCCTTGACAAGGCGCGGGGCTACGACAACCAAGGCTGCCAGAAGCGGAACCAGAAAGACTGAAAGTCTGAAGTTGCTCTGGGTGTACTCCAATAGTTCTGGGGCGGCCAAGCCCATGCCCGTCTTGCACTGTCCGCTTAAGGCGTCAAGCCGCTTGGTCACCAAGCTGGGAAGGTCACTGCCCTTTGTATTGCCCTTTCCCAACTGTTTCTTGGCTGTTGCAGTCAGGGCTTCTCGGTTGCATCCGCGATAGGCATCCATCACATCATGGCAATGAGCAAGCCGACGATAGCTGGGCAAGGCACTGATGCGCTCAGTCAGTCTGCCCCTGTCTGTGTTCAATACTGAAGGATGTGACCAGCGCGAGCTCTCGACCGAGTCGACCAGGTCCCTGGCCGACTGATAGTCCTTGACGTCCAGTTGCACAGCTTGAGAACCAAGAGCCATCAGATCTCTGGATACCGCCGGCTCAAGTCTGCCAGCCTCACGCTTCATTCCGGCAATGGTGGACTGACTGACATGCAATCCATAGCTAGCCAGGTCATGATGAGCTTCGTCAGTGAGAATCTGGTCATACATGGCTAGATTTAGACAGAAAACGAATCCAAGAGACAGACAGAGTACCAGCCAAAAGGAGGTACCCAGAAGATGTCGCATCTCGTTCCTGATCACCGTCCATCTCATAAAAGGCATCCTTGACAAGAGAAGGGATTGCGAGCCTGATTCGGCGAAGTATGCTGCATCGCTACTCCCCGTCCCTGTAAATCACCAGGAAGGCATCCTCCAAGTTGGCAGGAACACCCTGGCCCTGGGACGGTGGCGCAGGCGAGTAGATTCTCAGACGGGTCGCATCCCCGTCCAGCTCCTCCTCAAGGAGCAGCTGCCCCTCCCCTAAGCGGTAATCTGCAGGAACCAGGAATATTTTGCCTTCCAGCCTGCGAGTTATTTGCCTTGGTGACTGGTTGCAGCAGATCCGTCCATCCTTAAGCATGATGACATGGTCGGCGATAGTCTCCAGGTCAGAGACGATATGGGTGGATAGGATGACAATCCGATCGTGCGAAAGCGCATGGACTAGGTTGCGCAAACGGACGCGCTCGCGTGGATCCAAACCTGCGGTCGGCTCGTCCAAAATCATCAGTTCCGGGTCATTGATCATGGCCTGCGCCAATCCCACGCGCTGAATCATGCCCCCGGAGAGTGTCTTCATCTTCTGCTTGCCATGGTTTTTAAGCCCCACAATCTCTAGCAGATGTTTAGCCAGAGGCTTGGCCCGTTTGTGACCAATCCCCTGAAGGGCTGCTATGTACATCAAAAAATCCTGAGCGCTGTAGTCTGGGTAATAGCCGAATTTTTGGGGCAGATACCCTAGGAGGCCCCGATAATCCTCGTCCATGATCATGATGTCCTGCCCGTTCCAAGTGATGTCTCCCGAATCCGGGCGGATCAGGGTGGCGATCATTTGGATCAGCGTGGTCTTGCCTGCTCCGTTGGGCGCGAGGAGCCCATGGACGCCGGTTCCAATAGAGAGGCTCAGATCGTCGATCACCCGTTTGTCCCTGAAGCTCTTTGACACATGGTACAAGTGCAACACGAAACTTACCGTCCTTTCAGGCTAAACATGTGCGATTCTGTCCTCATACAGTCGCCAGTCTTTTCATCCGCATGTCCGCTTTGGCAGCATTGATCCCACGCAGCGTTCATGCAGAACAAGAAGGAAGATCAGCAGAAGGACAAGGCCCGTCGCCAGGCTTAGAGCCGGCGGAATGAAGAAAAGAATGGGAGCGGTGGCAAATCGAGTAAGATAAAGAATCCAGCCGAGCACAATCCAGAGTCCGAGAACCGGGTAGATGGACAGTTCTCCACGCACATGTTCCTCCACCCATATCTGAGCCAAGGAAAAGAGAAAGAGGGAGGAGAAGCTGATCCCCAAAAGGGTCATGGTGGACAGCCCCGGATTGGTCGTCTGCGCCAATAGGACGGTGGCCAAGGATGAAATCATCATGCTGACCATGCCGAACAGGAGCATCCTGACTGCAGCTATCTGGCGGAATGACCACCTGCAGGTTCTGATTAGATTCAAGGTATTCAGGTTCCGCTCCTTGAGCACTACCAAAAGGTGCACTACCAGGAAAAGAGCAGGCGAGCAGACGAATATGGGGACAACCAGACCGAATATCCTATCGACCCTGCTAGGCCAAGCGGTCTTCATGAAGGAGCCAAAGACGGCCGCCCAGACCGCCAGCGTCAGGATCAGGCCGATGAACACACAGTCCCAGAGGCCAAAGAGCAGGTTTCTCAGGCCCAGGGAACGAACCATGGCTACAAGGGTCCAGATCAGCCCAGGCCGTTTTCCCATCCCCTTGCGGACAATCGTTTTTATGGATCGCTCGCGCATTTTGGAGCCGCCGACCTGAGTTTCAGCAGCATCATCGCACTCAAGGTCGCTACCCTGCAGAGCCGCCAGAATGGGACGGATATCAGGTTCAGACCGATTCATGACCAAACTCCTTCCTCAAATTGTCCAAGAGTCGGTAATACCGAGCCTTGACCGTGCTTTCAGGTTCTCCGCAAACCTCAGCGATCTGCGCGAACCCATAGCCGGCGTACAGATGGAGGCGCAAGACCTCCTGCGCCGGGACCGGAGCCTGTGAAATCCTGTCTTCAATCCGACCAACCAAGTCGTCCTTGAAGGTCTGGTCGGCCGGGTCATCATGCTGATCGTGGCCGGATACCACAAGTACTTGTGTCTCCTGCCGCTGTCGTCTGCGGCGTATCCGCCAGTAGTCGATGACCTTGTAGGTGGCAATGCGATGGATCCAGGTTCGGAAGCTGGACTTGTTCGGATCGTAGCCGCCCAATGACCGCAGAATAGCGACGAAAGTATCCTGAGCAAGGTTACGCGCCTCCTCCCTGTCGCCGACCTGAGCGCGGATGTAGACCAGCAGGTCGTCGTAATACTTGCGAACCAAGTCATCGGCTGCGCGAAAGGATCTGGTGGACAGTATGCTTCTGATCCATTCCAGGTCCTCTGCTTGGGATTGGCCACCGTCAGCGTCTCCGTCACTTGTTTGTCTGACAAGGGCCGGATGCATAGCTTCATCCGTAGGCAGCAGATGGTCGCCCATCCTCACCACGCTCCAGCCTCCTTGCAACATTGTGAACTTTATACAACCTCATATTCGTTGTGCAGGCTGCAATAGTTGCATGGACGGCGGTTTTATTTCTTTCTCGGAGTGTCTAGAAATGCACCAGCAGCGAGAGGGGATTGACCATTCCAAAGAGCACAGCTATATTGAAATTGTCAGTTTCAGGGAAGGTGGAAGTCCTTACTGGCGGTATCCGGCTGAATGCCGGGAGCCCGCGACCCGCGCAAGCGGTGGATATCGGTCAAAGTCCGAAGCCAACGGTTACAGTCCGGATGGAAGAAACGAGGCTTTCTATGAGCATGTCCAATTCTCATACACACACCGTTGCGAACAAGGACACGCGCTTCAATGATATCCATTCCACAGGAGCGGGCGGTTCAGGACGCTGGTCTACCAGGCGGATCGCGGTCTACGCGCTCTTCGTAGCCCTGGCCATGGTGCTGAGCTTTTTCTCCTTCCCGATCTTTCCAGCGGCTCCTTGGCTCAAATACGACCCCTCAGGCATCGTCGTCCTGGTATGCGGCTTCGCCTTCGGACCAGCGGCTGCCGCCATCATCTCCATCCTGGGATTCGTCCCTCACCTGTTCACCAACCCCTTCGGCGCTCTGATCTCGATGATCGTGGCCCTGGCCCTGAGCGTGCCGGCAGCCTTGGTCTACCGCAGGTTGCACAGCCGTAAAGGAGCGGTCATCGGGATCGTCTCCGGTGCTATTCTGGGCGTGATCGCAGCCATCCTGTGCAACGTGGTAATCACCCCCTTCTACGCGCACATGTCCATGGCCAAGGTGGCCGCCATGATCGTGCCGATCCTCCTGCCCTTCAACCTGATGAAGTTCGCCATCCACGGCGTGGTCACCTTCCTGATCTACAAGCCCATCTCCACACTGATCAACAAGTAGGCCACGGCGGTTCGGAACGTCATGGCGGCATCCATGACCCAATCCGCAGTCTCGGATTCAGCGGATTCGAAGGCGACCGTCGCCCGGCTCAGCCAGGTCTCTTTCTCCTATGACGGAGGCCGGACCTGGGCCTTGGACCACCTGTCCATGGAAGTGCATGCAGGCGAACATCTGTGCATCCTGGGAGCAAATGGTTCCGGCAAATCCACTCTGGGAAGCATCCTCTCGGGTGCGGCGGCACCTGACCACGGCCAGGTCGAGCTTATGGGTCGAGCGGTCTGCTCAGATACGCCGGGGCAGGGCCGACAGATCGATACTGAGGCCTACCGACAGACACGGCGGAGCATCGGCATGGTCTTTCAGAACCCCGAAGACCAGATCGTAACCACCGTTGCCCAGGACGACGTGGCTTTTGGACCCGAGAATCTGGGCATGCCCCGCCAAAAGATGCTTTCCTGCGTGCCAGCGGCCCTGAAGCAGGTAGATCTGCAGACGAGGATGAATGATAATCCCACCCGCATGTCTGGCGGACAGCAGCAACGACTGGCCCTGGCCGGCAGCCTGGCCATGAATCCAGGCATGATGGTGCTGGACGAACCTGGCGCCATGCTCGACGCGGCCGGTCGACAGGAGATCCAATCAATTCTGCGTCGGCTGACGGCCCAGGGCACAGCTGTCGTCCACATCACCCACCTGCTCGAGCAGGCCAGGCATGCTGATCGGGTCCTCGTGCTTGACCATGGGCACATCCTGGCCTCAGGAAACCCGGTCCGGATCCTGGAAGGACAAAACCTGCCTGTCCTTGCCCGCGAAGATGCCCAGCAGGCAGGCAGCGAACCGGATCGGAATACATCAAGCCAGAGCGCGACGATACATGCGGATACGAAATCTACGGTCGGCGATCAGGCTGATACTATGGTCAAACTCTCGGGCGTCTCCTACAGCTTTCCCGATGCCGACGACCAAGTGCTCAGCCATGTGAGTCTGGAGTTGGCGGCAGGACAGACCCTGGCCATCATCGGGCGCAACGGATCCGGCAAGTCCACACTGGCCAGGCTCATCTGCGCCCTGGCCACTCCCGACAGCGGGTCCATCCAGGTGGCCGGCCTGCCCCTGGCCGGACCCGACCGGCCCAAGGCCAGGCATCTGCGGCGCCAGAATCTGAAGCTGCTGCGCCAACGAGTCGGCTATGTCATGCAATACCCCGAACATCAGCTTTTTGCGGATTCTGTTGCCCAGGACATCGCCTATGGTCCACACAACCTGGGCTACGGGCCCGAACAGGTGCAGCATCGGGTGGATGAAGCCATGAAGCTCCTGGGCATCAGTGATCTGGCCGACCGCTCCCCCTTCGACCTCTCGGGGGGCCAGCGGCGCCTGGTGGCCATCGCCGGAGTCGTGGCCTGCAGCCCGCAACTGCTGGTTTTGGACGAGGCCACTGCCAGTCTCGATCCCCAGGCCTGCGCACGCATCATGACACTGCTTCGAGTGCTCCATCGGCGCGGTGTCACCATCGTCATGAGCACGCACGCCGATCGTGAGGCCCTGGGCCTGGCCGACCAGACCCTGCTCCTGGAGCATGGAGAAACACTGGCCTATGGGCCTGCTGCTGAAGTCGTGAAGCGCTACCATCAACTGCTGGCAACAGAAGCAGCGGAGAAGGAAACCAATCGCACTCAGACCGACCAGAAACCCCTGTCCTTGCTGGCAAGACTTGACCCGCGAGCCAAGCTGGCAACCTTCCTCCTAGCCATGTTCACCGCCTTCGCTATCTCCACGCCAAGGCAGCTTGTTCTGGCGCTGGTGGTCACTGTGGGTCTCTTTGCCGCCGCCCGGGCCCCACTGCGTTCCATCATGAACTCGGTCAAAGGCTTTCTGGCCCTCATGCTTCTGCTGGCTGTGTTCAATCTTTTGGTCACGCAAACCGGCCGGAAATTGACTGCCTGGGGCCCATTCGTGCTGACCACTGGCGGCATCTGGGTGGCCGTACTCTATGCCTGCCGCTTTATGCTGATTATCTTTCTGGGAGCGCTCCTAGTGGAGACCACCACGCCGACGCAGATGACCGATGCCTGTGAATCCCTGCTGAGCCCACTGTCAAAGCTGGGCATACACACCAATGAGATTGCTCTGGTCCTTTCATTGGCCCTGCGTTTCATCCCCACCTTGGGACGTGAAGTTCAGGCCATCGTTGAGGCCCAGGCCGCCCGCGGCGGATCCATCGAGTCCGGCTCGCTCTCGCAACGCCTACATGCAGCCATAGCCATCACAGTCCCCGTCTTCGCCGGAGCCCTGCGCCACGCTGATAACCTGAGCCGGGCATTGGACGCCCGGTGCTATGAGGGCAGCCGTCAAGAACGCACCCACTACCGATTGCTGCGACTGGGCAGGATGGACATCCTGTTCATCGCTCTCATGTCCCTCTACCTTCTGGCCCTGCTGCTGCATCCCCTGTTCTGAGCAGTCAGGGCCGCGTCAAGCACTTAGTCCATGCCTGGCTTAAGTGCTCCATCCCGCAACCATCTGAGTCCTCGACTACTTAAGCAAACGAGCCGTTGTGAATGGAAGGCTGACCTGGGAACGCTGGGGTCAGTCGCTGTCAACTTCATCGCTGCCTCGAAGCTGATATAAGAAAACGATCGAGCCCTTCGACGGACTCGTAAGGCAAGGCGAATGCGGAGCTCACTCTGCCAACAGACACTATATATTTCAAGCGATGCTTCAAGAACGATATTGCAGAGATCAGCACCGATCCTCGGCAGCATCAAATAAGTGGGGCTGGAGCACTATCCAAGTGCTCCAGCCCCACTTCAGTCAGCCGCGTCAGGCATTAACCATGTATCTCAGTCACCAGCAGGCGAACTCTGGCCAGACTGCTCAGGACCCTGGCCATCCTGGCTCTGGCCGTCAGCCTCGCCTACTGGCGGAACATCAGCCTCGGAAGAACCGACCGAAGCTCCAACCAGTTCGGGCTTCTGGTCCTGTCCATCAGCGGAGCTGGCCGCATGCCTGGGTCCCTCAAAGGGCTTGCCGGTGAAGGTGAACTCGCCCAGGATGCCCTCGCCTTCGGCGTCAACCTGAACGGACTCATTGTCTGTAAGCTCACCCATGAGGATCTTCTCGGAGACGGCATCTTCGATGTCCCGCTGGATGACGCGACGTAGAGGCCGGGCACCCAGGAGCGGATCGAACCCCTTCTCGGCCAGCAGATCTTTGGCCTTGTCGGTCAGATCCAAGGACATGTGGCGCTCGAAGAGACGATCGTTGAGCTGAGCGATGTCCAGATCGACAATCTGACGGACCTGAGGCTCGGTCAGCTGCTGGAAGACGATGATGTCATCCAGGCGGTTCAGGAACTCGGGCCTGAACTGCTGCTTGAGCTCGCTGGTCACCTGATCCTTCATTCGCTGATAGGAGGTCTCGGTGTTGCCGCTCACGTTGAAGCCGGTGTTGGCCGCCTTGGCGATGTCGCGGGTTCCCAGGTTGGTGGTCAGGATGATGATGGTGTTCTTGAAGTCCACCACGCGACCCTGTCCATCGGTCAGATGGCCGTCGTCCAGCACCTGCAGAAGAGTGTTGAAGATGTCCGGATGAGCCTTCTCGATCTCGTCGAAGAGGACCACGGAGAATGGCTTGCGCCTGACCTTCTCGGTCAGCTCGCCACCCTCTTCGTATCCCACGTACCCCGGAGGGGCGCCGAAGAGACGAGAGGTGGAGTACTTCTCCGAGAATTCGGACATATCCACGCGGATCAGGGCATCCTCATCATCAAAGAGGAACTGGGCCAGAGCCTTGGCCAGCTCGGTCTTGCCCACGCCGGTGGGACCAGCGAAGATGAAGGAACCTGCGGGACGCTTGGGATCCTTGAGGCCCACACGGGTACGGCGGATGGAGCGGGACAGGGCGGAGACGGCCTCATCCTGGCCGATAATCCGCTTGTGCAGTTCCTTCTCCATACCCAAGAGCTTCTTGGACTCGGCCTGAGTCAGCTTGAAGACCGGAATGCCGGTGGTCGAGGAGACCACCTCGGCGATCACATCTTCGTCGACAACCATCTTGACGTCGGACTCGCCCTCGTGCCAGGCCTGCTCCCTCTCCTTGCGCTCGGCCTCCAGCTTTTCCTGGCTGTCACGCAGCTGAGCGGCCTTCTCGAAGTCTTGGTCCTTGATGGCCTGGTCCTTCTGAGCGGAGATACGATCCACCTTGGTGTCCAGCTCCTTGAGCTCCGGCGGGGCAGTCAGCCGCTTAATGCGCAGACGTGCGCCGGCCTCATCAATCAGGTCGATAGCCTTGTCAGGCAGGTTCCTGTCCTGAATGTAGCGCGCGGAGAGCTCGGCCGCCGACTGCAGAGCCTTGTCAGTGATAGTGACGTGATGATGATGCTCGTAGCGGCCGCGCAGACCCTTGAGGATCTCGATGGTCTGGGCGATGCTGGGCTCGGAAACCTGAATCGGTTGGAAACGCCGCTCCAGGGCTGCATCCTTTTCGATGTACTTGCGGTACTCGTCGGTAGTGGTTGCTCCGATGGTCTGCAGTTCGCCGCGGGCCAGCAGAGGCTTGAGCATGTCGGAGGCTCCCAGGGCCCCGTCAGCCGAACCTGCGCCGACGATGGTATGAATCTCATCGATGAAGAGAATGATGTCACCCCGGGTCTTGATCTCCTTGAGCACCTTCTTCAGACGCTCCTCGAAGTCGCCCCGGTAGCGTGAACCGGCCACCATGGAGCCCAGATCCAGCGAGTAGACCTGCTTGCCCTTGAGGGTCTCGGGCACATCGCCTTCATGGATCTTCTGCGCCAGACCCTCGACCACGGCGGTCTTACCTACACCGGGCTCTCCGATCAGCACAGGGTTGTTCTTGGTCCTTCTGGACAGAACGACCATGACCCGCTCGATCTCGTTGGCCCGGCCGATAACCGGGTCCAGCTTGCCTTCAGCGGCTTCCTGGGTCAGGTTCCTGCCGAACTGATCCAGGATGGCTGAACCGGTCTGGCCGCCCTTGTTGGAAACGCCGCCGGCATTGGCCAGATCACCCTTGCCAGCATCGCTTCCCTCGTGGTTGCCGCGAATCATGTCAATCGTGGCGGTCCGCAGATCGCCCAAGTCCACGCCCATCTTGATCAGCACCTGGGTGCCGACGCCTTCACCCTCGCGAATGAGTCCCAGCAAAATGTGCTCAGTGCCAATATAAGAGTGGCCCAGCTGAAGCGCCTCACGCAGCGACAGCTCCAGGACCTGACGGGCGTGCGGCGTAAATGGGATGTGCCCATTGGGAACCGCATTGCCCTTACCGATCATCTCCTCGACCTGTTTGCGGGTGGCATCCAGTTCCACGCCCTTGGAGGCCAGGGCCTTGGCGGCAACACCGTCACCTTCCCTGATCAGGCCCAGGAGGAGGTGCTCGGTGCCGATGTAATTGTGCTGCAGAGTGCGGGCCTCTTCCTGCGCCAGCACAATCACCCGCCGCGCACGGTCGGTAAACCGTTCGAACATACTTGTCCTTCCCTTTGATCCGTAATTCACTCTACAGATTTACGGTGACGTTTATTCTCGGCCCACCGGGGATTGCGCTCTGAACGCAACGAGGCCTTGGAATCAGTCCTCTGAGCCGTCTTCCGACTGCATCTGCTCCATGAGTTCCACCTCAGGGCGCTCCTCGCGGGGCTTCTGCCTGACCACATCGATATGAAGATCGTCATAGGCCGGCTGGGACTGGACCCAGAGATGGGACTCCTCCTGGGGCTCGATCTCGGAATGCTCGCCGCAGCCATGATCCATGGAGACCACCCGCCCGTCGTCCGGACTCCAACGATTAGCACAGACGCCGAACATGGTCCCCAGATCACCTGCCAAGGGAATCAGGAAGCCGCAGGTCTCGCAGGCCTTGCCCTTGGCCGTCCGAGTCGACAGGGACTTAGGACCGTGCTGCCCCTCGTACCAGCGCTTGGCAGTGACGGACCTGGCCTCGGCTGTCATCAAGTGCCGACGAGTCAGAGCGAAGCTGTCGACGGCCTCGTCAAGGTCGTCGGAAGAGGTCTTTACGCCCAAGGAAACCTGACCATCCGGATCATGCTCGTGAACGTCTTTTTCGCCACCTGCGCGGTCTGCCAGACGGAAAACCGCACCGTCAGCATCAACCGAGGCTGATGCTTTCCGGCCCTCTTCATTGTCTTCTGAGGTCTGCTGTACTTCAGAATTCTGAAGCCTAGTCTGCGCAGGCTTGTATCCGTCCGTCAGCCTGGGGTCGTCGGGATCGGTCCCCATGGCATCGGTCACGCTCAGATCCGAAGGCAGCAGACGATCCCTCCAGGGGACCCATGCCGGGGGCTGCAGGGCCGCATCGGTGGGCACCAGAGACGATTCATCAACAGTCCAGGTATCGGCATCCTCATCACGGTATAGAGTGACCGACCATTGCCAGCCCTCGTAGCCCTTGATGGCCGAAGCGAACCGGTAGTCCCAGACTCCATCCCCGATCAGGGTGCGTCCGACCAGCCCACCGACCTCATCGCTGTCGGCAGCCACGCTCAGAACTACTCGCCTGGCCAGTTCCTCAGGATCCAAGTCCTCTTGAACCATCTATCACACCTTCATCATCAGTGGGACCGGATCAACCGATCCACGTCGGATTCTTCTCGCCGTCCGCTCAGTCCGGCACGTCAAAGTCATCGGCCACAGCCCTCAGGAGGGTAGCCAGCTTGGCGGATTCAGCCCGACCTGGATAGTGGTGCCTACGCAGTCCATTGCCAGCTGAATCCAGCAGCTTGATCAGATCCTCCACGATGGCGGCCATATCGTCCGGATCGGGACGCTTGGCACGCAGAATGGAGGGGGTAGGCCCCACCAGCTTCAGATCCAGTGCCTGGGGGCCCTTGCGGCCCTCAGCCACCGAGAACTCCACCCGGGATCCCTTGCGTATGGTGGATACCCCAGCAGGCAGGGCTGATGATGGCAGGAAGACATCCCCACCTTGTTCATCCGTGATGAACCCGAACCCCCGCTTGGCGTCGTACCATCGTACTCTCCCGCTGGGCATGCTCTGCCACTTCCTTACGTTGCTTCTTGTACAGGTATATCCGAAATCAGTCTACCTGACCTGGACAGGCAGGACGACCCATCTTGTCATGGGCATACGGAACGGGTTGGCAGCAGGATTGGCCTAATCCTCAACGCCCCCCTGATCCTGCCTGACGCCCTGGGGTATGACGATGGTGAAGGTCAAGCCGCCCCCCGGGGTCTGCGAGGCGCAGATGAACCCCTGATGGGCCTTGACAATGGATTGTACAATGGCCAGACCCAGCCCCGTGCCGCCCTTCTCCCGAGCCCTGGATGGATCGGCTGTGTAGAAGCGCTCGAAGAGCCTGGACCTGGATTCCTCCGGGACGCCCGGCCCGTGGTCGACCACGCGAATAATGGCGTAGTCGGTGCCCACATGGCTGTTCTCTGCCACTTGGATCGCTTCTGTCAGACGTCCCAGCGAGGATTCGGCGGCCTCCAACCTTGTCAGATCCGCTGGAGCGATGGTCGCCTTGACCAGGCCCAATCCCACCCGAACAGGCGAATCAGATGGGGTATAGCGGTGGATATTGCCCACGATATTGGTAATCACCTGACGCAGACGGCTGGGATCGCCAGTCACCTGCACCGAGGGCAAGGGGCCTACATGAATGTCCAGACTGACAGATGGACCCAAGTGCCCGCCCACGGTGATTTTCTCCTTGCTGCGCCCTTTGAGGCCTGGCAGACCCTTGTTGGCTGCGACCGGGACCTCCTGGAGGGCTGGCTGATCCTCGGTATGCAGGCATACCTTTCCTGTAGCCACCTGCCTGCCCGGGTCCAGGGCATGCAGGTCATCCACCCCATCTCGCACCAGTCCAGTCAAATCGACCGCCAGGGTCGGGTCGATTCCCCTGCCCTCATCCAGGCGTGCAAGCGAGAGCAGATCCGTGACCAGGACAGTCATCCTGGTGGAGGAGTCCTCGATGTGCTGAATGGATTTGTCGGCCCGCTCCAAAGCCCCTGGATAGTCACGCTGCATCCTGTAAAGCTCCGCATAGCCGTGGATGGCAGCCAGTGGGGTGCGCAGCTCATGGCTGGCATCTGAAACGAACTGTTTCATCTTCTCAGTGGTCTGGCGCTGCTCGTCGAAGGAATGCTCGATTCGCGTCAGCATGGCATTCAGGGATGCTGCCAGGGAACCCACCTCGGTATTCTCCGGGAAACTGGGAATGCGTTGAGAAAGGTCGCCAGCCGCTATCTTTGCAGCGGTCTTCTCAATGCGCTTGAGGGGAACCAGGGTGGACTGGATCAGCAGGACCGAGATGACTCCACCCAGAAGGACCACCACGACGGAAATGATCATGCAGAAAGCCGTCAGATCATGCACAGCCTCATCCTGATCGCTCATGGACAGGCCAATGAAGAGCACGCCGCTGATTTCGGAACCGTCCAGCTCGTTGCCTAGCTTCCACTGCATGGCCACCACCCGCCAGGAGGCTCTGGCTCGCTTCATGGTGTCCCGGTCGGGCGAGGCCTGCTGAGAGCCGCGCACGTAGGCTGGTACCGTGGTCGGCTGGCCCAAGGGTATCGAGCCCAGGCTACCGTCGGCCGGAAGACGCGGGCGGGAGACGACCCCATTGACCTGCATCGGATTCAGATCGTCCGAAATGATGTGCAGGTCGTCGTCGCGGATCTGCAGGAAATAGTCGGTGGGGCCAAGCCCGTTCTTGCTCAGATCCTCCTGACGGAGGAGGGTGGCGTTGCGAATGCCTAGGTTGGCCTGGCGGATCAATTGCGAGTCTGTGCGCTTCATCAGATAGTCGTCGGCCATCTGGCAGATGGCTACAGAAACGCCCACCGTGCCCACGATGAGCAGAATGAGCATGCTGGCCACAAGTTTGGTGCTTAGGGGGATGGCAGCCAGAGGCGACCTAGGCAAGGAGCGATCCCTCGGTTTGCTGGAGCCGGATGCCTTGCCGGAGTCCGAACCCATGAAGGACTTGGACCCGTCAGCCGTCTTCGTGCCGGGAATGGCCGACGATTCTGTCTTGGGGAGCGGACCCTCGGGACTAGTCGCCATCGCCGCCGTCCGATGCGTTCTGCCTGGGAGCCCTGATCATGTAGCCGATGCCGCGCTTGGTCTCAATCAGCGGGGTGACCTTGCGCTCACCGCCTTGTCCGTCACTGACGGTGATGCCATCCACTTTCTTGCGCAGGTATGAGATGTAAGATTCAACAATGGCCGCATCGCCGCCCCAGTCGTACTGCCAGACATGGTCCAGGATCTGGGCCTTGCTGAGCACACGACCCTCGTTGTCCATCAGGTAGCGCAGCAGCTTGTATTCGGTCGGGCTCAGGTCGATGGGTTGACCGGCCCTGGTGACGTCGTGGGAATCCTCATTGATCTCCAGATCGCCCACACGAATGACCGGATCGTCCTCCTGGTGTTCGCGGGTCCTGCGCAGTATGGCCTTGATCCTGGCCACAACCTCCTCCAGGCTGAAAGGCTTGGTCACATAATCGTCGCCGCCCACAGTCAGTCCCATGACCTTGTCCTGGGTGTCATCCCTGGCGGTCAGGAAGAGCACGGGCGCATCGATCCCCTCCTGACGGATGCGTGAGGTGACCGTGAACCCATCGATGTCAGGCAGCATGACATCCAAGACAATCAGATCTGGCTGGGTGCGCTCAATGACCTGGATGGCCTCGGAGCCGGATGCCGCGGTCTCGACAGCAAAGCCCGCGAAGTGCAGGGAGGCCACCAGCAGATCCCTGATGGACGGTTCGTCGTCGACCACGACCAGTTGTGCTTGCGTCGGTTTGCTCATGGCTTCAGCTTGCCGCCACTTTCTGGGTATTCTCTGATAGTTTGCTGACCGTCTCTGCCGGGCGTAATTGTTTCTTTGCAGCGCCGGACTTGCGATGATGAGCCCCGGTTCGGCTACTGCGACGCCACCAAATCGTAACGGCTACGCCCAGCACGATCAGGACGACAACCGTCGCCGAAAGAGCAATGATCATCACCCGGTGATGCCGGTGGTTTTGGTCAAGAGTCTCAACCTGGTCCATCATGGCCTTGGCCGAGCCCACCCAGTCGGGATTGCGGCCCTTGGTGACTGGCTCCAGAGCCGCCTGCGAGAGCTGATCCACGCTGGATTGGTCCTTGAGCCAGGCCTGCGAGTTGCTGGAGACCGCCACGACCAATTTGCCGTCCTGAGAGGCCACAGCCAGCAGAACCGTGTCGTGGGTGGGCTTCATCGATTCGAGCACCCTGGATGCCCAGGTCTCAGGCTTAACACCCTGATAGAAATGCGGAAGGTAGAGCAGTCGGACCGATACTCCTGTCTGCTGCGCGGTTTCCTCAATGGCATCCTTGACTGATCCCACGTCAGAACCCAGCAAATTCTGCGGATCGGTGATCGTGTCGGTCATGGTTCCGGCCCCATTCTGAGGCTCATCGGCAAAAGCCTTGATCGGCCCCAGGACGCCGACCATCACAATCATCAGGAGCAGGAAAGCCAGCACCCGCCTTATGGGTGAAACGCCGACAGGATTCGTCTTGTGGAAGGGGACTCGTTCGACCACATGGATCCGCGGACGGGGCAACTGCTTGAACACTGTCATAGTGTCCACAGTAGCGGTTGACGGCAGTGGACTCCCCCACCATCACCGCCATTCACGGAAAGGACAATCATGACACGATTCCAAGTTGATTCTGATCAGATACAGACAGCCTCCGGCGCGGTCAGCGGCTCAATAGGAGCCATCAGAGATGCCGTGGCGGGAATGTACACCAATCTGGACAATCTGCAAAGCGTCTGGCAGGGCTCGGCGGCCAGCCAATTCGCCACGGTGGCCCAGCAGTGGCGCGCCTCGCAGGCTCAGATGGAACAGGCGCTTGAAGGTATCCAGGCAGCTCTGACACAGGCATCGTCGCTCTATGCGGACACCGAGGCCCAGGCCACCCGTCTGTTTGCCGGAGCCTGACGCCTGGTTGATACATGCAAGCAACCTGGAGCTATGTGATCATGGCGGATCGGCCCCGGACCTGGCAAGCATATGCGGAAAACGAAAACAGACGGTCAACGAGTACAAGAACAGAGACAGGGGCCTGCGCACCATTATCCGGTGCGCAGGCCCCTGTCCTTGGCGATCAATCAGTTCGGCCGAAAAGCCGGGCCGAACCTCGAGGGATCAGTAGCCCATGTCGCCCTGAGGCTGAGCGGCAGCAGGTGCCGGAGGCTCAGGCTTGTTGGCCACGACGGCCTCGGTGGTCAGGAAGAGCCCGGCGATGGAGGCAGCGTTCTGCAGAGCAGAACGAGTCACCTTGACAGGGTCGGCCACGCCGGCCTCCAGCAGATCCTGGTACTCGTTGTTGGCGGCGTTGAAGCCCTGACCAGCAGGCAGCGAACGAACCTTGTTGATGACCACGTCACCGGAGACGCCGCTGTTCTCGGCAATCTGCTTGATGGGGGCCTCGATGGCGCGGAAGACGATGGATGCGCCGGTGGACTCGTCGCCATCCAGCTTGACATCCTTCTCGGCCTTGGCAGCGGCCTGAACCAGAGCCACGCCACCTCCGGGCAGCAGGCCCTCCTCGATGGCGGCCTTGGCGTTGCGGACAGCATCTTCGATGCGGTGCTTGCGCTCCTTGGCTTCGACCTCGGTGGCTGCGCCGACCTTGATGACGGCCACGCCGCCGGCCAGCTTGGCCAGCCGCTCCTGCAGCTTCTCACGGTCGTAGTCGGAGTCGGTGTTCTCGATCTCGGTGCGGATCTGGCCCACGCGAGCGGAGACCTCGTCCTTGGAACCACCTCCGGAGACGATGGTGGTCTCGTCCTTGGAGACGATGACCTTCTTGGCGGTGCCCAGCACGCTCATGTCGATGGAGTCCAGCTTGAGGCCGAGCTCATCGGAAACCACCTGTGCGCCGGTCAGAATGGCCATATCCTGCAGCATGGCCTTTCGGCGGTCGCCAAAGCCAGGGGCCTTGACGGCGCAGGAGTTGAAGGTGCCGCGGATCTTGTTGAGGATCAGGGTGGGCAGCGCCTCGCCGTCCACGTCCTCAGCGACGATCAGCAGCGGCTTGCCGGTCTTCATGACCAGCTCGGCGATGTGGACCACGTCCTGCTGGCTGGAGACCTTGCCTGAGGTCAGCAGAATGTATGGATCATCCAGAACGGCGGTCTGGTCGTCGTTGTTGGTGACGAAGTAGGGAGCGATGTAGCCCTTGTCGAAACGCATGCCCTCGGTGAACTCCAGGTCCAGGCCGAAGCGGTTGTTGTCCTCGACGGTGACCACGCCGTCCTGACCGACCTTGTCCAGAGCCTCGGCGATCTCATTGCCGATCTCGGGGTCGCCTGCAGAGATGGTGGCGGTGGCAGCGATCTGATCCTTGGTCTCGACTTCCTTGGACTGTGCCACGAGCTCCTTGACGATGGCATCGGCCGCCTTCTCGATGCCGCGACGCAGGGCGATGGGGTTGGACCCGGCAGCCACGTTCTTCAGACCCTCATGCACCAGGGACTGGGCCAGTACGGTGGCGGTGGTGGTGCCGTCTCCGGCTACGTCATCAGTCTTCTTGGCTACTTCCTTGACCAGCTCGGCGCCGATGCGCTCGTAAGGATCCTCCAGGTCGATCTCCTTGGCGATGGAGACACCGTCGTTGGTGATGGTCGGCGCGCCGTAGGACTTGTCCAGCACCACATTGCGACCCTTGGGGCCCAGCGTGACCTTGACCGTGTCGGCCAGCTTGTCCAGGCCGGCAAGCATGCCCTGACGAGCTTCCTCGTCATACTCGATGATTTTTGCCATTGTTGCTTCCTCCGTCATGGCTTGAGGTTTCATGACCCACCGTCGGCGTGGAACGGAACCCGACCGTCAGCTGTCGTGTTATCACTCCCGCACCTCGAGTGCTAATTCAGCAGATTAGCACTCGGTGGAGCCGAGTGCCAACCTGAGTGGAAAATACGCTGCAGGCTGTATGTCATATCGGCCCTGACCGATCAGCCGTGCCCACAGACGATCCGCACTCTGCTCTCAAACGAATGCTATAAAAAAATGGACCCCGGAATGACCGGGATCCACCATGACGAATACAGAAGACGACAATCAGAGCTTGGTGACCTTGGTTGCCTGCAGACCCTTGGGGCCCTGCTCCACCTGATATTCGACCTTATCTCCCTCATCAAGGGTCTTGAACCCGTCGGACTGAATGGCTGAGTAGTGCACGAACACGTCCTCGCCGCCATCGTCGGGATTGATGAATCCGTAACCCTTGCCAGCGCTGAAGAATTTCACAGTGCCTTGTGCCATAACTAACTTCCTTAACATAGGTGCCGCGTCACAACAGATACGAGACTGACCGCATCTGCCTGGTCGGCAAGGTCAGTTTAGGCCCATTGATAGGGCAATTGCAAAACGCCGAGCCGAAATTCGGGAACTTTTGCCATCGAATTTCCTCGGTCGTCCGGTTGGTTGAACCTCACTGCATGAGGATGGCTTCCACCGGAGTGGAGGCCACGGAGGACTGCTCTACCTGGGTGATGCCCAACAGGCTGGCCACCTCCTGGGCAGTAGCCTTGTCACCCTCGTCACGGTAACGGACCGTACTTACGCCAGACAGAGCGCCCTGCGGGTTGGTTGCCGTGACCGCAGTATAACCGGCATTGACCAGAACCTGACGCTTGTTGCCTGCATAACCGGTGATCCTGGTTCCGTTGATGACCGCCACCTGTGTGCCCCTGTTGACCACGGGTGCCGGGCTGCTGCTGGATGCACTCGCCGAAGGCGATTGCGAGGACGGTTGTGAAGCCTGGCCCTGTGAGGATTCTTCAGCAGAGGTCTTGCTCTCTGAGGCAGAGGAGGATGCAGACCTCTTGGGCAGATGGCTGCTGATGACCCGTGAGGCATCAGTATGCGTCTGCTGCCAGGGCAGGGAGCCACTGACTGCAGCCCATAGGCCCAGTCCGCACAGCACGGCCAAGACCACCACCAGCAGGTAGGGCAGAACCCTGACCGACAGGGAACGAGGCCCCCGATGCACACCGACCGGCCCCTTGGGAGGGTTGTCGAACGCATCATGAACCTGGGGGCGCGCCTGCGTCCCATTGTCGCGCGTGCTAGCCATGAACTCTCCTCTGCTCCACCGGATCCTGAACCATTATAGGTAATGGGACGCCGGAGCAGCATCCCACTGACCATCCGACGTTCCCGCGAGCCTGGGAGAGCCATGACAACCCTGGCCGGCTCATAGCACCAAGCGATATAGTGACCTTATGAACAGCAGCCAGCCTATTGCCGCAACCTCCCCCGCGCCGACGAACGGAACCGGTACCAACCCTCCGACCATAGCAGGAGGCCAGGGCCGACCCCATCGCAAACCTCTGAGTGCCCTGGTGGATCCCGGCTGGGCCAAGGCTCTCGCTCCTGTCGAACCCAACATTCACCGGATGGGCGACTTCCTCAGATCCGAGCTGGCCCAGGGCCACCGCTATCTGCCTGCCAGCAAGAACATCCTGCGCGCCTTTACCATCCCCTTCGACTCCATCAAGGTCCTGATCGTGGGCCAGGATCCCTATCCGACTCCCGGGCATCCGGTAGGCCTAAGCTTCTGCGTGGATCCTGCAGTCAGCCCCATCCCCGGCTCCCTGCGCAATATCTACGCCGAGCTGAGTACTGACCTGGGCCTGCCCACGCCCTCCAACGGCGATCTGACACCTTGGACCCGGCGAGGGGTCATGCTGCTCAACCGCTGCCTGACTGTTCGGGTGGGCAAGCCGGCCAGCCACCGGAACAAGGGCTGGGAGGAGATCACCGACGCCGCCATCCGAGCTCTGAACGACAGGCGCGACCAGGAGGGCAAGATCCGGCCCCTGGTAGCCATTCTTTGGGGAAGACAGGCCCAGAGCCTGGAGCCCCTGCTGACCAACGCGGCCATCATCAAATCCCCGCACCCCAGTCCCATGTCGGCCCGATACGGCTTCTTCGGGTCCCGTCCGTTCTCCAAGGCCAACGAAGCGCTGGAGGCCATGGGCGCCGAGCCGGTGGACTGGTCCCTGACCTGAGTCCGGCTGGCTGAATCGTCAGGAAATGCCGTTACCATGTCTGCTATGGCATTATTCCCACCACGCCCCAGTCAGTCCCCATCTGTTCAGTCCGGTCAGAACCGGCAGGTTCCGCCAATCAGCCAGGACGACCTGCAACGTTGCCGTCAGTTGGCCGACCGGATCCGAACCCGCTTTTCAAGGACTCTGGTAGGCCAGGAGAACCTGCGCGAGGCCCTTATCCTGACGCTGGTGGCCTCCGGACACATCCTGATCGAATCCGTGCCCGGCTTGGCCAAGACCACCGCCGCCCAGACCCTGGCCACCTCGGTCTCCGGCAGCTTCAAGCGGATTCAGTGCACGCCCGACCTAATGCCCTCGGATCTGGTAGGCACTCAGGTTTATGACTTCTCCACACAGCGCTTCTCGACGCAACTGGGCCCTATTCACGCCAACTTCGTTCTCCTGGACGAGATCAACCGCTCCAACGCCAAGACCCAGTCAGCCATGCTTGAGGCCATGGCCGAGGGCGCCACCACCATCGGCGGCGAGCGCATAGCCCTGCCCCGGCCCTTCATGGTGATCGCCACCCAAAACCCCATTGAGGAGGAGGGTACCTACAACCTGCCCGAGGCCCAGATGGACCGGTTCATGCTCAAGGCCGTCATGACCTATCCTGATGCCGACCAGGAGACTCGAATGCTGCAGATGCTGACCAGTCGAGGCACCGATATGCCCGGCAAGGACGATCGGGACGCACTGACCATCGCCGATGTGGACTTCTTGAGGCAGAAGGCCCGGCAGGTCCACGTGGCAGAGCCCATCATGCGATATGCAGTCGATCTGGCAGCCACCAGCAGGGGGGCTGGATCGCGGCCCATCCAAGGGCTGGCCGAACAGGTGAGACTGGGAGCCAGCCCGCGTGCCTCCATCGCTCTGGTGCGCATTGGCCAGGCCAGAGCCCTGCTGACTGGCAGGGATTACGTCATTCCCGAGGATCTGAAGGACTGGGCCCATTCAGTACTCCGCCACCGGATTCTGCTGACCTTCGAGGCTCAGGCCGACGGCATCAGCAGCGACGACATCATCGACCAGATCGTCGACACGGTGCCGGTGCCATGAGCCGTCGACGCTCGGATCGCGACCCGGTCCGCAGGCGGATCGAGTCCTTGGACTCCAGCCTGCGGCTTCCCACGGTGCGCAGGGCCCTTGGTCTGCTGGAGGGTGAGCACTCCTCCAGCCGACGCGGCGGTGGAGACGAACGCGCCGACCTGCGCGCCTATGAGTTCGGAGACGAAACCCGCATGATCGACTGGCACGCCAGCGCACGGATGGGTCGGCCCATGGTGGTGGAGCGCGAGCGCCTGGTTACCAGCAAGGTCTGGCTGTTGCTGGACGTTGGCCGCGAGATGTCCGGAACCTGCCCTGACGGGGAGCAGGCCATCCAGGTAGCCGCCAACGCCCTGTGCATGTTCGCCTCCCTAAGCCTGCGCCGCAGCGATGAGGTGGATCTGGTCCTGGTCAATTCGTCCGCCATCCGCCGCATACCCTGCCAGGGCGGCTTCGCTCGATTCGAACAGACGCTGGACCGGGCTCTGGAGTCACCGCTGGAACAGCCACGCAACCTTGAGGCCCTGCTGGGCTACGCCGCCGGCATCCAGGACCGGCAGGCCATGCTGGTTATCGCCACCGACCAGTCGGCATTGCACGTAGACCTGATGCCGACCATCCGACAGTTGGCAACCACCCACCCCCTGAATCTCATCGGAGTGGAGACCATGAATCCCCTGCGCCAGCAGCCCGCTATGGGCTCGGTAAAGGATGCGCCCAGCGGACGCAGGATCCCGGCTTTCCTGCGAACCGCGAACGGGACGCAAGCTGTGGACCTGCACAGACGCTACCAGATTGAGGCCTTTAGCCGGGAACTGTCCAGAATCGGGGCCTCCCTGATCCGGGCAGACTCCAGCACAGCCATGTTCAACAGGTTCATCCACCTGCTTTCAGCCGGCAGACCGGGCATCCCCATGCGACGGACGGTGATGGCGGCATGAGTGGTGTCGTCCTGATTCGTCTTGCGTCCGATCATGGCCGAATCAAGGTCATGCCCACCATGACCCAGCCCACCTGGCTGTTGGCTCTGACAACGACCGCCATCATACTGGCCCTGGCCCTGGCCGGAGCGGCCATTCTTTTGCCTATGTTCCGCCGTCAGCAGGAAGAGCATCCGATCCAGGCGAGCTCTGACTCCCTCGATGCATGGCGTCGGCGGATTGATCAGGTGGTGGCCCAGTACAACAAGGGCCATCTGGACCGCGACCAGGCCATGACAGCACTGGCCACTATCGCTCGTGGATTTGCCTCCCACTCCTGGAACAGCGACATGAAATCCAAGACTTTGGCCGAAATCCAGGCTCAGCCCCGCACGCCGAGTACGCAGCAGGGTCTGGATCTGCTTCGACAGACCATAGATGCCCTCTACCCGCCCGAATTCGCCCTTCCAAGGGACAGCGAGGGAACTGACGCCACGGTGAATCAGGCAGCCGACTGGGTACGGGATTTGATTGAACGGTGGCCACGATGAGCATAGGCAATCTGTCCTGGAGGTGGCCCTGGCTGCCGGTCCTGGCTCTGGTCCTGGCATTGGCAGTGGGCCTGCTGGCTCACCGTATGGCGCGTCGTGGCCGGCCGGATCAGGAACCGGGAGCCCGGATCTGGACCTTGGACAACGACCTGGACACCGAGGAGGGCCACGAGGCCCTGCGGCGCTGGCGGCGATTGAACCGCTGCGCCGCAATCCTGCTCGCTCTGGCCCTGATGATGGTTTTAAGCCTGGCTGCAAGGCCCGCCCGGGTCGATCGGACATTGGAGGAGGGTCATAACCGCGATATTGTCCTATGTCTTGATGTGTCCGGGTCCACCCTGCCCTACGACCGGCAGGTGATCGCCTCCTACCTCGATCTGGTCCGCAACTTCCGGGGCGAACGCATGGCTCTGAGCATCTTCAACTCCACATCGCGCACCGTCTTCCCCCTGACTGATGACTATGACATGATCACTGCCGAATTAAGCAAGGCTCGGCGGATCCTGGACGGGGTGCAATCCCAGGACCGCATCGACGCCATGAGCGGACGACAGTACCAGGACATCAGCGACTGGCTGGAGGGCACGCAGAACCGCCGGGACACCACCTCACTGATCGGCGACGGACTGGTGGGCTGTGCTGCGCTCCTGCCGCAATTCGCTCCCAAGAACCAAACCCGACCGGCAAAGGCCGACCAACGTTCGAGCTCCTTGGTCCTGGCCACCGATAACGTGGTCTCCGGCAAACCCACGTACACCCTGGAAGAGGCGCTCAAGCTGACCTCGGCCGCAGAAATCGCGGTGGACGGGCTCTATTCGGGACCGGACCAAGGCACCGAGGATGAGACCACCAAGCAGATGCAGCGGCTGATCGAAGCCCGTGGCGGTATCTTCCTGCGACGGCAGGATGGGAACTCCATCAACGCGCTGGTCCGCCGGATCGAACGTCGCCATGGAGCCGACCCACGCCAGCAGGAGCAGTCCAGCCTGGTGGATGCACCCGGCTGGTGGACCCTGGCCCTGGCCCTGGCCCTGTCCGCATATCTGCTCCTGGCCTGGAGGCTGAAGCGATGAACATACTCAAGTCCCTGACCTTTGAGCCTGCTCTGGGCTGGGTGGCCGGCGGCCTTCTGGCAGGCCTGCTCTTGCTCCTGGCCATTGCGCTGGTCATCCATGGACTGCGTAAGGGACAGGATACGGATGCCGATCGCTGGGCCCTGGCCCGACGCACCGCCATGGTCCTGATCCTGGCCCTCATGGTCCTGACTCCCAGCACCGTCAGCAAAACCACCAACAAGGCCGTCAACGCCACTGATGTCTTCATTGCGGTTGACGTGACCGGATCCATGGCAGTCAAGGATGCCGGATATGGAACCCAGGACGGCATGAGCCGGTTGGAGGCGGCCAAGGCGGCCGTTCGAGACCTGGTCGACATCTATCCGGATGCATCCTTCTCGGCTCTGAGTTTCGGTGCCTCGGCCAGCGTCGATCTGCCCCTGACCCCCGACGTACGAGCTGTGGACAACTGGGCCCGTGGGCTGACCACAGAGCCCACCTCCCGTTCCTCGGGTTCCAGTCTGGACGCTCCTCTCGATCGGCTGACTCTGGCATTGAAGCAGACCAAGGACCGACATCCCAACGACCGGATCCTGCTCTATCTGATCAGCGATGGGGAGCAGACCGGCAGGGACGAACGGCGATCCTTCAGCGCTCTTAGAGAAGGGTTGGACGAGGCTTTTGTCCTGGGAACCGGTTCAGTCAAGGGAGGCACGGTGCCGTTGACCTCCGATGTGGGCGGCAGCGATGCCGGAGGCTGGGTGAAGGATCCGCAGACCGGCCAGCCGGGCATCTCGGCCATGGACCCGAACACCTTGAAGGCCATGGCCGACGAGATGAGCGGCCACTATCAGGCCCTGGTCAAGGGGGTCACCGTCCACGAGGGTGCTACGGCTTCGGTCTCCAAGCGCTACCGGGTGACCACGGTCGACCAGGTACGCCGACATGTCACTCCACTGGTCTGGCCCTTGGCACTGGTGGAACTGGTCCTGGTCCTGGTTGAGGCAGGGCAATGGATCCGTACTTCGAGGAGATTGCTATGAGCAGGAAGATCCTTCGAACGCGTCTGGTTCTTATTGTTGTAGCCCTGATAGCAGCGCTGGCCGGGGCATGGGGCCTGATCAACGTCAGAGCCATCGCCACTTACAACGAGGCCACGCGCACACTGAACACCAGCATCCGGCAGGCCCGAAACCCACAGGCAGACCCGGCAGCAATCAAGGCGCTGCAAGATCAGGCAGACCGCCTTTTCGCCCAAGCGGCGCGGCCGGGCCCCTTGCTTCTGCCGAAGACCAGGCAGGCCGCGCAGGCCAACCAAGCGACCAGTACTGCGCTGACCCAACGTACGGAACGGGTACTCAAAAAACAACAAGCAGACAAAACCAAGAATGGGCAGGATGGAAAGAGCGGATCAGGCAAGGGCTCATCCTTTGGGCTGACCAAGCAGCAGGAGGCTGAGGTGGAGGATCTGCTCAAGCGCAACCAACAACAGAGCGATCCCTCCTCCTCCCCCAACCCAACAGGCAATACGGGCGGCCACCAGGACCAGGAAAAGGGCGTCAAACCCTGGTGACCGGCCATACCAGGCATTGCTCAACCATTTGCAAAGACCTGTCCCCATCAAAACGGGTCAGGCAACATTCGACCACATAGCCCAATCGACGCCATGCAAGCGTGACCGCGGTGATGAAGTAGGCGCATGGACAAGTCATCACCATCGTTACTACCAACCTGGGGCTCCTTCCTCGAGCAGTCCTCCTACCTGTCCGATCCTGAGGCGGCCGGAGCCTGCCCCTGCCACGCACGGGCAGCCCGCTGCCGGACCATGCTGGCCGATATGGCTCGGCAGTCGAGAACAACCCTGGTCCACCTGAGCGAGTTAGCCGGCCAAGCTCTTAGGGTCGACTGGCAGGGAAAGGCCGCTCAGGCCTACCGGGCCCAGGTACGGGCCATGGATGCCCTCTGCCAGGATCAGCGTGTCCAGGCAGGACGCACCTTGAACGTGATCGATCAAGAGAGCCAGCCATGAAGCGGACGATCACTGCCGCACCAGACGCCAACGGTTACACCAGCACCGAATTGGATCATCTGACCGGCATGGCGGACCGGCTCAACCAGGCAGGTGGTGCCCTGGCCACCCTGCAGACACAATGGATTCTTACCGATCAGGCCATCCGCAGAACCATGCCAGGACTGCCGGCACTCCCCTGCGCCCAGGCTGCCGTGCCGCCACCAGGTCACGCCCGTCTGCCCCTGGACCTGATGGTGACCTTCTGCCGTGACCAAGCTCAGTCCTGCGAAAACCTACGCACCAAACTCCAGTCTGTGGCCGATCGGCTGACCAAGGCCTACGGGTTGTACTCGCATGCGGAATCATTCATGGAAAAGCTGATGGACTCCCTGATATCCACGGCCGTGACCCTCTTTCAGCCCATCGCCCCGTACATGTTGGGAACCATCGGTCTGAGCCTGGGAGCAGCTAAACTGACCGGCAACCTGGATGCCTCGCAATTCCAGGAATTTCTGGAAACTACAGCCGGCATCCATCAGCCTCTGCTGGCCGCCGCCGCGTCCGACCTGACTTCAGACTACCATGATCCTATTGGCAGATTGGTCACCGATCCAGGTCTGCTGGTGCCCTTGATACTCGCTCATCTTCAGGGTGACCGGCTCACGATGGATCCTGTCCAGCCACAGGGCAAGGGGTTGGGCGAGGCTCATGACATCGCCACCGCTCTGCAGAATCTGGAGGCCTTGGGATCCTGCCGGGACGGCATTCCTTACGCAACCATCGCTGTACAACGATATCGGGAGGCGGACGGCAAGGACCGCTGGCTGGTCTACATACCCGGCACCAGCTCCCATCTCGATTCCCCCATCGGCTGGGGCCAAAACATCCAGCTCATGAGCGACAAGGCTTCAGTGCGCGAAAGTGCGGCCTCCCTGCGTCTAGTGGACCAGGCCATGCGGGAGGCCGGGGTGCGTCCGGACGATCCGGTCAGCCTGGTAGGTCATTCCCAGGGCGGCATCGTGGCCGCCACCATGGCCTCGGATCTTTCCAACCGTTACCACTTCGATCACATCGTGACCGTCGGATCACCCATCGCTCACCGCCAGATAGGGTCAGACACCTGGGTCACCAGCGTGGAGATGCGCGAGGAACTGGTCTCCAGTCTTGATGGAGCCGACAACCCCTCGCGGCCCAATCAACTGACTGTCAGGGGAAGGGCGGGCGGACCTCCCCCTCCAGGTGGCAACCAAACTGGCCGGTCGGTGACCACTGCCGGCCCCGGCAAGGAATCCACCCATGGCATGGCCTACCAACGTGCGGCCTGGGCTGATGCCAGCGATCAGAATTCACCAGCCGTACGACGTCAGGACGACCACTTCGCCCAAGCCATCGAGGGCGATCTGCAGGAGACCCGCTACTACCGCGGCAGGCTGCGGCGATGAGCGGGACACGCGGACCCCCAAGAGCACTCATATCGATTCCTGCTGGTTGACCCGGTCGTCTAGGCTGGAGTCATGAACCTGAGCCGAATCACCCCAGTCATCCCCCTCAACCCCTTGGACGGACGTTACCGCAGACAGACCAGCGATCTGGTGGACTACCTGAGTGAACCTGCCTTGAACCGCGAGCGTATACGGGTCGAGGTCGAATGGATGATCATGCTGGCCAACGGCTACCAGGGCAACGGCCAGCACCCGGTCCTGCCGGGCGTAAAGCCTCTGACCAAGGCTGAGCAGGCTTATCTGCGGGCTATCCCCGAGGATTTCGATGCCGATGGCATCACCGAACTGGCAGGTATCGAAGCCCAGACCCACCACGATGTCAAAGCAGTGGAATACTTCATCGACCGCCGTCTGGAGGCTGCAGCCACAGCCCTTGGCCCCGAGTCACAACTTCCCAGGCTGACTCCCCTGGTCCACTTCGCCTGCACCAGCGAGGACATCAACAACCTGTCCTATGCCCGCTGCATCCGAGGCGGGGTCGAACAGGTCTGGCTCCCCAAGGCCACCCGAATCGAGAAACACCTGGCCACCATGGCAGAACAATACCGCGATCTGCCCATGCTTGCCCTGACCCACGGCCAGCCGGCCACACCCACCACCCTGGGCAAGGAGATGGCGGTCTACGTCCACCGGCTGCACCGGCAGCTGGACCGGATCCGCAATCAGGACTACATGGGCAAGATGAATGGTGCCACTGGAACCTTTGGCGCCCATATGGCCGCCCTGCCGCAGGTGGATTGGATTGATCTGACCCGGACCTTCATCACCGAGCGGATGGGCCTGGTCTGGAACCCATTGACCACCCAGATAGAGTCCCACGACTGGCAGGCCGAGCTCTTCGGCAACATCGCCCACCTGGGCCGGATCCTACACAACCTGGCCGTGGACATCTGGATGTACATCTCCCGTGGCGTCTTTGCCCAGGAACCTGTCAAAGGCGCGACAGGGTCCAGCACCATGCCCCACAAGGTCAACCCCATACGCTTCGAGAACGCCGAAGCCAATCTGGAGATTTCGGGAGCCCTGCTGGACACCCTGGCCACTACCCTCACCGAAACCCGCTGGCAGCGGGACCTGACCGACTCCACCACCCAACGCAACATAGGTTCGGCCCTGGGCTACAGCCTGCTGGCTCTGGACAACCTGGACGGCGGCCTGCAGACCATCCACCCCGACAAGACCCTGATGGCCCGCGAGCTGGACAGCAATTGGGAGGTTCTAGGCGAGCCCATACAGACGGCCATGCGGGCCGCTGGACTGGCTGGACGCTCAGGCATGGATCACCCCTATGAGCAGGTCAAGGAGCTGATGCGGGGCAAGAGGATCGGCCGGGAGGATGTCGAGCACTTCATCGATGGCTTGGACCTGGACCAGGACACGGCCAGTCGGCTCAAGGCCCTGACGCCGGCAACCTACACCGGCACAGCCGGAACCTTGGTGGACTTCGATCGCGACTGACCATGACCCCGTCCCAGTCGACCACCACCCCCGAGGACACTGATTCCGCCCACCCTGGGCAGGAAGACCAAGTCGTCATCAGAGATACCCCACCCCAGCGGGTCCATGATGCCGAAGACCTACTTCGAGCCCTGGCAGCCCTGATCCTGGGAATCCTGGTCACCCTGGCAGCTGTCTACCTGAAAGGCATAGCGGCCGGAGTCGAGTCTGACATGCGCCAGGCTGGCAACGCCATGGACTGGCTCATGGACGTACCCACCGCTTTCCTCCAACAGGCGGTGACGGTGACCGTGGTCCTGGCCGTGATAATCCACCTGCTGGTCAACAGGGAATGGATCCAGGCCATCACCGCCCCCCTGGCCATGTTCCTGGGGTTTGGGCTGGTCATGCTGACCTCCAACCTCATCCTGAAGGCAGGCAACCCGACCCTGATCGCCTCATTCAGCTCCCAGAACGCCATAGGGTCGCCCGTCCTGCTGCCTGACTTCTATGCCGGTCTAGCTGCCTTCCTGAGCGCAGCAGGACCCCGTCGCCTGCGCAGCTCGGTCAAGTGGGGATGGAACGCTCTATACGTCGTGGCCATCATCATGGTCGCCATATCCTCCAATTCGGCCAGCGGGGTTCTGGTCTCGCTTATCCTTGGACGAATCATGGGCATGGTCGTCCGATACCTGGCGGGCACACAGAACAAGGGCGCCTGGGGGCAGGGGGTGGTGCAGGCGATAGCCTCCATCGGCATCCATGCCACGAGTCTGGAACGTCAGGATCCCAGTCTGGACTCCGATGGCCAGCCCCTGCCAGCCCTCGACGACGACCTCATTGAGGCCTCCCGCATCTACAGAGCCCATGACGGGCAAGGCCACACCTACACGGTGTCGGTCATGGACGGCCAGCTGCACACCATGGGCTATCTGATGCAGCTCTGGCAGTGGATCAAGCTGTCCGGAGTCTCCATGCGCCGGGACCGGTCAGTCAGAAACTCCATGCAACACCACATGGCCCTGCTGACTGAATTGCGGGACCTGGGGCTGCCCGCCCTGCACCCTTATGGCCTGACGGAGAGCGCCGAATCCTCAATTCTGGTACTGGAGGATGATGTCCATCTTGATCCCCTGGAACCTGAGAACCTGGACGCCGACAGGGCCAAGCAGCTGATGGACTACCTTCGCCGGGCCAACGAGCGCGGCTTCACACACCGCCGCATCCGCCCGGAGACTCTGGCCGTGGACCAGTCGGGCTCCATGGTCATCGCCGGCTGGGAGAACGGCGACAGCGCCAGCTCCCAGGCCAACATTGCCCTGGACCGGATCCAGCTTCTGGCCTTGATTGCCACAATGATCGGGGTGGATCAAGCCATTGATGCCGCCCGTGCCTCCTGGGGTGTCAAGACCCTGGCGGGGCTATCGCCATTCTGCCAGATGGTAGCCATTCCCGCACAGACCCAAGCCCTGCCCGGCTGGGATCGACAGATTCTGACTGACCTGCGCAAACAGTTGCAGGCTCTGGCTCCCCCTGAGTCGGTGGCTGAGACCGGCCAGGTAACCCTCTCACGTTTCAGTCTGCGCAGCTTCGTGGCCCTGGCCCTCTTGGTGGTAGCTGTGGCAGTCATTGTCACCCAGTTCAACCTGCCTCAGGTCATCAGCGCCGTCCGCAATGCCAATCCTTGGATGGCTGGGCTCTCCTTCCTGCTGGGATCACTGTCTTGGGCGGGTTGCGCCATCACTCTAGGAGTCTTCATCGATCCGGCCAAGCGCGATTTCAAGGGTATCTTCCTATCCCAGGTGGCCTCCTCCTTCACCTCGGTCTCCATGCCTGCCGGAGTGGGGCCGGCCTTCGTCAACCTGCAGTTCTTGCGACGGGACGGTTATGGCAACACCATGGCCACGGCCATCATGAGCGCCGTGGTGGCCGTCCAGTTCGCGACCACCTTCTGCCTGCTGATCGTCATCGGACTGTTCACCGGACGCAACACCCTATCCGGGATGATCCCCACCAACACCCTGGTCATCGTCATCGGAACAGTGGCCATCATCGCAGCACTGATCATGGCCCTGCCGTACACACGACGAATGGTCATGGAACGTTTGATGCCCATTGTGGCCTCCTACGCCCGCCACCTTGTAGAGATATTGACTCAGCCCCGGCAGCTGGTAGTGGCCGTGCTTGGTGCTGTGCTGCAGTCGGCCGCCTTGGGCATGAGTTTCTGGGCCGCCCTGATGGCCTTCGGCTGCAGGACCAACGTTTTTGAGACCACTTTCGTCTTCCTTCTGGCCAACACGCTAGGTTCGGCTGTTCCCACTCCTGGCGGCCTAGGGGCCATAGAAGCCGTACTCTTCTCCGCCTTCCGCCTGGCTGGCGTCCCCTCAGGTGTGGCCATCTCGGCCACTCTGGTCTTCCGTGTAGCCACCTACTGGCTGCGCATCCCCCTGGGAGCCCTTGCCATGCGCTGGTTGAGCAAGCACAATCGCATATGAAGAGCCCTTTGGACACTTTCATTCCCAAGGACCTCAAAAATCGCTTGATGAAATGTCGGAAACCCCCGAAAAATGCGGTGTTTGAGCCTAATCTGCGGTAATATCAGTCATTGACCGTTGGGCTTCCCCCAAATCAAGCAATGGGAGGCCCCCGAAAGAAGGATGTTCTATGGCATACAACAAGTCTGATCTCGTTTCGAAGATCGCGCAGAAGTCCAACCTGACCAAGGCTCAGGCGGAAGCTGCTGTCAACGCCTTCCAGGATGTCTTCGTCGAGGCCATGAAGTCCGGTGAGGGTCTGAAGCTGACCGGTCTGTTCTCGGCCGAGCGTGTCAAGCGCGCCGCCCGCACCGGCCGCAACCCCCGCACCGGTGAGACCATCAAGATTCCGGCCAGCTACGGCGTGCGTATCTCCGCAGGCTCGCTGCTGAAGAAGGCCGTCACCAACAAGAAGTGAAACCAGCCTTTCTGCAAGGGCCCCGGCATCCATCCACGGATGCTGGGGCCCTTCTTGGTTAGAGAAGACCTAATGGAAGTCCCGCGGTGCAAACTGGGCTTCTAGGCACGAGGTTCTGCGGCATTCTTGAGAAAGTCCATCAAGGAGTGGTATCGGGGTGGGCCCAGATGATCGAAGGGGTTAGGCAGGGCAACCTCTACTCGGTGAGAGCCGCCTAGGACCAGGTTGCTCCAGTCGCATGACCAGCTGCGTGTTCCCCGGTCTGCGGCACGGACGAAGTCGCCACGCAGACGGGCCCGGGTATCCTCCGGAGGTTGATCCATGGCGCGACGTATCTCCGAGTCGTCGACCGGCGAGCGCATGAGCCCATGCCTGATCAGGCCAGGGAAGGATCTTCCGGCGCTCAGATCGTGATAGTCCAGATCCAGGGCCTCGGCCAGATCCCGTCCGGCCTCTCGTCGACTCAGGCCCTGGATCAACCGCAACTTGGCGGCCCAATCCACCCAGTCAGCCAGATCCTGCCAACGCCCCGCGTCCAGCGCATCCAGGGCAACCCTCCAAAGTCGCAGGGCCTGCAGAGCCTGGGGTCGATCGATGCCTATATCCTCCTGCTGGTCAACCAAATCCTTGCAGGCCGACCAATAGGCCTCTTGCAGACCCAGGGCGCTGATACTGCCAGTTTTCGTGGAAGCCTGCAGTTCCAGAGTGACCCGGCCGGTCCGATCCCGACTGACGGCTCGGACGGCTGCACGGGGATCAGCCAGGGCCCAGTCCGCCAGGTCTGGTCGTCGGCCTTGACGGCAGGCTTGCTCGATCAGGTTCAGAACCACGTGAGTGCTGGCCATCTTGAACCAAGTGACCAACGGCGAACGGTTGGTATCCCCTACGATCACATGCAGACGCCGCCATCGTTCGGGATCGGCCAGAGGCTCGTCACGGGTGTTGACCATGGGACGGGCACGGGTGGTGGCCGAGGAAACCGCCTCATCCAGAAAGTCGGCCCGCTGGCTGATCTGGAAGCCATCTGGGTCCAGACGACCCGCCCCGGTGATCAGCTGTCGGGTGACCAGAAAGGGGACCAGGCAGGCTCCGATCATGTCCAAGGGGACTCCCCGATCCAGCAGGTAGTTCTCATGGCAACCGAAGGCATGATCCCGGGCATCCACATTGTTGGCAAAGACATGCACCTTCACGGGCCTGCCCAGATCCTCCGTCAGGCGTTTCCCAGCGCGCTCCGCAAGGTCGGTCATGATCCGCTCCCCGGCCAGCACCTGTTTCAGTGCCGTCAGCGGATCGCGGGCCTCCGCCGTGGCATACTCCGGGTGGGAGCCCACATCCAGGTAAAGCCGAGCGCCATTGGGCAGATAGATGTTGGTTGACCCGTGCTTCTCGATCAGAGGACGGAACATGGCCATGGCCACCCTGCCAGCGGCGTAGGGGCCACTGGCGCCGGTCAGACTCAGTCCATACTCGGTCTCGATGCCGAATATTCTGCGAAAGTCCGAGTCAGTCCCATGCCCATCCGTCATGGATCACTGGCCGCCCTTCTGGACGAAGCCCTGCACATACTCCTTGGCATTGGTCTCCAGGGTGGTCTCGATATCATCCAAGACGGCATCAAGATCGGACTGAGCCGTCTGACCCTGTTCAACGTGCCCCGGTCTGCGGCAAATCCTCTTCCTGTTCCTGCTGCTGCCCGGCTGCCATATGCCGTCCCTGCTGGGATGCCTCAGCCATGGTCGCTCTCCTTCCCTGCCCGAATCAGCGTCCGCTCAGATAGGTGTTCAAATCCTCGGCGATGAGCCCGTTGGTGGCTACCACGTCGTTGCTGCCCTCCCAGCGCACGTGTCCGCCGTCCCAGCGCCAAAGGGTGCCCTTGGCCTCCCGGACCACGACAGCCGCTGCAGAGACAGCGGGGATGTCCCAGGAGTGCAGGGCCGGTTCGAAGTAGGCGTCGTAGCTGCCGTCCGCCACCCGACACAGGTCCAGCGAGACCGGACCAACACGCTTGATGTCGGCAGGCTTGCCGGCCATGCGTGAAACGATCTGCAGGACCTTTTCGGACTCGTTGGGGAAGTAGGACATACCGAAGCTGATCACTGACCCATTCAGGGTGGTCATCGTGGAGGGGATGATCTTCTCCCGCTTGTCGCCCACAATAGTCCGTCGGATCCTGATGGCGCCCTGACCCTTGGCAGCCAGATAGGTCAGGCCCAGGACCGGTGCATGCACGATGCCCAGGACCGGTGAAGCGTGACCCTTCTCGTCCACGGCGAAGAGGGAGATGGTCAGTGTCCATTCGGCCATGTTGCGCACATAGTTGACCGGACCGTCGATGTGGCCCAGGCACCAGTAACGACCGCCTGGACGGCGGTTGCCGGCCTCCTCCTCCCAGAAGCCGTCCATGGGGTCCAGGGCGGCGATCTTGGTCCGGCAGTATCGGATCAGACGCGTGTCAATGCTCGGCGAAAACTGGGTGCCTTGGCCGATGGCTGAGGTGGAGCGGGGATCGTGGGGGTTGATCTGGTCCTGGAGGGCATGACGACCGGCCTCCACAGCAATGGTGGCGGCCTGCATGGCCAAATCGCGCAATTCCATACTTCTCTTCTCTTTCAAACGGGTGGCCGAGGCATTGCCGACCGTGATCCACCGGTGGTCGTCCTGTCGGATATCGGACTATTTTCTGCGCTACCTGCAGTATATGTCGCGGCCATCCCGGTAGGAAGACCGTGTGTGACTCAGCGGATCGGACAGATCCACCACCCTGGTCCTAGGCTCTCCCTCCGGGCCCTGGCCCTCAAGAATGACACGACTCCAGGAGACAGCCCTGACCGCATCAGGGCAGCGATGTAGCAGCCGGGAACGGTACCAGGCGCGAGTCTGCTCCGGCCCCTGGTCCATGGCTATGGTGATCTGATCGGGATCGGCCAGTTGCAGGGCGGATCCTCTCAGTCGCCAAGGCAGGTCACGGCCGGGATCCACCCGTGCCCAGGCCAAATCCAGGGCCGCCAGACGGGGATCCAACCAGTCGGATATGGAACGACGACGACGCAGACGCTCCAGGAGCTGCCATTTGAGCAGCCATTCCAACCTGCCTGCCTGGTCGTGCATAGCCAAACGGGCCTCCTCGTCGCCCGAACGCACTGCGGCCAGATCTTCGAGCACCTGATCCCAGAGGCTCAGAACCCGATCATCGGCACATCCAGGCCTGTTGACATCCCGTCTGGTCTGGCGGGCCGCATCCAGCAATGCTCTTTGGATGGTCAGCGCATCGGCGAACCCTCCGTTTGCCAGGGCCAGCGGCTTGGTCAGGGTGACATCTCGCGAAACCGTGTGCAGGGCCGACACCGGATCATCCAGCGTCCAGCGATCCAACAGCTCATCGACTTGACTGGTCGAACCACCCTCGGACTCCAAGAGGCCCAGCAGCAGATCGGTCGTTCCCAGCTTGAGGACCAGGGGCGCATCCAGCCGGTTGGCATCGCCCACAATCACATGGAGGCGGCGACTGCCCGGCCCGGCATGTGACTCGTCCCGGGTATTGATGATCGGCCGCCCGAAGGTGGTCTGCAGTCCAATGCGGCTGGTCAGATAGTCGGCGCGCTGGCTGAGCTGGAAGCCAGACTCTTCGCTCCTGGGCCCCAGACCCACCCTGCCCGAGCCGGTGTAGATCTGCCGGGTGACGAAATGAATGGTCATCAGAGCCGCCACCCTGGCGAAGGGCACCGCCCTATCCATCAGATAGTTTTCATGGGATCCCCAGGCGGCACCCTTGCCGTCTACGTTGTTCTTGTAGAGAGTCAGACCTCCGGCTCTTTTTGCGGCCTGGGCCATCATCCGATCACCCGCACGGTCCTGGACCAACGCATCGAAGGCATTCACTGTTTCCGCCGAGGCATACTCCGGGTGGGCATGATCCACGTAAATGCGAGCGCCATTGGGAGCTGCCACATCAATCAGCCGGGCGCCGGGCGCGTCAGTGAGCATGCTCGGAGCGGCGGCGGAACGCGGCAGCCGACCTCCCCTGGCATCATTGACCGGATCCTCTTGCCCATAGTCCCAGCGGATATGCGCCAAGGCCGGCTGGGCGGCGGCCCTTACCAGACGCAGGGCCAGGGTACGTGGATCGGCGCCGAGATCCTGGGGGTCGGCTATGGCGTACTCCGTCTCGGTACCCATGACCCGCTCGGCATTCATGATCGCTCCCCTGGCCCGTCAACTGGGCGAACCTCCTGAACCTGCCCTGGGCGCAGTCCTGCCAGATCGGCCCAGCGGTCCGGATCCTGCCCACTGAGCTCCTCCAGCGTGTCCTCATACTGCCCACGGACCGCCCTTGCGCAGAACCCGCGGTCAAGACCCACCTGCCGACCCTGTTCGATGGAGGCCTTGATCGCCATGGTCTTGACCCGATCAACCAGGTTATGCAGCATGGCGCCGGAGACCACTGACTCTAGGTAGAGGGGCTGCCAGCGGCCCCTGGCATCCATGATTCTGCCCAGCAGGTGGTCATCATCCCGAGCGAAGAGTCCGTCGACCAGCACCTGGATCAGCTCCTCCGGCCCACCATCATCCTCCATGGGCATATCGGAGCCCAGATATTTGCCCAGAATGGCGGCTGACCTGGTTCTGTCGGGCCGATCGATGCGGATCTTGACATCCAGCCGTCCAGGGCGCAGAACCGCCGGGTCGATCATGTCAATGCGGTTGGAGGCGCCGATGACCATGACCTGGTCCAGGGATTCGACACCGTCCAGCTCGGTCAGGAACTGGGGGACGATGGTGGTCTCCACATCCGACGAGATACCAGAACCTCGGGTTCGCAACAGGGCATCCATCTCGTCGATGAAGACCACCACCGGTCCACCCTGGCCTGCCAGGTTGCGGGCCCGGGCGAAGAGGCGGCGAATCAGCCGTTCGGACTCGCCCACGAACTTGTTGAGCACCTCAGGACCCTTAACTGACAGGAAGACCCCATGACCGTCGCTCTCCTGGGCCAGGGCACGGGCCAGAGCCTTGGCGATCATGGTCTTGCCATTGCCGGGCGGACCGTAGAGCAGGACACCCTTGGGGGCCTGAAGCCCATAACGACGCATGAGATCAGCATGCTGGAAGGGCAGCTGGACCGCATCCCGGATCCGCTCGATCTGCCTGTCCAGGCCGCCTATATCAGAGAAGTCCACGTCAGGAGTCTCCTCCAGGAGCATGTCGGCCTGATCCGACTCAGGCAGCACAGCCAGGGCCATCGAACAGCTTTCGTCCATGAGCAAGGCGCTGCCCGCCTCGATGGGCTGGTCCTGTAGAGAGCCCGCACGCGCGGCTACGCGGGTCTGACCGGAGGGGTCTTCCACCAACAGGGCACCGGATTCCAAGGTCTCCCGCAGCGTGCGGACCTGCCCGGTCACCGGCTGATCGCCCACACGCACCACCACCATATCGGCGTTGAGCAGAACCTCCTGGCCGGCCCGGATCCGCTCGGCGTGGATATCAGGCGCCAGGGGGACGACCATCCGTCTGGAACCGTTCAGGATCAGCAGACGGGCCTGCTGCACCCCCTGGCTGTCATAGGCTACGGAATCCACGCCCAAGGCCAGGGCGACGGTCAAGGGCGGTTGGCCCAGCTGGGCCAACTGGCTCTTGGCCTTGGACAGTTCCTTGGCAGCCCTGGTCAGCGCAGCAGCCAAGGCCCGGTTGCGCCGTTCCCCGTCCTGGTCCTGGTCATTGGCATCGTCAGCTTGCTCAACATCATCGGACTGCATGACTACCCTCTTCCCTCCATCGTTCGCCCCTGGAATCCCCGCACGGCTTGGACAGCCAGCCGGGAAGGGACTCAGCTGCAGTGGGCCCCGTCTTCCAAACGAGCTCCACGGGCCCAGTCCATGGCCTTCATGGCGCGTTTGCCGGCAGCCTTGACCATCTGCAGCTCCAGGGGCAGGGTCTTGGTGCCCACCCAGAAGTGATGACGGTCCCTGGCCAGCCGACCCGGCTCCAGGTGCCCCGGAAGACCGGGCTCATCCCCTCGGGCCGGTGCCGCCCTGAGCACGGTCAGTCCTGTCTGCTCGTCCTGCGGATCGTCGCCCCGCCGGTACAGACACCAGGCTCCCGGTTCCGGGCTGCAGGCGCGAACCTGCCGATCCAGAGCAAAGACGGGCACATCGAAACGCATGTGGGCATCCTGATGGGTGATTTTGGCGGCCACCTGATAGGCGCCCCGCATCTGCTCCTTGGGTTGAATCCGACCCTCCGCAAGGGCCTCAAGACTGGCAGCCAGCAGGTGGGATCCGTCCTCAGCCAGGCGATCCAGCAGCTCGCCCGAGGTCTCGTGCGACCCGATCTCCACCGTAGACTGTGCCAGGATAGGGCCTTCATCCATGCCAGCCGTGAGCCGGAAGACCGTGGCGCCAGTGATGGTATCCCCGGCCCAGATGGCCCGCTGTACTGGGGCTGCTCCACGCCACTGCGGCAGCAGGGAAAAGTGTAGGTTGTACCAGCCCCCCTCAAAGGCGTCCAGGACCGGCTGGCGCAGGATCCGTCCGTAGGCCACGACAGCCGCACAGTTGGCACCCGTATCCTTCAGCCGCGCCGGAAAACCCGGATCGGACGGGTTGTCCTCAAGAACGGGAATCCCCAGCTTGATGGCCTCAGCCTTGACCGGACTGGGCTGCAGATGCCTTCCACGCCCCTGGGGTGCGTCGGGTCTGGTGAGCACGGCGGCAACCCGGAAATGCTCCTGGTCGGCCGCCAGCAATCTCAGAGACGGCAAGGCGACCTGGGGTGTGCCCGCAAACAGCAATGTCATGACCATATCGTCTATCTCCTTTTCATCTGACGGCTTCGGAACTCTGCACGTTCACTGCACCTGAGGAATGTTCACCTCTGCTTCAATCAAGGCAGTGCGCAGCCCGTAGGGGTCGCTGAATCGCAGACTGCGGATGCCGGCCTTGTTGGCACCAACTACATTCATACCCTTGTCATCCACGAAGAGGGTCCTGTCAGCCTGGATTCTGAACTGGTCCAGGGCGTACCGGTAGATGGCCGGGTTGGGCTTGCGCATGTGAATGGGCCCGGAGACCACCACCCCGTCCAGCCTATGCAGGAAGGAGTCTCCGTCCCAGGCGTGATGGAAGAGTTCGGCACCCCAGTTGGTCAGCCCCCAGACACTCAGGCCTGCCGCCTTGAGATCCTCCACCAGCATACGTGCCCCTGGTACAGGTCCGGTCAGTGAATCGACGAAATGATCACAGTAGTAGGCGAACATGGCATCCCAAGGGGCCCCGCAGTTGGCGGCCACCCAGTCACGGGCCTGGGCGCAGGTGGCTCCGCCATCCATCATGTTGTTGGCCCGGTAGAAACCGGAACGGCTGTCGTCCAGCATGGCTTCGATGCTCTTGCGCCCGTACCTGGCCACCATGGCCATCTCGGGTTGCCAACGAATCAAGACGTTGCCGAAGTCGAAGATGACCTGCTCGATGGGCTGACCCTGGGCCTGAGCCGCCGCCTGCTCGGCCTGGATCACATCTTCCTCAACCCGAATCTCGCCCGGCCATCCCTTCATGCCTCTCCGCCTTTCCTGAATTCGTTCATTCGCGCCTCTGCCTGCGCCCCCTCATGAAACCACGCCGCATAGACCCTGTAGAGATTCGCCTGGGGCGACAATCAGGTCAGATCCTTGGGATCCATCCGGAAGCGCAACTCCCCTCGCCCGCGACCGGCCACGTACCTGGCTTGAGCCTGCTTGAGATCGTCAGCCAGCTTATCCCTGGAACTGGTGGGTACCCGAACCAGGGCTTGGACCCTATCCTGAGTTCCCTCCAGGTAGCCGGCTTTCAGCGTGGAAGGCGCCGGTATGGGCACAGGGCCAAGCAGGGCAGGGACCGGCTCAGGACCGGCATCTGTCATAGCCTCCTGCTCCGGCGTAATCCCAACGGCATCCAGCATCCAAGTGACGGCCTCCCTTTCGCCCCATATCGCAGCCATGCCGACCGCAGGGGGCATGGCAGTCAACCGACGGTCCGCCAGATCGGCGGCGGCCAACACCGGCCCCTGCCAGGTCATCAGCGCCTGGGCCAGCTGGGGATCGCACTCCCCCAACAGGAGCACCTGACCTCCCTGGGCCCGGGGGCGACAAAAGGAGGCCACGCGCATCCAGGCTCCCAGGGTGTCCATACGTGCATCGACGCCAGGGGCATACAGACTGGTCCAGGCATCCAGAATGGCCACGGCCCGGTATCCTCGCGACAGCCGGGGCAGGTCCGAATCACCTGTGTCTGTATTGCTGCCTTCAACACTCGAAGCGACCACTCTAGGCTCGGCACCCGGGGTGGCGATGACCAAGCTGGGACGATCCTGTATGCGTTCGACCACCCCGCGAGGCTGGCTGGGCGAAGAGATGACAATGGGCACATTTCTGAAGAGCATGCGCAGCTCCTGGGCCGTCCCGGCGGCACCTACCCTGACCACCCGAAGCCGCGAACCCCCGCAATCCGGACAGGACCAGTCCGTAGCCGCAGCCCCGCACCAGGCGCATCGAGGCGCACCAGGCCGCCTCGCCCGCAGGGGTCCGGTGCAACGCGGGCAGCGAGCCTGATGATGGCAGCGAGCGCAACTCAGGCTTTCGAAGATGCCGTCCTGAGGGATGGACAGCAGAACCGGACCACGCTCCAAGGCTTTGTCAATAACCACGACGGCGGTATGTGGAACCCGGGCGCCCATGGTCAGGTCGGCCAGATGGCTCAGTTCCTCCCGGTTCAGCCAGCGAATCCAGGGCTGCAGGGTCGTCACCGTAGGCCGGTCAAGCGTCAAAGCGGTGCCTGGACCGGTCACACCGGAGTCCGCCTCGGTGGCCTCGGGCAGACTCTCCCAGTGGGAGCGCACGCTTCTGGCACGGGCCATGGCCAGGAATACGCCGCCGTGTGCACGCGCCCGCAACCTCAACACTCCACGGGCATTGGCATAGGGCATCATCCCATCGGCGTACTGGTAGCTGGCATCGTCCATCAGGGCGAAGAGGGCGGGCCCCTCAACCGGGGCGTACATGGCAGCCCGCAGCCCGATGGCGCAGCGGACCTGACCTGAAGCTAGGGCAAGGTAGGCCCTGTAACGCTCGGCAGGAGCCATGCCGCTGTCCAGAATGGCGAAATCGCCGGACCAGCCGTGAGCCTCCTGTTGGCCAGGACCAGCGGCAACAGAGGGGCCAAAGGGACGTAACCCAAGCTGCTGAAGGACTGCGGACAGGTGGGACACCTGGCGGCTGCCCGGCAGCACCATAACCGCCGATCGGCCGGCCAGCAGGGCCCCTATCAGCACCCTGGCAGCCAGCAGGGCGGCCTGGTCCATACCGGGCAAAATGTCGGTCAGATAGGCGGTGAACGTATCCTCTTCCAGTGACTGATCCAGTTTCTCCAGTCCCTGATAGCCCGGATCAAGCTTCTGTTTCAGATCCCTCAGCCGCTGGGCCAGCCCGGCCACCCAGGCGAGATCAGACGCCAGCCGGGGCTGACCGGGAACCAGCTGCTGCTCCTTGTCGATGCGGGCCACGCGAGGGGGCAGGGCCAGCCGCAGAATATTGGCCTCAGTACCCCCATAGGCCCTGGCGATGGCAGTGATGTCCGCGCGCAGGGAAGATGAGATCAGGCTGCGATCCAGCACCACCCGCTCCAAGAAACGCAGGGAGGCGCGGGGAACCTGGCTGTCTGCCGCGCGTTCCCAGATGATGCCGTTAACCCTGCGCGCCCCGAACCGGACGCGAACCAGACATCCCGGCTGTGCATGATCGTCCTGGTCGGCATCCACCAAATAATCGAAGGTCCCGCCCAGATGAGTGGCCTGCACATCCAGCACCACCCGTGCCACAGGGAGTTCATGAGCCGGTCGGCGCGGAGGTTTCTTTCGACTGCTGCTCGAACGACGGCGTGGGGCAAGACCATCCAGGGCGGGCTGACTAACATCCTGCGAATCCATGGCTTCTCCCCTCGCTTTCACAATTAAGAGAGCCACGGCGGATTCCCCAGTCGATGACCTGGGAATCCGCCGTGGCTCTTGATGAACAGCTACTACCTGGTCATGCCGATGGCGGCCTTGAGCTCGCCCACCTTGTCCACCTGCTCCCAGGTGAAGTCGGGATCCTCCCGGCCGAAGTGCCCGTAGGCCGCAGTCTTGGCGTAAATGGGCCTCAACAGATCCAGCTCATCAATGATGGCTGCCGGCCGCAGGTCGAAGACCTCGCGCACAGCCTCCTGAATCTGTTCCCGGGTGACTCCCTGCTCGGTGCCGTAGGTCTCCACGTTGACGCTGACCGGATCGGCCACACCAATGGCATAGGCCACCTGGACCTCGACCTTGTGTGCCAGACCAGCAGCCACAATGTTCTTGGCCACCCAACGCGCTGCGTAGGCAGCAGACCGGTCGACCTTGCTGGGATCCTTGCCGGAGAAGGCGCCGCCTCCATGATGCGCCGCCCCGCCATAGGTGTCCACAATGATCTTGCGACCGGTCAGTCCTGCGTCAGCCGCTGGGCCGCCCAAAATAAAGGAACCGGTAGGATTGACCAGCACCCGATAGCCCTGGTGTTCGACAGCCTTGCCGCAAACGCGATCCAGGACGGGCGTGATGACATGCTCCATCAACTGCTCCTGCAGCCAGTCATGCCCCACCTCGGGATCGTGCTGGGTGGAGATGAGGACCGTATCCACCCGGCGGGGGCGGTCATCCTGATCATATTCGATGGTGACTTGGGTCTTGCCGTCGGGCCGCAGGTGGGGGATGATCCCCTCCTTGCGCACCTGTGCCAGTCGGAAGGCCAGCTGGTGGGCCAGATAGATGGGCAGGGGCATGAGCGTGTCGGTCTCATCACAGGCGTACCCGAACATGACTCCCTGGTCGCCGGCCCCCTGGGACTGGTAACGCTCCTCACGGGTGGCAGCGCTCTCCTGGCTGGCCGACAGCCGTTCCACACCCTGGTTGATTTCCTTGCTCTGCTCGCTCAGCGCCACGGTCACGCCGCAGGAATCCGCGTCCAGTCCAATATCGGATGAGGTGTAGCCGATCCTGCGCAGCACCGACCTGACCTGGCACTGAATGTCCGTGTAACCTTGGGATGAAACCTCTCCGAAGACGAAGAAGAGGCCGGTGGCCGCCGAGGTCTCCACGGCCACATGCGAGTGCGGATCCTGGGCGATCAAATCGTCCAGGATGGCATCGGAAATCTGGTCGCAGACCTTGTCTGGATGGCCCTCGGTCACTGATTCAGCCGAAATCAGCCGTCGCTCTGTCATTTCATTCACCTTTGTCTAGAAACCGTCACCGTCCGAGAACCCTGCACCGAGAGTCGAAGGCTCAGTTGCCTTCGCTCAGATCATCCTCGCCCAGGGTCTCTTCAAGCAGGCCCTCGTTGATCTCACGGAAGGCGATGGACAGGGGCTTCTCCTGGTTCTGGTACTCAACCAGCGGGCCGACGTTCTGCAGCAGGCCCTCATTGAGCTGTGTAAAATAGGAATTGATCTGACGGGCCCGCTTGGCCGCGAAGATAGAGAGCGCATACTTCGAATCGGCGTGCTTCATGAGGTCGTCGATGGGAGGATTCGCAAATCCCTGCGGATGGGGCTCGGTACCGAATGCCATAAGATGTTTCTCCAATTCAACTGGATGAACCATTCATTCAATCTGAATGATTTTACCGCCCGGGCTCGATTTTAGCCTCGAATGCTTCTCTGCCGGGGAAAGCGGAACGAGAACCTCGGAAATTCCAACATGTGGTCATGTTCAAACCGTTGATGCCTGCGATCACTTGAATAAAACTATGCAGATGCGATCAGCCAAATTAATGAAGGAACGAGAGTTCGCGGGCGCCCGTGCCCTCTATCGTGCCGCTGGCGTCAAGGGTGAGGACTTCGGCAAGCCTATCGTGGCCATCGCCAACTCCTTCTCCGAATTCGTGCCCGGCCACGTCCACCTGAACAAGGTGGGGCGTCTGGTCTCCAAGGCCGTCAAGGAAGCGGGCGGCATCCCCCGCGAGTTCAATACCATCGCCGTGGACGACGGCATCGCCATGGGCCATACGGGCATGCTCTACTCTCTGCCCAGCCGTGACCTGATCGCAGACGCCGTGGAGTACTCGGTCAACGCCCACTGCGCCGATGCCCTGATCTGCATTTCCAACTGCGACAAGATCACCCCCGGCATGCTCATGGCCGCTCTGCGTCTGAACATTCCCACAGTCTTCGTCTCCGGCGGCCCCATGGAGGCCGGACGCACGGTCATGCCCGACGGAACAGTCCAGGAGAGCACAGACCTGATCGACGTCATGTACGCCTCGGCTGACGACAGCATCGACGATGCAGGTCTGCTGGCACTGGAGAAGACGGTCTGCCCCACCTGCGGGTCCTGCGCCGGCATGTTCACCGCCAACTCCATGAACTGCCTGACCGAGGCCATAGGTCTGGCCCTGCCCGGCAACGGCACCACCCTGGCCTCGCACACAGCACGGAAGATGCTCTTCGAGCGGGCCGGCAAGCTGGTCGTCGAGATTGCCAACCGGTATTACCAGGATGACGACGACTCGGTCCTGCCACGGTCCATCGCCACCAAGAAAGCCTTCGAAAACGCCATGACCATGGATGTGGCCATGGGCGGGTCTACCAACACCGTCCTGCACATCCTGGCTGCCGCGCAGTCGGCGGATGTGGACTTCACCCTGGACGACATCGAGCGCATCTCCCACACAGTCCCCTGCATCTGCAAGGCCTCTCCCTCCGGAGACTGGGAGATATCCGACGTCCACCGCGCTGGCGGCATCTGCGGCATCCTGGGTGAGCTGGACCGTGGCGGAGTGCTGCACAAGGACACGCATTCCATCGACTACCCGGATCTGGAGTCCAAGCTCAACGACTGGGACATCATGCGTCCCACCTGCCTGGACCAGGCCAAGGAGCTCTACCACGCAGCGCCCGGGCACATCACCTCCCCCGAGCCCTTCAACCAGTCCAAGGAGTGGGAGGACTTGGACACCGACCGTGTCAACGGCGCCATTCACGACCTGGATCACCCGGCCGTCTCCGAAGGCGGTCTGGCCATACTGCGCGGCAATCTGGCCCCCGATGGCTGCGTGGTCAAGACCGCTGGTGTGCCCAAGGAAATCTGGAACTTCCGCGGACCGGCCCTGGTGGTCGAATCGCAGGAACAGGCTGTGGAGGTCATTCTCAACGGCACCCTGCACAAGGGCCAAGCCCTGGTCATCCGCTACGAGGGACCCAAGGGCGGCCCCGGCATGCAGGAGATGCTCTACCCCACCTCATTCGTCAAGGGCAAGGGCATCGGCAAGGACGTGGCCCTGCTGACCGACGGCCGCTATTCCGGCGGCTCATCAGGCCTGGCCATCGGCCATATCGCGCCTGAAGCAGCCAACAAGGGCCCCATCGCCCTAATCCGCAACGGCGACATGATCCGCATCGACATCCCCAACCGGCGCGTAGATGTCGAGCTGAGCGACGAGGAACTTGAGCAGCGCCGCGCAGAGCTGGAAGCCGGCGAAGGCTATGTGGCCCACAGGGATCGCAAGGTTTCCCTGGCGCTGAAAGCCTATGCCGCTTTCGCCCGCTCTGCAGACAAGGGTGCCACCCGCGACCCTGACCTGATCAACCGACTGTCAGGCTTGGACTGATAGACTAAAATCCTCCAATCGAGCTCTCACTCGATTGGAGGATTTTTTAACTCTTCCGCAGCTGGGGCAGGCGTTCAGAGACCGTACTCTTTGGCGATTACCGCCCAGAGCGCCTGGGCGGCTTTATCCACATTGTCATTGACTATGACCTGATCGAACTGATCCTCGGAGGCCAGCTCAACTTTGGCGGTCTCCAGCCTGCGGGCTCGCTGCTCCTCATTTTCGGTTCCCCGCATGTTCAGCCTGGTAACCAGATCCTGGAATGACGGCGGAGCCAGGAAGACGTAAAACACTTCCAGGCCCAGCTCTCCCGCCCTTTGACGAACACGGTGCGCCCCTTGCAGGTCGATCTCCAAAATTGTGGGCACTCCTGCTGCCAGATGTTCAAGGACCGGCTGCAGCGGGGTGCCATAGTGGGACAAGCCGTGAACCAGGGCGGTCTCCAGAAAATCTCCGGCAGCCTCCCTGCGGGCAAACTCCTGCTCATCCATGAACCAGTAGGTAATGCCATCCTTTTCGCCCGGACGCGGCGCGCGGGTGGTGGCCGAGACGGAGACCCAAACCTCCGGGTGGACACGACGCAGAGCTGCCTCAACAGTACCCTTGCCAACAGCCGTGGGACCCGTCAACACGATCAACCGGCCGCCCGTCTTCCCCGGCCCCCCGGTCCGCTCTCCCGAAGGATCCTGACTTGACATGTCGGCACCGTTGATCGTTGACACGGCCACTTCCTTTCCTAAAAGTCACCCTCCAGCCTATCCGGACCGGAACATGGATCAATCATATAGCGTACCTACTTGGCCTTTTCCAGCTCCAGCAGCCGGGCCGCGTGTTCCTGGATGCTCATGACCTCGTAGTCGTCCTTTTTGACCACGTCAATGGCCATCAGTGCGGCTGAGAATTCGGTGATGGTGGTGAACTGCGGCAGATCGGCGGCTATGGCGGCCACCCGGATCAAATAGCCGTCAGAACGGGAACCCCTGGAGCTGGGCGTGTTGAGGATCATGTCGATGGTCCCATCCTCAATAAGCTGGACAGGATTCCGGCCCATATGCCTTACTCCGTCAGAATCAGTAAAAGCCTGACCCTGCTCCTCACCATCGCTGATCTTGTCGACAACGGCCACATCGAAGCCGTACCGGCGCAGGACAGAGGCCGTGCCACTGGTGGCGCAGATGCTGAAGCCCTGCTCCAACAGGCGGGCTGCCAGCATGGGCAGCTGGCGCTTGTCCGCATCATTGACCGACAGGAAAACGACCCCGCTGGTAGGCAGACCTCCCTGGTAGGCGGCCAGCTGGCTCTTGGCGAAAGCGTGGGGAAAGTCCCGATCGAAGCCCATGACCTCTCCGGTGGAACGCATCTCCGGGCCCAGCAGGATATCTACGGTCCGACCCACTGGAGTACGGAAGCGCTTGAAGGGCAGGACGGACTCCTTGACCGCCACAGGCTGACCGATGCGAACCATGCCGCCGTCGCCGACAGGCAAGAGCAGACCATTGGCTCGTTGCTGGGCGATGGACTCCCCCACCATGATCCGCGCCGCAGCCTTGGCCAGCGCCGTACCCGTGGCCTTGGAGGCAAAGGGGACGGTCCGGGATGCGCGGGGATTGGCCTCGATCACATAGAGGGTGTTGGCCATGAAGGCATACTGAACATTGATCAGCCCCTGGACCCCGCACCCTTGGGCTATAGCCAGGGTGGCCTGCCGCAACCGATTGATCTGGTCGTCGGAGAGGGTTGAGGGCGGCAGGGTGCAGGCGGCATCGCCGGAGTGGACTCCGGCCTCCTCCACATGCTCCATGATTCCGCCGATGTAGAGCTCCTGCCCGTCATAGAGGGCATCCACGTCGATCTCGATGGCGTCCTGGAGGAACTTGTCGATCAGCAGGGGTGAGGGCAGACGGCCGGAGACCACCGTATCGGCCTTGGCCTCATCCAGGGCTCGATCCACGTAGGTGGCCAACTGCTGGTCGTCGTAGACGATCTCCATGCCTCGTCCGCCCAACACGTAGGAGGGCCTGACCAGAACCGGGTAACCGATGGCGTGGGCTGCCTCCTTGGCCTCATCCAAGGAAAGAGCAGTGCCGTACCGTGGAGCGTTCAAATGCTCCTTGCTGAGCACCTGGCCGAAGAGTTCGCGGTTCTCGGCAAGGTCGATGGACTCGGGACTGGTTCCCAGAATGGGCACCCCGGCCGCCTTGAGCCTGGCCGCCAGAGACAAGGGCGTCTGACCGCCCAGCTGGACGATGACCCCTTTGACAGGTCCCATGGCCTTCTCAGCTCGGTAGATCTCCAGAACATCCTCGAAGGTCAGCGGCTCGAAATAGAGCCTGTCCGACATGTCATAGTCGGTGGAGACCGTCTCGGGATTGCAGTTGACCATGATGGTGTCATAGTCCTTGCCTAGCTCCTGGACGGCGTGCACGCAGGTGTAATCGAACTCGACCCCCTGACCGATTCGGTTGGGCCCCGAGCCCAGGATGATGACCGCCTCGCGCTGACGGGGTCGCAGCTCGGACTCGTCGGCGTAGCAGGAGTAGTAGTAGGGCGTGACCGCATCGAACTCAGCTGCACAGGTGTCCACAGTCTTGTAGACAGGATGAAGACCGAAGGCCCAGCGAAGTTCCCTGACGACTGCCTCGCCCTGGTCACCCATGCCACGCAGGTGGGCAATCTGCAGGTCGCTCAGCCCCGATTGCTTGGCCCGGCGCAGCAGGTCCTCGTCCAGGACCTCGGACTGGCGCACTTGGAGGGCCAGATCATTGATCATGCTGATCTGCTCCAGGAACCAGGGGTCGATCCTGGTGGCCTGGTGGACCTGCTCCACGGTGGCTCCGCCCCAGAAGGCTCGCTGAATCTGCAGGTAGCGGTGCTCTGTGGGAGTGTGCATGGCCTCCAGCAGCTGGTCCGTCTCGGCCTGGTCGGGCCTGGGGCCATCCCAGGAGAAGGTCATGTGCCGCTTGTCGATGGAGCGCATGGCCTTGCCCAGGGACTCGCGGAAGTTGCCAGCCAGAGCCATGGCCTCGCCCACGGACTTCATCGAGGTGGTCAGGGTCGTGTCCGCCCCGGGGAACTTCTCGAAAGTGAAGCGCGGAATCTTGGTGACCACGTAGTCGATGGTCGGCTCGAAGGAGGCAGGGGTTGAGCGGGTGATGTCGTTCTCTATCTCGTCCAAGGTGTATCCTAGGGCCAGCTTGACTGCGATCTTGGCGATGGGGAAGCCGGTGGCCTTGGAAGCCAGAGCCGAAGACCGTGAAACACGCGGATTCATTTCGATGACGATGATCCGGCCGTTCTTGGGGTTGACGGCGAACTGGATGTTGCAGCCGCCCGTATCCACCCCCACGCCGCGGATGATGGCGATACCGATGTCGCGCATCCGCTGATACTCCCGGTCGGTCAGGGTGAAGACCGGGGCCACGGTGATGGAGTCGCCGGTGTGCACGCCTACCGGGTCTACATTCTCGATGGGGCAGACCACAACCACATTATCCAGGCGGTCGCGCATGAGCTCCAGCTCATACTCTTTCCACCCTTCGATGCCCTCCTCCAAAAGGATCTCATCGGTGGGCGAATAGTGGATGCCAGCACCGGCGATCCGCCTCAGTTCCTCACGATCGTGGGCGATGCCTGAGCCCAGGCCGCCCATGGTGAAGGAGGGACGAACCACCAGAGGGTAGCCCAGTTCAGCGGCAACTGCCTCGGCCTCATCCAGACTGTGGGCGATGCGGGACTTGGCTGACTCGGCGCCGGCCTGGTCCACCACCTGCTTGAAGAGCTCACGGTCCTCTCCCCTGTCGATGGCCTCCAGCGAAGCGCCGATCAGCTCCACCCCGTAGCGCTCCAGCACGCCGGCCTTGCCCAGCTCCACGGCAGCGTTCAGAGCGGTCTGGCCGCCCAGGGTGGGCAGCAGCGCATCCGGCCGCTCCTTGGCAATGATCCGCTCAAGGAAAGGCAGAGCGATGGGCTCTATGTAGGTGGCATCGGCCATCTCGGGATCCGTCATGATGGTGGCGGGATTGGAATTGACCAGGATAACGCGAATCCCCTCTTCGCGCAGCACCCGGCAGGCCTGTGTCCCCGAATAATCGAACTCGGCCGCCTGCCCGATGACGATGGGCCCAGAGCCGATGACCATGACCGAATGGATGTCCTGCCGCTTAGGCATGTGCCTTCCCTTCCTTGGCGTCCTGCATCAACGTGATGAACCTGTCAAACAGATAGGAGGCATCGTGCGGACCAGCCGCCGCCTCCGGATGATATTGAACGGAGAAGGCCGGAATATCCAGGCACTCCAGACCCTCGACCACGCCGTCGTTGAGATCGACATGAGAGACCCGAACACGACCATATCGGCCCTCACCATAGGGCGAGGGCACCGGGTCACCCTTGGGCGCCTTGACTGCGAACCCGTGATTGTGGGCAGTGATCTCCACCTTGCCAGTGCTGAGATCCATGACCGGCTGATTGATGCCGCGATGACCGAATTTCAGCTTGTAGGTCTCGAAGCCCAGGGCACGGCCCAGTAGCTGGTTGCCCAGGCAGATGCCGAAGAAGGGCAGCCTTGCATCAAGCACCTGGCGCAGGAGGGCCACCTCATGGTCGGCCGTAGAGGGGTCGCCGGGACCGTTGGAGAAGAAGACGCCATCTGGATTGAGCGAGCGGATGGTCTCCATGGTGGTGCCCACGGGCAGCAGGTGGACCCGGCATCCGCGCTCGGCCAGCCGATGAGGGGTCATGGCCTTGATGCCCAGATCGACAGCAGCCACCGTGCAGAGCGGCTCCCTATCCTGATATTGACCGCAAGGCTCCACCGTGTAGGGATAGTTTGTGCTGACTTCGCCGGTCAGGTGGGAGCCGCCCATGGTCGGCGCCTGTCTGACTCGATCCAAAAGACTCTGGATGCTGCCATCGTCCAGGGCCGACCCAGAAAAAATACCGGCCCGCATGACGCCCGCTGAACGCAGGTGCCGTACGAGCCGGCGAGTGTCTATGCCGCTGATGCCGACGATGCCTTGGTCAATCATCTCCCCTTGGAGACCGCCTGTAGCCCGCCAGTTGCTGAAAGTGGGACTGGGTTCCCGGACCACATATCCGGCCACCCAGATCCGTGATGATTCACCGTCCTCCCCGTTGACACCGGTATTGCCGATGTGCGGAAACGTCTGGACTACTATCTGTCTGTCATAACTGGGATCGGTCAGGGTCTCCTGGTATCCGGTCATCCCCGTGGCGAATACGACCTCACCGATAGTGCTGCCCAGTGCCCCGAAGGCCTTTCCCTCATACACCTGGCCGTCCTCCAGCAGAAGGATGGCGGAATCGGAGAAACGACGATCGGAGGCGATGGCGTTGGTGTCCTTCAGGTTCACCGAACCCCCTTGTTTGCCGTGGATATTCGCACCTATATTAATGTCCCCCATGGATCATGCCGACTAGCTCGCCCAAAAGATGATTGGGCAAATCTTGCAGCAAGGCCTGCTGTTCAATAAATCTCAATATGGAAAAAGGCCGACCTGATGCCCTAACAGCCAGCGGACATCGGTCGGCCTTTATCCGAATCATTACTCAGTCGCCTGAAGGAAGATCCACATCCGGGGTCAGTTCCTTCGGCAACGTCAATTTCAACTGATCCAGACTGGGAGCCGACTGGTCGGCATCCTCATCCTCGTGTGTACCCTCTGCCGATTCCGACTCGCTGTCAGCATGGCCATCCCCAGAGGAGACTGGCTCAGAGGCTGCGATCCCTGCTTTTGCCTTATCGGATTCATCATCCGAAGCGTCCGCATCGGCCTCGGCATCAGCCAGGGCAGCGATCCGATCGGCTTGCTCACGACGAGCCTGATGCTCATCCTTCTCCTGCTCCAGGGCGCTGAGAACGCCGTGAATGAAGGAGGGGGCATCAGCATCAGAGAGGGTCTTGGCCAGGGACAGGGCCTCATCGATGGCCACCTTGTCGGGAACGTCAGGGTTGTAGAACATCTCCCAGGCGGCGATACGCAGAATGTTGCGGTCGATGGCATGCATGCGGCTCAGCGGCCACCGGGTGGAATGGGTCTGCAGGGCCTCATCAATATTTCGACGATGTTCTGCCACACCCTCAACGATGGTCACGGCATAGGCAGGCAGAGGTGTCTGTGCCCCCGGCCTAGCCTTGCGCTCCTCCAACAGGGAGAGGAAATCCTGGCTCTTCTCATCGGCCTCATACAGGGTGTTCAAGGCCCGCTTGCGGGCTGTGGAACGTGCCATGGATACGTGGTTTCCAGACTTGCTCAGTTCTCGCGGCCCAGGTAGGAACCGTCGCGGGTGTCCACCTTGACCTTCTCGCCCTCACCCACGAAGAGGGGCACCTGAATCTCTGCTCCGGTCTCCACAGTGGCGGGCTTGGTGCCGGCGTTGGAGCGGTTGCCCTGGACGCCGGGCTCAGTTGCGGTCACAGTCAGCACCACGGATGCAGGCAGTTCTACGGACAGCGGGTTGCCGTCATGGAAGCTGATGATGCAGTCGGTGCCCTCAAGCAGGAAGCGTTCCTGATCGCCGACCAGGGTTTCGGGGATGTTGACCTGTTCGTAGGTGTTCATATCCATGAAGACGAACGAGTCGCCATCCCGGTAGGAGTACTGCATGGTCCTATTGTCGACGGTCTCGAAGTCCATCTTCATGCCCGCGTTGAAGGTGCGGTCCACGATCTTGCCCGAAAGGACGTCCTTGATGGTCGTGCGCACAAAGGCCGGCCCTTTGCCTGGCTTGACATGCTGGAACTTAATGACGGTCCAAAGCTTGCCGTCCAGGTTGATGACCGATCCGTTCTTGATGTCGTTGGAAGTCTGTGCCATCTTGATACCACCTCATTCTTATGAACGTTCCTTCGGAGGGCTCCTGGCCATCTGCCGAAAGCACCGGGCCACACAGGATCCAGCCCGCTCGCGATAAATCCTCGCCTATTATGCCACGGCGCATGAACACCGGGGCTGGCCCGGCGGCGAAGCCTGCCGGATATGGGCGGGGCCCGGAATCACAGAAAGGATTCCGGGCCCCGTCATCGGATTGTGTCGATAAGCGACAGGCAATCCTACTCGATGATCTTGGTGACTCGGCCTGAGCCAACCGTGTGGCCGCCTTCACGAACAGCGAAGGTCAGGCCCTCTTCCATGGCGACGGGCTGGATCAGTTCGACAGAGAAGGTGGCGTGATCGCCGGGCTGAACCATCTCCACGCCCTCGGGCAGGGTGATGACGCCGGTGACGTCGGTGGTCCGGAAGTAGAACTGCGGACGGTAGTTGGAGAAGAACGGCGAGTGGCGTCCACCCTCGTCCTTGGTCAGCACGTAGACCTCGCCCTCGAACTTGTGGTGAGGGGTCACGGTGCCGGGAGCAGCCACAACCTGGCCGCGCTCAACGTCCTCACGGCCGATGCCGCGCAGCAGCAGGCCGGTGTTGTCGCCAGCCTCAGCCTCGTCCATCTGCTTGTGGAAGGTCTCGATGGAGGTGACGGTGGTGGACTGGGTCTCACGCAGACCGACGATCTCCACGTTGGTGTTCACGGGCAGCTTGCCACGCTCGACACGGCCGGTCACCACGGTGCCACGGCCGGAGATGGTGAAGACATCCTCGATGGGCATCAGGAAGGGCTTGTCCAGGTCGTGGACCGGGGTGGGGATGTAGTCGTCGACGGCATCCATGAGGTCCTTGATGGTCTGAACCCACTTGTCGTGGTCAGGGGCATCGTCATGCAGGGCGCCATAGGCGGAGGTGCGGATGACAGGGCAGTCGCGATCGAAGCCGTTCTCGTCCAGCAGATCGCGGACTTCTTCCTCGACCAGCTCGATCAGCTCTTCGTCGTCGACCATGTCGCACTTGTTCAGGGCGACCAGGATCTTCGGCACGCCGACCTGGCGGGCCAGCAGCACGTGCTCGCGAGTCTGGGCCATGGGGCCGTCAGTGGCGGCGACCACCAGGATGGCGCCATCCATCTGAGCAGCGCCGGTGATCATGTTCTTGACGAAGTCGGCGTGTCCGGGGCAGTCCACGTGGGCGTAATGGCGCTTGGCAGTCTGGTACTCGATGTGCGCGATGTTGATGGTGATGCCGCGCTCCTTCTCCTCAGGAGCAGCATCAATCTGAGCGAAATCGTACTCGGGGTTGACGTCCGGGTACTCCTCGTGCAGCACCTTGGAGATGGCCGCGGTCAGGGTGGTCTTGCCGTGATCGACGTGGCCGATGGTGCCAATGTTAACGTGCGGCTTGTTCCGCTCGTACTTTTCCTTTGCCATTATGTTTTGTCCTCCTGGACGTCTCGTAGGTTGCCTGCACGAACCACGCACAGAGCACTCGCTACATATTACTGGGTTATCGGGTTCTTTGCCACTTTTGCCCTCCGCCCAGTCAGCGCTACAAGAGTGTAGCGCCGACTTGTGACAGAAGAGCCTTTTTGCGGCGGCCCGCAGTAGCGGCGGACCGGACCGGCATTACTCGCCCCGCTGGGCCTTGATGATCTCGTCGCTGACGGCCTTGGGGACCTCAGCGTAGGAGTCCATCTGCATGGTGAACATGGCGCGCCCCTGGGTCTTGGACCTGAGGTCGCCAATATAGCCGAACATCTCCGACAGGGGCACCTTGGCGTCGATGACCTTGACACCGGTGGCGTCGGTCATGGACTGGATGGAGCCACGCCGGGAGTTGATGTCGCCCATGACGTCGCCCATGTACTCCTCGGGAGTACGGACCTCCACAGCCATAATAGGCTCGAGGATGACGGGCTTGGCCTTGGGAGCAGCCTCCTTGAAGCACATGGAGCCTGCAATCTTGAAGGCCATCTCCGAAGAGTCGACCTCGTGGATCTGGCCGTCGGTCAGGGTCGCCTTAACGCCCACGACCGGGAAGCCTGCCAGCACGCCGGACTCCATGGCCTCCTGCACACCAGCATCGACCGAGGGGATGAACTCCTTGGTGATATGGCCGCCGGTGACCTTGTTCTCGAAGATGTAGGATTCGCCCTCAGAAGTATCCAAGGGCTCGAAGTTCATGAGCACCTTGGCGAACTGGCCGGAACCGCCGGTCTGCTTCTTGTGGGTGTATTCCTGGTTCATGACGGGCTTGCGGATGGTCTCGCGGTAGGCCACCTGGGGCTTGCCCACGTTGCACTCCACATGGAACTCGCGACGCATGCGGTCCACCAGGATGTCCAGCTGGAGCTCGCCCATGCCGGAGATCAGGGTCTGGCCGGACTCTTCGTCGGTCTTGACCTGGAAGGTGGGATCCTCCTCGGAGAGCTTCTGCAGGGCGATGCCCATCTTCTCCTGGTCGGCCTTGGTCTTAGGCTCCACGGCCACCTCGATCACAGGATCGGGGAAGGTCATGGATTCCAGCACCAGCGGCGCCTTTTCGTCGCACAGGGTATCACCAGTGGTGACGTTCTTGAGCCCGACGAAGGCGTAGATGTTGCCGGCGATGGCCTCATCGACCGGATTCTCCTTGTTGGAGTGCATCTGGAAGAGCTTGCCGACGCGCTCCTTCTTGTCCTTGGTGGAGTCCAGGACCGTTTCGCCCTGAGCCACCTTGCCGGAGTAGACGCGCACATAGATCAGCTTGCCGTAGAAGGGGTGGGTGGCCACCTTGAATGCAAGGGCTGAGAAAGGTTCGTCCACGGTGGGCTTGCGATCGATCTCGACGGACTCGTCGCCGATCTTGTAGCCCTTGATGGCCGGCACGTCCTCGGGGCTGGGCAGGTAGTCCACGACCGCGTCCAACATGGGCTGCACGCCCTTGTCCTTGAAAGCGGATCCGCAGAAGACCGGGAAGGCTGACTGCTCGATGGTCATCTTGCGCACAGCGGTGCGGATCTCCTGCTGGGAGATCTCTTCGCCGCCCAGGTACTTCTCAAGCAGGTCCTCGTCCGACTCGGCCACGGCCTCGAGCAGCTCGGTGTGGTACTGCTCGGCCTTGTCCTTGAGATCATCGGGGATGTCGATGGTCTCATACTTGGCGCCTAGGTCGGCCTCGTCCTTCCAGTAGTAGGCTACCATGCGAACCAGGTCGACCACGCCGTGGAAGTCGCTTTCAGCGCCGATGGGCAACTGCATGACCAGCGGCTTGACGCCCAACTTGTCCTTGATGGTGTCCACCGAGTAGTAGAAGTCGGCACCCAGCTTGTCCATCTTGTTGATGAAGCAGATGCGGGGCACGCCATACTTGTCAGCCTGACGCCAGACGGTCTCGGACTGGGGCTCCACGCCCTCCTTGCCGTCGAACACCGCCACAGCTCCATCGAGCACGCGCAGGGAGCGCTCCACCTCGGCGGTGAAGTCCACGTGGCCGGGAGTGTCGATGATGTTGATCTGGTAGCGGTCCTCAGGATCGTGAGACTGACGGTTCCAGAAGGCCGTGATGGCGGCGGAGGTAATCGTGATGCCACGTTCCTTCTCCTGATCCATCCAGTCCATAGTGGAGGCGCCATCGTGGGTCTCGCCGATCTTGTAATTGACGCCGGTGTAGTAGAGGATACGCTCGGTCGTCGTTGTCTTGCCGGCATCGATGTGGGCCATGATGCCGATGTTGCGGACCTTGGTCAGGTCCGTGAGCACGTCTTGTGCCATAATTCCTTGTTCTCGCTCTCTTGGGATTACCAGCGATAGTGGGCGAATGCCTTGTTGGCCTCGGCCATCTTGTGGGTGTCCTCGCGGCGCTTGACCGCGGCACCCAGGCCGTTGGAGGCATCAAGGATCTCGTTGGCCAGCCGCTCCGACATGGTCTTCTCACGACGGGCGCGGCTGTAATCGGTCAGCCACCGCAACGAGAGCGTATTGGCGCGGTTCGGCTTGACCTCGACGGGGACCTGGTAGGTGGCGCCGCCGACACGACGGCTGCGGACCTCCAGGCTGGGACGAATGTTGTCCAAGGCGCGCTTGAGCACGGCCACAGGCTCCTGGTCGGTCTTCTCCTTGACCTGCTCCAGAGCGGTGTAGACGATGTTCTCGGCGATGGACTTTTTGCCGTCCAGCAGGATCTTGTTGATCAGCTGGGCCACCACGGTGGAACCGTAGATGGGATCGGGCAGGAGCTGATGCTTTTTAGCTGGTCCTTTGCGTGACATGTGTTACTTGGCCTTCTTTGCTCCGTACAGGGAACGGCCCTGCTTACGATCCTTGACTCCCTGGGTATCCAACGCACCGCGCACGATGTGGTAGCGCACGCCGGGCAGATCCTTGACACGTCCGCCGCGCACCAGCACGATGGAGTGCTCCTGCAGGTTGTGGCCCTCGCCGGGGATGTAGGCGGAAACCTCAATGCCGGAGCTCAGACGGACACGGGCAACCTTCCGCAGAGCCGAATTCGGCTTCTTGGGGGTGGTGGTGTAAACACGGGTGCATACGCCGCGACGCAACGGGCTGCCCTTAAGCGCCAAAGTCTTCGACTTGCGAGGCTTGGCCTTGCGCCCTTTGCGGACGAGCTGTTCAATTGTTGGCAACTGACTCTCTCCGATTCCTTCGATGAACTTGTCTTCGTTTGCACTGCGAGACCGCCGCACCGCAGCCGCAGTCGCTCCCAAAAGGAGAGATCAGCCACTGTCCACCGGCCCGATGGCCCCTGATCCTCCTGCTGGGCATTGCTGCCTGCACTCTTCGGATCCGGGGATACCCCGACGAGCCCACCTGTAACATAAGGCGTGCTGTCGGCACACACGATGAAAAGTATATCATCGGGGCAGACATGTCCATGTCTTGCACTTGGAAGTATGCTCTAGGCTGTGCTCGCTGCAATGCCGCACTGAAACTGTTAATGGGAGATCCTTGCACATGCCTTATATTTACAGATACCTACAATGAGGTACCCGTCTATGGCAGATTCCTACTATACACATATATAGGTATCGGAAAAGCACATCTGGATCGGTAAATATAGTCACCAGAAACATCAATGCCAGCGTCCGGAAATGCTCTGACATTTGTGAATGGTCAGCGTCTACTTATCTTCCTTGTCAAGAGCCTGGCGGACGTAGTCACGCAGGATCAGGGCATGGTTGACGGCTGGGTCCTTGGCTGCATAAACCAGTGTTGTCCGATCATGTTCACGCGCGATGCTCAGCAGATCCTCCAGGGCGGGATTGTCATCCAGCTCAATGCAGTAGCGGCGTGCAAAGTCCTCGAAGCGGTCCGGATCATGGTGCCACCAGCGCCGCAGATCCGGACTGGGCGCAACATCCTTGAGCCAGCCGGACAGGGCTGCCCGCTCCTTGCTGACGCCGCGCGGCCAGAGCCTGTCGACCAGGATGCGGACCCCGTCCTCGTCAGCGGCCTGCTCGTATACGCGTTTAATATCCACCTGACCCATCATCCGCCTCCTGAAACCAGGGACCCGTATGATCCCCATGACTCCTTCGACCATGATATTGACTGAGTCTGCATTACGGAAGAGGCGGCGACAGCCATACCGGGGCGTAGGCTGATGAGTATGCTTACAGACGCAGAAAGGGTCAAGGCAGCCGGATCAAACGGCAGCAGACCGAGCCCTCGAGCCTGCAAATCAGCAAAACCGACCGGATCAGGGTCCAAGGGTCGACAGTGGCGTCGTTTATGGATACCCGACCAGATAGGCGGCTGGGCCATGGCCTTGATGCCGGGCCTGGCTGGGCTGCTGGTCGGAGGCCGAACCTGGAGGAGCCTGCTGCTCATGGTCGCTTGGGCTTTCTGCTACTGCTTTGAGTTCACGGGCTCGCGGTGGATGGTTTCGCACCGAGCTGCCAGATTCGCGCCACCGGCTTTGGGATACGCTCTGCTCACGGCTGTGACCGGGCTGATCCTGTTGGTCGGCACCCCTGGGCTCCTGCGATGGGCCCCGCTCTACCTGGTGCTGGGCGTGCTGAACTTTGCCGCCGCCTGGATGCGCACGGAGCGCTCTTGGTGGAACGATGCCGTAGCGGTGATTGCAGCCTGCATGCTCTGTCTGATCGTCGTTTCCTTAGGGTCACGATTCCAGAAGCCGGAATCGGGTCTGACAGGTGCCAACGCCGGCTACTCTGGATGCCAACCGAATCCTGCAGTGGACTGCTTTGCCAGCGGATTCCTGCCAAGCGCCTCCCTGCCATCGATCGGAGTGGTCAGTGCAGCGGTCTTCGCTGTGACCCAGTTCGGGTCGGTCATCTTCGTCAAAACCATGATCCGCGAGCGTGGCAAGACCTGGTGCTACCTGCTTTCGCTGACTTGGAACCTGGCCCTCTGCCTGATCGGGGTCGCCATGGTGCACACCGCAGGATGGTGGCCTCTGCTGACCGGCCTGGTTTTGCTGGTGCGTGCGGCCCTGCTGCCTGCCATCTCCCGTCGGCGCCGCATTCCCATTTTGTATGTGGGCCTGGTTGAATGTGCAACCAGTCTGCTGGTCTTCATTATGGTGGTCGCTCAGGCTGATGTGATGACCGCGTCTCTGACTAGTCTGCTTGGCGCATGATCGCAGGTTCGTCCACACATGTCACCCACGTCACCCACGGGTTCGGGCCTGTCTGGAATGACCAGTCCCGTGTGCTGATCCTTGGATCTATACCCAGCCCAAGTTCTCGCGAGGCTGGCTTCTACTACATGTTTCCGCGCAACCGCTTCTGGCCTGTACTGGCCGCACTCTTCGACCAGCCTGTTCCGGAGCCCGATCCGGCTGTCCGCGCTCGGTTCGCCCTCAATCACCGCATAGCGCTCTGGGATGTCGTTCAGGAATGCGACATCTGCGGCGCCTCCGATGCCTCCATCACCGGAGTGGTGCCGACCGACATCGCCGATCTGCTGGATGGTGCGCCGATCGGCACCATTTTCACTACAGGACGCAAGGCCGGTCAGCTTTACCGTCGCTACTGCCTGCCGGATCTGGAAGAGAAAGGGCATCGACCGACGATGATCAATCTGCCGTCCACCAGCCCTGCCAACGCCGCTATGAGTCTGGCTGATCTGATCAAGGCCTACCAGCCGGTAAGAAAAGCGCTCGACAACGAAGAGCCTAAGAGGCAAGACAATCGCATCGACTATGTCAAATAAACAAGTACCGACTATAGAAGCCCAAGATGTTAGGAATCTACCCAAGGATGAATTCGTCTTCCCTGGTCCAGAACGTGACCGCCTGGTGGAGGCTATTCTGGACGGGCGCAAAACTGCTACGACCAGTCTTATGGCAGAGTTCATCCATGGTCATGAACCACTTCCCTCCTCCGGCCGACGAACAGTTTTAGTGGACTCAGATGAGCAACCGGTTGCCGTCCTCAGATATGCCTCGGTGAGCGTGACCCGACTGGGCGTGGTCGCGCTGCAGCATGTTCTGAACGAAGGAGAAGGCCATAAAAGTCTGGCGGAGTGGCGAGAGTCTCATGAGTCCTTCTGGACCTCAGAGAACATGCGACAGGCACTGGATGATCCCGACTTCGCCGCCGACGACAAGACCCTGGTGGTGCTGGAAACTTTTTACGTAGAGGCCGCGGTCGTGAATTGAATATGCATGAAATATGCCAAGACAAAACCTGGCTTTTATCGCATGGGTCACACCTCACCGGCGTGCCATGTCGCGCCATCGTGTATAGTTTCATCTGTTGCATTGATCCGCATCGCGGGTCGATTCACCATGGTGGCTATAGCTCAGTTGGTAGAGCACCTGATTGTGGTTCAGGAGGTCGCGCGTTCGAGCCGCGTTAGCCACCCCACCACAACCTTGCTTCCGCTTGACAAGCAGGGTTTCCATATGTGCAGAAGGACTTTTTAAACTACTCTTGTATGCCATTTGTGTGCCTTAGATAAAAGTGCTGACGGTTGACATACGATTAGAGCCCACCAAGATTATTTTCCTCTCTACAGAACTTGTGCAAGTTATTTCAATGCAATCCTGCAGTAAAAGCTCATGTTCGCAGAAAGTTGTTCCGATCAGCAGAAAGATCAAAGATCTTGAGAGAAAGAAATAATTGGCAATTATTAGGAGCAGCACCAAAGATCGAGCAGAGTAGTTGATGATAAACTTTGTGCTCACATATTTATTTTAATTCCCAATAGCTTTAGATTTACGCTAGCCGTTAAGTAATTGATGTCGCCCCATTAAATATGCAGATTTCTAGGAAACAGACCTCTCAAAAGCAACTACAGGCAGAACCTTGAAATGGACTATGCAGAATGCTTCATGTTTAATGAACACTAGGCACTTTGACATAACAATAATTTAAGTTTAACATATACAACTTTCTTCAATACAATGCTGCCTTTGCGAAATACCAGGGAGTAGATTGCTCCACACAACTCGGATAGCTCCGAAACAATCATGAAGCGGCCACCCTATATAACCCGATATATTTAAATGCCTCTTTGCCTATATTCCATTTTGAAAGGAGAATCATGGTAGGTAAAACCTCTTCACTTGCAACACATGTCCAAAACATGAAACAGACAGCAGTTTTTGCTGGTTCAAAAAACGACCAAAGAGCATATCGCTTCCTGCTCGCCAGAGAATGGAGCACCGACGCTGAAAAGCCGAATCCGGCATGCATCATTATGCAGAATTTTTTACGGGCAACGAATACGATGACCGCCCCGCTATAGATAAATGCATAAAACTCGTTCAAAAATGGGATGACAAAAAGGACTATGTCATGATGGCATAGCAATAGTTGATCTTTATGCCGGTGTAAGACCTCCTGGCAAAGAACCATTTCAAGCGGTAAACGACCCAATTGGCTCTGAAAACGACGAATTCACAAGGGAGGCAATCAGTAAATACTCTGATAGCATCATTGCTGCTTGGGGAAATGGATCGGGTGATCCGCCAAAATTTACGCGTCGCTGCAGAGCATTATGGGCAATGCCACCCAAGACTGGGATTTACTGTCTAGGCACAAAGAAAGAGGGACAACCCCGTTGTTTTACATTGGCTGATAGGTTACTTATTCAAAATGGCCAAGAGAGTTGTGATTTGAAGAAGAACGATAATCACCAGATTTATAGCTAGCTTTGCTTATTTCCTGCATCGGTGAGAGCTACGATGACTTATCGTATAATGGATTTTAGTAATAATGAAGCGAAAAACGGCGCAATGGCTATATTCTATAATTCGCTTGCTGAATTAGTTCAATTTATAGGCGTATCCTAACAAAAGATATTTACATGAGGGGAGCACTAACCTGCTCCCCTCACTACGAGATTCATCACTCTGCTCTTGTAATTAATCAAATAGCAGTTGGCTCCAGTCCAGCATAAAGCCAGCTGCTGGCCCTGCAAACAAGGTTCTTTGCATGCTCATAATTCCCGCAACGCCAACAGGCGCTCCAAAAACCAATCCAATCGCGAGACCTTTCAGCAAGCTGATTATTATTACTCCTGATAAAGTCGCGGTTTCTGACGCAATCACCTCGTATTCAAGGTCGCAGAATTATCTTCAATGGTTGTTTTCACAGGATCGACTCGCTCAGGTTCAATAGTAATCTCGCCGAATCCATCCGCCCGAATGGTTCCTGACTGCGGATTAAGTATGCTGTCTACATAACCCTTGGCTTCCACATTCACACTTGAGTACTCGAAAGCAAGGGTTGTATTGATCAGACGGCAATTGCGTAGAACAAGATTATCTATGTAGCACATACCCTGCAGGCTTTCAATCTGACAATTCTCGAAAGTCAGGTTTTTAGAGTTCCAACCCAGGTATTCCCCTGAGATGATTGAATTCCGCACTGTCACATTCTCCGTGTTCCAAAATGCGTCCTTGGACAGTATTCGGGCATGGTCAATATTTATGTCACTGGCACCATCAAAGGAGTAATTCCCATCTAAGCTGAAATCGCGTGCTCTGATGCCATGGCTGTTCATAGCAAAATAATCGCCTTGTGCGCTGACGCGCTCCATATCGATGTTGCGACAATTCCATAGCGTCTCATCAGCATTTGGCATCGTTACATTCCTCATTACTATGCCGCTGGAGCGCCTGAAAGTTTTGGGAGCCTGAATGGTGGTGTCCTCAAGGCTTATGTTGTGCGTATACCAGATTCCAGCTCTGGCCATGGTGAACAGTGTGCAATCCTCCAAGGAAATATCTTTGCAATACCATAGCGGATACTTCCACTGAAAGCCGCTTTGGCTAAGACGTATATCACTGGCATGCTTGAGTGGGGATTCCCCATCCGCAAAGGTGACCGAGTCAAAATCGTGATGCTTGCAGAAGAAAGCTGCACGTTCACCCGTCAATCGCCTTTGCACGGTTTTAGGACGCAGGTTGGGTTCTGCTTCCATGTCATTTAATTCTCTCATCCCAGAGACCGGCGACTTCCCCCTGATTTGAGCTCCAGATTCAGATCTATTCGTATTGATTTGAAATAAACAGGAAGTCATTAACTGTTCCTTTCGTCAAAGCAGCAAACGATTATATAGAATTCGTGAGGGCGAGGACGCCCAAGTACTGAAATCTAAAAATAGTAAACATCATTGTTTGATTCATATCAAATAACTATGTTCGATATATAATCATGCTTAATAGATATGGCAAGATAAGGGATTATGCAGTCATTTTGCGCGTTGACAACAGCTTGACATAAGCATAAGCATCGCGAACAAATCAAGGCCATTGATCGTGATCTTGTCAAAAGAGAACCACTTGGAGGCTCAAATTGAATTTACGGGTGCTGAGGTATTTCCTGGCCATCGTTGAAGAGGGAAGCATCACTGGGGCAGCTGAGTACCTAAGCGTATCCCAGCCATCCCTGTCCAGGCAGATAAAAGAGCTGGAAGAACATCTAGGTCACAAGCTCTTTGACCGCGGAAGCCGCACAATCACGCTGACTCCAGCAGGGGAACTGCTGCGTGACCGGGCACGCGAGATCGTGCTCATGGCTGACCGTGCCGAGGCTGAGCTCACAAGCATGGGTAAGCCGATCAGCGGCAATATCTACATCGGCGCAGGTGAGACGGAGGCTGTGCGCTTCCTGGCCAGGGCCGCAGAGTGCATGCTGCAGCAATATCCGCAGGTAAAGTTCCACATCTTCAGCGGGAATAGTCAGGCCGTAACAGATCAATTAGAATCGGGACTTCTGGATTTTGGCTTGCTTTTTGAGCCCGCGGACAACACCAAATACACCTATATCAGCTTGCCTACAGCCGACAGATGGGGGTTGCTCATGCGCAAGGACTCCACGCTGGCCAACCATGATGGCATCCGCCAGGAAGATCTTGAGCAGATACCCCTCCTGCTCTCACGGCAAGTCAGATTCGACAGAGAATTCAGCGGATGGAGTTCCTTCTCGGAGCACGATCTGCATGTTGTCGGAACATACAATCTGCTTTTCAATGCGTCACTATTCGTCAGCGAAGGATGTGGTTACGCGCTTTGCCTGGACCGCATCATCAATCTGACGGAGGATTCAAATCTGGTCTTCAAACCTCTGGCGCCTGAACTTAGAACCAGAGTGAACCTGGTCTGGAAGAGCAATAGGCATTTTTCACCGGCTGCGAGCCATTACCTGGAAATATTACGAAAGCAGATTGGTGCAGAAAACACCTGCAAATCAGCAGAAGCCCGGAAAACACTAGAATGCGACTCGCAGTATAAGCAAAACAACGAAACCCAGTCTGCACTAACTGGACTAACGTCTCAGAGAATTTAGCCATAGGGGTGCATGTGCTGACGCATCCGGTTCTTGTCCGGTATCATTCCTGATCATATCTGGAAAGCTCAATCAGATTCCTATCGGGGTCCCTGACGTACGCCGAGGTGATAGCCCCATGCGCACCAGTCCTGTTGACCGGGCCCAGATAGTCGACATGATGCTTATGAAGCGTTGCAACAACATCATCCAGCAAGTCCTCCACAAGCAGACGCAAGTCAACCGGGCCGGGCGTGGGCCTGTCAGCCTTGGGGTCAATCTCATGGGCGGTTTCGAATGGTGATCTTCTGTTGGCCGAATTTCAGCGCCAAACGCCCATCGCCGAGCGTCTGCACCTGCGTGCCCAGCACATCACGGTAAAACGCGCAGGTCGCATCGACATCCTGCACTGCGATGACTGGATGGTCCAAACCAGTGGTTCTCATTCCTTCAACTCCCATCGCTGTACAACCCAAGAGACAGCTAGATGCTCGCAAGCGAAAAAACGGCATCAGGGGTCAGCAGAGAGGGCGACCCATTGTCACAACAGACAAGACCCCTACCAGAGCCAAGAAAAACTGATCAGGTAGAGACGCGTCAATGGACTCATGCGAAAAACGAATACCAACATATAAGCAATCAGCATTATACATGCCGTTTCGAGAGTCCTAAACTGTTTCCGTTCATATCCAAAACAGGAATGAACCTGCGCATGCCGACTGGCGTCAGGCAATCTTGGGCCATCATACAGTCAGCAAGGAAGGGGACATCATGTCCACAAAGCAAACAGCAGGAAGAGAACAGTTGGGCGAATTCGCGCCTCAGTTCGCAGCTCTGAATGATGATGTTCTATTTGGCGAAGTCTGGGCCGATGAACAAGCGCTGCCCGCGCACGACAGAAGCATGATCACCATAGCCGCATTGATCGCCATGGGTAGCACAGAACAGCTCGACGCTCACCTGAACATCGGAAAAAAGAACGGCATCACCAAGGACGAGATCGCAGCGGAAATCACCCATCTCGCCTTCTACGCAGGCTGGCCGAAGGCCTGGTCGGCTTTCAACCGTGCCAAGCAAATCTGGCAAAATGATGACTGAAGGAGAATAAGGCATGAAGCAAAACACCAAGACGACAGTCCTGGTCTTCCACCCCCATATGGAAGCCTCACGGATCAACTCCCGCCTGATGCGGGAAGCCCTGGGGCATGAAGATGACGGCATCCTGGTCCGGGACGAATACGCTGCCTTGCGCTCAGGCCACATAGACATCCCGAGCGAGCAAGCATTCGTCAAAAGCTGCGACCGTCTGGTATGGCAGTTTCCTATGTATTGGTACAGCTGCCCCCCGCTGCTTAAGGAGTGGGAAGACCTGGTGCTCACCTACGGATGGGCCTACGGCACTCACGGTGATGCTCTGAAAGGCAAGGAACTCATGCTTACCGTCTCGGTTGGCTCTGCCGGAGAAAACTATCGCCATGAGGGAGAGTTCGGCTATACGGTAGATGAACTCCTGGCTCCGTTCAAAGCTACCAGCAATCTCATCGGTACCGTCTATCGGAAGCCCTTCATTCTGACCGGCGTTAGCTCAGGCATGAACGATCAGAGCCTGGAAAAGGCAGCCAAGGATTACTTGAGCCGTCTGCAAGGCGACTGGCCAGCACAATAAGCTAGTCGAGGCGCAGGTGCATAAAATAAGTAACAATCCCTGATATTAAAACAAGGGCGCTCACACTGGAGTCTTCAGGTGCAGGCGCCCTTGCCGTATCGGCTCAGCGGACCTCAGTCACTGTGTATAAGATATCCCATGCAAACGCGTGGCCTCATCAGGCGTATCCACATCAAGAATGAGCGGCCCTCCCGTATCCATGGCCCTGATGTCATGCATATCGTCATCATCAAGACTGAAATCTGCAATATTGTGGTTCTCGCGAATCCGTTCCTCATGCACGGACTTCGGGATGGCGCATATCCCCTGCTGGGTCAGCCAGCGCAATACCACCTGGGCCGGGGTCTTGCCATAACGCTGGCCAATACGCCTGAGGACAGGATTGTCGAAAATGTCCTGACGGCCTTCAGCCAGAGGCGCCCAGGCCATTGGGGCAACCCCTTGCTCAGCCATGACCTTTCGGAGTGCAATCTGCTGGGTGAAAGGATGCAGCTCAATCTGGTTGACCATGGGCGCAATTCGGCTGGAAAGAATCAAATCAATCAGCCGGTCAGGCAGGAAATTGCAGACCCCGATGGCACGGACCCGGCCTTGCTCGTACAGGTCTTCCATAGCCCTCCAAGACCCCTGATAATCGCCATAGGGCATATGGATGAGGTACAGATCCAGGTAGTCGGTCTGCAGGTTCATCAACGTCTTTTCAAAGGACTGCATCGTCCCCTCGTAACCATTTTGCTGAATCCAGACCTTTGAGGAGAGGCTCACTTCCTCTCGAGGAATGGCTGCTTCACTCAGAGCATCCCCTACTGCTCTCTCGTTGCCATAGCAGGCGGCAGTATCGATAAGGCGGTAGCCGTCATCGAGGGCCGACGCCACTCCACGCTTGCATTCAGCCAAATCATCTATCTGGTAGACTCCGTATCCTAATATGGGCAGTTCGAAGCCATTGCTCAACTGCAGTTTTTGCATACTCTATCCCCTCCATGGTGATGTCCTCCTGCAATCTAACAAAGCATGGGAAGACAGTACAATACCTGCTGCATATGGCTACCCATTCATCTTCTGCGTGAGTGGCGCACCAAACCTTCAGCCCCCCCCCTGCCAGTGGTGCTACAGTATCTTGCGGAAGCTTCCCTTCCCCGGACGAGACGCGCCGTACCCGGATTGACGACGACGCTCATCAGGTCACTCGCGGAAGGATGTGGTTGGTTTGCTCACACTGGTTCAACTTATTGGATTTTTGCTGCTACTCATGGCCTTTGTGCTAAGCCTGTCCAGCAGCAGTCGGGTCAACCTTGCTCTAAACCTTGTCGGCGCAAGCTTGCTGGCCGTCGATGCCCTGGCTAACCGACAGTGGGCCTTTTTTGCCCTCGAATGCGGATGGGCCCTGGTTGCGCTATACGCCATCATTCGTTCCCACTTAAAAAGCAAGTCACTCACAACCAAGGATTGCAGCTCAGCGACAAGGCAGGGGCGGGGCATCTGCATCCAGCCCATAGAGGCGAACCTGGCCGTTTGCAAGGTTGCTGATTATACAGAGGTAGATCTGAACTCACCTTACGTTTTTACAGGACGAACCGACCAAGAGGCTTCATTGGTCTGTCCAGCCGAGATGGTTCCCAGCCAGACTCTGGAACGCAGCGACGGATGGCGGGCCTTACGCATTCAAGGCATTCTTGATTTTTCGCTAATCGGCATCCTGGCGCCGATTGCCACCATCCTGGCAGACAGGGGCATAGGCATTTTCGCTGTCTCGACCTACAACACGGACTATGTCCTTACCAAGGCCGAGGACTTCCCTGCCGCCCTGGATGCCCTTGACAAGTCAGGATATACAATCATCTGACTGATCACAGCAATAGCAGCGCTGTCCAAGAGTCAAAAGTTCAGATCATGACCGCCGATGCAGACCATGAATAAACAAACACCCTCCGTCGTTGAATATATTGCAACGAATCCAGCGCTTTTGCAGGCCCCCTTCGTCTAACTCTCTGTGCTTCACCTGCACTTGGTCAATATCGAAATGATGCCGATCTAGCGCCGGTCAATGTCACTTTTACGAGAAAAGGACACATACACTGGCCTCAACGGAGGTTGCTTCCTGAAAATAGGCAGGCTGCCAGATGACCTGCCACAAGTGACGCGGAAGCACAAGCCTGGAGGATCAGATGAGCAACAATCGAAACGAACATGCAAATAAGAACCAAGGCAGGCATGAGGGCAACTCCTCACGGAGCGACAGCACACGTGAAAGTTCTCAGCAAACATCCATGAACGACAAGAACCGCATGCCAAAACCATTGGAAACTGCTAATGCCGGAAAAGAAAGCCAAACAGCAAATGCACCCGAGGCGAAGCATGCATCAGAGCAAACAGGCGAGAAGGAAGGCAGGAACCCGTCCAACAAGGATTCTGATCATGGCGGACCTAAAGCACTAAATAAGCAGGAACGGGCCCTAGCCCCCGAGCGCGCACAGACCGGACACGTAGACAGAGAGCATGATGGCCCCTCTCATGACAACGAGCCGAGCCAAACCAATAAGACTGCCGAGAAGCCATCTCAGCTGACTAAGGAAAGCAAGCCAGCCAAACCGCCCAAGGCGAAAAACCATGATTCCTTCTATCTAGGCCTGGCCTCGGCAGTCTTGGTCGCAGCTCTGGGCCTCAGCCTGAGCACCATGCCGATCTTCTTCTCGTTGCCTCTTGCTGCCGTCTTATTCGGAATCGGCATCTGGCTCCTCTCCTATGCCAGCTTCAAGTCTCCCGGCAAGCCAGAGGAAGAGGGAACGGAGGCTGACAGGCATACCAGGACGGTCGTTGTGGCGACGGTCCTTCTGGTTCTACAGACCTTCATCATGGATGTGTTCATCTTCACCCGCATGGGAACGATCAACAAGCATCAGAACGCCATCGTCATAGCTTGGATCATCGCCAGCATGATTGAAACTCTGGCTGCCTTCGCCCTTATCTACCATCACGATCCATTGCATTCCAAATCCAAGGAACCGATTGCCGATGGAAACCACGACAAAGGGGCATGAGACAATAACGGAATTACTACAGTATCCACCTGAGTCCAATCCTCAACTTGGATACTGTGAACAATCGAAATGTGAGAGAATCTCAGAACAAGAGCCTATAAAGAAAACTGTCCGATAAAGGCAATCGAATCAAATCAGATCAACCGTTCTAGAGAAGGGAATATCAGCCTTGGAGCAGGGCGCAGAACGAGACTGCTCCGCGGCTGATGTTCCCGCAGTCTGCTCCCTGATACGCCAAATTTCAGCATATGATGTCAAAGGTGACAAGATGGCCGATTGTAAGCTCCAGTCGGGCAATCTGCCATATTCGATCGTCTGGAAATCGACTAGAATAAAGACGGATAGTTGCCCAACAGTAACGGACGAAACCTATATTCTATATCGAAATTATTCACACATCGTTGTGGAAGAAAAGGAAGGGTATGAGCGGACCAGAACAATCTCAGATAACTTTCGGGGTCCTGAATGAAACCAGCCATGATGAGTCGCGCGTGGCCTTGACGCCAGACATCGTGACCCGTCTGGCGAGGCAGGGCATCACCTGTCTGATGGAGTCATGCGCTGGAGTCCGAGCCGGCTTCAGGGACGAGGATTATCAGCGAGCAGGGGCTGCAGTCACCGACAGGAATACAGTCCTGTCCAAATCCCAAGTCCTGGGATTTGTCAACAGGCCAGACACATCCTTGCTGAGCCGGATACAAAACAAGACCTGGATCATCGGCATGCTGGGATCTTTCTCAGATCAGGATTACATCAAAGCCCTGGACGAGGCCGGACTGACGGGTATCGCCATGGAACGACTCCCCCGTCAGCTCAGCTCTGCTCAGTCCATGGATGAAATGACCTCGCAGAACTCAGTCATGGGATACAAGGCAGCTCTGGTGGCTGCCGATGCCTACGGATCCTTCTTCCCCATGATGACCACTGCAGCAGGAACCATCCGGCCAGCCAAGGTTCTGGTTCTGGGCGCCGGCATTGCAGGACTGCAAGCCATCGGAACCGCCAAACGTCTGGGAGCCGTAGTCACCGCCTACGATGTCAGACCCGCCTCCAGGCAGGAGGTGGAATCCCTGGGAGCCAAGTTCCTTGACCTGGGACTGGATTTCTCCAAAGGTCAGGGCGAGGGCGGCTATGCGCGCCAGCTGAACAGCCAGGAGCAGGCTCAGCAGCAGGCAGCGGTGGATGCCAAGGCGGCAGGTTTCGATGTGGTCATCACCACAGCCAAGGTCCCAGGAGGGAAGCCGCCCAGGCTCCTGAGTGCCAAGGGAGTAGCCAATCTACACCCCGGAGCCGTGGTGGTGGACTGCGCAGCCAGCGATCTTGGCGGCAACGTTGAGGGGTCGCAGGTAGGAACCACGACCACGCATGAGGGAGTCATCATGATAGGTGCGCCATACTTGGCAAGCGGTGTGGCCACGACGGCCTCCAGCCTTCTGGCCAGGAATGTGGCGGACGTGTTGGTTCATTTTGTCCGCAATGGAGCGCTGAGCATCAAGGCAGATGATGGAATAGATCAGGCGCTGGTCGTAACAGGAACAGCAGAGTCTGGCGCGCGCGGAAGCACAGACGCGGCAAGCAGTGAGAGGAAAGGCCACCAGCAATGAATTCCTTGGTCATAGCAATTACACTCTTTATCTTGGCTCTGCTGATCGGCGTTGAAGTGATCGGCAAGGTTCCGGCCACCCTTCATACGCCTCTGATGTCCGGAGCAAACTCAATCCATGGCATTGTGATCGTCGGCGTGGTCATCATTGCAACGGAGGCGCACTCCCCGCTTTCCTACGTCCTCATTTTCCTGGCGGCCATACTTGGTGCCATGAATGTGGTGGGCGGCTATGTAGTGACGGACAGAATGCTGGAGATGTTCAAATCATCGAAATCCGGCAGGAAAAAGAACAAAGACGACCAGAACCACCAGGCTTCGGCCGTCCCGGTAGCGAATGCTGAGGACGGGGGAGCCGACAAGTGAACACCCTCGACATCATCACCTGGTTCGTCTACCTCCTCTCCTCGGTCATGTTCGTCATGGGGCTGCACTGCATGAACTCCCCCAAAACGGCCCGCACAGGCAATAGGATTTCTGCAGCAGGCATGATCATCGCCGTAGCCATGGCCTTCATCCACCTGTTCGCCACCGGTTTCGCCTCCTCCCTGGCCATCGTTCTGCTCGTGCTCGGCATCCTGATCGGGTCCGCAGCAGGGGTCTACTCGGCCAGGAAGGTCAAAATGACGGACATGCCCCAGCTGGTTTCCGTCTTCAACACGGTCGGCGGCGGCGCAGCAGCCCTGGTCGCCTTGAACGACATACTCACTTCCGAAGGTACCCCGACTCTGGTGGTGCTGATCACCGCCGGGCTCGGTGTGGTCATCGGTTCCGTCACCTTCACCGGTTCCCTGATAGCTGCCGGCAAGCTTCAGGGCGTCAGCCTGATCAAAAACCTGAAGCTGCCGGCCAAGGCTGTCTGGAATGTGCTCTTCGCCCTGCTGACGGTGCTCTGCCTGGTCATGCTCTGCCTGAATCCAGACAATCGGACCCCATGGGCCCTCCTCACGGCCATATTCGCCCTAGGCTACGGACTGGTCTTCGTCATCCCCATCGGCGGCGCTGACATGCCCGTGGTCATTTCTGTTCTGAACGCCTGCACTGGCACAGCTGTGGCCATGAACGGCCTGGCCATCGACAACGTCGCCTTGATCGTGGCTGGCGCACTGGTCGGTGCCGCTGGAGCGACCCTGTCCGTCCTGATGGCACAGGCCATGAACAGGCCTCTCCTGAGCGTTCTAGCTGGAGGGTTTGGCGGTTCCTCTGTCAGCGCCAGCCAGGATCAGGGTGCCCAAGGGACTATGAAGGAGACCACACCCGACGATGTGGCTGTCCAGCTGGTCTACGCAGACAAGGTCATCTTTGTCCCCGGCTTTGGTCTGGCTCAGGCTCAAGCCCAGCGCGAACTGGCCGACTTGGGCGAGCTGCTCAAGGGTCATGGCGTGGAGGTCTCTTACGCCATCCATCCGGTGGCTGGCCGCATGCCCGGACATATGAATGTCCTCTTGGCCGAGGCCAACGTCCCCTATGAGGAATTGATCGACCTCGACGACATCAATCCCCAGTTCCCATCAGCCAACGTCGCCTTGGTGGTTGGCGCCAATGACGTGACCAACCCCGCGGCCCGCCGACCAGGGACCGCAGTATCCGGCATGCCCATCCTGGACGTTGACAAGGCCCAGCATGTTGTCGTTCTCAAACGAGGTCGCGGCAAGGGCTATGCAGGCATCGAAAACGAGCTCTACTTCAATCCGAATACGCAGATGCTCTTCAACGATGCCAAGGTCAGCCTTCAGGCGATCATTGCATCGGTCAAGGAACTTATCGCCTGAGCATCTGCTGGACGACCTGTCGCATATGCTGTAGTCAGAACCATGACTCCAGATCGGTTTGGCTGATCCGGGGCCGATTATCGTCGAACAGGAAGGACCCGCATGCTGTCATTCGTCAACGACTATTCCGAGGGCGCCCACCCCGCAGTCCTGCAACGGCTAATCGACACCAACATGGAGCACCTTCCCGGCTACGGCAAGGATCGGTACTGCTTTTCCGCCGCACAGAAGATCGCTCAAGCCTGTGACTGTCCCCAGGCCCAGGTTTATTTCATGGCCGGAGGGACTCAGACCAATCAGGTCGTCACCTCCTGCCTGCTGAAGTCCTACCAGGGGGTGGTCGCTGCGGATACTGGCCATGTCAACGTCCACGAGGCCGGTGCCATTGAAGCCATAGGCCACAAGGTCCTCACCATCCCCAGCAAACAGGGCAAAATTCGCGCAGGAGATCTTAACGCCTTCCTTGATGGCTTCTACGCCGACGGAAACCATGAGCAGATGGTCTTCCCCGGCATGGTTTACATCTCCCATCCCACCGAGTATGGGACCCTCTACAGCCGCCAGGAGCTGGAAGATCTCTCGCAGACCTGTCGGAAATACAAGATCCCGCTCTACCTGGACGGGGCCAGGCTGGGATATGGACTAGTGGCTCCAGGAACCGATGTCGATCTGGCGGACATAGCCCGTCTCTGCGACGTCTTCTACATCGGAGGAACCAAGGTGGGCGCACTCTGCGGCGAAGCGGTGGTCTTCCCCAGGGGGAATGCTCCCGAACATTTCAGCACCATGATCAAAAGAAGGGGAGCCCTTCTGGCCAAGGGAAGGCTCCTGGGAGTGCAGTTCGACGCTCTTTTCACCGATGACCTCTACCTGCGCATCAGTCGAAGCGCCATCCAGACAGCAGCGATGATCAAAGAAGCCCTGCGCGAGAAGGGGTATCAGATTGTTATGGATTCCCCAACCAACCAAACCTTCATCTGTCTGGACAATGAGCGCATGGAGGAGCTGTCCAAGCAGGTCGCCTTCGACTTCTGGGAACGCAGCGATGCAACCCACACCGTGATCCGACTGGCCACCTCCTGGGCGACGACAGTCGAGGACACCCAGGCTCTGATCAATCTGCTGTAAAAGCCGCTCAAGCTAAACCAAGGCCATCCCGTCACCCCTTCCCTGCCGGTTATCCTTAGGGGAGGGATACTCATATATACGTGAACTTTCCATCCGCTATGTAGACACGACCAATCCCATATTGTTGGACATATCACACTCTTTCGGGATGAGTGAAAGCTGGCGTTCAGCAGGATTTTTATTGCAACGATGCTGATGTGCACACTCCCCGCCCTGAGCATAGGAACGGAAATGCTTCAATGATGAAAGGGAGCTTATGAAAGCCATTGTTTTCGAACAATTCAACACCTTCCCCACCCTCAAGGAAGTGCCGGAGCCGACCCCTGGAAGCGGCGGGGTTCTGCTCAAGGTTGCTGGGGCAGGTTGCTGCCATTCCGATGTATCCGTCGTCCAGGACTGCACGCCGGAAACCTGGAGCCGCACCAAACCGCCGATTATTCTGTGACATGAGACCACCGGCTGGGCCGAAAAGGCAGTCCCCGATGTCACGGGCTTCAAGAAGGGTGATCCGGATGCGGCCACTACCCTGACTGCTTGGCCGGCCAAGAGAACTAATGCTCAAGCTCCGTAACCAATAAATCCCTGGCCTTGGGTCTGGGTCGCGACGGCGGCATGGCAGAATACATGACCGTCTTGACCCCCTACCACGATCCGGGCTGCCATGCCTCATCTGAACGGCGGCGGAAAGCACGCTCTGGTCATTGGCCTGGGCGGACCGGCCCAGATCGCCATTCAGATTCTTCACGCCCTGCCAACATGTATCGCAACAGCCAGATTGAGGCTGAGATCGAAACCTATGCGCTGGACAACGCCCTCAATGCCCACCACAAGCTGGTCGACAACAAGCTCTCTGCCAGGGCTGTTGTAGTCCCGCACACCAAGACCTGATCTTCCCTAGCGCGTAGGTGAGAAAGCTGATCGCCTGTCGGTCGGATTCAAGCATGGTCAGATTTGTGTCCTGACACCATTTTCCGCCTGCCTGCACTTGATGGCCTGTCATGGTCCTTTCACAAGGACCATGACAGGCCATAGCATCCAACCGAGGGGTTCAAACCCGCATTGTTTACAGTTCGTTCGATTGCGGAGCATCACTCAACAGCAAGTGGATCGAGAAAATACCGTTGGCGGATTCCAGCCTTATTGAACCGCCGAGCGAATCCACCAGGGAATCAACGATGCTCAGACCCAGACCTGTGCTTCTGATCTTGGTCCGTGATTGGTCCTCGGTCTGGAACCGTTCCATCAGCCTGTCTACATCGACGGCTACGTCCTTGGTTTTGTTGCCGAAGTCCAGATGAACCCGCCCATCTTCGCCCTGGTGCAGGTCCACCCAGGCTGATTCCTCCGCATACTTGAGCCAGTTGCCAATCAGATTCTGGATTACCCGACTCATCATGGTCTGGTCCGTCGTTATTTCCACACCAGCTTGGACCCTGGGATCCACCGTGACCGACTGTGCGGTCAAAGAATCGAAGGCGTTGAAGAGCTCCTGCTGAACCAGGGCCGACAGGTTCACCCTACTCAAATCCAGACTCACGCTCTTCTCTTGAATCAGATTGAAATCCATCAGGTAATGCAGATAGTGATCCACCGACTGCAGGTTGTTGAGAATCTTGTCCAGCTGCTCCTGGTCGTCCGATTCCTCTTTGAGCAGTTGGGCGTATCCCCTAGCCACGGTCAGAGGGGTCTTGATGTCATGGGTCAGATTGGTCAGCATCTGTCGGACCTGTTTATTCTGCTCAGCCTGGGTGATCTGCAGCCGTCTGGTTTTGTTCAGAATGGCGTTGATCCTATTCGCCAGAGTGCGGATGAGTCCGATATTGGCCCCAGTGGTTACCAGGGCATTGGAGTCCGCATGGTTGATGAAATCCAGATCACTGCTGATTCGTTTGAGGTCGACAATCAGCAGTATCAGTTTAATCGCCAATGCTAGGGCGACAAGACCCAGAACAAGTGCAACCACCTTCACGGATTCACCTCCGATGACCCCTTATTCGTCGTCCCGCTTTCCGCCCAAATTCAGACCAGGCGAACGCCGATACCCCAGACCGACACGATGTAGCGCTGGCTTCCAGCATATTTGTTAAGACTGGTCCGCAAGGTACTCAGGTGCACATTGAGAGTATTCTCGGCATTGATGTATGGATGGTTCCAAACCTGTCTGTAGAGGTCCTCCTTCTCGAAAACCCGATGCGGATGGTCCATCAGAAGCTCAAGGATGGCGAATTCTTTGCGAGCCAGATCGACCCTGTGCCCATCAACGCTGACCGTGTGCTCCATCCGGTCCAGCTCGATCCCCTCGAAACAAATCTTGGCGTCAGATTCACCTGCTGTATCCGCATCCGCTTTCAGTGCCACGGATTGGCGCAACTGAACCCGGACGCGAGCGCGAAGCTCGTCGATGTCGAAAGGCTTGGTCACATAATCATTGGCGCCCTGCTCCAAGAGGCTGACGGTCCTGGTCTTGTCCTGGATGGCCGTAAGGATGATGACTGGCACCGAAGACATGCGCCGAATGGCCTTGAGGACGCTGTCCCCGGTGATTACGGGGAGCATCAGATCCAGAAGGATCAGGTCGGGTTCCTCCTGCTGGAAGCGAGCTAAGGCCTGGGCGCCTGTGGTCGCCTGGACGATCCGATAGGTCTCGCCCAGCACATCCTTGAGCAGGGACTGGATGTCCTCCTGATCCTCCACGACCAGAATCGTCGGCATGCTTTCTTACTTTCACGGGTCACACTCATGTTACTGAAGCCGCCTCACAATGCCAGTCTCGCCCAATCGGATTTATGTAATTCTTAATGATTTCTTTGCCAAGCACTTAAGAAAGGCATTTTAGATTCTCTAATAGCGACACAGAGAAAGGAACTCCATGGACGATACCATTCTGGATATTAGCCATGTCAGCAAACGGTTCGGCCGCTTCCAGGCAGTAGAGGATCTCAGCCTTTCCATAAACAGGGGTGAGATCTACGGGTTGATCGGCGAGAACGGTGCTGGCAAAACCACCCTGATGCGTCTGATAACCGGACTCTCCCCCATGCAGAAGGGAACCATAAGGCTGATGGGGCGCACAATTGGCAAGAACAGACGCATTCTGAGCAGAATAGGCTCAATCATTGAGGCTCCGGCCGCCTTCAAAAAACTGACCGTCAGCCAGAACATGAAACTGACAGCCATCCAGCACGGGCTGGCCGACGACAAGGCCATCTCCCAGGCCATCGACTTCGTTGGTCTGGGCGAGAAGGCCAAGACTCGGGCCGCTCACCTCTCTCTTGGTCAGCGTCAGCGCCTTGGGTTGGCCATGGCCATCCTCACCCGGCCCGATTTCCTGATCCTGGACGAGCCCATCAACGGCCTGGACCCGGCAGGAATCATTGAATTCAGGACACTTCTGGGAAAGCTCAATAAGGAGCGCCAGACGACCATTCTCATCTCCAGCCACATTCTGAGCGAACTCTACCTGGTCTCCTCCCGGTTCGGGTTCATCAGCCACGGCCGCCTTATCAAGGAGGTAGACAAGGACGAACTGGATCGGATCAATCAGAATGGACTGTTGATCGACGTGGACCAGAGCTCCAAAGCCGCCACGATCATGGATCGCCAGGGAATCGGCCCCTTTCAAGTCCTTGACGACCATCAGATTCTGATCAGGCAAGGGAATCTGGAACCGGGCTCCATCAACAGTCTTCTGGTTCAGAAAGGCATCCTGGTCAATCAAATCAGCCAGCAGAAGGGATCGTTAGAGGGATATTTCGCAGATCTGCTGAATAAGGACCCTCAAAAGTCGAGGAGGCAACAATGATTAACCAGATCAGGGCCGACTTTTATAGGCAGCGACACTCCATCGGCATGCTGCTTCTGCTGATTGCCACTGTGGCCCTCGGCATCGGGACCACCTGGAGCAAGAACACTGTGGGTATCAGCACGGGCGGGGAAGAATACGGTCATAAACTTTTGGAAATCCAAGGCCAGAGCTGGACCATCAGGACAGGCCTGCAAGTTGGAGTCGCCTCCGCCACGTCCCTGATCTACTTTTATATCGCAATCTTCGTTATCGTCATTGGTTCGGAGTACAGCCAGCACACCCTGAAGAACACGTTGACCTCGGGCATCTCGCGCATGCAATTCATCTTAGGCAAGTACGCGACCATCCTGATTGACATCATCCTCATGACCCTGTGCTACTTCATCGCCAACCTGCTGACCGGACTGGCCCTTGGAAGGAAGCCCGGAGTCGGCTGGGGCATCTTGTACAAGGATGTGGCCGTCATGACCCTATCGGTCAGCTTCTGCATCTCCGTCATCATCAGCCTGGGCATCGTCCTGTTGATCCTTACCCAATCCATAGTCATTCCAGCGGTGGCGATCGTGATATGGCCTGTGCTAATCGGCCTCATAGAGTTCACGGCGAAATGGAAATGGCTGCGATACTTCGACTTCGTCGGGTTCGGCTAACAGATTGTTCTGGACACGCTGAAGGCAGATCAGGCTTGGATCTATGCCGGCGTATCCGTGGGCGTGGTCCTGGTGGCCATCATCGGGTCGGCTCTGATCATATCCAAGAAGGAGATCTAAGCCAGATCGGGCTTGGCGACCTGCATGACCATCTTGGCAAAGGCTCTGACGGAAGCATCCAAGGAATAATGCTCTTTGGCATGTTCGGCGTAGCGTCTGGACCAGACCGCAAGTGCATCAGGATGGTCTATCCACCAGTCAACTTGCGCAGCCAGTGCCTGGGCCTTGCCGACCGGGAAGAGCGAGTGCTCAACCAGAGCGAAATGGCTGGCGGCGCTCAGGTCGGATTGTGCTATTACCGGGACTGCGCCGCAGGCCATCCCCTCTAGGACGCTGACCGATTCCAGGTCCGCGATGGAGGGATGGACCAGTAGATCGGCCTGTCTGAGCAGATCAGGCATGGTCGTGTTGTGATGGAATCCAATCGAGACCTGCGTGCCGTTCAGCTGCCTGGCGGCCTCCGCCTTCAGGCGACGCTCCATGGGACCTGTGCCAGCTATGGTCAGGCTGATTCTGCGTCTGTTCCTGCACAGGGCCAGAGCACGGATCAGAGTCAGATGGTCCTTTTCCCGGGCCAGCCTGCCAGAGGCCACGACTTGGATCAGCCGGTCGGGCCGCTGCCGCTCGTATCGGCCCCGCTCATATCGGTCACCGGGGTTGAACCTGGGCTGGTAGCCGTTGGATATGACATGCAGGTGGGCCTTGTACCCATGCGAGCGCAAGAGGTCAGCCGTCAGCTGGGTAGGAACGTGGATGTGCCTGACGTGATCGTAGAGCCAGAATCGAAAGAGCCGGTAGATGGCCGCATCCACCCCGGGCAGGTAGCGCAATGGACCAGCTGAATAGGTGATGTTCTCAGGCTGAATGTGAAACCCGGCAGTCACCGGTATGCCCATGAACCTGGCCTGTGCCAGGGCGGCACGGCCGAAGGCGAAGGGTTCGTAAATATGGACCAGATCCACACCGGCAAAGGCCCTCCGGAAAAGTTCCGGATCAGCACGAGCGAAGCTCATCTGCTGTCTGGCCGCCACATGAGAGACTAGAGGAATTCGATGCACCCGCGCCGGATAGTCGGTCGAGCCTACCCCCACCAGACGGACCTGGTGCCCCAGCGCTTCCAGACCCTGGGCGTATTGGATGGCGGAGTTGGAGGTCCCATTGCCCCTGTTGCCGAAGGAATCCAGGACCAGGGCCAGCGTCAGGCGATCATGATCCCTCATCAACGTTCCCTCCGCTGTTCAACTGTTGCAGACTTGGGTCGGACCAGGACAGGGCGACCACCCGATTGCACCCACTATTAGTAGGAGAAGGCCGGGACGGCCGCCCCACGGTAGTAGCGGTTGATGGCATCAGCCACATAGCGACTATGGTAGGCGGAGACCAGAGCTTTGTAGTCGGGGTCATTTTTGTCAGCCTGTCTGGCCACGATGATGTTGACATAGGGATGATTGGTTGGCGATTTGAGATCGCCGGGCACCTGGTAGATGGCATCCTGGATCTTCATGCCAGCATCCAGGATGAAATTGGTGTTGGTGATTCCCGCCGCATAGTCGGGCAGGACCTTGACGATCCCCGGTGGATCGACCTGATCCAGGACCAGCCCGCGCGGGTTGTCTACGATATCTTCGGGAACCGGCGTGGTGGCCTTGGGGTCTCGCAGACCGATCAGCCCGGCGCTGGCAAGCACCTTCAGGGAGCGGCCCAAGTCGATAGGATCGCTGGGTATTGCCAAACGGTCACCATAGCCTATCTGGTCAACGCTCCGGTACTTCTTTGAGTAGAGGTTGAGGGGTGAGATGTAGGTGTCGCCAATGGCTGCGAACCGGTACCCGTGCTGCTTGGACTCCTGCTCCAGAAAGGCATAGTGCTGGAAGGCATTCAGGTCAATCTCCCCGTTGGACAGTGCCTGATTGGCGTAACGCCCATATTGGAAGGAGCGGAGCTTGATTTTTATGCCGGCCCGGCGCTGGTCCAGTTGGTGCTGAACGGCCTTCCAGATCTCCTCATCAGCATCGCCCACCAGGCCGATGCTGATCTCCCGCTGGCCGCGATCGGGCTGGTTGACCCTGACATAGGCCACTCCCATCAGGACGGCGACCACCAGGATGACGACCGAGACAGCTGCCAGCTCTCGCTTGGCCCTGGTTCTTCTGGTGCTCATATCCATCCTCCTTCATTTGTTGAACCTATCGCATCAGGAAACCTTGAAAGCCGGCAGGCAGGCCCCCTTGTAGACATGGACGATGGTGTCGGCCACGGGCTTGGAATGGTAGGCTCGCACCACTGCGGCGTAGGTGGGGTTATTCCGCTGATCCTTGGTGGTGACGATGATGTTGACGTAAGGCTTGTTGGCCGGGTTCTGGAGGTCGTAGGGAACCTCGTGGATGGCATCATGCACACTGCGACCTGCATCGACCACGAAGTTGGCGTTGGTGACCCCGCCCGCATAGTCGGGCAGCAGGTTGAGGATGCCAGCCGGATCCACCTGCTCGATGCGCAGATGCTTGGGGTTGTCCACTACGTCCTCGGGCAACGGGTTGGTGGCCTTGGGGTCGCGCAGACCGATCAGCTTGGCGTCGGCCAGGACCTTCAAGGCCCGGCCCATATTGGTGGCGTTGTTGGGAATGGCCACCCGGTCGCCGTCTTGGAACTGCGAAGGCTTGGCATAGCGCTGCGAGTAGAGGTTCATGGGCGAGATGTAGGTATTGCCAAGCACAGCCAGCTGGTAGTGGTTGGTTTTCACATCGTCCTCCAGGTAGGCGTAATGCTGGGCGGCGTTGAAGTCCACCTCGCGGTTGGCTGTGGCCTGGTTGACATAGATGGCGTCCTGGAAAGGCTTGAGCTCGATCCTGATGCGTTCGCCCCGCCGATCCAGCTCTGTCTGGACAGCCTTCCAAATCTGATCGTCCGAACTGCCAATGACGCCGACCTTGACGACCTTGACATCGGCACCCACCTGGTTCAGACGGACATCGGTACCGACCACCAGCGCCAGCAGGAGGACGATGACCAGGCTGAGCGCCGCCAGCTGGACCTTGGCTCGGTTCTTTTTGCCGACGCGATTACGACCGACCACAATAATCTGACCTTTCCCGGGTTGCTCAGTGTTCGACGACCTCGGCCAGAAGCCGGCCGAACAGTTCGATCAGGGCGATGAAGATGACCAGCACAATGATGGTGGCGATGGTCACGTCGTTCATGGACCGCTGGTAGCCCAGACGGATGGCGAAGTCACCCAGCCCGCCGCCGCCTACGATGCCCACGGTAGCGGTCTCGCCCACCAGGCTGACGATGGTAATGGTGGTCACCCGGATGATGGAGGGGATGCCCTCACGCAGGTAGACATGCCAGATGATCTGCCAGGTGGTCATGCCCATGGACTCCGCCGCCTCGACGTACCCAGGATCCAGACCAGCAAGAGCCGACTCGATCTGCCGGGAGAAGAAGGGGGTAATGCCCACGACCAGCGGGAAGATCGCCCCTTTGGGCCCGATGACCGTGCCCATGAGCATCCTGGTCACCGGCACCAGGGCCGCCGCCAGGATGATGAAGGGGATGGAGCGGAAGAGGTCGATCAGCTTGTCCAGAATGGTGAAGACCAGGCCGTTGCGACGGATGCCGTCACGTCGGCTGATGATCAGTCCCACCCCGATGACCAGAGCCAGCAGGAAGGAGATCACCCCGGAGACGCCGACCATAACCAAGGTCTGAACCATGCTGCTAAAGAACTCCGGCAGCCGGCTCATGACGTTGGGGAACCAGGAGGTAAGCAGGAACGTCATGACTTGAGAACCTCGATTCCGATGTTGCGCGAGCGCAGGTATTCCATGGCCTGGCGGATATTTTCAGCGTCGCCGCCAACTCTGACCACCAGACCGCCCAGGGGTGCTCCCTCCACCACATCGATGTCGCCGAAGATGATGTTGACGTCCAGGTTGTAGCGACGGCTGATGGTGGAGACCAAAGCCTCGGAGACCTCCTTGGAGACATAGGACATGCGCATGAGGATCTGCCCGGGCTCCAGGGCTACCAGGGGCGAATCGGCGGCCATCAGATCCTTGACCTTGTCCAGGTTGGAGGTGGTGGCCACGAAGGATTTGGTCAGCTGGGCCTTGGGGTCTGCAAAGACATCGAAGACCCTGCCCTGCTCCACGATGACACCCTGGTCGATGACTGCCACCCGGTTGCAGATCTGCCTGATGACCGACATCTCGTGGGTAATCATGACCACAGTGATGCCCAGCTGGTCGTGCAGGTCACGCAGCAGCTGAAGAATGGAGCGTGTGGTGGTCGGGTCCAGTGCGCTGGTGGCCTCATCGCTGAGCAGGATATCCGGCTCGTTGGCCAGGGCGCGAGCGATGGCCACCCGCTGCTGCTGGCCGCCGGAGAGCTCGGCCGGATAATGGTCGGCCAGCTCGGTCAGTCCCACCAATTCCAGAAGTTCGGACACACGGGCCCGTCGAGACGCACGGTCGCGGCCGCTCCCTCGCAGAGGAAGGCCCACATTGTCGGCCACTGTCCTGGAGGGCATCAGGTTGAAGTGCTGGAAGATCATGCCGGTACGACGTCTCAAGTCCCTGAGCTCGGCCGGAGACAGATCCTTGACCTCGCGGCCACGGACTTTAACACTGCCCGAATCATAGTCCTCCAGCCCGTTGATGCAGCGGACCAGTGTGGACTTGCCCGCCCCGCTCAGGCCAATAATGCCAAAAATATCCCCAGTTTCAACGGTCAGATTGATGTCGGCCAGTGCCGTTTTGTCTTCGTCGTCGTCGCTGTGATAGGTCTTGGTCAGGTGCTCCATCCACACCGCCGGTGTCCGCTCGCTCACGTTCCCGCCTTCCCTGGTCGACTGCCTGACATGGTAATCGTCCCAGCGGCCAGTGGACAAAAAGGCCTCTATAGATGTCATTTATAGGTATGTATCGATAACCTGCCTGCTTGGTCGATGGGTTGGTGGCAGAATATGGGTATGAGCGCATCCGGTCAGCAACGGATTATCAACACTATCAATCCAGGGGAGCGACCGTTCGGCTCTCTCTTGGGGCCCAGACCCACACGAGTCCTTCTCCTGGGTGCCGGCGAACTCGGCCGCGAGATTGCCATCAGCCTGATGCGGCTGGGTGCCTGGGTAGGTGCAGCGGACTCCTACCCTGGCGCACCGGCCACCCAGGTGGCCCATGCCGGCTACCAGGTGAGGATGAGCGATCCGAAGGCTCTGGAGGACCTGATCGGAGAGGTCCAGCCCGATTTGATTGTGCCTGAAGTGGAGGCCATTGCCACTGACCGCCTGGCCAAGGCCGCGGCACGGGGCATCCAGGTAGTGCCTGCCGCCCCCCTGGCGGCCATGTGCATGGACCGCCGGGCCCTGCGTGTCTTCGCCCACGAGCAGGTGGGTCTGCCCACTACCCCCTATCGATTCGCCGACTCTCCCGAAGAACTGGCCAGTGCGGCGGACCAGGTGGGCTACCCCTGCATGGTCAAACCTCTGATGAGCTCCTCCGGTCACGGACAGACCCTGGTACGGAGCAAGGAGGGCTTGTCTCAAGCCTGGAATTCGGCACTGACCCAAGGCCGGGCAGCCACCAAGCACCAGGGCAAAGCCGAGGTCATTGTGGAGGCTCTGGCCCCCCTGGCCCATGAGCTGACTGTTCTGACCGTGGCCTCCTCGGCTGGCGTGGCCACCTGCACGCCCATCGGTCAGCGTCAGGAGGACGGGGACTACCGGCTCTCCTGGCAACCGGCGGCGCTGAAACCCGACATCTTACAGCAGGCCCGGAACATGGCCACCCGGCTGGTTGAGGCCATGACCTCCCTGGCCCGACAGAGTGGGGAGACCGGTTGGGGGATCTACGGAGTGGAGATCTTCGTCCTGCGCGACGGCTCGCTGCTCTTCAACGAGGTGGCCCCGCGCCCCCATGACACCGGCATGGTGACCATGATCTCCCAACGCCTGACCGAGTTCGACCTTCACGCCCGGGCCATCCTGGGCATTCCCGTCCATCAGGAGGATCTGGCCCTGAATCTGCCGGAGGGCACCTGCGCGGTCAGCCGACCCATCCTGGTCAGGGGCCAGGGACCGGTCAGCTTCCAAGGCCTGCCGCAGGCCCTGGACCACCCAGGCACCGATCTGCGCATCTTCTCCAAGCCCGAAGTGCATGGTCTACGCCGTATGGGCGTGGCCCTGGCCTTGGGGCCAGATTTGCAGACTGCCACCGAGTGTGCCGAAGCGGTGGTCCGCGATTTGAAACCCCGGGTGGGCACAGGGATGTAACCCGGGCTTGCTATGGTGGTCGTGTCCCAAGCAGTGCAGAAGTTTCCAATTCGCAACAATCTCGAGGAAGGCGAACCGTGGAAAAGTTGGGAATGCGCTATCAAGGCAAGGCCAAGAAACTGTACGAGACGGATGACCCGGACATACTCTGGGTTGAGTACACTGACCAGGCCACCGCGGGGAACGGGGCCAAGAAGGCCAACATCGAAGGCAAGGCCAGACTGAACAACAGGATCACCACGGTGGTATTCTCCCTGCTGGCCCGCCGGGGTATCCCCAGCCACTTCGTACGCAGCATCTCGGATACCGAACAGCTCAATCGTCGGCTGGATATGTTCCCGCTGGAGATCGTCATGCGCAACCGGGCCGCAGGCTCCTTCGCCCAGCGGTACGGGGTTGCGGAAGGCACGGCCTTGAAGCAGCCGGTGCTGGAGTTCTTCTACAAGTCCGATCCCCTGGATGATCCGTTTATCAACCGGGACGACATTCTGGCCCTGGGACTGGCCACTGAGCAGGATCTGGACATCATCGCAGCAAAGACCCGGGAGATCAACGGGGCCCTGACCGGCATCTTCCGCGCCATCAACGTGGAGCTGGTGGATTTCAAGATTGAAATGGGCAAGACCGGATCGGGCATCATCCTTCTCGGCGACGAGATCACCCCCGACACCTGCCGGCTCTGGGCGATTGGCAACAATAATGACGGCCAGGTCACCCACCTGGACAAGGACATCTTCCGCAGGGATCTGGGCAGCATCATTCCGGCTTATCAAACCATTCTGGATGGGCTGACCGAATTGGAGGAGCGCGAAAGCCAATCGAACAGCTGAATCGGTGGACCCGGAAGCGAGCATATCGCCTCCGGGTTTTTCATTGGTCCCCAACCAGTCCATCGCGAAAGGATCCATTGTGCTCTTCCGTGTCTATACCGAGAAAAAACAGGGTTTCGACCAGGCCGCCGAGAGACTTGCCGAACAGCTGCGCACCCTGCCGGGCGTGCAAGGGCTGACCGGCCTGCGCATGTTCAACCGCTACGATCTGGAAGGCATCGACGAAGACCTCTTCAAACGTTGCCTGCCCACGGTCTTTGCCCAGCCCCAGACCGATCTGGTGGTCACCCGACTGGAGGAAGCCCTGCGCATGAAGGGCGACGGGGACCTGCCGCCACTGGACTCCCCCATGCTCTTCGCCGTGGCCCCTCTGCCGGGTCAGTTCGATCAGCGAGCCGACTCCGCAGCCCAATGTGTCCAGTTGGTAGGCCAGGGCGCCCGACCCTTGGTGGCCACAGCTACTGTTTACCTGCTCCAGGGCGACCTGAATGCCGGGCAGATTGAAGCCATCCGCAATTACCTGGTCAACCCGGTGGACTCACGGGTGGTAGGGCTGGAGCAGCCCAAGACCCTGGCCATGCCTGATGACAATCCGGATCCAGTGCCTGTATTGGACGGGTTCCGCGATCTGGACGATCCTGAACTTGAAGCGCTGATTGACAAGCTGGACCTGGCCATGGATCTGCCGGATATCCGCTTCTGCCGGGACCACTACCGTCAGGAGAAGCGCGACCCCACCCTGACCGAGCTCAAGGTGATCGACACCTACTGGTCCGACCACTGCCGGCACACCACCTTCAACACCAGGCTGGAGCGGATCGAGGCGGACAACCCCCGGGCTCACGCCACGCTGGAGCATTACCGGTCCATTCGCGCAGAGTTGGGCCGTCAGGACCGGCCGGAATGTCTGATGGACATGGGCACCATCGGAGCCAAGTACCTGCAGAAGCGCGGCATCCTGAACGACATGGACCAGTCCGAAGAGGTCAACGCCTGCACTATCCGAACCAAGGTCGACGTGGACGGCCAGGATCAAGACTGGCTCTTTCTGTTCAAAAATGAAACGCATAACCATCCCACCGAGATCGAGCCCTTCGGTGGTGCCGCCACCTGCATCGGCGGAGCCATCCGTGATCCCCTGTCCGGAAGGGGCTACGTCTACCAGGCCATGAGGGTCAGCGGGGCAGCGGATCCCCGCCAGCCCCTGGATCAGACCCTGCCGGGCAAGCTACCCCAGAGCCGTATCGTCCGTCAGGCAGCCGATGGCTACTCCTCCTATGGCAACCAGATCGGGCTGGCCACTGGGCAGGTTCGGGAGATCTACCACCCCGGCTATGCAGCCAAGCGGATGGAAGTGGGCGCTGTAGTGGCCGCCACCCCGGCCGACCATGTGATCCGCCGTCGGCCCGCACCCGGCGATCTGATCATCCTGGTAGGCGGAAGAACCGGCCGCGATGGAATCGGCGGCGCGACCGGAGCCTCCAAGTCCCAGAACGAAGAAAGTCTGGAACGCTGCGGAGCCGAGGTGCAGAAGGGCGATGCCCCTGAGGAGCGCAAGCTCCAGCGCCTCTTCCGTCGCCCGGAGGCAGCCAGGCTGATTGAGCGTTGCAACGACTTCGGAGCCGGCGGCGTTGCCGTGGCCGTAGGCGAGCTGGCGGACGGGCTGAATGTGGACCTGGATCGGGTGCCGCTCAAGTACCAGGGGCTGGACGGGACTGAAATCGCCATTTCCGAGAGCCAGGAGCGCATGGCCGTGGCCCTGCCTGCCGAAGATGCGCCCGCCTTCATCAACTGCGCCCGGCAAGAGGACCTTGAAGCCACCGTCATCGCCGAGGTCACCAAAGAACCCCGGCTGCGGATGACCTGGCGGTCAGACACCATCGTGGATATCCCCCGCTCCTTCCTGTCCTCCAACGGCGCCCCTCACAAGGCCGATGCCCAGGTGGCGGTTCCCGCTCCCTACCATGCCCCATTCGAGGTCCAAGGCAGCCTGGATGCACGCATGAGAGCCCTGCTTGCGGACATCAATGTCTGCTCCCAGCAGGGTCTGGCTGAGCAGTTCGACTCCACCATCGGTGCAGGCACCATCCTCATGCCCTTCGGTGGAGCCCGACAGCTGACACCGGCCCAGGCCATGGTGGCCAAGCTGCCCGTGGATGGGCACACCACCACCGCCTCGGCCATGGCCTGGGGATTCAACCCCTGGATCAGCAGCCAGGACCCTTACACCGGAGCCTACCTGGCCGTGGTCGAGAGCCTGGCCAAGCTGGTCGCCTCTGGCTTCAGCCGTTCCCGGGCCCACCTGAGCCTGCAGGAGTACTATCCCAAGCCCGGCGACGACCCCCGGCGTTGGGGTCTGCCGGTGGCTGGCGTCCTGGGAGCCCTCCAGGCTCAGCTGGATCTTTCCGTGGGTGCCATAGGTGGCAAGGACTCCATGTCCGGCAGCTTCGAGGACCTAGATGTGCCGCCCACCCTGATCAGCTTCGCCGTGGCCCTGGGACAGGCCAAGGATGCTATCTCCCCCGAATTCAAGGCAGCGGACCGCCAGGTCTATCTCTTGGCGCCCGATTACCAGGAGGACGGATTGCTGCCCGATCCGGAGAGCCTGCGGACCGTTATGGACCAGGCGGAGGCGCTGATCAGCCAGGGCCTGGTGGATGCGGCTGCCACTCCAGGCTACGGATGCATGGCCCAATCCCTGATGGAGATGTGCCTGGGCAACAAGATCGGGCTGGATATGGCAGCAAACACTGCTATATCGGCGCTCTTCCGTCCCGCCTATGGAAGCTTCCTCCTGGAAGCCTCTGGTCCGGAGCCCCTATTTATTCAGGATTCCGGTCTGCATCTGCACCTTCTGGGGCACACCCGTGAGGATTACCGCCTGCGCTGCGGCAGCGAGGATCTGGACCTGGCCGAACTCGAGGAGATCCGTGCCAGGGGTCTGGAATCAATCTTCCTATACCGAGGCCATGGCGACCCGGTGCCGACCATTGGCCGCACCGACCGTGAGTCCGGCAGGCCTGCTGCGCGCAGATCCAAGGGGACTTCCAAGACCGCACACCCCAGGGTGGTCATGCCCGTCTTCCCGGGAACCAACTGCGAGTTCGACTCCGCCCGGGCCTTCCGGGACGCTGGAGCCCAGGTGGATACCGTGGTCATCCGCAATCTGAATGCCGAGGACGTGACCGAGAGCTCCCGCCGCCTGGCCCAGGCCATCCACAGTAGCCAGATACTGATGCTGCCCGGGGGCTTCTCCGGCGGCGATGAGCCCGATGGTTCGGCCAAACTGGTGGCATCCTTCCTGCGTTCGAACCAGGTTGCCGATGCCCTCCAGGAACTTTTGCAGGACCGGGACGGGCTGGTTCTGGGTGTCTGCAACGGCTTCCAGGCGCTGATCAAGCTGGGCCTGGTTCCCTACGGCAAAATCGTCACCGGCTCGCCCGAGGATCCCACCCTGGCCGTCAACGCCATCGGCCGCCATCAGAGCCGTCTGGTCCACACCCGGATCAGCTCCACACGCTCCCCCTGGCTGAGCGCCTGCCGGGTGGGTGAGATACACACCATGCCCATCAGCCACGGGGAAGGGCGGTTCGTGGCCGAGCCCGGCCTCCTGCGCACCCTGATCGACCGAGGACAGGTGGCCGCCCAGTACGTGGACGAGCAGGGCCGTCCCTCCATGGATCCACTGGTCAACCCCAATGGATCCGACATGGCCGTCGAGGCCATCACCAGCCCGGACGGCCGGGTATTGGGCAAGATGGGCCACACGGAGCGCAGCGGCCCCGACCTGTATCTCAACGTGCCCGGAAAACATACACAGCCGCTCTTCCAGTCGGGAGTGGACTACTTTGCCGCCTAGGGGAAAGGACGTAGACCATGTCGTTGGAGCTTGAAGGCATCCACGAGGAATGCGGGATCTTCGGGGTCTGGGGCCACCCCGACGCCGCCCGGCTGACCTACTTCGGCCTGCACGCCCTGCAGCACCGCGGCCAGGAGGGTGCCGGCATCGTTTCCAACGACCAAGGGCACCTGATCGGGCGGCGAGGTCTGGGTCTGCTCACTCAGGTCTTTCCTGACGAATCCAGCCTGACACCGCTGACCGGGAACCGGGCCGTTGGCCATGTCCGCTACGCCACGACCGGCTCAGGGTCCATCGAGAACATCCAGCCCTTCGTCTTCCGCTTCCATGACGGGGACATAGCCCTGGCCCACAACGGTAATCTGACCAACTGCAACAGCCTCAAGGCGCAGCTGGAGGATCAGGGGGCCATCTTCCACTCCAACTCAGACACCGAGGTGCTCATGCACCTGATCCGGCGCAGCCCTGAAAAGGACTTCATGGCGGCGCTCAAGCAGGCCCTGCGCCAGGTCCATGGCGGCTTCGCCTACCTGCTCATGACCGAAGATGCCATGATCGGAGCTATGGATCCCAACGGCTTCCGCCCCCTCTCCCTGGGCCAGCTGCCAGGAGGGGCCTATGTCCTGGCCTCTGAGACCTGCGCCCTGGACCTGGTCGGCGCCACGCTGGTGCGGGACATCGGCCCCGGCGAGATCGTCCGGGTGGACGACTCGGGCTACAGCATCGAGCGCTATACCGATCAGACCTGCCTGTCCATCTGCTCCATGGAGTTCATCTACTTCGCCAGGCCCGACTCCAATATTTATGGGATCAACGTCCATTCGGCACGCAAGCGAATAGGGGCCAGACTGGCCCGCGAAGCTCCGGTGGATGCCGACATGGTCATCGGAGTGCCCAACTCCTCCCTGTCCGCCGCCTCAGGATATGCCGAGGCGGCCGGGCTGCCTAACGAGATGGGGCTGATCAAGAACCAATATGTGGCACGCACCTTCATCCAGCCCAGCCAGGCCATGCGCGAGCAGGGCGTCAGGATGAAACTGGCGGCTGTACGCGGCGTTGTAGCCGGCAAACGGGTGGTGGTCATCGACGATTCCATCGTCCGAGGCACCACTTCGCGCAGAATCGTCCGCCTGCTCCGGGAGGCCGGGGCCAGCGAGGTGCACATGCGCATCGCCTCCCCGCCCCTGCGCTACCCCTGCTACTACGGCATCGACATCCAACGGACCTCCGAGCTGATCGCCGCCAAGAAGTCCGTGGAGCAGATCAGAGAAGCCATTGGAGCCGATTCCCTGGCCTACCTGAGTCTGGACGGTCTGGTGGAATCCATCGGCCTGGGCCGTGATGCGCCCTATCAAGGGCTCTGCGTGGCCTACTTCAACGGAGACTACCCAACGCGGCTTGACGACTATGAGCAGGGCTTCCTGGCCTCGCTGACCCCAGAGGACCGGGCCCGGCTGGAAGCTTCCAAGGGATCCTACGGGCTTGACATGCCTGCAGGCTCGAGACAGGGAGCCGACCAATCCATTGAGCACTAGCGAAGAACAGAACAGACAGGGCATAGAAAGGGGCAGCCATGCCGAAGGCATATGAGCAGGCTGGGGTATCGGTAGAGGCCGGATACGAACTGATCGACAGGATCCGCTCCCACACGGCCAGAACGCGTAGGCCGGGTGCCGGCGATATCGGCGGCTTCGGCGGCGACTTCGACCTGTCTGCGCTCAATTACCGCCACCCAGTCCTGGTTTCAGGCACTGACGGCGTGGGCACCAAACTGATGGTGGCCCGGGAAGCCGGCCGTCATGACACCATCGGTCAGGACTGCGTGGCCATGTGTGTCAATGACATCATCGCCCAGGGGGCCGAGCCGCTGATCTTTCTGGACTACATCGCCTGCGGGCACAACGACCCGGCTCTGCTGGAGCAGGTGGTCAAGGGCGTGGCCGACGGCTGCGTTCAGGCTGGGGCTGCCCTGGTAGGCGGGGAGACCGCCGAGATGCCCGACATGTACCAGCCCGACGAATACGATCTGGCCGGATTCACCGTGGGTGTGGTCGAACGGGAGTCCCTGGTGGACGGTTCGGCCATCAAGGAAGGCGACCAGCTGATCGGTCTGCCCTCCTCGGGTGTCCACTCCAACGGTTTCTCCCTGATCCGTCAGGTCCTGCTGGATCAGGGGGGCATGAAGCTGGAGGATCGGCCCTACCAGCTTGATGGACGGACTCTGGGAGAGGAACTGCTGACCCCCACCCGTATCTATGTCAAGGCCCTACGTCCGCTCTTCGCCTCGGGCCTGCTCAGGGGCGCAGCACACATCACTGGCGGTGGCTTTGTGGAGAAGGTGCCGCGAATCCTGCCCGAGGGACTGGCCGCCATCTTCAACCTGAATGCCTGGAAGGTGCCGCCCATCTTCACCATGATCGAAGAGATGGGCAGGGTCGACCATTTGGAGATGTACAACATCTTCAACATGGGCATTGGGATGGTTCTGGTGGTTTCTCCTGACCAGCTGGACCAGGCCCGTGCAGTCCTGGATGAGGAGCAGGAACCCTACGCTCTGATCGGACAGGTGACAGATGCTCAAAACGGCCAGCAGGTCATCCTTAACGACAACGGTCGTCAGTAATAGCGAGAGGAGCCCATCATGGCGGACAAGGTACTGGTCATCGGGTCGGGAGCCAGAGAGCACGTTATCGCCACCACCCTGCTGTCCGGACCAGGAGTGGATCGGGTCTGGTGCGCCCCGGGCAACCCGGGTATGGAGCCGGACGGCATCAGCCTGCTGCAGGAGGATTCCTCGCAGCCGGAAAAACTGATCGCTGCAATACGCGAGCTTGGAATCGACTGGGTCTTCGTCGGACCCGAGGCTCCTTTGACGGCTGGATTGGTCGACGAACTGCAGGCTGCCGGCATTCCAGCCTTTGGACCTACCAAGGCTGCGGCCCGCATCGAGGGATCCAAGGGCTTTGCCAAGGACCTGATGCGCAGGCATGGGATTCCTACCGCTGACTATGCGGTCTTTCATGACTTGGACAGTGCCAAGTCCTATGTGCACTCGCACGGCGCCCCGGTCGTCATTAAAGCTGATGGGCTGGCAGCCGGCAAGGGTGTGACGGTGGCCGCCGACCTTGACCAGGCCATACAGGCCCTGGATGACATCTTCATCGATCATAAGTTCGGACAGGCTGGAGCCCAGGTGGTCATCGAGGATCAGCTGGTGGGTCAGGAGTGCTCGCTCATGTGTTTCGTCAGGGGCGAGCAGTTCTGGCCCATGCCCCTGTCACAAGACCACAAACCCGCCTATGACGGGGATCGGGGTCCCAACACCGGCGGCATGGGGGCTTACTCCCCTCTGCCGCAGTTCGGTCCAGAACTGACCCAAAAGGCCTTGGACACCATCGTGGCCCCCACCGTCCGGGCCCTGGCCCAGGAAGGCAGTCCCTTCACCGGTGTCCTCTACACGGGATTGATGGTCACTGACAAAGGCCCTCAGGTCGTCGAATTCAATGCGCGACTGGGCGACCCGGAGACCGAGGTGGTGCTGCCCGCCCTGACCAGCGACCTGGGCACAGCCGTCCGTGCGCTGATGGAGGGCGGAGAGCCACAATTCACCTGGGACGAATCCCACAGCCGTTTGGGGGTGGTCCTGGCAGCCCAGGGCTATCCCGGCAATCCCAAGACCGGCGTGCCCGTACCCTTGATCGCCCCGGAGCAGGACCTCAGAGCCTACTATGCCGGAGTGTCCGGCTCAGCCTCAACTGGTCTGACGTCCTCCTCCGGAAGGACCGCACTGGTGGTGGCCCGAGGCGACGACCTGGCTCAGGCAGCCCACCGTGTATATGACCGGCTGGACGGATTGTCGATGCCGGGCCTCTTCTATCGGCACGACATCGGCCACCGCGGTCTGGAGGCCTAATTAGCTGAGCTGGTCGTGCTCTCGCTGTCCTTATCCTGGGTTTTCTCCTCGAGGCGGGCTTGCTTCTTGGCCTCTTCCTTGGCCTGACGCTCCATTTCGGCCTTCTGCCGGGCGGCATCCGAGCGGCGGGTAGGCGTGGTGTTGAAGCCAGTCCCCTGCAGGTAGTGCTTGCCGGCCATGATGTCGTACTGGATCAGCTTGTAGTCGTTCAGGAGCTGTCGGGTGGTCTTGTCGAAGTCTCGGGCATTCATGGGCTGGCCCTGGGCATTCAGATAGTTGGTCTGCCCTGCCGGTATTCTGTTCCAGTCCTGGATCTGGTTGGCCACCGGAGGCTCGATAGCGCTGATCTTGTCATGTAGCTCGGTTAGAAAGGCCGTAAAGGGCGAGACCTTGGCATCCATGTGCTCGGCCGCCTGGGCCTGGAAGAAGTTGGGCGAGGAATAGGCACTGTTGCTTACCTGCGTTCCCGAAGCATTCGAAGCTTTGTTAGACCAGATAAAGTAATCGGTCAGATGCAGGGCCAAAGAGTTGCGCTCGTCCCAGCTCGCCGTGCCATAGATGCCAGGCAGGTGATCCCCGTAAAAGACCACGGTGACCGGCTTGCTCTGGGAGTCCAGGCTGTTCAGAAAATCGGCGGTAGCCTGATCGCTCAGGCTGACCCCCTTGGCGTAGGTACGTATGGATTGCATCTCATCGTCGCCCAAGGGCCTGTTGGGGTCGGATGAACTGACCGAGAAGCCGTTGTTGTCATACCAGTCGTTGTAGGGCATGTGATTCTGCATGGTGATGACCTCGACGAACTGGTTGCCCCTGTCGTCGCCCATCTGCTCCAAGGCGGATTCGTAGGCGGAGCGATCCCCCACATACTGACTGCGGTCGATGCGGTCCTGGTGGGCTATCTGGTCAGGGCCTGTCAGTGAGTAGAAGTGCGAGAAGCCGAACTTCTTGTAGTTCTCGGCCCTGGAATACATGGAGGATTCATAAGGATGGAAGGCCAGGGATCTGGATGGCGTCCCCCAAGCCTGATTGACCGTGGGTATCCAGTTCAGGTGAGGGATAACCTGCTGATAGGGGGAGGTCAGCGAGGGATCGAAGTTGGCCATGGACAGGCCGGTCATGGCCTGGAACTCCAGATTGGCCGTTCCCCCGCCATAACCGGAGGAGAGCATGAGCCCGCTGGTGGTCCCCTCCTTGATGGATCTGATATGAGGCATGGGGTCCTGGTTGAGCGCGACGCCCGGCACCCGTGTGGGATCCGAGAACGACTCGGAGAGAATGTAGACCAGGCTCGACTCATTCATATAGGACTTGCGGTCATGATTGATGCGGTCCGCCGAAAGCTGGTAACGGTGGGCCAGAGACTGCATGGTGGCGCGGCTGTATCCTGCGGGCTGGTCCATGACCTTGGGTCGCAGCTGCCGGGAGAAAGATACAAAAACGCCGTTGCGCTGGGCGTCATAGACCGAGTCCCACATGGAGGGTTTGTCGCCCATGAACTGTGAGAAACGGTAGGCGGGACTGCCGTAGGTGCCCACAGTGGACATGAACACCGCCACCACCAGAACCGGCACCAGAACACCCGCCGTACGGAGTCCCGCGCCCAGGGGCTTGTTGCCGGTGGCTACCGGACGACCGCGACGGGCATCCATCCGTGTCACCACCCAGCAGAGCACGCCGAGGACGATCAGGGCCACGACACCCAGCCCGATCATGATCAGGGACCGGGCCGGCAGGAAGGAGACCAGGTTGGCCGCATCAGCATGGAGGAAATCCAGATCCGAGGGCAGGATGGCCTCGTAGCGGGCGCGCACCTTGAAGCGCTCGATGATCGCAATGACCGCGCAGATGGCCAGAATCAGGCCTGATGCTGCCCAGAAGCGATTGGTCAGGTAGGCCAGCGCCAGGTAGACCAGACCCACAGCCAGCATGTTGAGCACCAGGACAAACCGACGCTGGGTCCACATGGCCGAGATGAAGCCCCAGAAGCCGATCAGCGGGTTGGACAGCTCTACGCGGGAGCTGTTCAGGGAGACCCCCCACTGCAGGATGCCCACTGACAGGAAGTCAACCAGGATGAAGGCAAGCAGGTAGACCCACCCGCGTACCTGAAGACGTCCGGTCATGTTCTGCATCCAGGATGTCCACCGGCCGGGCTGACGCTTACGATCCTTCACCGCATACTCCTGACTTTGGCGACTAGGCCCACTGGGCCTTTACCGATACCTGTGCCATTGTTCCCATCAAGGACGACAAGCCCCATGAAAACACCCTTTAGCGAACAAAGAGAACCAATGGAATCATCATGCCTTGGCCCCCGGCACCTGTTGGACCAGGGCGCTGATCCAATCCTCCAGGTTCCGGTACTTATCGGGGCGCTGCTCGCTGACCTCGAAGACCGGAACATGCGACTTGTGAGCCTCAGCAGCCAGCTCCTTGGAGGTTCGATTGACTTCTTGGGTGTTAAGGACCAACATGTCCAAGCGTCCGGATGCCAGCAGATGACGGAAGGCCACCAGGTCTTCAGGCGAGGGCTCGCTCTCGTTGGCGGCCGCCCGCAGGTACCCCTCTGGGGTCAGATCCTCCATGCCCAGATCATGGCAAAGATAGTAGGCTGCCGATTCCGTGGCCGCGTAGTGCCGTCCCTGGGTCTGTTTGCGCGTATCGGCAATCAGATTGTCCAGCCGGGCCTGTCGATCTTGCCAGTCCTGGTAGGCCTTATCAAAATCGGCATCACGGCCTGGGCGCAGCTGCCGGTATGCCTCATGCACGGCCTTGGCTGCTGCCCTCCTGTCCTGGGAGGAGAACCAGAGATGGGGGTTGTCGCCGGTCTTGCGCCCTGATGCCTTGGATACGTCCACCAGCTTGGCCTGCCCTGTTTCCGCGGCCTTGGCAGCCCAGTCGTCGATGCCGGCCCCGTTGACGATGACCAGGTCTGCACGACTGATTCGGGCGATGTCAGCCGTTGTCGGCTCATAGTCATGGGCGTCAGTCGAGGTGTTGCTCAGAATGGTATCCACACGGGCCTGGTCGCCGCCCAGATCCACGGCCAGGGACTGCCATTGGTTGATGCTGGCCACCACCTGCAGAGGGCCGGGTCCTTTGGACGACGAGGACGATTCGCTCTTTCCGCAACCTGCCAGACAGGTCAGCAGGGTCAGTCCGACCAGAAGGGCGGCGACCAAGGTACGAGTCCGGCGGAGGCATAGGCTGCTGGCTTGCATGAATAGGGAGTTCCTTTCTGGCGACGGCACGGGACGGACCTGCCGCCAGGTCCACCGACCGTTACTGAGATTGATTATCAATAAATCTACCATAGACGAACCCATGACCGGAAACTGTAGAGGCGGCCTTGGCGAGAATGCGAGAATGAATGACTGTTCAAATGGCAGCCGTGCGACCGGACACTCCCTATACTGAACTGCGGATGTATTTTGGTTGGAAGGAATGGCATGGGTGCATGGCTGGCAAGGGTTCATCTGACCCAGGGGTGGCTACCTGCGTCAATATTTTCGCTGACAGCCCTGGCCCTGATCGTGCTGGCACTGACCGGACTGACGCACGGACGCTGGCGGACTCTGCTGCGTCAAGTGGCCATTGCCCTAGGCATAGGAGCCTTGGGACTGTTGGCCACCTGGCTGGTCTCCGACGTCTTTATGCTCTTCGGCGTCTCCCTGGGCTGGATGGTCATCATCAGCGTGGCCTTGGGATTTCTCGCAGTGGGGTTTGCTGTCTGCATCCTGATCACTGCACGTGGCTGGCGACGGATTCTGGCCGCCCTGACCGTCCTGCTCTGTCTGCTGTCCACCGGGCTTCGTGTGGATATCATCTACGGGGAGTTCACCACTCTGGGGTCCCTGTTCAGCGTCTCCCTCTACCCCGACTACAGCGACCATAAGGCAGCCAGACCGGCCATGAGCGTAGCCCAGTGGCGATCCTTGGCCTCACGGGGCGAGCTGCCCTCGCACCCCAGCGTCGGCCGCTCCTATAGCATGCGCATCCCCAACAGCCGCTCCCGATTCGCAGCACGGCCAGCTGATATCTACCTGCCGCCCGCCGCCTTGAGCGACAAACCGCCCGCGCTGCCTGTGTTCGTTCTTCTGGCCGGTCAGCCCGGAAGCCCCGACCGCCTCTTCACTGCCGGAGCCATTCCAGCCATGATGGATGCCTACGCCGCCCAGCACGACGGCCTGGCACCAGTGGTGGTCTCCCCCGACCAGAACGGTTCATCCTCTCACAACAGTCTTTGCGTGGACTCACCCGTGTATGGGAAGGCCGAAACCTACCTGAGCAGTGATGTTCCCGCCTGGATCCGCGCTGAACTGCCCGTCGCCAACCAACCCCAGCAATGGGCCATTGGCGGATTCTCCCAGGGCGGGACCTGTTCCACACAGCTTGGGGCACGGCATCCCAAGGTCTACGGCAACATGCTCCCAGCAGACGGAGAGCTGGAACCGACCCAGGGTCGGCAGGAGCAGATGATCCGCGACTACTTCGACGGCGACAGGAAGCGCTTCCTGGCCCAGGTACCGGCCAGGGCCATGCTGGAGCGGGCACCATCCCACCAGCTTCTGTTTACCGCGGCCGGGTCCAATGATAAGGAGTCCCAGCACAACATGATGGTCATTGCCAAGGCCGCCAACCGGGCAGGCATGAAGGTGCGGGCCGTCATCACCCAGGGGTCGGGCCATGACTGGCATACCGTCAAGACCGCTTGGAAACCCGGACTGGAGTGGGTGGGCGAAGCCATGGGACTAGGGCCTATGTCCCGACCAATTGAAGATTTTCCGAACATTATCGAAACACACATCGGTTGAACCGCCGACAGGTCAGAGCGTCCAAACCGATAAGCAGAAAGAGCCGCCGCAATCATGGAGACAACACATAAGGGATCCGGACTGATGGAGCCTTCGGCCAAGACCGTGCTTCTGCGGGACCTGACCCGGTGGGTCAGACGTCACGCTCTTGCACTGGCTTTCAGCCTTGCACTGGTCCTGCTCAACCTGATTAGCTGGCTACTGATCTGGCTGCTGCGCATCCCCGGCAGGACACGGCTGGGCATGCCGCTGTCCGACCTGATCATTCACCAGGTTCCTCATCCGGTCCACAGCCAAGGTCGTCCCTCGTTACTGGTTCAGTTCGCACGGCTGCTGGTATCCTTGGTCATCACTCCTGGCCCCTTGCAACTGGTCATAGATGTGGCCCTGGTCCTGGTCATGCTGTGCATCGCCGAGACCCGGCTGGGCCGCAGGCGCACCGTGTTGGCGGCGGTCATCAGCGCCATAGGCGGCGCGGCTGTCGGGCTGATCATCTGCACCCTGATCAATGCCCTCCAGGACCACTGGGGCTGGTTCATCCGAGTGCCCATGACGCTCAGCCCCATCATCCTGGTGGTCGGATCCCTGATGGCCTCCATCCCCTTCAGCGACTTCCTCTGGCGGCGCAGGATCGCCACCATAGGCTACACGGCCTTGATATTGATAGTGCTGTATACCGGTAACCCCGGCTACTATTGCGCCCTGGCGGCAGCACTGATCGGCCACTTGACCGGCCACCTCTGGCACGGACCGGTCCAGGACGCCAACCCGCACGGCCATAGCGGCTCCTATGAAACCCGCCACCTACTGGGAGCCATTTCCACGGTTCTGGCTCTTGGCCCCCTAGTCACCATCTCCTCCAGGATCCGTGCGGGATTCTTCACCCCGCTGGGCATGTTCCTGGGTTCGGACCCCGGCGGTAGCGCTGCCCTGTCACGATGCCTGGCCGAGAACAACCAGGCCAGCTGCTATGCCCAGTATGGTCTGGTCGCCGGCCGAGCACCCACCGGCGTCTCGTCCCTGATCATGCCCACCCTGGTACTGCTGGTGGTGGCTTGGGGTATTTACCATGGCCGCCGGGTTGCCGCTGTCACGAGTCTGGTCCTCAACACCCTGACCATCGTCCTGGCCGTGCTCTATTTCCTGGTCTTCCCCCTGACCATCGGCGATGGCCTGTCGCGGGTCATCCACCACGGTGCCCTGCCCTCCCTGCTGATCATCACCCTGCCGCCGCTGATTCTCAACTGGTTCCTGGCACGCAACCTGCGCATCTTCCTAGTGCGAACCAAGATCTCGCGTCTACAGGTGGGCTGGGCAGCCATTGTCCTGGCCTTCCTGGCCACGGCCATGGGTTATCTGGCCTTCACTGCCGCAAGCCCTGGATCCTTCCACCCCTGGCCCACCACCGGCAGGGCACTCTCCCAGCTGCCCGAACTCTACCTGCCCAATGGAGTGGCCTCACGCTTCCGCCCAGCCCTGACACCGCGCACACCCACCGGGATCATCGTCAGCCACGGGGTTGGACTGATCTTCTGGCTGGTGGTCCTGCTGGTTCTGCTCTCCTGGATGCGCAGCTCGGTCATCCAGAACGGCAGCGAGCGCCAGGAGGCCGATCGGCTGGTCGAGTACGGGGGCGAGAGCATGTCCTTCATGACCACCTGGGAGGGCAACAGCTACTGGTTCTCTGACAGCGGCCGCTCAGCCATTGCCTACCGGCTCCTGCACGGCATAGCCCTGACCACCACTGGTCCATTCGGCGACCCTGACGAGTATGCAGACGACCTGGACGAATTCACCCGTTTCTGCAACGCCCACTCCTGGTCACCGGTCTTCTACAGCGTCCACAAGCCTCAGCGCGATCTACTTGCCTCTCGTGGCTGGTCCACCCTGACAGTCGGCTCGGAGATGGTGGTCACCCCCAGTCTTTGGCAGACCAAGGGCAAGAAGTGGCAGGACATTCGCACAGCCATCAACAAGGCCAAACGCGACAAGATCACCGACGTGTTGACCACATTCAACGATGCCTCATGGGATGTCCAGTCGCAGATCGTGGACATCTCCGAGCAGTGGGCCGAGCTCAAGGCCCTGCCCGAGATGAAGTTCACCCTGGGCGGCCTGGATGAGCTGAGGGACCCGCGCATGGCCATCCTCTACGCCGTGGACGACCAAGGCAAGGTGTTGGCCGTGACCAGCTGGATGCCCACCTACCGCCAGGGCCAGGTAATTGGATGGACCCTGGACTTCATGCGGCACAGGACCGACAGTCCCAATGGGATCATGGAGTTCCTGATAGCGCGGATGGCCGAGCGACTGCGCGACCAGGGCACAGCGGAATTCATGAGCCTCTCAGCCGCTCCCCTGGCCGGCATGGACAGCAGTGAAGACGATGGGGATGATCAAGGCGAAGATCGGACTGCCTTCCTGCAACATGCCCTGCATCTGGTGGCCGATCTGATGGAGCCAGCCTATGGCTTCCGCTCGCTCTTCTTCTTCAAGAAGAAGTTCCAGCCCAGCGAACACCCGGTCTATATCTGCTACCCCGACCCGGCCCAGCTGGCCCAGATCGGACTGGCCGTAGTCCAGGCCTACCTGCCCAATCTCAAGGCTTCGCAGGCCTGGGATGCCATCAAGACCATCATGCCCAAGGGCCGGGAGGATCACTGACATCCACCTGACCAGAGTGGTCTCGACAGCTGCTGCACAGCCCGTAGACCTCCAAGGTGTGCGAGGAGACTGTAAAGCCATGTTCAGCCGCCACAGCCTTCAGCCAGCCATCATCGGGCGGGCTAATTTCGACGGTCCTGCCACAGCGTTCACAGACTAGATGATGGTGGTGCCTCCGCTGAGCCAGGCAGACTCGGTAGAGGCGGATACCTCCATGCTCAATGCAGTCCAGGCTGCCGGACATATGCAGGGAGCCCAGCTGACGATAGACCGTGGCCAAGCCGATTCGCTGGCCCGAATCCCGAAGAAGCCTGTGCAGCTCCTTGGCTGAGACGAAGTCGTTCTGGGTCTGAAGAACCCTCCAGATGGCGTTCTTCTGCCGCGTCTGACGGCCGACGGATGAGCCAGCGTTCATGATTAGACACACTCCTTGGGCTCCACCAAGCCTACATCCGGATTGCCGGGTCGGATGTGAGGATTCGGTTCAGTCCGGGTCGGACCAGCAGCCTGTGGCCTCCAGGTCCTGGGCTGTCTGCTCCGGATCGTCGGTCAGCACCGTCAGGTGCCCCATCTTGCGGTCGGTGCGCACTTCGGCCTTGCCGTAATCATGCAGGAACCATTCGGGATGCTCACCCAGCAACTTCCTGACCGGAGCCACATGCTGGCCAAGAACATTGACCATGACCGCAGGGCTGAGCAGGCGAGGATTGGGCAGGGGCCACCCGGCGATACCCCGAACATGGGCATCAAACTGATCCATGGAACAGGCCTCGATGGTGTAATGACCGGAGTTATGGGGGCGCGGGGCCAACTCGTTGACCACCAGACCGCCATCGGGCATGACAAAGAGCTCAAGGGCCAAGGTCCCGGCCAGCTTGAAGCCGTCAGCCAGAGTCAGGGCCATGTCACGCGCCCGGTCCGCCATCCCAGGGTCCACCTTTGCAGGTGTCAGAGTCATGTGGAGGATGTTGTGACGGTGCTCGTTGCGGACCATGGGGAAGGTCACGTAATCCTTCCCGTTGCCTGAGACCAGTATGGAGGCCTCGAAGGCAAAATCCACGAACCCCTCCAGCACGGAGGGCGGGAAGTCCCGACCCTTCATCCGCGCCTGCAAGGCCTGCAGATCCTCATTCGTGCGCAAGACCGCCTGGCCGTGACCATCATAGCCGCCGGTTCGTGTCTTGAGCACAGCGGGCATTCCCAGCTCCTTCAGGGCTGCGTCAAGCTGATCAAGGCTGTCAACCTGCCTCCAGGGGGCCGTATCGATGCCATGGCGGTTGATGAAGGTCTTCTCGTGAACGCGGTCCTGAGTGACTCTGAGCAGGTCGGTCCCCTGAGGGATGGCCACACGGTCCCTCACCTGATCCAGTGCGTCGGCATCCACGTTCTCGAATTCGTAGGTGAGTACATCGCTGCGTTCGGCAAGCCGCTTGAGGGCTTCGAGGTCGCCATAGTCGGCCGTCTCCTGAAAATCGGCGACCTGGGCCGCGGGAGCATCGGGCGTGGGATCCAGCACACCGATGCGGAATCCATGGCAGCGGGCGCTCAGAGCCATCATCCGTCCCAGCTGGCCGCCACCTACGATCCCGATGACGGATCCCGGCTCCAAGTGATCGATTCTTCCCTTGGTTTCCTCAGACAAGCTTGGCATTGGAAGCCTCCACGGATCGGGCCAGCTCGGCACGGTAGTCATCCAGGGCCTGAGCCAGTCTTGGATCATTGATAGAGAGAATCGAAGCCGCCAACAGACCGGCGTTGGTGGCTCCGGATGCGCCTATGGCCGTGGTCGCCACAGGAATGCCGGCAGGCATCTGCACGATGGACAGGAGCGAATCAACCCCGCTCAGTGCATGGGACTTTACTGGCACCCCGATGACCGGCAGCGTTGTCTGAGCCGCCACCATCCCAGGCAGATGGGCTGCTCCTCCAGCCCCGGCAATGATGACCCCTATGCCCTGGCTCCGGGCCTGATGCGCGAACTCCGCCATGCGCCCGGGTGTGCGATGGGCGGAGATGACCTCCTTGGTGTAGACGATGGCGAACCGGTCCAGCATCCGACAGGCTTCCTTCATCGTCTCCCAGTCGCTTGATGACCCCATGATCACTGCGACGCGTGCCCCTTCATGTGTATTGTCAGCCATTGGCCCTCCAATGTTCATGCACATCCGATACTACGCAAGGCCGGGGAGAAGCCGACCAATCGTGACGGTCCTATGGATGTAAAGGCCGGGCCTGGTGAACATAAGGCCTTCAGCGGCTCCAAACCGCTGTCTCAGATTTAGAATCATTGGATTGCATTACGAAAACAGACAGGAGGGTTATGGGCAAGCTTCTGGACAGCATCGACTCCCCACAGGATCTGAAGATCCTCTCCCTGGAAGAGCTGGATCGACTGGCCGACGAGATCCGTCAGCTGCTGATCAGCTTCTGTCGACGTCACGGCGGCCACCTGGGCTCCAACCTGGCCACCATCGAGCCCATCATCGCCCTGCACTACGTCTTCGATATGCCTCATGACCACCTGATCTTCGACGTTTCCCATCAGGCCTACACCCACAAGATCCTGACCGGTCGGCGCCGGGCCTACACGGACCCTGAGTCCCAGGAGGATCTTTCCGGATTCACCTCACCCAAGGAGAGCCCCTACGACGACTTTATGCTGGGGCATACCGGCACCTCCATCGGCTTGGCCTGCGGAATGGCTGCCCAGCGGGATGCGACCGGAGGCAGGGCCAACATCATCGCCTTCATCGGGGACGGCTCCCTGAGCAGCGGGCCGGCATTCGAGGGGCTGGACTGGGCTGCAGAACAGGGCGGCAACCTGATCATCGTAGTCAATGACAACGAAATGTCCATCGCTGAAAACCACGGGGGGCTCTACAAGAGCCTGGCGGCCCTGCGTGCCAGCGGGGGACGCAACCCGAACAATCCCTTCCGCGCCCTTGGACTGGACTACCGCTACGTGGAGGAGGGCAACCGAATTGAGGATCTGATCGAGGCTTTCCGTCAGGTCAAAGACACTGACCATCCGGTGGTGGTTCACATCCACACCCGCAAGGGCCTGGGGCTGAGCCAGGGCAGCCAGGGGCAAATCGGCCCAACTTCCCTGCCTGATTTGCCGGCTGAAGGTCCTGTGGAGGCCAACCACTGGCAGGACGGCCTGGACTCTCTGAACCGTCTGCCCAACTCACGGAAGACCTACGGAAGAATGGCCATGCAGGCCCTGGAGGCCAGGTTCCCGCAGGAGCCGGGCCTGACAGTCATCTCCCCCGCTACGCCGCTGTCCAATGGCATCGATCCCGACTTCCGCCAACGGGCCGGAAACCACTACCGGGACGTGGGCATCGCCGAATCCCATGCGATAGCCTATGCCGCGGGCATCGCCAAGGCCGGAGGCACGCCTGTAGTTGCCACCTCAGCCACCTTCTTCCAGAGGGCCTACGACCAGATCGAGCAGGAGATGGCCTTGAACGGCAGTGCGGTGACCCTGCTGGTCTTCTCCACCGGCGTTGCCAAAACCGACGCTACACATTCCGGCACAGCCGACATGGTCATGATGCGAGGCATCCCCGGACTGACCTGCCTGGCTCCGACCAGCGGGGCCGAGTTTTTGGACATGCTGGCCTGGGCCACGGGTCCGGCCCGGCAGCCGGTGGTCATCAGGGTACCCGGCGAGCGCACGCTGGCGACTGAACGCGCAGGCAAGCCGATAGCGCCAGCGACCTCCGATCCCACCTCCGGAGGGCAGCCTTGGGATCGTTACCGCATCCTGCAACAAGGTAGGACAGTGGCCTTGCTGGCTCTCGGCGATGCCCTGCCGCTGGGCCATGACCTTGCTGATTCCTTGGAAAGGTCCACGGGACTGAAGCCCACACTGGTGGATCCTCATCGCTATGACCGCTTGGATAAGCAGACCTTGGACGCCCTGGCCAGCACCCACTCTCTGGTGGTCACCATCGAGGACGGCCAGCTGGACAGCGGCTGGGGACAGGCCGTGGCAGCCTACTACGGGCCTGCTCAGGTCCGCACGCTGTCCTTCGGAGCGGCCAAGGAGTTCAATGATCGGGTACCCCAGGCTACTCTGCTGGAAAGGTATGGTATGACCGTTCCTGCAATGACCCAAGCCATATCGGATGCCCTTGTCGACCGGGCTTCATAGATCTGACCCGCCGGTGGACACAGGCGGGTACAATGAAAGGGTTTGGCCCCGTAGCTCAGCTGGATAGAGCAACTGACTTCTAATCTGTAGGTCGAGAGTTCGAATCTCTCCGGGGTCACCAACACAACCCCTACTCCCCAAACGGATGTAGGGGTTTCATCGTATCCGCAGCAATAACTAGCATTACACTGCTTGTGTGCCAATTGTGTGACATAATCACCAAAATCACTGAAACGCCCTGTACCGGCGCTCGATCTCCCTAACGGTCCGCTCTGTGGCCCCGTATCTGATGTCTGCAAGGTCTGCTCTTATCTGCTGGTGGATGGTGGCGAGGCGCTCGCGGTCCTGCCGGCTGAGTTCGGCCTGTTGCTCCTGGTCGATGATCTGGTCGAGGCGCTTGTGCAGGAGGATGGTCAGCCGCTCCCGGTCGGAGTCTGAGGCGGGCACATAGCCGGGGTGGTTGTCGGGGATCTGGGAGACATCATCAGGGATATAGACCATACCTGGATGATAGGCCGTCATGCGGAAAAAGATGCGACACGCCCGGACTTTACATCCGGTTGCATTTGTCACCACTTTGGGTATTATGAGAGTTGTCAGCGGGAAGCATGAGGCTATACCGCTCAGCATGAAAGGCTGAAGAAAATGACTGATAACATTACTTGCATTGCACGCCAGCTGTTCCGCCTGGCCTACGACCTGTATGACATCAAGAACCGCCGGGTGACGATGCCGATGAGCGCCACCGCCTATCAGACGCAGGAGTTCACGGCCGAGCAGGTGGCCGGCCAGGACTGGACGGTGACCAGCCTGCCGGTGACCGACGGGCAGGCCGACACGGATCTGACGGTCACCGTTGAGCCTTACACCAGCGAGCTTCACCCCGGGCCCACCACCCGCTTCACGCTCGCCCATGACGACCGGAGCCTCCGGGGCTTTGACAGCCTGGACGCTTACGGGGATCAGGCGGAGCCTGTGCTGCGCGGCATCCTGGACGGGGCCTATCAGGTGACCCGCTTGCAGGGCATCTACGGCGGCGGTGCCCTTGTGGTGCTGACCGCCGAGGGTCTGCCCGACCTGTCCGGCATGGCCGAGGACGGCATGCAGATCAGCCTGTCGCACAGCATCCTTTTCTCCCCGCTGGACCCTGGCGAGCATGACGACCCGGAGACCGGGGAGGTCTCCTACGAGCGGGACTTCAGCATCAGGGTGCAGCTGACCATGGGCGGGCATCCCATCAGCGACGACACCGATGAGGACGATGATGCCATGACCCTCGAGCAGGCTGTAGAGCATGCGCGCATGCCGGCTGCGAAAGACAGCCATGCGCAGCCGGCGGCCAGGCCCTCGGACGAGGAGCTGATGGCCGAGATCCCCCAGGATGAGCGCTTCGGGTACCGGCTGGTCTCCTCCTGGACCCTGGACAGCTTCGAGTGCGGGGACTCTTATCTTTTCCGGGGTGGCTGGGAGAGCACGGTCACCGCCTGGGTGGCTATGGTCGAACGCTCCACCAGGACCCGCTCGCAAATCGTCTACTACACCATCATCCACGCGCAGGGCACAGGCTCTGACGGCATGGATGATGCCTACGGGACGGACACGCGGTGGACCATCGACAGGCGGCTGACACGGAGCCAGCTTAGGGCCGTCTACCCGCTGCTTTCGTCGGATGCCACGATCAGCAAGACCAGAGAGGAGGTCCGGTCATGATCCACATGACGCCAGGATACTTCAAAGCCACCCGCGAGGATCTGGGCCTGCCGGTCGCCTGGCTGGCCCGCCGGTGGAAGGTGCGCCGGCAAAGCGTGGACCGGTGGGAGTCCGGCGAGCGCAGCATCCCTGACACCATCGCCCGGGACCTGCAGTCGCTGGACGCCTACACGCGAGGCATCATCCAGGAGCAGGTCAATGAGAATGAGGGGACTCTGACTGTCCCGCAGGGTGCCGGTGAGGAGGACGACGATATGCCGGCCTCCTGGCATCGCATGGTCGCCAAAAGGGTGGCTGAGCAGACCGGGGCCAAGGTTTTGTACGAGGGTCAGGAGGAGCCGGAGGATGATGATATGCGGCCAGCCATGCGGCAGGACCCCGACCAGGAGATCATGGACTATGTGCATGACTGGGATCAGGCCGACCCCGGGTGGCGGCATCATCTGCCTGACAGCATGATCCCGGTCCGCGAGATCAGCGACATCCTGAAAGAGCCCGGCCAGAACATGGACTCGATGCAGGTGCTCCAGACCCTGATGGAGGCGGTCGCCGACTGGGAGGAGCTGACGGAGGACATGAGGGAGGCAGTCTGCTCGGGATCCTACCGGTACAAGGACGTGACCGTGCTCCCCAACAGGGGCGTGATCGATGTCAGCGACCCGCAAAGCCCGGCAAGGCATACGACATGGCCTGATGACCCTCACTGGACGCTGACCCTGTCCACCCCCGACCGGCAGTGGCCGCCGGAAGCCGAGGTGGTCCACCAGGACGAGGCGGACTCATGGCAGGAGGCCATGGCCAGGGTCGTCGAAACGCAGGCCGACTACGAGCAGCGCACCGCCGACCGGAAACGGCGGAAGCGTGATGCGCATGAGCGGCTCATCGTACAGGAAAGCAGGGATGCCGCCACCCTGGACACGCTGCTGAGAGAGGCGATCGACCGGCAGACCGACATGTGGGAAAGACTCTACCATGACGGCCAGGGACGGGCGCACGCCCTGGACTGCGCACAGAGCCGGCTGGCCGACATGACCAGACGAGTCGCCGCCGAGAAGGACCAGCTCTCCTCCCCCGCGAAGAAAGCCTCCCCGGACACGCGAGTCGCCCCCCTCGACTGAGCGAAGAAGCAAAGGTCGTGCCGCCCGCATTAATCGGGGGAGCCGGGCGGCACGACAATACCAGGCTATAAGGCATCGGCATCCCAGAACAGCCCTGCTGGAAAATGTGGATAAGTCACCTTAGACGTGAAAGGCCCCGCCGAGTGGGCTTCAGGACTCGTGCCCGAGAGGCAGGGCGGGGGACGATCAAACCCTATTTTACACACTGAGACGAGAAAAACGCCCCCGCTCCGGTCTCCCGAAGCGAGGGCGATAGTTGTTATGGCCAGGCCGGCTACTTGCCTGCCAAGCGTAGCGGGTTGTAGGCGACCCCGAAGGTGCTGGCAGTCTGGGGCGCGACCCAGGCGAGGATCGCCGATGCGGCGGTCAGCCAGGTCGGGGCCCCGGAGACTGCGGACGCCACGGTGGCGACGAAGGCCAGGATGCCGAGTATCCAGCACACCAGGTAGATGACCGTTCGGGTCGTGTCGCCGAAGACTGGCGTGTACCCGTCCACCTTGGGCTGCTGCGCGGACCAGGCCGCCTTGATCCTCTCCACGTCCTGCTGGGAGAGCGTGGTCACCTCGGGGTGCGGGCCCGTCTGCGCATCCTTGGTCCCGGCCGGTTCGATCGATGTGACAGCGCCTGCCACGTGCTTGCCTATTGCCGTTTCTGTCATGGTTCCTCCTGTTATCATCCGAGTGATTCTGCGAGCCGTGTGCCCCAAGGGGCCTGGTCGCTGCCGAGCTTGATCATGGGCAGTGTCCTGCCCATGGTGGCTTTGGCCACCATCTGCAGCGCGTCCACATCATCCGCGTTCGGCAGCTGGTGCAGCCGGCTGCCATCGAAGTAATGCAGGGACTGCTGGTCGTTGAGCTGTATGATCGCTTTCATCGAATCCTCCTCATCGTCGTCATTGCTGTCGTCCTCCTCGTCCTGCGGACCCGTGTACCGCAGGTAGCAGTCCCACGGGTAGTCGTAGTAGGGGGCGGTGTTGGTCTCCCCGCCGGTCTGGTCGCCGCCGGAGCCCCAGGCTGTGCCATGCTCGCTCATGCTGGCCTGGGCGAGCCGCCCTCCGCCCAGGTAGACGGCCACATGATCCCGGTCGTTGAGCAGGATGTCGCCCGGCATCGGGTTGCCGTCGTTGGGCAGGCGGGCCCATCCCCTGGCGGTCAGCTCGGCGCTCAGATTGCCCGTATAGGTGGCACCGCCCGTATCAAAGCCCGCCTCGCGCAGGCACCAGATGACCAGGCTGGAGCAGTCGGCGTTACCACCGTCCCTGATGTCCCACCGGTCGGACTGCGAGTAGCCCAGGCTGGCCACATCACACCAGTAGCGCATCCGGGCGATCAAAACATTCAGGTCAGCCATCCTTCCCCGCTTCCTCCTCCAGATCCTGCACGGCGGCGTCGGCATCGATAGCCGGTATGCCGTCAGGCGGCGGCGAATCCCCCTGATCCTGGTGTGCATGCACTTGATGGTCGTCCATGACGGCCTCCTTTCTCGCGCCCGGTCGGGCATGACAAAAGCCGCCCGAAAAGGCGGCGGGACAGGTGATGGGCGGTCAGTCGACGGTGGGCAGGGCTTTGATCTCCTCGTAGATCTTGGTCCCGGTGCCGTTGCCGCCCAAGGAGTGGTAGGCCTTGTAGACGCGGTCGGCCTCCTCCATGACCGCCACCGGGATATAGCCCAAAGGCACGTACTTGGCGTGGATCTCCAGCAGCTCGGCCCGCAGGAGGGTGCGCAGGCCCGTCTCCATGGCCTGGTCCCTGGCCTCCTCCTTGCGGTGGCTTTTCAGCAGCCAGCCGCAGACCCCGCCCACTCCCGTCAGGAGCATGGGCACTATCGACTCCAGGAGGGTCATCATCACGTCTGGCATGCCAGCCTCACATCCAAAAGCATTGTCCGGAGCAGTAGTCCACCTGCCCGCCCTGCGCGGTCACGCTGACCGTGCCCTGCGGGTAGGACTCGTTCGGCCCGAAGATGTGCACGCGGCAAAGGGTCGAGTAGCTGCCGTACGCCCACATGTCGATCGCCCGGTCCGGCCGCACCGGTTTTGACAGGACTATGACTGGCGTCAAAACGTTCTGCTGGAACAGTCCCGATATTTTCTGCACGTTGAAATCGAGGAAGCACACGCCGGCCCTCTGGTAGATGCGCATGAAATTCCGGTAGTTCGTGAAACCCTGGTAGAAGGCGATGACGTCGTTGGTTCGGTAGTCGGCGGAGCTGGCATCCACGCCCTGCAGGCGCAGGGAATCGCCGGGCATCCCCAGATCGATCTGGCTGGCCATGACCGATGCGGCGCTGCCAGACGGGGTGATGCGCGCCTGGAATTCGGGCTGCTGGGGGCTGGTGCCCATCGCCAGCCGGCTGCCAGCACCGTCATGATCCCCCCAGATCAGCCAGTACGGGTGCGTGGGATCATCACCGATGCCCTGCAGGCCGCCGGTCGTGCTCCCTTGAATCAGGGTCTGGCTCAGCTGGATGCGGTCGCCCTTCGAGGCGGTTTGGAAGCCGCCCACCGCCTGCACCCCGTCCCCGGAGGCGCGGAAAAGATACTTGCCGTCCCTGCCCTTGGCCCAGAAGCCCGACGAGTCGAAGCCCACCAGGCCGTCCGGCGTGGAGAAAAGGCCGGACTCGACGATGGCGGCCGTCAGACTCCCCACGTCGATCTCGTCGGCCTTGATCTTCCTGACCAGGAGCTTTTCCAGCATGGCCTCGGACGCGGTGACCTTGTCCGCGACCACCGCCCCGTCGGCCAGGCAGATGGTGCCCACGCTGCCGGCCACCAGCACCTGCTGTGCCAACAACACGTAGTCGGTGAAACTCTTGCCGTTCCACACCTGGATGCCGGTCACGTTATTGCTCTTGTCCAATTGCATCCACAGGTCACCCAGGGCCAGACCGGCATGATCCGGCTCGGAGGCGGCGGCGATGATCCGGTTCTTCCCGTCGGCCGTGGTCTGCGCCTGCCTGGCCTGGTCCTTGGCGGCTTGGCTGTCGGTCACGTCCCTGACGGTCAGGCCGGTGATCCACCAGCCTTTCGCAGCTTCCCCGTAGCCGGCGATGTTGAGCCACACGCTCAGACTGTGGTCGGTGTCGGTCCACTGGTCGGGCGTGCCGACGACGGCCTCCCGCCACACCCAGGAGGAGGCCTCCCCCGGGGTGACCGTGACCGCCTCATCCCAATGCGTGCCGGGGTTGACGTACCGCCAGCCGATCCGCAGATCCTCACGGCCCTTGCCGTCGCAGATGCACCAGAAGCCGAAACGATACCTGCGCCCACGATCCAATGGGAAGCGCCAGCTGCTGAAGTAGTCCCTCTGGGTCAAGGCCCCGTAGGTGGCGTAGGGCAGGGGCGGCTTGGCCGGGGCACCGCTCGTGCCCATGTTCAGGCCGAAGCCGTCCAGGTCGCCCCATGCCGGGTCGAAGGCGGGATTGCGGACCAGCTCCACGCCCCGCGAGAGGGCCGCATCGGCCTTGCTGCTTGCGGCTGCGCTCTGGCTGACGGCCGTGCTCGCGCTGTCTACAGCCTCGCCGGCTTTCTGCTTGGCGTCGCCGGCGTCCTTCGATGCCTGCTTGGCCGACGCTGCTGCGTTGTTGGCCGTGGACACGGCCGTGCCAACGCTGCCGGACAGGCCGTCGGCGATGGTCTTGGCCTGGCTGGCCGTGCTGCCAGCGTCGGCCGCGGCCTTGCCCGCATCGGCGGCTGCCTGGCTGGCGCTGGCTGCGGTCTGCTGCACCCCGGCGATCTGGTTGATGGCCTGCTGCGCCTTGTCCTGCGCGTCTTTGATCTGGCTGGCGTCCACGACGCTCTTGACCGTCACGCTCACAGGCTCTGTGGTGCCGGAGCCGTTGGGGGCGGGGCTGCCGTCCTCCGCATGCGCATCATCCCACGCCCGTGCGGTCACCCGGTGGACGCTGTCCGCCTCGTACGGGCCCAGGGTGGCCGTGCCCCTGACCCGCAGCTGGCCAGCCTCGGTCCCGTCCACCAGGATGCTGATGTGGTCGAAGTCGGCTGGCATGCCGCCCTTGAGGGTGCCGTCCCAGGAGACCAGGATCATGCCCGCAGCCGAGTCCACACCCACGCCCGTGGGCATGCCCGGAGGGGTCGTGTCCCCCACCCAGGGGGCGATGCCCTGCAGGCCGGCCGCCTCGCCGGCGATCAGCTTGGTGCCGCCTGCCGTGGGGATGGTGACGCTGCCGATGTTGCCCGTCTGCTGCCGGCTGGCCATGTCCAGGGCCCCTGCGGCCAGGGCGGCCAGCTGCTCCCCCGGGCTCTGCGGGGCGATCAGCGTATGCTGCACGATACGCCCTCCTTACTGATAGGGATCTGCCATCACGTCGAAAGTGACCTTGGCGGTGTTTGTCTGGTCGCCGGACAGGAGCATGACCGCCGTCCGGTAGTCGCCGTCCGGCAGGCTCGGAAAGCCCTGGATGCTCAGCGTCACCGGCATGCCCGGACGCAGACTGGCCGGGGACAGGGCCACGTTGTCGGCGGTCATATCGCCGAAATGCACCTGGGTGGTGATCTGGATCAGCTTGCGCCGGCCTGCCTGCAGCTGCGCCCGGGCGTGGGATTTGAGCACGGCCGGATTGTCGGTGTCCGTGTCCGAGTAGGCCGTCTCACGCAGGATCTGCGGGTCCGGCCCGCCGGTGATGCCCGACAGGTCCTGGGCCAGGGCCGTGAGCACGCTCTCGTCGCTGCCCGCCCCCGTCGCATACACGCGCTGGATCGGGGAGGCGTGCGCCACCTGCAGATCATCCAGCAGGCTCGCCCCAGGATGATAGGGCAGGACGACCGGAGGCGTGGAAGCAAACAAACGCCTGTCTCCGTCGCTGCCGGCCTCGAAACGGATGCGCACATGCGACCCGTCAGCAGTCAGGTACGGGATGAAGACGAAGTCCGGCCCGTCCTGCAGGTCGGCGATGTCGCACAGCAGCTTCTTCGCACCGTTGTTCTGGATGTTCCACGCCTTCCAGCTGGTCTTCTGCCTCGTGCCTTTCTCCCCCTGGTAGGGCCAGTCGATGGGCAGCTGGCCGCCCTGCTTGCGTTCGGTCGCGTACAGGCCGGCCTCGCACATGATCCCCCGGTAGGACAGGCCGTCCACGCCGATCACATCCGTGCTCTTGCCGTCCCGGTAAGCGCCCTCACGGACCACAAGCCGCTGGGAGAGCAGCTCAAGCGGTGAGGAGAGAGGGAAGCTGGTGTCCTGCTGAGTGTCCTGCCGCTCCCCTATCACGCCCCAGACGGCAGGGTCGCCGAAGTCGTCGCCCGCCATCGAGTCCGCCCAGGTCAGGCACAGGGCCCGCCTGGCCGAGTCCAAAAGCAGGCTCCGCTGGTCGGGCGTGTCCGCTGGCAGGGCCGACCAGGGCAGGGTCAGGCTGGAGGCGCTCCTGTCGCCAGGCTCGCGTGAGGCGGTAGTAAACGACGAGTCTCTTATCCCCATCTGCCATTGGAAGCTGGGCACGTCCACTGGGGCGATGATCTGCCCGTCGCGCGCGTCGGTCAGCCACAGCCGCCAGCTCACCGGGCCACGCCCCGGTCGAAAAGCTGGAACCGCTGCCCTATATACGATGGGAAGCCGGCATGGTTGTTGCCGTAATGGTAGACGGGTGCGCTGCCGGCCGCCCACCATTTCATGACGCAGGCCGTATGGTCGCCCCGGCGGACCGTGGCGATGAAGGTATGCTGGTGGGTCGTCCAGGTCGTGCCCTTGGCCGCGAGGATGGCGCTGGACCCCTCCAAAGCCTTGTCGTCGAGCATGAAAGCGACGCCCTGCTCGGCGCTCATGTTGTCCGCGGCCGAGAAATTGTCGTCGAAGCGGAATTCGATTTCTCGGTCGGTGGGCAGGTAGAAGCCGACCTTGCGCTCGTAGTATGCGGTCCCGTCGTTGGCGGAGCCGCCGCCCTGGCCCGACTGCCTGCTCCAGGACTCGGCGAGCCTGCCCATCAAAGCGCCGGCCGGCATCGCATAATCAACGTCCCCGTACTCCATGGCCGACGCGGTGCTCATGGCACCGGCCGGCAGCTGGCGGTAGCCGATGACAAGACCACCAGCCTCCACCTGCGGGGCCGCTGGTGATGCCGACGGCGTGCCCTGCTGCACCTTCACATGCGCCTTGTTGTCGGGCTGGCCCGTATAGGAGACGATATAGACCGCATCGATGCGCGGATAGGCCGAGTCACCAGCATCCACCGCGTTCTCCGTGGCCGGGTCGCCGCCACCGTCCCACCAGGCCAGGCTCATGCCGTCCGCATCACCCATGGAGCAGGCCGCCACCCCGGGGCTCACCCCGTAGCGCAGATCCTGACGGCCCGACACCACCAGGCCGCTGACCACCCCCGGATTATCCCACTGGGCGGCGATCACCCGACGGTGAGTCAGCGCATCACACCCCTGGCCCTCGCTGTCCGGGGCCACACCCAAAGCTGTAGACATAGATCACTCCTCTATAGATACGTGTCACGGACGCTCACGGTCGCCCAGCCCGATCCGGGCGACATCAGCTGCACCGACAAAGACCCCATCGCCGGAATCGAAGGAAACCCCCTGCGGGTGAGCCGCCTGCTCACATCCACGCCGCCCATGGACGCCGTCTGCGTCCGACAGTCCAAAACCAGTGGGACACGGCCCACGCTCCCCGACCACTGCAAAGCCCTGCCATCAGAGCCCACCAGCAGCACCCCGTCAGGCATCGGACCCGTCACCGTGATCACCGGATACGCCATGGCGGAGCCAGAATTACGCAGCAGGGCCACGCTCTGCGGGGAGCCCGCATCAGCCCCATACGAGAGCGGATACACCAGGCCCAGACCCTTGCTCCCATAGGACAGACCACCCGACGAGGACGATGTGGGGAAAAGCTGCACGTCCATCGACCGCCAGGACAGGCGCTCGGGACGCCGGCACAGGACGGTGATCAGGCCCGTATCGGTCTGCATGGCCATGTTCTGCGGTGCCTTGTCGGGGAGCACCTGCAGCACCTCCCCCACCTGGTAAGTGTCCTCGGGAGGGTCCACGACCCGCAGGCGGACCAGCCGGTGCGTCAAAGCGCCAAGCATGCCGCGCAGCTGCTCCAGCCTGCCCCGGTCGCCGGCCAGCAGACGGTAGGAGACGGACACGGTGCGCGCCCCGTAGGCGATGTCCGACTCGCCCACATCATGGTCGCCGTCACCCCACTTGCGGGGCGTGGCCTCCGTCCGCGACTCAGGAGTGCCATGCCAGCCGTCGATCTCCCGCAGGATCATCTCCCGGTCACCATCATCCCCGTACAAGCGGCACAGCTCCTTATCACCGGTTTGCGGGTAGAAGATCACCGTGCTCACAGCATGCCCCCTCTCCTCAGCAGACCGAGGGTCGCATGTCGCACCTTGGCCGAGTCCAAAGCCGACTGCGCGTAAGGATCCTGCACCACATGCTGGTGGAAAGTGACCGGCTGCTCGTACACGATCCGCGGCTCCTGACTGGCTGGCTGTGGCAGGTTCGGGGTGATCGGCGTGGCCTCGTACTTCTGCACGTAGCCTCCGGTCGCATAGCGCTGCCAGTTGATGGCATTGAGCATCTCCGTGCCGTATTGGCGCACCGCAGAAGCCCTAATCACGTACTCCCCGTTGGACAGGCGGGCCGGGATGTCATCGCTGGTGCCCGTCCCGGGCCCGGTGATCAGACCGCCGGCTGCATGACCACCGGTGGCGCTGATGTTGACGTGAAAGACCTTGCCCAGGATGCTGTTGACGACGCTCCAGAAGCCGCTCGCCTCTGCACCCACGTGCACGGTCTTGTCCCGGATAGTGGCGTTATCGACCGCTTTTCTGACAGCCATAAACGGCCCGTCATTGCCAGATATCACGCCGGTCTTGGGGTCGATCTTCCACCCGTTGGACTGGGCGATCTTCTTCCAGTGGTCACTGTTGTCGCCCTTCAGCTGGCCTGTCTTGGTGTCGATGGTCGCCCCGTTGGCCAAGGCGAGCGCCATGTCGTACTGGTGCTTGTCCAAGGTGAGCTTGGAGTGCTTGTCGTCGATCTTCGCTCCGGTCACCTCGCGGATGGCCATCATGGCATCCTTGTTCTTTCCTGTAATCTGGATGGTCTTCCCGTCAGGCAGGCCCTTGGCCGCCAGTCCCACCTGCTTGAGGGTTTTCGATGCTTCGTCCTTTATTTTGAGGGGCTTGGCGTTGGCTCTCTCGATCTGGTTCACCAGGTCCTTGACCCGGCCAGACGACAGGCCCACGGAGTCGGCGAAAGCGGTGGCGTCGCCGTCGCTCATGCCCATGGCTTTCGCATAGTCGATGACCTTCTGCCGGCCCTCCTCCATGACCTGGCTCACCTTGTCGATGCCTTCACCGTTCCTGGCATGAGCCTCGGCGCAATCCTGTGCAGCTGTCGCCAGGTCCTTCAGGGCCTTGCGGTTGGCCTGGCCTTTGGGGTTGAACGCGTCCAACGACTTGCCGTTCTTCTTCACGGCCTCGTCGGCTGCGGACAGGGCCTCCCCCCATTTGGTGTCAGCGTCGAAAGCACCTAGTTTGAAGCCGTAGTACTGTTTCAGCGCGTCCACGGCCTCGCCAAGCGCGGAGGACTCCTCGTTCACGCCTTTGTTGGAGGCGTTCAGCTGGTTGGAGAGAATGGATGATGCGTCAGCGGCCTTCTGGGTCTGCTCGGCTGACTGACCTTGCGCCTGAGCGTGCTGGCCGGCCGCGTCGGCTGCCTTCTTTTCACTCGAGGCCAGCTCGTCCTTGCCCTCCTTGTTGCGTTTTGTCTCTTCCGTGGAGTTCTTGTACACCTTGGTCAGCTGTGAGAGTTTGGTCTGGCCCTCGGTGATGACCCCGTAGTACTGGCTGCCGGACTGTTTGTTGGCCTCGAGGGCTTTGTTGACCTGGTCGATGGCGGTTTTACTGCCCTGTGCGGCACGGGCGAAGGTGCCGGCGCTGATGCCGCAGGCCTGGAGCATGTCGTCAAGGCTGCCGAAGCCGGTATTCAGGTGCTGCACCCAGCCCCAGTCGATGTTGTTGCCACTGGTGATCATGTCGACGAGTTTCTCGCTGGCGTCCCCGCCTTCGGCCATGGCCTGGGACAGTTCGTCCTGCGCGGCCTTGGCCTGGGCGGCGTGGTTGGCAAAGGCCGTGAGCGCTGCTCCTGCCACGCCCAGGGCGATTCCCCACGGGCCGCCGAGCAGGTCGACGATGCCAGCGCCGGCGCTTTTGAGTGCGCCCATACGCAGGGCGGAGCCGCTGGTGGCTGTGCCCACACGCCTCATCTGCTCCTCATAGGAGAGCGTGGACAGTTTGATCTGCTCCACCGCTGAGCTGAAATTGCCCATGGCGGCCTGCACGCGCTGCACGGGGTCCACGACCATGCCGAAGCTTCGGCTCAGTGCGCTGGTGCTTTGCGCGGTCTGGCCGAAGACCTTGTGCAGGCCTACGCCGGCTCCGGCGGCCATGCCGAGCATGACGACGGTCTGCTGTACGGGGGCAGGCAGGTCGCCGAAAGCGGTCACCAGGCTGGTGACCGACTGGATGACGCTGCGGATGGGCCCGTTGGCTCCAGATCCGATCTTGATCAGGGAGGTCTCCACAGCCCCGCCGAACTGCTCGACATCGCCTTTCAGATTGTCTGTCAGCGCAGCGGCCTGTTTGGCGGCGAAGCCCTGTTGGTTGACCTGCTTGGTGAATTTGTTGACGCCTTCGGCACCCTGCTCGTAGAGGGTGTTGCCCACGCTCATGGCTGCGTTGCTGAAGAGCACGCCCATGGCGTTGGCCCGCTGTTCGGGGGTGAGGGCTGACAGTTTTTCCTTGAGCTGACCTGCAAAATTCGCCAATCCCACGAAGTTTCCTTGGCTGTCGTACATGCTGATGCCCAGCTGCTGCATCTCCGCCTTGGCGGGGCCGGAGGCGCTGGTCAGGCCAATCAGCGCAGACCGCAGCTGCGTGCCGGCGTCGGAGCCGACGATGCCCTGGGAGGCCATCATGGTGATGGCTCCTGTGGTGTCCTCGATGCTCATGCCCAGCTGGCTTGCGGTCGTGCCCACCATCTTCAGGGCCTCGCCCATGTCGGAGACCCCGCCCTGGGCGGTGTTCGCTCCGGCGGCCAGCAGGTCGGCTACATGGCTGGCCTGGTTGCCTTGCAGGCCGAATTCGTTGAGTGCGGATGCGGTGAGCTCGGCGGCGTCGGCGACGCCCATCTGCCCGGAGGCTGCCAGGTCGAGGGCCCCGTCCAGGCCGCCCTGGAGGATGTCCGTGGTGCTCACACCGGCCTTGGCCAGCTCGTTGATGGCATCGGCGGACTCGGTGGCGCTGTATACGGTGCGTGCCCCGGCCTCCAGGGCCGCATCCCTGAGCCGCCCCATAGTATCGGCGGAAGCGCCGGTGTTGGCTTCGACCGCGCTCATAGACTGGTCGAAATCCGCAAAAGCCTTGACGGCTGCCACCCCTACGGCGGCGCTCAGGGCCCCCACGCCCAGTGCCACCTTCTGTCCCATGGCGCTGAACCGTTCGCCTTTGCTCATGGGGCGTTCCAGGGCTGTGGACAGCTCCGTGGCTGAGGCCGAGGCGGCCTGCATCTTGGCGGTGTAGTCCGTGCTGTCCGCCATCAAACGGATGACGATGTTCTGGTTGAGCGCCACGATGCACCTCCATGGTTATCTGGGGTTGAGTCTGGTGGTCTGCGAGTTCGGGGCCTCCACCGTGCCTCCTTGGGCGAACCGGTCCATGGCCAGCTCACGCATCCGCCCCACGAAGCAGGTGTCCACGGCCGCGTCCTTGAAGACAGTGGCGACGGCAACCTGGTCGTGACAAAATTCAATGTCCATGCCGCATATGGGGCACTTGTGGGCCCGCTCGTAGGTGTCCAGGGCCATCATCCAGTCGCGCTCGTACTCGTCCCATTCGACCGGGTCGTCGGGGGTGGGCTGCCAGCCGAGCCATCGCTTGTAGGAGATGCCCAGGCTGCGGGCCACGCGCAGCTGGGCCAGGTCTTCGGGGTGGCGCGCGAGCCAGTCCGCTAGCCGATCAGGTCGCGCACCGCTTTTGGGAGCGCGTCGATAGGGGTGTTCAAAGTCTGGATGGTCTGGATAAGGTCGGCCACCTGGATGTCGGTCAGCGAGCCCGTCAGCCCGGCCAGGTCCTCCCCGCCCAGGTCGAGGTCCTCACCGCCCTTGTAGCGGGCTTTGACCAGCATGCGGGGCACCGCGTCGGCGACCATGCCCTGCAGGTCCTTGACGGCCCGGTCGCCCTTGACCTGCGTGTGGTCGATGACGATGGCGTTCCAAGGGCTTGACGGCAGGCCCCGGAGGGTGAGCACCAGGGTGCTTTTGTCCAGATCCTGGACCATGCCGGCCAGACGCTCCTTGTCCTGTTTGTCCGGCTTGTCCTGGCTGTTGATCCGGTTGCTCAGGTCGATGATGTCACTCATCAGCTGCAGGTCGGTGACGATCTCCACTTCCTTGGTGATGGGCTTGACGGCAATAGGCATGCGTGCTCCTTAAGTATGTGCTGTGCTCCAAAAGTGACGAAAGTAAGGTCCCCGCATGGCCGGAGCACAGGGTCATGCGGGGAAGCATCATGGTCAGGCCGTGACGGTGGCGGTCTCGTCCTGGGACCCGGGCGCGACCGAGAAGCTGATGGTGCTCATCATGCGGGCATTGTCCGCGTGGGCCACGGGAGTGGCGATGCCGATCACGGTTTTGAAAACCGACACCTTCTGGCCGGCCTTGTACGGGGTCTGGCCTGCGCCACGGCGGCGCACCAGATACCCCTTGGTCCCCTTGACCAGGGTCTCTATGGCCGCGTTGGCATAGCCCTCGTTGTTGACGTTGTTGATCACCTGCAGGGACCCGCCGTCGTACTTTTCGGCTCCCGGGATCTCGCCCACGTCGGCGGACGCCTCGCGGTCGTCCTTGATGGACTCCTGCGTATGGTTGAGCTTCCACCCAGTCGAGGTCAGATAAGCGGAAACGTTCAAATTCCCTTCGGCGTTGAGCTCGGTCTCGGTGGGCTTGGTCATGTCCTTGATGCCCCCGTGGCCGGGCACGAAGGTGGTCAGGATGTTGCCGTCCTCGAGGATTGCTGCGGGCAGGCCGGTCTCCTCGTTGACCGCAGGAGTGGTCGGCGCGGTGTTTTCATTGGTATCAGTGGTGTCAGGCATGGGTGCCTCCGAATCATGGTTGTTGGGTTTAAATATGGAAAAGCCCCGCGGATAGGCGGGGTGAATGCAAGTCAGCTGGTCCAGGCGAAGCGCCAGGTGAGCACACGCATCAAGAACGGGGCTGATGTTTTCGGGTCGGTGAGCTCTGCCGCGTACAGGCCGGAATCCTGGTCGGGGATCAGCCTGCTGGTCCTCCGGTCGGCGGGCTTGGCACCGTCCAGGGCGGCTTTGAGCCGGTCCATGGCGATGCTGATGCCGTCGCCCTGGCGGCCGACGACGCGGATGTCGAGCACCCCGTCGTGGGAGACGGCGTGCAGGTCCTCGGCCCCGCTGCGCCCGGTCTCGGAGACGCGCACCACTATCCAGGGCGGGCTCTGCCCGGTGGCCACGTCCTCATACACCTTCCACCCGGGCATGTCCGGCACCAGGGCAGTGACGGCTCGTCTCACCTCCACGGTCCGGCTCATAGCTTGGACGCCGCCTCTCTGACATACCGGGCGGTCGGCTCCAGCTCGTCAGCGCCATGCTCGTAAAAACGATGGTGGCCGCCACCCCGGCTGGTGCCGAAGAAGGCGATGTTGGCCAGGCTGGATGCGCCGCCCTGCTCGGGGCCAATGTCCGCCTCCACGACCGGCCCCCGCTCCTGCATGTCGTAGTGGATGCGGATGCGGCGGAAGGCATGGTTGCTGGAGGATTGCAGGTCCTCGCTCACGCTTTCTTTGATGTTCTGCGCCCCGTGCTTGACCGCGGCTGCGACCAGCGCCTGGTTGCGCAGGGGCACGGCGGCGAGCGCCTTGGCCAGGTCCTTGACCTGGCTTACGTCGATGGCCGGCATGTCAGTCCTCCTCGTTTTGCTCAGGGATTTCCTGCACGTTCCAACGTCTGGCTGTCGCCAGGGTCTTCTCGCTCTGCATGTTGACCAGGCTCATGCACCTGCCCTTCAGGTCTGGGTCCTGGGAGTCGACCACCAGGGCCACATCCTTCTCCCGCAGTCCCGTGGCGGAAATAGGGAGGTGCAGGTACAAGGACCATTGGGGCACGAGCCCGCCTACGTTGGAGGAGTCGCCGGACGCGGTGCTCGTCTGGGAGGCCATGCCTCCGGAGGTCTGCACCTTGCCCGGCCCCTCGTACAGCACCTCCCCGGTTGGGGTTTCCGCCCCCGTGACTGGGTCGACGGCTGTCTTCTCGGGCCGGGTGATGCGGATGGTGTCGGTCATGAGGCTTTCGGCTGCGCGTCTGAGCCTGGGCAGGCTGGCAGCGATCATGCTTGCTGGGTCCATGCCGGCCTCCTGTCAGGCGTATGGGTATGAGGGCAGGGGCACGTATACGGGGTCCATCTGGGCCTGGATGCTGTTCCTTCCGGCATTATCAAGACGGAGGAGCTGCTCCCATTCCTCGTCGAGGATGGTGATCTCACCGACGGACCGGGTCGAGTCGATAGTCTGCTGCACGTTCGCGTCGTCGACCTGGGTCATGACGGAGCGCAGGCCCTCGGGGTTGAGGGCCTTGCGTTCCACGGCGCTGACGAGCACGTCCTTGACGGTGTCCTGATAGACGGGGTCCTGGCTGGCCCACTCGTCCAGGAGGGGCACGCGGGAGCGGACCTTCCTTTCGGCCTTGTCGAGCCAGTATTGCATCTGCCGGCCTTCGGTCCCGTCCTGGTCGATGCTTCTGCCCAGGGCGGTTGCTACGTCCTGGACTTCCGCATATTTCGCGTGCCGCTGCTTGTCGTCGCCTGCCATGGTCACTTGTTTGCGGGCTTGGCGCCGGCCATGACCTTGACGCCGCGCAGGACGGCGGCGGCCTTGGTGGCTTTCAGGCAGACGGCCACGGGCCCCAGTTCGACCTCGCCGGACTTGACGGCCTTGGCGGTGCTGAAGTCGGGCAGCCAGGTCTTGACCAGCTGGCCTCCGGCGGTGCTGACCGCGTGGAAGCCGTCCAGGCCGACCCGGTAGGCGTACACGCTGGTGGTGCCGTCGGCGGCCACGGGGATGATCGGGTCGTTGGTGCCGGCTTTGGCGCCGGCGTCCACGAGGGTGATGCCTCCGTAGGTCTCCCTGGTGATGGGCCGCCCGTTGGCGCCCACCAGGTCATCGACCGGGCTGCGGGTCCAGGCGCTAGAGCGTCGGGCGGCGGCGCGGATCTTGGCCAGGGCCTTCTCGTTGCCGACCAGCACGGTGGGGGTGCCGTCCAGCAGGGAGAGGAACTCGTCCAGGCTGTCCAGGATGTTGAAGCCGCTATCGCTCATGTCGGTCCAGTCGGGCTTGCTGTCCGTGTCCTCGGTGGAGGAGCCGGTCAGTGCCTTGTCCAGGCCGTCGAAGCTGTTTTCGTTCTTGTCCTGGTCGCCGTTGATGACGGTGTCCTGGAAGAGGGTAGTGGTGGCCTTGATCTTCTGGATCAGGTTCTGGGTGACCGCTCCGGATGCTGCGGGCCCGAGACCGGCGATGACCCGGTCCACCTCGAAGGCGCCGCCCAGGACGGCCAGGTCGACGCTCTTCTTCTCGGTCTTGACCTCCTGCGGCTCATACTCGCTGTTCAGGGCGCGGAATGCGGCCGTGGGCTGCGTGGTCTGCCGGCGGTAGGAGTAGGTGAGCGTCGCCCCGCCGCCTGCCGGGTTGACCACGTCGTCGAAGATGAGGGAGTCGAGGATCTCGGAGTTCTTTCGGAACTCGTCGATGACCATGGGGTCGTAGTCCTCGAGCGTGTTGTTCTTGGCTTCCGCCAGTGTGACTGCCATACGGATTCTCCTTAGTGGGTTTTACTGCTTGTAGTGTCCGGCGATGGCCTCGGCCAGGTTCGCGGGTTTGGGGCCTCCGCCCATGCCCTGGCTCTTGTCGGGCTTGGGTGCCGGAGGCTTGTGGTCGGCTGTGCTGATCAGGGCGGAGAGCTCCTCGGCGTCCTTGGCCATCTCCTCGGCGGTCTCCCCGCGCAGCCTGGTGGCGAGCTTGAGGGGGATGCCCTTGGAGGCGGCCACCTCGTACTGGGTGGCCTTGCGCCGGCTGGCCTCGGCGTCGTGCTGGAGCTGTTCGAGCTTTTCGGCCTGCTTCTGCTCCTCGCTCTTGTCGCGGTCCTGGTATTCCTTGAGCTTGGCTTCCAGTTCGGCCGCCCTGGCCTTCGCGGTCTTGGCTGCTTGGCGTTCGGCCTCCAGGGCCTTCTTGCCGCCTTCGCCCAGCGGCTCGTCGCCCTGGCCCTGCTCCAGACCTTGATTGCCGGCCTGGCCTTGGGTCTGCGGGTCCGGGTCGCCCGTCCCCTGCCCTTCGGCGTCCGGCTGGTCGATGGTGCGTATCCGCATCCAGTACAGGTCGCGCATTCGCATCCATTTGAGGTTGTGCATCGTTTCTCCTTGCTGTTGCCATGTCGCATGGCTGCGCCGGACGCCTCGCGCGACCGGTGAAAATCCTGTTTGTCGGCTAGTTGAGCCAGCCGTAGTTGTGCAGGAGCCGGAGCGCCTTGTCGTGGTCGCTGCCGGCTATCTGATAGATGGTCTCGGGCATGAGCCTGGGCCTGTCCACCCGCGTAGAACGGCCTCCGGCTTTGACGAAGTCCTTCGCGTAGCCGGCGTCGATCATCCGGTGTGAGGCGTAGCCGCGCCTGGTGGTGGATTCGGTGGTGTATTTGATGCGCCGGTCCCAGGCCTGGGCGGCGCTGACGCTGCCCTTGCGCCGGTAGGCGTTGACCAGGGCGTTCAGATCGGCCCCGTCACGGTAGGCGCGCGCGTTGGCCCGGCTGCCCAGCGTCCTGGCCAGCTGCCTGTCGTCCAGCCGGTCCAGCCATCCTCTGGGGTCGGCGCAGGCGCTGTCGGGCATGCGGGTGGCGTACACGGCGATGCAGTCGCATCTGGGGTGGCGTTCGAAGGCCTTGGCGCCGCTGGGCTGGCCGGCGAGGATGACGCACCGGCCGCATGAGGGCGGGGTGAGCGCCCGCACCCAGACCGCCGTGTGGCGCCGGCTTCGTGCGGCCATGGCCGATGCGGACCGGGAGGTGTCGGCCAGGATGGTCCTGGCACGCTGCTGCAGCTGGTCCTCGATGACTTTCAGGGCGATCTGCTCGTCCAGGCCTTTTCTGACGGCCTGCTTGCCGGCGACGACCGCCCCCCACATGTCGTCCAGGGTGTCGTAGCCGGCCCCGTCCACGCCCACCCATTGGCGGGGGTCGACCGGGTACTGCGCGTACAGGGGGTGCCCGTCCAGCTCGCGCATGGCCTCAGGCGTGGCGGCTGCGGAGTCGGCTGCCGTGGCCTGCTGCGCCTGGTCCAGCGAGGCGAACAGGGCCGGCATGATGGCCGCGTAGGAGCCGGAGAAGTCACTGCCGGCGTTGGCCCGCCACAGGAGCGTGATCCTTCTGGCCAGACTGTTGCTGCGTTTTCGGAGTCTTCTGGCCTGCCTGACCGCCGTCTGGGGCAGGTCCTGCCCCGCCATGGTCCTCATGGTCGTCCTCCCCGTCCATGGGCTTCACGTAGCCCCAATCCTGCATGTCGTCGTCGGTGAAGCGTTCGCGTTCCTTGTCCTTGCGGGCTTCGGACCAGCCGAGCTCGTCCCAGGCCCCCTCCCTGCTGAGGATCCCCGTGGCGACGAGCTTCTGGATCGCGTCGGCCTTCTGCGCAAACGTGGGCGTGTTGGGGTCGTCCCAGTCGGTGCGTATGCGATGCCCGTCCACCTGGTCGCCGGTGGCCATCCGCCAGGCCAGGGCCATCACATCCCCCCAGGAGTCGCCGTCCAGGCTGTTCTTCAGCTCCACGTTCTTGACCAGGCGCACCTCGTCGGCGCGGATGGCGCCTTCGCTGGCCGGGTTGGCACTGTTCTGCCCGAAGTAGCGGACGGGCAGGCCGGTGACGGCGCTGACCTGCTCGGCCAGCAGGTCGATCACGGTCTTGAAGTTGCTCAGATCGCTGGCCGTGAACTGCCCGAACTTGGCATCCTTGGACTTGCTGGTGGTCATCGCCGTGTAGTAGGCCTGCCAGGGTGTGGCGATCCTGCCGGTCCTGGCGTCGATGAAGTCCTTGTCGGACAGGCCGACGGCCCATTTGCCGGGCACGGCGTGCGTCTCCATGGCCACCTGCAGGTCCATGAGCGCCCTGGCGGCCATGTCGGTGGGGCGCAGCACGTCCTGCATTTCGCTTTCGCCGGTGAAGTCGCCTACTCTGGGCCGGTTGATGAACTGGACGACGGGCACCTGGCCCAGATGGTGCTCGTCCCGTTCGGTCACGGCCCAGTTCCAGCCGGCCCCCTTGTCCAGGTAGACGGTGGAGTCGGGCTGGTAGAGGGTGGCCTGCGTGGGCGCGTTGGCCCGGTACGGGTCGTAGTAGACGCGCAGGGCGGCGGTGATCCTGCGGGTCCTGGGGTCGATGCGGGCGATCATGGACTTGGAGGATTCCACGGTGATCAGCGGATGCTCCTTGTCGTCCGGGTTCGCTCCGACGGTGACGAACCCGTGCCCCTGGATGCGTGTCTCCAGGTGCGCCAGCACGCTCTGGGACTCCATGTTGTTGGCCTCCCAGATCTCCCACAGCTGGTCGTTGGCGTCCGGCTGGTCGGGCATGCTGAAGCTGCGCACATGCTGGCGTTGCACCACGGTGTCCACGGTCACCCTGGGCCAGTTCAGCGGGAATTCGAAGGCGCGAAGCTCCGGGGGGACGGCGATGCCGAGAATCTGGAGCATCTGCGCGCCACGGTAGTAGTCGTCCAGCTGCTGGTGGGTGCGGCGCAGGCGCGTCAGCCGGTAATACAGTGAGCGAACCAAAGCCTGCTCGTCAGAAGATAGACCCGTTTGCGCCATGCCAGTCCCCTTCGTCGTAGTCGCTGAATACGAATGCCTTGCCCTGGTCGCCGTTCCAGCCGAGCGCCCTCATGTCGCTGGCGGCCTCGTGGGCCAGGATGTCGGCCATGCTGATGTCGATCTTCTGGTTTTCGCTGGGCTTGCCCAGGACGAACCTGTCGCCGGGCTTGGCGACCATGCGGGCCGCCATCATGTGCAGCTTGGCGGTCGGGTCGGGCGAGTGCGTGGTGGTGCCGTCCGCCGTGTCCTCCCTGAATCTGACCAGAGCGTCGTACATGCGGCCCACCTGGTTGGTGGGCCAGGCGACCACCGTGTCCTCACCGTAGCGTTCGCTCCACTCGTCCACCTGCGTCTCCCAGGGGTGCGGGTCGCAGTAGAAGCGCATCACCCGGTATTTTTCGAACAGTTCGGACACGCAGGCGTCGACCTCGCTGCGCGGGATGCGTCCCTCCCACTCCCTGGGGTTCCACCAGGCTGGTCTTTCGGCCGGTCCGTAGGTGGGGGTCCACCGCCATCCGTCCATAGTCTCGGCCCGCAGGGCGGTCCAGTCGCCGGACTGGGAGCCGTCGAAGCCCATGCAGATCTCCGACCCTTCGGGTGGGGGCTCGCGGTCCACGGCCGTGCTGTCGTACAGCTGCTCGGGCATGTAGGATCCCAAGCCCTGCACCAGCTCGCAGCCGAAGAACCGCCTGGCCTGCGCAGGGTCGCGTTCCAGCAGTTCCGAGGCCGTGGCCTCCACCGCGTCCAGGTTCACCCATGGTGAGCCTTTGTAGACGAATTCAAGGATCTTCCTTCGGTCCTTGGGGTCGGTGAAGTCCAGGCTCGGGTCGTGCCTGGGGAAGTATTTCATGATGTCGTCGCGACGGCTCTCGTAGGTGGCCTGGCCGAAGCTCGCGTCCATGGGGTCCCAGGGGTTGGTCAGCTCCAGCATGCGCCCGTCCATGCCGGAAACGCCTCGAAGCACCGTGTCGGCCACCTCGAACATGCCGCTCCTACGGGTGTAGATGCCCGACTCGTCCAGCAGGGCGAAATTGACGGGGTTGCCCAGCTTGGACCTGGCCGAGGCGGTCACCGGGTCGATGCGCCCGCCGTTGGGCAGGCGGATGAACCCCTCGCGCACGGTCATCAGGTCCGAAAGCCGCCCGTTGCGGATCATGGTCTGCAGGGGGCGGTACACGTTGGCGGTCTGCTCCTCGGAGTTGGCCAGCAGCTGCACCAGGGCGGTGCGCCTGGGCATGCCCATGGGCTCGCCCGGACGGTACTCGTATTCGAAGCCGCACCCGCACCCCCAGTCGGAGCACCGGTACACTTCGCCGCCCTTGGCCCAGCCGCAGAACACGCACGGTCCGCCACCCTCAAAGCAGGCCACCGCAGCGCCGAAGGGGCTCTTGCCCAGCTTCTGGCCGCCCACGATCTGGCCCCGGCGCCACTTGTATGCGGACCCCTGCAAGGGACGGCGCACGTCGTAGTTGGCATCGGGCCGCACCGTGTAGAAGTCCACCGCGTTGAGCAGCTGCCAGCCGGTCAGGATGAAGGGCTTGCCCAGGTCGAACCCGCTGGGCACCACGCAGTGCCAGGCCGTCCAGTCGGCGAACAGGAAGCCGAGCGACTTCGGCGGGGTGTGACGGGATTTCTTCGCCAAAGAGCTCACCCCATCTCCTCATACCGTTCCCTCGCGCTCGGGAACGCGATCACGTTCCTGGCCGGCTTGGTCTTCTTCCTGGTCTTGACCTCGTGGGGGACGATTTTCCACCCGTTCAGCTTCAGGCCCTGCGGGGTAAGGCCGATGGTGTCAGCATACCGGGCCAGCGTCGCCCGGTCCGAGGCCGTCGACGAGGAGGATTCACAGATCACATACTGGCGCGCATACAAGGCCACCGTCCCCTGCAGATAGGCGTAGCAGGGGTCATGCCAGGCGATGGCCTGCGGAAGCCTCCACAGGCCCTTCCACACCTCGAGCTCGCGCTCATGCCAGCGTTCGGTCGCGGCATCGTCCTCCAACAAATAGGTGCCTAGAGGGAATCTAGGCGGCCTGTAACGGTAGCCGTTCGCGTCCAAGGCGAAAGCGCCGCCGGAAGACCGTCCCAGACGGTCCGAACGGGCGGAATTCGGGTCATAGGCCGGGCCCGAACGGGCGCGGGCTCCTCCGGACACCATGGCCGCTCACCTCGCCTCCCGCGCATGCTTCTGCAAATGTTTGAACCCTCCGCACCTGCGAGCCACCTCACCGGCGGTCTAGAAGGCCCGCCCGGGGGGTCACCCCCCTGGGGGTGGGCAGGTCTGATGATTCGTCGACGCTCTCATCCTCGAAGATCGATTCCGGCTTCTCGTCTCGCATCGCCGTCGTTCGCTGTTCGCTGTTTGCCTGTCGCTGTGCTGCTGTCTGCCGACTGTCAGGCTTGGCCTGGCCGGTCGCAGTCCTTGGCCTACGTCCAATGCTCGCGCATGCGCACGCTGTTGGCTTGCCCTGCGCTGCGATTGCAGTGCGCATGCTCAGGACCAGTCCAGGCAAGCCTGTCGTCGGTGTGCCCCAGGTCCCACGCCTCGCCGCGTCGTATCGGCTTTCCGCATCTGCTGCACAGCACGGCATGCCCCTGGGCCAGGTACCGGGACCACCTGGCCCTCTCGGCCTGATGCCTTGCACCATAGCCACGACGAGAGGCCGAGCCTCGCTCCCGCTCATGCTCCTGACTGTGGTCCTTGCAGTAACGCTGACCTCGAGGGACAAGCTGCGGACAGTTGTGCCACGCGCACCTGCTCAACGGCATGGAAGCCCTCCTGCCTGGCCGAGGGGATGGATGAGTAGGATGCCTGGCTCGCGTCCAGAGGTTGGTTTTGTGGCGTGGCCAGGCAAGGATGATGCCCGCAGGCGCAAAGTGAGGGGAAAAGAACCTGCGGACAAGTGTGTTATTGGGCGATGACTTTGCCTGTGATGTCGCATAGCTGCCAGTCGTCGGACAGGAGCTCGATCTGGGTGGGGATCCAGGGGATGTACCCGTATCGGGATGCGGCTGTCAGGTAGTCGTGGGTGGGCTGTCCTGCATCCCTGGTCTGTCGGTCGTCCTGGGCCGTGCGCAGGCGGATGTCCACATCCTGCGACCAAGGGGGCAGGCGAACGCTCACCTGCTCACCTCTATGGTCTTTGAGGTATTTGAGTGCTTGGTCGAACCCAGCCATGATGGCTCCTTAATGTCGTGTTTGATTAGCGTTAGATAAGCAGTAGGACCTGCAGGCAAGTGCTATATCTTGTGCCATGAGATGGGATTGGGAAGCATTCAGCTCCATAGCCACAGCTGCTGGTACGCTTGTTGCCTTGTGCTTGGCTGTTTACAACATTCATCAAAACAGGAAAAACGAGCGGAAGGCTATTGTCGACAAGGCTTTTGGGATCGCCTTGGAGCTTGTGGACGTGGTTGGTGAATTCTATAGACTGTCCTATGACCGCTTCGCCCCGTCAATGGCTGCCGTCAAAGGTCGCTACCTGATCAGGTTGCTTGACATGTATGGGTATTCATGTGACGAACACAAAGTTTTCAATAATTCGATAGACACGTCTTTTGACGAATTGGATCGTCTCTTTGAACAAATCAAGCGTGATCAATAAAGGGCCGGACATCTCTGCCCGACCCTTACACTGAAATTCAACTGTAACACAGTTTAGCGGAACAGTCCGGAATGTCAAGCCGCGCTCGCGGGCCTGCCCATTTCGATTCTGGCGATGATGTCGCCGACCTGGTACACGTTCCTGCCGTTCGTCCCCTTCTCGCAGGGGATGATGCCCTTCTGCGCCCACTTGCGTATCGTGCGAGGCGTGACCTTCCATCCGCATTGGGTGAGCAGGTGGGCGATCTCGCCTGACGTGCCCTCCTGGTAGGAGTCCATGAGCCAGTCGCGCTGCGCCTGTCTGGTCTCTGCCAGATCGTTGAGCTGGCCGCAATTCTGGCAGAAGGCGTACTGGGACTTGTCCAGCACCCAGAGGATGGCGCCGCATGCCTGGCACCAGCCACCTCTCCTCTTGTCCTGCTCCCAGTCGAAGATCCTTTTGACCTTCTCGGCCGCCTGCCGCATCTGCCGCTGGATTCGCGCCGCTCGAGGATTGCGGGCCAGGGAAGGCACGCCATCCATGAGCATGCGACGGCCATCCTGCCTGCCTGTCCCCTGCGGCACCAGGGCGGTGTAAAACAGGCGGAAGAACTGCCATGTCGACCAGGCGTCCTCCCTCAACGGGTCCGGGCTGGAGGCGCGAGGGCCCATGCTGCCCTTGGCAAGCTGCCTGGGTCCCGGCCTGGCCTGCCTGGTGGCCACCTGGTACAGGTCGTCCGCCCTGTCGCACAGATAGCCCAGATCAGCCCTCAGCACCCGCTGGCAGTCCTTGCAGATCCGCTCCCCGTCAGCGAGCGCTGCTCCATCATTTGGGCATGTCTCAGCCAAGCTGCATCCTTTCCGGTCCTGGGTCGGCCGACTTGTCCACTTGCAGGCTTCCGTCGTTGATGCTGACGATGGTTCTTGGTCGTGAGGTCAAACGCACTGTTGGCATGGTCTCCTCCGCTTGGCTGGTCTCCTTCGGCTGTTTGCTTGCTCTTCGGGGTCTCAAAACTTGGGTATCCCCGTTTCTATGCCCAGATTATCGGCTTGCTTGTCTGACTCACGCGAAACTGTTGCTCGCATGGCAGCGATGACTGCCGGCGAGTACCCGTATTTGCGTTTCAGCTCCTCGTCGGATGCGCCCAGGCGGATGTCCTGCAGGGCTTTGGCTTGCTGGCTGGCGCGGGTCATGACTGCGGCCATATCGTGCCGATGACACATACAGCCGAGATCAATGCTATGAACCCGAACACGAGGGCCAGACCCGCAAAGCCGCATGAGATAACTTCCTTGCCGCGATCCTGGTAGACCTGTGAGAGGATCAGGTTTGCCACAGTGAGCACTACGGCCACGCCGAATATGATGATCGCCTGAATTTCGTTGCTCATGAGTCCTCCTTTGCTATGCGGTTTCTTGGCTGGTCTGCGGCCAAGTGCGGAAAGTAGTCGTCTTCCCATCTGGTGGTGTCCTTGAAGTGGGTGGGTGCGGATCCTGCGAGCCTGGTGATGGTGGGGCTTCGCAGGGAGTGGACGCGCAGCCAGCGTCTGTCGAGTGTGCCGCCGTATGAGGCTGCGTAGGCGGGATGGACGGGCAGGTGCCGGGTTTCGAGGTAGGCGAACACCTGCTCGGCGCTCCATCGGCCTATGGGCCGGCTGGTGTACGTTGATGAGAGTCCGCGGCTGCGGATGCTCATGCGTCGCATGGCGGACTCGTCGGCGCGCACGCCGGTGATGTGCGGCTCTTGGATCTGCTCTTTGAGCTGGTCCTGCGGCTTGCTTTCGTCGTGCATGTACTGGTCGAAGCCTGGCTCGCCGCGTCTGGGCGTTCTGGGGTGGCCTGGCCGCTCCTGGTAGACGGCTCCGGGGTGCGAGTCGAGGAAGGCGTCGCGCACTTGGAAGGTGGCTTCCGCCTCGTAGCATCTGCCGTCCTTGCGGATGGCCGGCACCCAGACGATGGGGATGCCGGGGTCGGCCAGCCAGGCGAGGTGGGCGACCACGACGGAGTCTTTGCCCCAGCTGACGCTGATGATGCAGTCGGGGTGCGTGGCGTGGAAGCTTCTGATCTCCTGGATGGCTTGCTGTTCTTCGCGGCTCATGAGGCTGCCGATGGCCTGGTCGTACCGCTGGTACCCCCGCCAGGCTTGTAGGTCGGCTGGGGTGAGGGTGCTCATGGTGATCAGCATGTGGTCTGCCTGTCCTGGGACCAGTATGGGGGCCGGTAGCGTCCTGGATGGCCGGGGCTGGGCATGGGCCGGTCCTTCCATGCGTCCTGGTCCTCGCTTTGGCTGATGGTCCAGCTGGTGACGTGCCCGCATCCGAGGGCCCTATGGGAGCCGATGTGGGTGATGTCCTGCAGGAGGTTTTCCACCTGACTGGGGTCAGTGGCGACGACATCCCAGCTGATGGTGTCGATGAGGGTGGCGGGGATGGTCAGGTCTCGGGCTTTCCAGGCGTCGAGCCCGTGGTGGTTTTTCTTTTCCCTGGTGTATCGGGCGAGCTGCCAATCCGGGGGTTTGCGGCGGATCTGCAGGCTGGTGTGGCCGATGATGCTGGGGTGGGCTGATGAGGCCTGCCATCCCCAGGTGCGGCAGGCGTGCCATTTTTCGAGCGGCAGATCGTAGTCCTTGATGCGTCCTCGTGGCGGGTCGGGGTTGTGCTCGCGTGCGTGCATGGCCCAGGCGAGGATCCCGTCCAGAGGCAGTGGGTTCCCTTCGACCCCGCAGGCTGCGGTGTCGAGGGTGGCCGTGACGTGCAGGGGGACGCTCATGCGAGCCTCCCGAGCAGGCTGATGATCTCGTCCCTGTGTGCTTCCACCTGGTCGCGCAGCAGGCTGGCTGCCCCCTGGTAGGGGATGTTCGTTCGGATGTCGGCTCTTCCGTATCCGCTGCCGGTCTTTGCGGCGAGCAGGGTGTGCCCGTCCGGTGCCCACAGGTCCAGGGCGGCTTTGAGCATGGTCTCGTCGGTGCTGGTGGCGGCGGCGGACAGCTGGAGGCTGCCTTCCAGCCTGGCTCCGGGGCTGAGAGTCTGCACGCTGTAGATCATCTGCGTGCTGCCGGCGGCTTCGGCTCCCATCTTCATGAGGGTGGCGAGGGGGCTGTCGGACTGGTCCATGCGGGTGCCGAATTCCTCGCTGCGCCAGTAGCCTGCGGGCTTGAGGTCGTCCGTGTCGCGCAGCCGTTCCCGGTTTTCCTGGCAGGCGAGGATGGCGTCGCTGGCTCGCAGGGTGCCTTCGATGATGTCGCTTTTGCTGGCGTAGCCGAGCATGGTCAGCCAAGGCAGGAGCGTGTGCGCGTCCCGGTATGCCTGCAGGTCGGTCTGTGCGCCTTTCTCGGTGACGGCTCCGCCAGTGAAGAGCAGGTCGACCTGGCCTTTGGTCAGGCTTCCCGGCTCCAGGCGGAGTGTTTTCACGGTCTCCCAGGCGAGGGCGTTGCGCAGCCCGTGCCGGATGGAGTTGGCGGACAGGAAGGGCACCTGGGCCATGCGCCCGTCGCCGGTGTGCACGGTCTGGGTGCGGAGGATGGATGTGTTGCCTTGTGTGCCGGCTCCGTGGTGGAAGGGCGATGTGAGGGTGAGCGTGTAGTCGATGGCGGTCATGTTTTCAGTTCTCCTTCTTGCTGGTTTTGGCGGCTTTGGCCTGGCGGCGGCGCATGTCGGCCAGGGCGATGATGTAGACGATGGTGCGGCTGACGTGGTCCTGCCAGGCGGTGTAGTCGGCGTCGATCACCTCGCATGCGCTGACGGCGTCAGCGCTCCTGTCGACGGCGATCTGGGGGATCTGGAGCTTCCTGCAGGCGGTGGTGAGCATCTGGGCCGCGTCGGATGATCCGGCTGCTGCGGTCTGGATGGCTGTGGCGGCGCGTCCTCCGCTCCAGAAGTCGAGCCTGCTGGGCCCGTCTTCGGTCAGGCTGTCGCGCAGGGCGAAGATGAGCCTGATGGTGGCTTCGTCCATCTGCTCGATGGTGGGTGTCTGCTGTGTTGGTGTCATGAGGTTTCTCCTTTGTCGATGATCGGCTTGGTGATGGTCCAGAGGGCCAGGTCGAGGATGGGGCTGCCCTTGTATGGGGTGATGTCCTGGTCGAGGCGCTGCCAGCGGCTGGCCTGGCGCATGTCGTCGAAGCGTGGCGGCTGCCCGTCCTGGATCATGTCGGGTCCGGCTCCGGTCCGGCGCAGCTGCAGGGCTGTGTTGTAGACGCTGGTGAAGGTTTCCTTCCGGTAGGGGATGTCGGATGTTTCCATGCGGATCATGCCTGTGGGGCCGGCGTTCAGCCCGGTGTAGGGCATGACGTGCTTCTGCCCGCTGACGGCGATGCTGACCGCCCACGGGCTGTCGGGCGGGTCGAGCAGCAGGCGGAGGATGGGCGTGGTGTCGTGCCGGGAGGTGAGGGTGATGCCCTCATGCTGGCCGATCCATGCGGCGGCTTTCTCCTGGCTGTGCGGCAGGCTCACCTCGGGGGCTGCGGCTACGCTCCACATGCGGATGGTGTGCAGTCCCCTGCCTGAGCATGCCCACAGGCAGCAGTCGCACACCCGGTCCGATGATGGGTCCGCGTACAGGCTGCGATCCGTGAAGTTGGCCCCCAGGGCTTTGCCGGCCGGAGCAGTGACCGGCTGGACGGTGCCGCACACCTTGCAGGGTGCCTCGCACTTCTGCAGAAGCCTGGCGGCGGCACCTTCAGGCTGTGGCTCTCCCAGCAGGCCCCAGATCATACGCACCGCTTTCATGCCGACCTCCTCGCCAGGACCAGGCCCGCTCCGAAGCGTTTGCCCCGGCCGACCCCGTGGACGAGCATGCCGGCGAAGGCCTCCGTGTCGATGACGGTGGCCCAGGCGTGGAAGACTGCACGGCTGACGGTCAGCCGCTGCCCCGCATGGTCGCCTTTCGCCGGGGTAAGCATGGCGGCCGAGTCCACGCAGGCATGGCATCCTGGCAGATGTGACTCCACCCAGTCTGGTAGCTGCTTTTCCTCCACAGGCACCCGCCGATGGCCTTTCTTGCAGACGGTGGCAGACACCATGCCGGAAAGCTCCACCCTGGCGCCCTGCTCGAAGCGCACGCCCGCCCTGGCCTGCCTGACTGACGTGGCTTCGCCGGCGAAGGTGTCCGGCGACAGCGGGCTAAGCGTCTGGATCAGCATCACTCCGGTCCTGGGCTGGCACCACAGCGATTTGGGGTCGCCTGTGGACGCTGTGATGATCCGGTGCGCGAGCGCCGAATCGAAGGGGATGCCGCGCGCCTTGCGGGTCAGCATCACCTCCGTGTGCCACACCGAGTCAGGCAGTCGTTCCCTGCTCATAGGTTCTCCTTCCTTGGTATTTGCTTAAGGCTCTGATGAATTCCTCCCGCTCCTGTGCTGTCATCGACGGCGTGGGATCGGGGCCTGGAACCGGCTCGTCCATATCGTCGCCGACGTGCCAGTGCTCGGGGCAGTAGTCGTGTCCGTCCTCGGTATGCAGCCAGTCCTCGTTACAGCTGTCTGGGTCGGCGGTCTGGTCGCATTCCGGCCAGTCGCAGACCAGCATGTGAGCCGTGAAGGTCATGTCGCTCATTGTCTCTGCTCCTTCCTGGGTTAGCTGCCGGCGTCCGAGTAGTCGTCCTCGTCGAGCACCCAGTCCTGCCATCGGGCCGGGCTGTGCGCATCGAGGCTGGAGACGGTGGCGTACCCGCAGGTCATGCACCGGTGCAGGACCAGGCTGATCGGCGAGGGCCGACCATTGGGCAGGATTCGTATGGCCTTGCCGGTAATGGACCGGGGCATGGCTTTCTTCCTACATCCTGGGCACCGGTAGGGTCTGCCCAATCCTTTGCCGCAGATGAGCAGCCCATCCATGGGCTCCCAGTGATCCCAGAGGATCGGCCACCCGTCCCATTTGACAGGCAGCACATGCCGGCTCATGACTGCCTCTCCGGATCAGGCCCAGGCACGCGGTGCGGCCACTTTTTTGAGTGCCAGTCGTAACGCCAGTGATCAGCGCAATAATCCTTGCCCGTGGCCGGGTCGTGCATGAATTCCTTATCCGAAAAGTCGTCATACTGCTCGTCCGGTAGGTAGGCCCATTGGCGCACAGCCTCCTCGTAGGTCGAGTTGCCGTCGTACAGGTCGTTCTGCGTGGTTTCCTTGCAGTCGGGCCAGTCGCAGGCCAGGCGATGGTAGGTCAGCACACGGTCGCTCATGCCGCTCCCCCGAGCGTGTCTTTGAGGCTGCTGGCTCCGATTCGAGCCATACCGTGGCCCGCGAAATGCCACTCCTTGCGCCGAATCTTATGGGGCTTGGGTGCTTCGATGGCCTGCCGGTGTGCGGCTTCCACGGCCAGTGCATGCGCCTGCTGGATGGGCATGCCCTGCTTTGCTTCCCTGATGAGCTTTTGCCGGTATGCGAGCGCCTGCTCCGAGCGGATGCCGGCCTGCTCCATGAGCTGTCCGATCGTCGCTTCTTCAGGAATGCGGGCTGTCTGGATGGCGCGGACGCCGGCGTTCACATCACCGCTGAGCATCCACCGGCCCGTGTCGTTGGCCGCGTAGAAGCGTTTGACGGCTTCCAACGCATCCGGCAGGGTCGCGTCCTTGCGCAGCTCCTCGTGGAAGGTTCGGGCTTCCAGGTCGGTGATGATCGCGTTGCCGTGGTGGGCGCGTATCTTGGCCAGCACCAGGGTGCTTTCCTTGAGGGTCATCATGCGGCTATCTCCTCTCTCGACTGCTGGTCTTCCTCCTGCGCGTAGCTTTTGACGAGCGCTGCGTTCCATTCCAGGTTCTGCTGCGCCCGGCTCACACTGAGGTCAGGCTGGCGCGCTTGCGGCTTGGGTTTGGGTTTGTTCTTCCACCCTCCGTTGCGCAGCCAGTTGCCCAGGGTGGGCACGTACTGGGGGTCCCTGTGCTCGTTGGCGAGAATCTGCGCGCCGTTGAGGAGGGCGGCGAAGCTAGTGTGCGGGCTTTTCCGGTGCAGGACCCGTTTGAGCTCCCTCAACCCGTCGTCGGGGTTGTCGTGGTTCGGGTAGATGCTCATCAGCTGCTCGTACTCACGGGTGGGCTGCGATGAGGGCTGGCGATATTCGGGCTCGTCGTCGCTCCCACCCCCCGCTTGGGGGCTGTAGGGGGATTTATCGTTAGATAAATCTTCTTGTGTTCTTGTGTTCTTGTGTTTTGTCCGACTCAGGTCGGATTCATCCGTCTGAAAGTCTTCTGAATCTTCATCCTTGCTGTCTGAATGGTGACCGTGCTTGCGTTTCCGGTAGTCTTCGGCGTTCCTCTCGCGTTTCTTCTCCACCTGGTCGCGCCGGCAGTTGTGCTCCGTGTAGTCGTGGATCACATACCCGCTGTCCCCGTCGGGCTCCAGCAGGTCGACCGCGCACATCGCGTCGATCTCCTCGTCCGTGACCCCCAGCACGTAGCGCAGGTCCCGGCCGGGGATCCTCCCGTCGGTCAGATTGTCCGAGCAGTAGGCGATGGCGAACACGAACGCCCCCACAGCCGACGGGCAGCAAGCCCGCAGTTCACGGATCTTCCCGTTCAGATAGAAGTCGTTCTTCAGCTTCGCGTATCCGCGTCTACCGGCCATGGTGGGAGCCTCCCTTCCTTCGAAGGCAGCCACAGGACCGTGTGGCGCCACGGACCAGGCTGCCTCCGGCGTAGACTCCCGTCCGCCCGCAGTCGCACCGGCAGGACCACACGATCACCCCGCCGCGCTTGCCCGCATACCCGAGCACGGTCAGCCTGCCGAACCTCCTGCCTGTCAGATCCGTGATGGGACGCCGGCAGTCGGGGACACGGATCGTGGGCTTGCTCTCCTCACGCCGGCCGAGCAGGTAATCCCTGGACGGCCACACTTTGCGCCTGGATTTGACCCAGCGCAGGCGACGCTCATACTCGCCCCTGCTGAAGGTCGGCTCACGCAGCGTCCTGGCGATCATCAAGGTCCGCTCATCAAGCCACGTCATGATGCCCTCCCATCCATGCGAGCAGGACAGACACCGCCAGCAGGGCCAGTGCGCGCATATCATCGATGGTCATGACGCGGCCTCCGGGTAGATCCTGGTCTCGATGCCGGCAGCCACAGCACGCCGGATCATGTCCCAAGTGCCCGGGCTCGGGCCGTCCGCGAGCGCGTCTGGCAGTGCCAGGAGCAGGTCTGCTCCGTGGCTGATGATGTTCTGGTTGCTCAGCTGTGCGCCGTTTTCGGGGTGTTTCATGTAGTCGTAGGTGTAGATCTGCGTTGTCCAGCCGCGGGTGTCTGCCAGGCGGCTAGTCATGTCGATGACGCCGGGTGGGAGGATGACTGGGATGAGGGTGGTGCCTTGGCCTCCGAAGCATTTGTCGTGGATGTCGTCCAGCTGGTCGGCCAGCAGGAGCTCGTCGGCGTAAGTCTGTCGGGTGTGTCCGGCGGCGATGATGATGCGCATGTCACGCATGGCTGTCCTCCTCGTCTTCTGCTCCTGCGAGCCGGGCGAGGGTGTCCAGGTCCATGAGCACGTACTGGTCGCCCATATGCGTGGCGCCCATGCCGGGACGGTGGAAGACCACCATCCCGTAGTCGGCTCCGGCGTTCGCGGCCTCCAGCCTGGCCTGGTCCATCCAGTCTGCGAGCGCGAAGCGTTTCTTGTTCTTGCATTCGAGGATCAGGCTTCTGGTGTGGATGTACAGGCCTTTGATGTCGCCTTCGTCCGCGTTCCCATGCAGGGCCTCCCGGTGGATCATGCCCTCCGGGTCGCCGATACGGGAGCGCAGGTAGTCCAGGACGGCGGTCTCGTATCTGGTGCCTTTGTCCTTCTGCCGGCTCATGACTGCTCCCTCTCATGATTGGCCTGTACGATCTGCCAGAGCATTTCGCTGGCCACGCGTTTCCGGTATGACTGTTTCTGGGGGTCGTAGCCGAAGGCGGGGTGCGGGATGAGGCTGAGTCCGGAGCGTGACGGGCATAGGACGGCGTTGACTGCTTCGAGCATGATCTCCTGTTCCTCCAGCTGCTCGTACAGGCTGAGCGGACACACCAAATAGTTGACATCCCCGTAGAAGGTCAAGCCGTTGCCCGATGTGAAGTCGGCCATGCAGCTTTTGACCTCGTAGCAGACGAAGATGCCTTTTTCGACGCTGGTCGGCTCCACCGCATAGTTGGGGGTGAAGGGTTTGAAGCCCACGTAGTCGATGCGCCGCTCCTGGGGTGTGCCCTTGTCGAAGCTGACCTCGGAAGCCCAGTAGTAATGCCTGGAGTTGAGCCGGCGTTCGACCAGCCTGCCGAGCATCGCCGTCGTCTCCCTGCGCGACCCTGACTGGTCAGAATTCTGGCTCGTCATTGCCTGCTCCTCCCCATGGGTCCTGCGGCGGCAGGGTCGAACCATGCGCCTGCCGTCCGCCGTTGTTGCTGGTGCTGGTGGGGTTCTTGGTCACCTGGGCGGTGTTCCGGGACAAGGCGGGCCCGATCTCGTCCAGGTGCAGCTCCATCACGCTCCGGTTGTTGCCGTCCCTGTCCTGGTAGGAGCGTTGCACCAGCCGGCCGTGGGCGATCACCCGCATCCCCTTGGACAGGCTGGCCTGGATGTTCGAAGCCATGTGACTGTAGGTGGAGTCCCAGGCCGAGCAGCGCATGAACAGCGCCTCACCGTCCTCCCACTGGCTTGTGTTCCTGTCGTACTGCCTGGGCGTGGAGGCGATGGTCAGGTTCGCCACCGTGCCTCCGTTGGACGTGGTGCGCAGCACCGGGTCGGCCGTCAGATTGCCCACCACCGTCAGATACGTGTCTCCAGCCATGTCACTTCCTCCACCTATAAGGTCTGAAATCTATTGGATCATCCGCATGCTGATACCGCCTGGTCGTGCGGTGCAGATCCTCCGCCTCGGCATTGCACATGTACCCGTGCCACTGTGCGCGAGCGCAGGAGGATGAATGGCACCTATCGCATACGCCCGACGTGAGTTGCGCGCAGGCGGCACACGGGCAGCCGCTCTTTACTGGCAGGCTCATGAGCGCTCGCCTCTCTCCAGGCACCAGCCGAAGCCGGCCAGGGCTGCCAGGTCCACCAGACCCAGCTGCGGATATACAAGGGTCCAGACAGTGCTGAAGAAGCCCATCGTGCCGCAGACGGCGGCCGCAAACAGCCATCTCATGCATTCTTCCCCTTCCCGTCCGAAACGCGCTTCAGCGGCAGGTGCTCCGCCACATCATTGTCGGTGACGAACTCGCTCATCCAGGAGCGGTTAATCAGGTTCGGTTTCCATTGGACCATGTATTGGACCAAGTGCAGCCACTTGTCATAGCCGTCCTGGAACCGGACCCACAGGTCGCCGTCCCCGTCCTCATACACGCCCACAGCATCAGGTACCTGCATCATCAGGCGGCCTCCGTCGTAAACGTGACTCCCTTGGAGGTAATCCTCATGACCGATGCCAGCTCGTCGCCGGGCTTGGGCGCTCTCCCGTCCACAAAATGCACCGGGGTCAAAGGCATGCGAGAAAACATCTCATCCTCGCTCCGGACAGGGAAATCAAAAGCGTACGGATCCACGGCACGCCACGGCTTGTCGTGGCCCGGCATCCAGGCCCTGACCCAGTACGACCCCGTCCTATCCTTGTAAAAACCAGCTGTCGCAGGGATATGCACCTTCGTCTTGCGCCGGAGAGCACAGGACACCAGGCTCAAGTCGATGCGCATCCGACTCGGAGTATCCGTGACCACCTGCGGAGGATCCTCATGCACCCACGACACAGCCACCCTGTACAGCCTGCCATTGGCCACCACGGCATCCCCGTCACGCAGATCCCTGACATCAATCCGCGTCCAGTCGCGCTCATCCCACACCAGGTCCAGGCACTCCACTCTTTCAGTCAGCTCCCAGCGGCTTTCCTCGGAGCCCCCCAGCACGTAGTTTCCTTCGATGGGACTCCCCGCCGTGACCATCCATTTACCCCAAAATGCCAGACGACCCTCAATCACCGTGCCGCTGTCCATGACAGCCCGCACATGCTTGCCCTCTATCTCATCGCGGGCAATGCCCTCATACCATGGCTTCTCACTCATAGTTCTTCCCTTTACGATTGTTTTTGATTGTTTTCCGTCGTCTCTTCAGCGAGCGCCGACGGCGTCTGTGATTGCTATTGAATGCGTGCTGTCGGCTGGCGACGATCAGCGCCCACAGGCTCACCTGCTCAAGACTGTCCGCCGCATCATCCAGCAGATCATCCACCTCGTCAGCGTCATACCCCTGATGGAAAAAGCCCCTGGTCGTAAACAGCCTGCACCGGATCTCATAAGGGGTGATCAGAGCCATCAGACCCACCCCCCAGCCCGTAGAGGGCGCGAGTCGCCGGGTCAAGACGCTCCAAATCAAGCAAAGCCAGCTCCTCCCTGCTCATTTGCCTGCCTCCGGCTGAGAGCCATATGCAAAGTTGGCTACGACATCGTCAAGATCCTCGGGACGGTAGTATTTGCGATTGCCGAGTCGGATGACACGATCGCCGAAATACAAGTCGAAGGTACGCTCGGGGAGCCCTCCCACATAGTCTTTGGCCTCGTCCTCACGCAAGAGTGCCTTTGTCATGCGGCCCTCCTCAGATCCTTGCTTTGGACTGCATCGAGCCGGTCCTGGCTGACATGCCTTGCGATCAGGCTCAATCCCTTGGCGGTCACTCTCACCTGCGGGGCGAACGCGAACGGGGAGCCGTCCTTGAGCCGGCCGGTGCTCTGATAGGCGCGCATCATCAGATGACCGTTCTTCACCCGCTCCTGCGAGGCGACCCAATGACTGTCACGCCGATACACCCAACCGTGAGAGGACAGCCAGTCGGCCAGGTCCTTGACGCGCATCGCGCATCCGGCACCGCTGAGCATCTTCGCCGTCTCGGCCACCGAATAGGATCCGGCAGCGTCGGCCAGCAGGTCCAAAGCCTTGGCCTTGGGCTGCAATTCAACCACCTGCCGCTCGGCCACTGTCCTGGCCGCACGCTCGTCCTTGAGGGCGGTAGCCAGACGGATCAGATAATCAGGGTCCGTGAGGGTGCGCTCGACCACATCCTCAGACATGTAAGCACCATGCCTGCGGACAGAAGGCAGCACATCATGAGTGACCCAGCGTTGAAACTCCCTGGCCTGTGGCTTGTCCGAGCGGAGCACGATCTTGTACAAACCGGATTCGTTGACGATGTTCACAGGCTCGTTGCTGCGTGACCCTAACCCAGCCTTAGGGTCAAACTTGGTCACCTCATCAGAGTCCAGACGCTGCGCCACCCGGCTTGGGTTGGTGAGCTCAAGCGCGTCGCACACATCCTTGAGCACCCACCAGGTCTGCCCCGTCTCAAAGGTCAGGGTCCTGACCTGATGGCCCTTAAAATCGAAGGGCTGTATAATGTCAGTAGACATTGGACGTTTACCTACTTTCTTTGTCATCGCCGCAGGTGCTAGCTGCGGCATTCTTCTTCTGTGGGAAAATATTGTTTATGGATACGAATGCTTGGCTGGTCCTTACCGGGGTACTGACCGCCCTTTTCACCGGAATCGCTATAGTCCAAAGAGTGATTGAAAGACCAAGGCCCAGCTTCTCCGTGTTCGTCAATTCAATGGATATCGTCAAAGATGGCGAAATCTCCTGCTTTGTCGCCGCAGTCAACGACGGCAATGGGCAAGCGCTGGATTGCAGCATCGAAGCTCCTCACAGTTCCGCAACAAACAGAAACCACCAAAACTCATCTCAAAACGCCTACCTTCAGCCAGGCGAATACCTCTCGCTGTCAGTGACGGTCCACGACAAGGAAGGCAAGATTAAAGAGAGCGAGTGGGGATCTGGGTGGCCTTATGACGGTCCAATCCCCGACAACGACATTTGCGTGAAGGTTCTTTGGCATCAGGCCCCATACCGTCGCATAGCCCACTGCCGGAAGTACAGGCTCTCGAAGCTTCCAATAAAGCAAGTCTTTTATTGACAAGCCGGAGCTGGCGGAAGATCAAACCCAGATTGGCCACTACCACGCCTAGGCAGCACGTGGTAGCAAGCGCATACCAAACAATGGCACTCATGTCACGCCGCCAGCCCGCTGTCAGACAGCTCTTGCCTATGCATGGAGGCATCGAATTCCGCTGATTTAATCAAATCGTCAAAGGTGATGCCAAGCCATTCAGCCACCTGATTCAGATCCTCGGTTGAGAATGGCCTCTGAAACCTGAATCGCTCGTATACATATTTCGGGTCCCTGCCCAATGCTTTTGCTACGTCCTTGCCGCTGTACCCGCAACGGGCCGCTTCCGCCCTCACTGCCCGGATGACCCGGGTGGAGGATTGCTTAAGTCTCATTTCTGGCACACCTTGATAGTGCCATATTTGGGACTATCTGTCAACTCAAAACGGGACTTATTGTAAAAAGTGCCAAAATTGGTTACTATGAGGACTATGAAACAGTTAGACACGTTCACTGACCAAGCAATCAAAACTATCGAGTCCACTCGGCAGGAAGTGGGCATGACGACCCAGGAGCTTATCCGACGCTCCGGCATCAGACGATCCACATTCTTCAGAAAGATGCGCGGGGATACCAGCTTCACCACCGAGGACATCGATGCGCTAGCCAAGGCCATGGGTGTCGACCCATTCCTTATCCTCAGCAACGCAGCGGAAAGGGCCGATACAATTAAGAAGACCCACTTGGACCTCTCCCAGCTTCCCGACGATGAGAAGGTGGCCTACGTACTGGACAAGGTCAAGGTCGGCGACCAGACCCTGGCGGCCATGAACGATCCGAACAAGGAGAAGGAGGCTCGAGGCGGCGATGGCAGATAAGAGCCCGAGGCTCCTTGACGGCCTGACATCGACGATGACGTACGGGCAGATGCGCCGCTACGCCGAAACCCTGAACGTCACCATTGGCAGCGCTCTCCTGCCGGCAGGCATGACCGGCTTCTACGATGAAGCCACCAGGACCATCCTCATCGACAGGCAGCTCATCTATTGCCAGAAACGCTGCACCCTCGTCCACGAACTCATCCACTGGCAGCACGCCGATGCCACCAGGGACGGCGTTTACGGCTCACGCTTGGAAAACCGGACGCGACGCGAAGCAGCGTTGAAGCTCGTCAACCCACTCCAATACCAGATGGCGGAAGCCATGTACGAAGGCGACCCCTACCAGATCGCCTGCGAACTCGACGTCACCATACAAATCATCCAGGACTACCAGCGCATACTCGATTCAAGCCACATGCACTGCAAAGCACAGAGTTAGTCCAATAAGCACAATCACCGTAGGAGCCAGCTGATAATCTGCTGATAGTCACCGAAGACGCAAGGAAAGGACGAATGAAATGGGACTATTCGGTGGAAATCAGGATGCGCAGGAGCGTTATTACAATCTCCCGGTCAGCATTGTGTACAACGGGATGAAAGGGATGCTAGAAGAGTCGAGCCGCTTCGCTCTTAAGCACGCCGATGATCTTTCCTGCTCCTGCACTTTCAACACCGGCATCAGCATGACGACATGGGGCGAGAAGATGACAGCGGTCGTCTCCCCAAGCGGGGACGGAGCGAAGGTCAACGTCACCGTGGCTGCAAAGATAGGTGGCAACGCCATATGGCAAGGATCCAAGAACGCGAAGAACCTCACCAAATTCTTCGATGGTCTTTCCGAGTACCTGCAGTCGCACATGGAAAAATAGACATGAAGTTCGGCATGCGCAAGCCTAGCCCCAAGCGCTCCATCAAGGCACGGACCACGGGCAAGTGGAAGCGGCAGGCAAAGAAGGCCCTCATCCCCGGATACGGGAAGAAAGGCATGGGGTGGATACGGAACCCAAGGAAAGCCGCCTACAACAAGATCTACCGAAAGACGACGTTCAGCATCTGGAACCTGTTCAAGTAAGGCAAAATATGAGCCCCGCTTCGGCGGGGCTTTTGTTTGTCTGCCTGCTTTTGACTGCCGTCGCTGCGTCTGGGCTATTTCGTGTCCTGTTTCTTGCGTGGCTTACGGCCGCCGATGCCTTTGCGTGATTGTGTCCAATGCTTGCGCCGACGTTCCTGCTCGGCTTTGATCTCCTCCGCTGTGGGCTCTCTGCCGGAGGGTTGCAGCGAGGGCGGCAGTTGGAGCGCCTGGGGGATGGCTTCCACCGCGTCGGCCCTCTGCTCGCTGTCGATGGTGGTGTAGATGTCGTCGACCTTGACGCTGGTGTGGCCGATCATCTCCTCGATGGCCTTGGTGTCCTTGCCCGCCTTGCGCATGAGGGTGACGGCGCTGTACCTGGTCTCATGCCCGGTGCGCTCCGCAGGGTCCATCCCGGCCTTGGTGAGCAGGGCGCGGAATTCAGCGCCGTCGGTCTTCCATATGCGCGGGCTCCCGTCGCGGTTCCTGAAGATGAGGCCGTATGGGTTGGGCCAGTCCTTGGTGGCCTGCAGATAGCGGCGCATGACCTCGGCCAGCTCGGGCACCAGGGGCACGGGCCGGGACTTGCCCGACTTGGGGGTTATCAGGCACAGCCGCCCCTCCAGCTGCTCCATGACGTACCCGTCGGGCACCCGCCACCGGGCCTTGGGGCATCGGGCCCCGAAGTGGTGTCCGCACGGCCACTTGCCGTCCTTCTTCTTGCCGCACCCATGCACGCGGGGTATCTCCGCCAGGGTGGTCTTGACCTCGTACCAGGGCTGCTCAGCGTCCAGGTGCAGGCATCGGATCTGCGCGCCGAGTATCTCGGCCTGGCGCATGCCGGTGAGTATCCTCCACCACCAGATGGCCCCCTCGCTTGGCGGCATGTCCAGCGTGGCCATCAGCATCGCCTTCAATTCCGGCACACTGAACGCCCGCCGGCCTGTATCCACCTCGGACTGACCCCGCACCTTGACCCCCTTGACGGGGTTGATCTTGATGACCCGGTCCCCCATGGCCAGGTCGAAGATCTGATCCAAGCAGGTCCACAGCTGGTGCCGGTAGCTGACCGACCGCCCGTCCTCCCTGGCCTGGTCCAGGATGCTCTGGATGGTGGTGGGCACGAACTGGACCATCTTCAGGCCCATCCAGTCCTTGCAGTATTTGGTGACGCACCCCCGGTACGCGGTATAGGTCTTGGGCGACACCCGCTGCTCGGCCGAGGCGAGGAAAAACTGCACGTACTTGTACAGACGGGCGGAATCGTCGGAGATGGTGCCGGTGCTGGCGATCTGCTCCCTGGCGTCCTTGAGCTTCTCCTTGACCGCGTTGCTGGTCTTGCCCGTGTAGGTCTTCCTGCGGCGCACACCGTCCGCGTCACGCCCCAGGTCGATCTGTATCTTCCACCGCTGCACCCGCTTCTTCTCAATGGTGCCGTCATGGTGCTTCACCGTGTAGGTGCTCCAGTACGTGTATGGTTTCGCTGCCCCCGTGGCCCTCTTCTTAGGCATGCCGACTCCTCATCTGCTGACCTTGTGTGCCATTTGTGTGCCATCCTACAGCAAGTCCATAGACATGTCACAGCCCTACTACAGCCGTGCAAACGGCTTAAAAACGCCATTCCTCTCTGCGAGCGCCATGGCCAGTATACGTGTAGCAACAGACTTCTAATCTGTAGGTCGAGAGTTCGAATCTCTCCGGGGTCACCAATAGCCCTCCCTGCTCCTCTGACAAAAGCAGGGAGACAAACAAACTCATATCTTCTAAGAATGAGGAAGAAAATAATGAGTAAGACGATTCGCAGTAGTTGACGACTGCCGACAACGGTTCACTCATTGGTGGCAATTGTCATATAAAGCACGCAATTAATCCGAGCTCTGCGCAGCAGACCGCAAATATACAAATCACACTACAGACTCATTGCCTTTGCTTATCAATCTCTCGTATTGAGAATGCAGATATGGTAGGCCCATCAATCAGTCGTCCATCACAGATCATATTGGCAATATCAGCTGACCGCAGCCATTGAAAATCCTCTAGTTCCCAATCACCGCCTTGTTTGAAGCTATCGAGCATAGGAATAGATGGAACGTCATCAAGCCGTATTTCCATCACTCGCACGTCGTCTTGAAGCACCCTGGCATCGACATGAAGCCTGTGCAACTGACGGACGGCGTCAGGCTGAGCACGCAATCCAGTCTCTTCATGCAATTCGCGAATGGCTGTGGTCTGGGGATTCTCGCCTTGCTCCCCCATGCCTCGCGGAAATTCCCACAGCCAGTCTTCTACAGCGACCCGCCAGTGGCGCGCTATCAGGCAGAAATCCTCTCCCCCTCGTTCTACGACTGTCACGCAAATCACGCCTGGTTGACCCTGTTTGACAGATGCCACGTGCAAGGTCATACCTGCACCCGTATCCCTCACCTTGACATCCACAGCAGTCACGGTAAAGTCAGCTCCCCCCGCTTCCTCGAAGACTTTTCTACGTCTTATTTCCTGTAAAGGACTACCGGGCCTCAGCTCATCAGCGTTTTTCACAGTCACCTTCCTGGTCAATAATTACCGTTGAGCGAATACCATAGTTTGTGTTGCCGTATGCTGGTCGTGCATCCACTCCACCATTGTCAGCAACTCGGGAAATGCTTCAATAAACCAGGCCGCAATCAATATCAGGATAATGGACATTGATCCTGAAAAAATAACCTTGTCGCAGATAACAGATATGGATGCGAGAATCAGGGTCACAATGAACTGTTTGATGATTCTTGAGTTGTCCTGCTTTCGATCAAGCTGTGATGCAAACTTCTGCACACAATATGCAATGTTGCGAATATGCCGCTGCTGGTCAGAGTCCGGAGCGTTCGGTCGACAATTACGCCACTGTTGGATCGCGTCTCTTGACTGATAACAGAACTGCACAAAACACGCGGAAGGCATATGCCCCAACAATTCTGTGACTTTGCCCGACAGCATCAATGAGCGCCCACCGGTCCGGCCTGCAAAGCGCTCATACGAATTCGGTTTGCTTTGTACAGCCATAAGGCAGCAGCCCAGATAATCCGCCATTGCTAAGCGGTAGACGAACTGGTACCAGTCTACCAGCGTTTGCTGGTCGCATTCCATGGTCCTACTGCAATCAGCCCTACCTACCGGCAAGGCCGACTGCCTGATAAGCGCAAAGGCCTTGGATCGTCTCGGTTCTGACTTATCTTGTCCAAAACATTCCGGAATGCGGTCTTTTCTGTCTCGTTCGCATTGGAAGCAGAACACCAGGAACGCAGGCAATCGGCGTTTTCACTGACAACAGGAAGAAAGGCATCATTGAAGCTGCGGACGATGCCGCAATTCGACCCGGTTTGAGAACGTTGTTGCTCATACCTAATGAGACCCTTCTGTTCCGCATCTATCCATTCCTGCCAGCGCTGAGCCAGCAATCGGCAGGTATCATCAGACAGGTCTTGCTGGCAGTATGCAGCATACAAGCAAGCGATCCTCTGAGCTATCGACCGATGATCGCCTGCATGCCCATTCAAGACAGCTCTAGCCTGTGGTGCAAATCTTTGACTTTCTTCAGAAGTGACGGTCTTTTGTAAAACTTGATACTCCAGCGGACGCAGCGTACCTATATCCGTCAAGTCAACCGCCTCTCCTTCAGACGAAAGTTGCTGCTGATTATCGGGCGGCACTGTAGTGAACCGCAACAGACATTGCTCCAAGGTCGGTTGTCTGCCGGATACGGTGAGGAAAGGCTTTTCATAACCATTTTGTCCCAGAAGGTCAAGAACTACATCAGGACCAAATGCCAGAAAATAGATACCATCAAAGAGCTCTGCGTTAGTGACAAGAACCTGAGGACTATAAAGGAATGCCGTTCTGAGAATGCCGGCAAATCGTTCAAGAAACTCTGGATGCTGCTGAATGGTTCTCTCGCAGATGCTTACGCCGTCATGACCCTCTGACCAGAACTTCGAGTTCACCTCTGGAACGCGCTTTTGATCGCACTTTAGATTGTGGTTGCATAGATGCCTGACCCGATTCCAATCGCTCAACTGTTCCTCTGAATCGAAGTTGGTCAGCATGATGGCATATGAACATCCGCTCTGACTCATATCTATATGCTAGACCTCGTGTTTGCCTGCTTGTCTAGCACATTTCCCCTAAAACCGACGGCGCCAGTGGTCCGGCCCAAGTTTAGCCTTGGCAGCTTCAGGTCCGATATGTCAGCGGACCGGGCAGATCGAACAAATTGAAGGTCACAGCGGCCATCCTGGCTTTTTCTTGGACTGCTTCGGCATACAGAACTTTTATCTTTTGGTAAGACCAGGCATGGGGTTACACAGCTGCTGATCATCATCTTCGTTCTCTTCATCAGCTCTCTCATCTCTTCGATCTAGGACATCGTTGAAGGTGCGCAAGTTTTTGGCTCACATCCAGGTTTGCCTTATCACATGGACGGCAAGGTACTCCAGCTGCAGGATTGGAGAAGACAAGACAATCAGCAGAGCTTGGCACAGAAGTCGTCTGATCGCGTCACGACACCCGCAGGATGCCGTGAGCGCCCTTTTCAGCCAGGCTCATCACGTGGTTGACTATGGAATAGTCGCCAGGCTGATCGACCTTGAGCTCTACAAAGCCGCCTTGGGCCGGCAGCAGGGGCAGGACCTGGGCTCCGGCTGATGAGGATGAGGCAGCGGCGGAATTCCCTCGAGAACCTCCACCGATCAGATAGCGGCCCTCAGTCCAGACCGTATCGAACTGGGTTCCCACAATATGGAAGGACAACGGCTGGTTGGGTCCGGCATCCAGAACCCAGATGCGAACCCTTTGCCCCTTCCCCAGTTTGAGCGGATGGGCGTCATATTGAAAGGCCCGTCCATTGAAGGTCATAATGTCCGGGCTCATGGCCGCCACCTTTTCAGGATCGGCAGTCCCTCCATTGGATCCCAGATAAATTTCAGACTGGACCAGAACATACTCCGCAGCCACTGGCAGTAGGGTGCCGTCATCCACGACCACCGCCCCATACATGCCGTTGGCTATGTGGTTTGACATGGGATCGCTGCTGCAGTGGTACATCCAAATGCCGGCCCGATCAGCAGTGAAGGTGTACAAGAGTTCCTTGCCCGGCTCTATGTTGCGCATCATGGTCTGGGGGACGGCCGGGCCGGCATGAAAGTCGATGGAATGGCTCATGTTTCCCTTGTTTCTGATGGTCACTTCAAAGGTGTCTCCCACCCGGCCTCTGAGCACCGGGCCCTGAGCCAGGGGCCGCGATTCCTTATCCCGTGGATCGCTCGCGTCGTCGAAGCTCCAGACCGTACGCTCGAGCCCTGCCGCCACCTGCTCCTTGCGCTCTTTGACCTCCAACGTGTACTTTCTTGTTCCCGCCTTCCCCTGATCATCCAGGGGTGGAAGAGCCGCCTTGGCAGGGTCGTTCTTCTCGGCCTGCGACTTGAGCTTGGCTGCTGACGGGACATGGCCCAGGGCTGTCTTCCCAGCGGAGGACTGACCTTGTTCGGCAACAATTCCACCCTTGGTTTTGACCTTGAGCTCCATGCCCATCTGGCGATGCCCTGCCAACGAGCACCAGCCCAGTGTGTCGCCCCCCAGGACCCCCACGTCAACCGAAACACTCTGGCCTACAGGGACGGATCCCGTGCTCTTGCCGTTGGCGAAAACCAGGTCGTGCCGCTGATCCCCGGTGTTTTGAAAATCCACAACCAGCCGGTCGCCTGCCCTGATGGTGATGGCATCCGGCACAAAAGCCATCCCCTTTACCCTGATTGAGGCTCTGCTGGTGTGACCAGTCGGCTGAACACCCTTCGACGATGCCTCCTGAACGCCCCCGGCACTGGGCACTGCCCCGACCGAAACAGCCAGCGTCGGCCGCAGGACCATCACAACCACGGCGGCCACCAGGACCAGCACAGTAGCCGAGGTGGCAATCAGGTCCGTCCTCAATGCCAGGGTCCCCACGCGTTCGTTTTGCGAGCCCTCGGGCTGGCGCCGACAGTAACGCTTGGATGCCAGAATCTGCTTCCCACGAGCAGCCAGATACACCACGGTCAGCATCATGGAGAGAATTCCCAGAACATTCAGGAGGTTCCCCGCCTTCCACAAGGGCGTGTAGAGCCGGATGGCCCCAATGAGCCTGATCAGCAAACCAACCTGCATAAGTCCCCAGGCGCCCCAGAGAAGGGGGTGAAAGGGTAGAGGCCTGCGAATGACCGAAGGAACGATCATGCAGACATGGGCGATAACCATGGTCATGATGAATCCCACAGCCAACGTGTGCAGTGCCATATCGCCCCAGTAGGTGCTGGAGTCCAGGGGCGCCACCATCCAGATGAGGGCAGCCAGCAGTCCCCAGGCATAGGCCGACAACATGCAGGTGCCCATGAATCCTGGCAGGCCGCCATGGCGGAAGGTCCCCTTGGCCACGTCGTGACTGGCCATGACCAGGAGGAGCAGACCCAGGGACAGCCCTAGAAGCGGATAACCGACCGCAGGCGCCATGGCTTGGACCGGCAGCATCAGGACGGTCAGGAAGCTCAGACCAAGAATTCCCGATTCAAGACGGATATCCGAAAAGACCGCCCTGGCCAGCTCCACCCGCTCCCCCACGATGGTCAGAATCAGAAAGAAGAGCCAGGTTGGAGCCAGAACCGAGGCGTCCAATCCCGCAACCCAGCCAGCGGCCCCGACCAGACCCACCAGAGAGCCGAGAACCTGTATGAGCACCTCTGCAGAAGGCTGCCGACGCCAGATGGCCAAGTACATGGCTGTCAGGACCAACATGGACAAAGTCCATGGAATGCCGCCGAAAAGCTCCACCCTGACCCATGCCGGGACAGCACTGCGGCTTGAAGCCAGCAATGACAACAGGCAGAGCAGAGACCCCAGCAGGCCCAAGGCAGGAGCCAAGAATCCCCAGGAGGGTTTGCTGGATCCGCCGCTGCGGTAGGCCACTGCCCTCTCCAGGCCAATGGCAGCGCCCAAAAACCCATAGACCATGAGCCCGCCGTGCAGATCAGCCAGGGGCACCCTGCCTGAGGGGTGAATCAGATCCGCGCGAATCAGCGCCGCTACAAGACCAAGCAGTGCAGCCAGACCCGCCCCGACGAGAAGGGCCACCCTGGACCTGGGCACGGCCATTCTGCCGCCGGACTTACGCATCTTCCGGTCATCCTGCATGAGTCTGTCCGCCTTGTCCTGGGTTGATAATTGATTTGATAGGTATACAATTTAATCGATGAGTCAGAAAATTCAAGCCCATGAGCAACAGATTCGAACCTCCCGCAAGCGCAGACGCGGGGAGGAGATTCGCTCTGCAATCTTGGATTACCTTCATACGGCGGCCGAAGAGACCGGTATAGGTGTAACCGCACAGCAGGTCGGAGCAGCCTTCGGCATCCATCCGACGACCGCTCGTTTCCATCTTGAACGTCTGGTCGAACAGGGCGAGGCAGTCCGTCAGAGAACAGACAGCGACGATCATTCAACCGGGCGAGGCAGACCGGCTGTCATCTACTCCCCCACGTCCATGAACCGAGCCAGAGAGGATATGATCTCCTCGCTCTGCCTGGCACTGGAAACCGCCTGTCCCGACACAAGGAGCAGGAATGAGGCCGCCTTGAAAGCGGGGCAGGCATGGGGTCGTACTCTAGCTCGGCAGGACAAGATCAATGCAGGAAAAAGCGTGCCATCGAGCATGACGCAGACACTGCTGGATGCTCTGACCACCTTAGGTTTTGCACCGGTGAGAGCGCGGCCGGATTCAGCAAGTCTGTATCTGACCGCATGCCCCTTTCTGGAAAGCGTCAGCAACCACCCCATTATCTGCAAGATTCATCTAGGAATGATCCAAGGACTAGCGGACGGCAACAATAAGGGGACCGGCGACAAAAAAGCCCATGTAGTGTTGAAACCCCTGTCATCGCCAAAAGGATGCTTCTTGAAAGTAGCCAAAGCAGACAGTCGATCAAAAAGGAGAGTAAAGCAGTGACCTACGTGATTGCCCAGCCCTGCGTGGACGTCAAGGACAAGGCCTGCGTGGACGAATGCCCGGTGGACTGCATCTACGAGGGCCCCAGGAACCTATACATCAACCCCAACGAATGCATCGACTGCGGTGCCTGCGAGCCCGTCTGCCCGGTAGAGGCCATCTTCTATGAAGAGGATCTGCCAGAGGAATGGACCTGGTTCAAGGATGCCTCCGAAGACTTCTTCGCCCAAGTCGGTGATGCCGGCGGCGCCCAGGCCCAGGGATCCTACGATCACGACCATCCACAGGTCGCCGCCCTGCCCCACCAGGATAATTTCGTCTGCATCCAGCCGGAATCGCGCGGCCAGCGCGCGGTCTGGGTCCGCAAGGACCAAATGGAATGAAGGCCGGTTCAAGCCAGGACGATCACCTGGTCTTCCCAGACTTTCTGGACTGCCCTGTGCAGGAAGCCGCCCGTCTGCTTTTGGGCTGCCTGATCATCCGGGACTACGAGTCGGAAGGGAAACAGGCCAGGGTACGGATCGTGGAAACCGAAGCCTACGATCAGAATGATCCGGCCAGCCATGCCTACCATGGGCAATCGGCTCGCAACGCCGCCCTCTTCGGCCTCAGCGGACACATGTATGTCTACTTCACCTATGGAATGCACTACTGCCTGAACATCTCCTGCCAGGAGGACGGGTTCGGCGCCGGTGTGCTGATTCGGGCCTGTCAACCAGTGCAGGGTCTGGACCTTCTGCGCATCTACAGGCACGGACGTCATCCGGACCGGGATCTGACCAACGGTCCCGCCAAGCTCTGCCAGGCATTGGACATCGACAAGCGCTACTACGGCCATGACCTCAGAAAACCACCCATCCGTCTGGCAGCTTACGGACTGGCCCAGGACGAGACCATCACGGCAACGCCCCGAATAGGCATATCCCATGCCAAGGAGACTCTGCGAAGGTTCGTCATCACCGGCAATCCCTACCTGTCTCGATAAGTGAGCGACAATGCTTCACTTTTGGCTCACACTGTCTAAAAGAGTGGCTTATCGCTCAATGAAGCGTGACTCGACACAGCTCTGGAAGCGGACAAGCGAGAGAATGACGGCAGCCAGCAGAGCAATGATCAGCATGCCCATGAAACTGCCGGTCACCGGATCCAGGCCAAACACTGTTGAGAAAGCCTTGAAGACCCAGGTGGATGCCGTAAAACCAAGGCTGGTGGTGGCTGAAAAGACCCCCATGACCAGCGGATAGCGCTTGTGCTCAGTCAGATTGGACAGATAGTAGGGGCAGGTGGCCATATTGATGGCACTGCCCGAACCAATCAGAAATGCCGATAAACAAACCAGCGGGAACGAGCGAGTGGTCAGGAAGAGCAGGGCGCCCAGGGCCATCAAAAGGAAGGCAACCGGAATGGTCCATTGCTGGCATACCCGCTTGATGCCGTTGATGCTAAGCCCGATCACGACTGAGGAACCCGTGTTGAACATCAGGGCCACCCCGGCAGCACTGGTGCCGCCCAAACCATACTTGGCTATGTATACCGCGAGCTTGTTGTACAGGACCGCGACCAGGAAAATGCTCAGAAACCCAATGAGAATGCAGGAAATGGTAGCCCACCAACATTGTCCACTTTTTTTAGACGACGACGCCTCAGATCTTACGGCCTTTTCCGACTCCTCTTCGACGGCGCCGACCCCAGGAACCATGAAGATGACCAAGACCAGGGCGGGCAAGGCCAGAAAATAGAGCCAATAGTTGTGTAGCCACCCTCCCTTGGCCAGGACACCGCCCAGAGCAAGAACCAACATGGAAGAGCCATCCTGAACAGCTAGGACCAATCCCATCAGCACCGCCAACTGTTCTCCACGGAAGAACCTGGCCGACAGGCTGGGTAGAACCGTAGTGGCGATGCCCACGCCAAACCCGACAACCAAGGCAAACAAGAGCAGCTGGCCTACACTGCTGTGCACAAAAAGGGGCATCAAGCCGCCCAGCGCGACACACAGACAGCTGATGCAGCCAGCGGTTCTGAAACTCATTCTGGTCAAGAGGTGACCGAATAAAAGGGCGGAAACTATAGCAGCCGAAGAGCCGATGGAAACCACAGACTCAACGGTGGAAGGATCAGTGCGAGGAAAGGATGCCTGGATGGCCGCCACGGAGGGAGAAATGATGGAGTCAAACCGCGACATGATGGCCAAGGCCATGATTCCAACCAGAATTCCAAGATTCTGCCTGGACAATATCCCTGTGTCATTGGACTTAGACGCGCACGGGTCCGGTTCCACCGTCGCTGCCTCCCTCTCAATGTCAGCGGCACCATTCCTGGTTGATGGGGGTAGTCTACTCCAGCAGCAGGGCCATGCCAAGCAACACGACGAGGAAGAGCAGATTAAAAACGGTGTAGATTTTCAGGTACTCGCCTTTCTTGCCCGGATACTGCTTGACTACGGCCTTGTAGGAAATCAGCGAGGCCATCGAAGCGACCAAGGTTCCGAGCCCGCCCAGGTTGGTGCCAAGAATGATCGGGTGCCAGGCTGTCGAAAAACCTGAGACCAGAAGGGCTGTGGGCACATTGCTGATGACCTGGCTGCACAGGACCGAGGTAATCAGAGGATGGATATTGACCAGGCCGCTGACCAGGTTATAAAACTGGGGAATCCTCCTCGCATTGCCGATGAAAACGAAGAAAGCCACGAAGGTCAGCAGGAGTCCCCAATCTACATGCAGAAAGACCCCCCTATCGCAGATCAAGAAGGTCACCGCTACCACCAGAACCATAACCCATTGGGATATCAGTTTGGCCACGCCCAGCAGGCAGACAAGAAAGAGAAGGAGGTAGATGGCGATGCGCCAGCCGCTGGACTGCTGCATCTCTTTCACCTGAGGCTGTATCTCATCCTCCCTGGGCGCCAATACGCTGCGGCGAATCTCCTGCGGATCCATGCCCTCGAACTTGTTAAGATGCCGATTCCTGAAGGCAAACCAGCAGCACAGGAAGAGCATCAGGGCAGCGACCAGGGCATAAGGCACCATAAGGAAGAGGAACTCACCAGTAGGCATCTCGGAGCGGGCCTTGAGATATAAGTTGTGGGCGTTGCCGATGGGCGTTAGCATGCTGCCCACATTGGCGCCCAACGTCATCAGGGTGACGATCAGCAGAGCATGGCTTTCCAAACCAGCCATGATGAGAACAGCAATGGCGAAGGGCACAAAGGTAACCAGGGCTACATCGTTCGTGATGAACATGCTGGAGAAGAAAGGCAGGGAAACCAGAACCAAAGCCAGGCCCCGCACCGAGCGGACACGACTCAGCAGGCCGGCGCCAATGGCGTGGAAGACCCCGATGCGCTGAAAGCCGCAGACCACCATCATCAGAGAACCCAGCTGGGTGAGGGTATTGACATGGATATAGCCCAGATACTGCCTGTCGGGAGGAATGAGGATGCAGGATATGAGAGCGATGACTGCCGCGACAACCAGAACGGTCTCGTTTTTCAGCAGCCCGATCACCCGATGTTGCATGGTCACCTCCGGCGAACGAATTCCTCACTTAGTTTACGCGCCTGACAGAGGCTTACAGGACCCCTCATGGCGCTATTTTCCGCTGCTGTGCCTACGGTCGGCTTATCGGGGCCTACTGGCCGCTAGCCTGTCTGGCCCCGACTTCCGACTCTTGTCGGATACCCGCAAGGCACAGAAAGGGGTCCTGCGAATCCATGCATTCGCAGGACCCCTATCGGCGCAATACTACCTGTCGCTCATTCGCTCCGGATCGGGAATCGCAATGATGCCAAACACCTTTTCATCGCCGATAGCTTCCAAATGTTTAAGAACGAATTACAAGGACGCAATCTTGCCGTCCTGAACTATCTTTCTTAATCTCAAGCTGAACAAGGCCAACAAAACTGCTGCCAGTGCGTCCAATGTCTATTGGACCTCATCCTGCTTTGGAATGAGGAAAGAGCAAAGGAACGCAAGGACCAGAAGGACAGCAGAGCCGATCATGGAGGAGACGTAACCTGCCTGAGCGCCGGACGTACCGGCTACAAGGTTCATTATGGCGTATAGTACGGCGTAACTCAGCCCGGCTCCTAGATTAAATCCGCCTGAGTTCAACCCCGGAAGATACCCGGTATTGTCAGCTGGCGAAAGCACCACACCGAGGCCATTCAGCATGATATTGACCGTTCCCGCGTATGAAACACCCAGAAGCAGTGACATCACCACCAGAGACCAGACGCTTGGCGACAGACAAACATAAATGCCGAAAACAACACCTACTATGCTCACCAGCTGACCTGCACGAAGTACCTTGTGATACCCATATTTTGATGCCAGTATCCCGGCAACAGGTCCAAAAGCCAAACCGACGAGCGCATATGGAGTCAAAGTCGCAAACGAAACCACACTGGCACTCATTCCGGCACCGACCTTGGAATCCTGAGCCAACGCGGGTACCACTCCATTCATGATTGCGAAGACGCCTACCATTGTGGTCAACGTGGTCAGCAAAAGCCCCCAAGTACGCCGTTGCTTCAGATAAGCTGTTGTCACCATAGGAGCTTTGCTTCTCTTCTCCGTATTCCAGAAGATCACGAAGAACAGTGCAGCTACCACCAATTCAATGCATACCATAAACCAGTTGGCCGCAGCCAGTTTCTCGGCCTCATTGATGGCGAAATACGCGCAAACGAATGCAATACAAAGAAATATCACGCCAGCCCAGTCCATGCGCGGTGTCTGTGCTGCGTGACTTTCTTGGGCAAAAGCGGCGACCAGTATGATGGCCAATACGGCAACAGCAACCATAAACCAAAATACTGAGCGAAAACCGAAGGTCCCGGCCAACCATCCGCCTAGCAAGGCATCAACCCCGCCGATGCCGCCATTTACGGCGGTGAGAATGGACATGAGCCTGGCGTACCTAGAATCTTCTGTAACCTGCGCGTGCAACATAATCAACGTCATAGGGACAACAGGGCCTGCAACCCCTTGAACGACTCGTCCAATCATAAGCACGAGCACGTTGGGCGCAAAGGCCGAAATCACACAGCCAATGGCGGTTAGAACCAGGATGCCCGAAAGCACCTTCTTGCGGCCGACCAGGTCACCCAATCTAGGAAGGAAGAGCGAGAAGACAGCGCAAGAGGTGAAGAATACCGTCTGAGAAAGTCCGATTTGAGAACTCGTAGTATGCAACTCATGCTCCATAGTCGTCAGCGCGGGAGAGAGCATGGAAGCATTGAGCTGGAAAGCGAAGACGGCAGCCATCAGGGCCGTCATCAGGGCAACAATTGACTTGCCGCCCTGATCAAGGATTTTAGAGGATTCCTTAGTCATCGCTCATCCTATCTTTTCGATGGCATCAATAATCAGGTTCCAGAAACCGTCGAAGTCCAGCTTCACGGCAACCTGAGTATGGCAATCTTCAGGACTGGGTTCCGGACCACGCAGATCCGCCACGGTCATCCCGGTCGTCAGCTCTCCTCTCAGCTCGATATCAACTGGGCAGCGATGAGTCTTGACGATGTTTGGATCAATCAGATACGCAATTGTGCAGGGGTCATGAACGGGAGGGTCGACGAACGCCTGGTTGTCTTTGTAGGATTTCCTGAAGAAGTCCATGAGTCCACTAACGAAATGGGCCAAATCAGTTCCAACGCCTTCTATGCGCTTCTGAACCTCTGGAGTACAGAGGGCCTGATGGGTCAAATCCAAACCGACCATAGTGACCGGCCATGGCTCATTGAAAACCACATGTGCAGCCTCCGGATCCACTTTGATATTGAACTCAGCAACAGCACTCCAGTTACCGACATGATAGCCACCGCCCATAAGGACGACTTCCTTGACCCGTTCGACTATCCGCGGTTCCTTGCGGGCGGCCATTGCGATGTTGGTCAGCGGACCGGTAGGGACCAAAGTTATAGTATCTGGTTCATTTTTCATTACCGTGTCAATGATCCAGTCGACGGCGTGACCAGCATCCAACGGACGGGTCGGTTCTGGCAACGTGACGCCATCCAGGCCTGTCTCACCATGAATGGAGGCAGCGACTTCCTGAGGGCGAACCAATGGTCTGTCGCACCCAGCATGCACTGGCACATCCGTCGCATGTGCCATTTCAAGCACAGCCCTGGCATTGTATGTCACCTTGTCAAGGCTCTGATTGCCGCCTACCGTAGTGACGCCTAAAAGATCAATCGCCTGACTGCCGACAGCCAAGAGAATCGCCACAGCATCGTCATGGCCGGGGTCAGAATCCAAAATAACTTTCCGTTTCATCAACGTTCTCCGTTCTTTACTTATTGCATGATGATAATCATCGAGTTCCGAAACCTTCGAGAAGATCACCGGCTGCTGCCTCATCAACCGTACGGGGCGTATTGCCGGCGAAACGCTCATTGGCAACAGCTGAAGCATTGCTCAGCAGTTCCTTACGATCTATCTGGTAGGTATCGAATGGACGCATTCCAAGTATGTTATCCCGGAAAACCTTGAAGGCTCGTACTGCCAGAACCGTTGTCTGCTCCGGGGGCGCGGATTCAGGATAAGAAGCTCCTAAAATCTGACCAATCTCGCGTATTTTCTTAGGACGAACTGGGCTTACAAACTCCATGACTGCAGGGAGGGCGTAAGCCACAGCTTCACCGTGGATGATGTGGTATCGGGAACCGAGCACATGAGCGATGGAATGACCGACGATCGTACCTGTATTGTTCAGCATCCAACCGGCCAGGTTCGCGGCCACCATGATCCGTTCTCTAGCCTCTATATCGTTCCCCTCATCCACAGCACGTGGCAGGTATTGGTACAGCAGGTACATGACTTTTTCGCAAATCGCATCAGTTACGGGGCTTGATTGACGAGACAGATATCCTTCCGCCGCATGACCGAAGGCATCAAGGCCGCAGGCGATGGTCATTGCAGGAGGCAAAGACAGGGTCAATTCAGGATTGAGCACGGCATATTCGCTGACGGCAGGATCCGCTAAAATGGTCACCTTTGTCTTTGACGATTCATCAGTAACGACAAGAGCATTGGACATTTCACTTCCGGTTCCGGCAGTGGTAGGAACGCTGATCTGGCCACGGCAGGGTGAAATTGGCCTGGTCGGATCAGTGTAATTCAGAATGTCTCCACCATTGGTTCTGACGATGTTGACTCCGCGAGCCACATCCATGGAACTTCCTCCACCAATGGCAATCAAGCTATCTGCATTATGCTGCTTGAAAGCCAGAAAAGCATCGTTTACTGTTCCCTCGGCAGGATCGGAACCGACATTGTTGTAGACTGAAACCGCGATTCCACATGAGCGAAGCCAATCTAGAGCCTTGACGACTAGGGGCATTGTTGATACAAAATGATCAGTTATTACCAAGGGCCGCTTGTATGATTCGGTCTGAAGTATCTCTTTTAGGGTTTCGCCCAAATCATCAGTGGAGACGACCTTTACACGCTGCAGCAACTTATATTGCATAATCAGCAACCTACTTCTGCGGCCGCGCGGTCTGCATTTTTGCAAAATTCACGAACTTTGTCGATATCCTTCTGCATGTACCCGTCCTGGAACTTGATACTTGTTTTAGTGAGCGAATCCACGCCATATGGCCTGCATTTTCTTATTGCATCCGCTACGTTATCTGGACCGAGCCCTCCAGCCATGATGACCGGTTTTCCGCATTCCTCGACAATGCGTGCATCGATATTCCAGTCATGGGTCTGCCCGCTGGCACCTATGCCCGTATCTGGGGCCAGACCAGAATCCGTGAGTATGAAATCGCAGAAATCCGCTAGACGCTTGGCACGCTCAACAGCTGATTCATCGTTAACCAGCACAGCCTGCATAAGCTTTGTGGTGGGCGCGACATTTTTCAACCGTTCGGCAAAGGTTTTATCGGCCTCATACCCATCACCGGCGATATGAAGGATGTCAGGCTGTATGAGTTTGGCTAGTTCGATCATCTCGTCAGGGTCATTGGTCAGCATGATGGCCACTGCTTTCACTCCGCGGTTCCTGCATTCGTCGAAAATCTTGTGAACTCGATCCAATGGGACCCTTTGAGCAGGTACGCCACCATTCTGCATGGGCACCAATCCAATATGATCGGCACCTGCCTCCATGGTTTTAATGCTTTCATCATAATGAATGATGGAATAGAGTTGCTTGACTACCATTGTTCTCCTTTACTGACAAATTCGCCGTGTGGTAAAACCATTTGTTCATGCAACAACTAAGGGTGCGGACATCTTGTCACGTATCTTTTGCACATCGATATCAGGAACCGCCTTGGTGCATTCCAGCGCAATGCTGGAGGCTGCCTGAGCTATGCGGCCTACATCTCGTATAGGACGATTCGGTTCATCGAAGTAACTCCATGCAATAGCAGCCATTCCTGTGTCTCCGGCCCCATTCGCCGTAACTATGGCCGTCGGGTAAGGCGGAACGTGAACCATTTCCTCCGTCCCGGAAGTCCGGGAAGCACACAAAATGCCTTCTGCTCCCAAGGATATATATACGGTTTTGACGCCTTTGTCCAAAAGCCAGGCAGCTCCCTCTTCAGCAGAGGCTTTGTCGTGTATATCTATGCCGCTTAGCTTTCCCGCTTCGATCGCATTGGGCTTAAGCACACTCATTTTATTAAGAATGGGCAGGAAATGATCCGCCTTAATAGTCGAGACGGTATCGCCGAAAAGCGGCGCCGTTACGTTTCTACCTATCCACTCCATGGTTTCAGGCGCTAGATTCGCATCCAAAAGACAAATTGCAGCCCCGTTGACAAAATCAAGACGGGTCTTCAGGAATGAAGGTGTGATTTGTTTGCAGATATCCATGTCATTGACCGCAACGAGCATATCGCCCGTTTCATCTGTAATAAACATGTAAGTCGACGATCTGTAATCATCTAGACGTTGCGAATATTCCAGATGGATGCCTTTTTCCCGACAGGTCCGCTCCATGACTCGCCCGTTGGCATCATTGCCATAAACAGTCACCAAGTATGTGGGTACATCAAGGCAGGCAAGGGATTGCGCCATATTTTGTCCAACCCCGCCAACCGACAAGCTTACTTTCCCTGGATTTGAATCACGATCTACGATGGCAGTATTCGGACGTCCACAAATGTCCATATTCATGCCACCTATAACGACAACATATCGATTGGTGTCGCATAAGCACTTTGCGAAATCCACCATTGAAACCAGCCTCCTTGCCATAGTTGCGTTCATAGACACAACCAACAATTGTTTTATTCTATAAACAAATGTTACTTGTATGATAAGGAAGACTCGCTTCGCTGTCAAATGGATTGAAAATCGGCATTGATGCCGCTCTACGAGAGGAGCCTGGGTTTGCTGTGTGAAAAAGATCTATGGCTGGAACTTAATGACAGCTGATCATTCTCGTGCAAAAAACGAATGGCGACGAGCCTCCAAGGCTTTCGGGCTCAGACTCGGATTGACTGACTGGACGCAGTCCATGGCCATAGCAGCCGCAGCATATGCAGTCTCCGCACAGTCCCGGTAGCCCATTTTCTTGCTATGGGACCAAAGAAGAGCAGACAAGGCAGCTGAGGCTGCGCCGTTATTGTGTCTGCTCTTGGTCCTTTGATCGTCAGGACAGAATACGTATTTGCTTCCATCGCTGTATAGATTACCCGCGCCATCTATAAGCAGATATACACAGCGAACTCCTGCTTCATGCAGGAAACGAGCACAAAGCTGACTACTTTGTTCATCGAAAGCATCCGTGTTTGTCAATAATTGCGACTCAGCACGACTAAGTACCAAAGTATCGATTCTGTTCAACACAGGTATCAAACGCGAAGCTTTATTGACAGAAACAACTCGAGCATAGATCGGACCAGAATAATGGTCACATATCCAGGCAATCGAGGCAGCTGTTAAACTGGAATCGAGAACAACAGCATTTGCATTAACAATAACGTGTGCACGCTCACGCAAAAAAGTCGGGCTGATAAGCTCACTGCTGGCCATGTCATCCAACCCCACCATAGGATCTCCGTCAGGACCGCTGATTGACAAATAAGTGGAAGTTGGAGTGTTGCTCAGCTGTTGGCAGTATGTTATGTCAAGGCCATTAGCCATGGCATCTTTCTTGAAGAACACGCCGTTGTGATCGTCTCCATAGACTGATAAGAGATAATTCTTTACGCCCAAACATCCCAAATCATACGAGATGTTACGACCTATGCCACCAGGGCTGAACGTGATTTTCCCAACATTAGAAGAATGACTTACGACAGGATTTACTGACATACCATAAATATCCAAGTTGATCCCGCCTATCACTGCGACATAGGTAGGCGGTGAAACTATATACCCCTTTCCCAACAAATAGCCTTTCTTCACAAGATTGGATATATGCGCAGCAACACCGGAACGAGTGATGCCGCAAATGTGAGCCAGTTCGTTCTGACTAATCATCGGATTCTGTCTGATCAACCCCAATATCTGTTCTTCGCGATTGGTCACCGCCATAGATGCCTCACTCCACTTGTCCAGACGAATCTGTTTCACAATCTAGCATCATTTTGAACCTTTACGGGTTCCATTCTCGGCTTGATAAGGCCCAACTGCATGCCAAACCGTAGTTATTAGCAATACAAGATGAGAATAGATAGCCCTTATATAAGCCATTACCAATTGCTTGAGCACATCTGCTCGAATGATCGCCAAAAGTACCAACTGATGGCCATCAGTACGAGGGCTATGGCAGTCTGAGGTCAACCTAGCTAACATTCTAGGGTACAGGGTTTTACCACAACAGCACCTATTTATGGTCACTTAATCGAAGAACACCTATCACCATTCAAGGCAATAACGCATTATTGCCATACATAAAATATAGGTACTGACGCGGCTCAATGCATGCCACCAGCCCGCACCAAGCTGATGGCAGGAGAGCCGGCTGATAGGCTCGAAATCATGATCAGCAAGGAAACAGAAACAGCAGTGATGGATTTTGTGCACGAGCGCGACTGGAATCAATTTCACACGCCAGCAAACCTAGCCAAATCCATCTGCATCGAGAAGCTGCCGAGCTCCTGGAATGCCATCAATGGGGGGGGGGGGGGATGATCCCAGGGACGGAAATGAAGGCCACGTGACCGACGAACTGGCTGACGTGCTCACCAATTGCATCCAGCTGGCGGATCGACTGGATCTGGACATGGACCGAATCATCATGTACAAACTGCAAAGGACGGCCGACAGATATCTGGTGGCCACTTCGCACGGTTCCAGCCGACAATACCGGGCCCTGCAGTAGGCGGATCGATTCAGCAAGTCTGCGCAGCCGGCGACCCCGATCGTCCGAGTCGCTCGACAATCAGAGCAGACAAATCATTCAAGGTTACTCCAACATAGCTATTCAAGGAAGCGAACTGGGGGCCTGATGATGTGTCGACCGGGTTGGTGCCGGTATAGGCCACAGTAGTAGCTCCTGAGGCCACAGCCGAGGTGATGCCGGTCAGGGTATCCTCGAAAGCCAGGCAGAAGGCCATCAAATCAGGGCTGTTGATGCCCACCAGACTGGCCGCATGCAGATAGGGAGCAGGATCGGGCTTCTGCGCCAGCCCATCATCCCCGCAGACATAGTCGGTAAAAGCTCCCTCGGGTGCCTTAGCGACCACAGCCTGAGCCATGCGGCGTGGCGAAGTAGTGACCAGAATCGAGGGGACGCCGGCCTCAACCAAGTCTGTCAGGATGGCACGAACCCCTTCAATCCAAGGCATGTGACGCTCCTCCATGGCGATTACTCCATCAATCAGCAGATCTGGAATCTGATCCTCAGGAAGGTCAAGACCACGCTCCCGCATTACCCTTGCCACTTTGGTCAGAGGCTTGCCGGAAACCTGCCACCCCATGTCGGCATTCCAGTCTCCTCCATGCTCACGCACTAGATCGACCTCCGCCTGATGCCAGTAAGGCTCTGAATCGATCAGAGTTCCGTCCATGTCCCAGAAGACCGCAAGCGGCCGGCGTCCCACAGCAGACCGGGCTTTATTATCCTTTTGATGCTCCATGTTCATGCATTCACCCTATCGGCAGGGCCTGTCTTAAGAATGGCGCTGCTGCACATTACTTAGCATGAAGATCCGGCCATGGATCAGGCAGCAGCTCATCCAGACTCACATTGAGCACTTGAGCAACTGCCATAATGTTGATCAAACTGGGATTGGCTGGGCTCCCGGGTCGCGACTGGCCATGCTCCAACTGTTGATATGCGAACCGGGAAAGGTTGGCATTATAGGCGACGAACTCTTGACTGTAGTGCAAAGCCGTCCTTCTGCGTTGTATGTTCATACCTAATACTACGGCGTATTCCGCCCATCCATCCGGTACTTGAGAATGTGCCACAGAGCCAAAATAGGTACAAAAACCAGGTTGTCATGCCTTACCAGTAATACTATATCAGTAAGGCATCACCGGTTATCCAAACGGGGAACAATTACCGTGCTCTGTCTTGCACCAAAACTAGATAAGTCGTAGTCGTTGCTGGTTTCAGCACCTACATACGCGATGAACAACGAGGATCATCAATGAAAGCAACAATCCTGGGCGACTATGAAAACATCACAAAAAGGACGAATCAATGAAAAAATCCTCAATCATCAACAATCCGGTCATTGGCTTGGCCATTTCACTCATTCTCTGTCTGGCGTGCGGACTTATGTCCAATCTGGCTCAAACCGATGGAGGACGCGTTACAAAGGAGACGCTGCAAATTGAATCGCCGTCAGGCCACCGATTGAGCATGGACATGCTCCAGCCGAAAACAGCTTCTTCTAAGCACCCGGCACCTGCCATTGTCTTTGCTCACGGAGGTAACACCAACAAAGAAAAAAGCGATGACTTCCAGATCGAGTGGGCTCGCAGAGGTTTCGTCGTGATATCTTTCGACCTTTACGGCCATGGCGAATCTGAAATCCTCAATGACCAGGAATGGCTTGTAAATGGACGCGGATTGTATGACACGGTGGAATACCTCACCTCTCTCCCCTTTGTCGATGCTGATCGGATAGGGGTTTCAGGGCATTCAAGAGGCGGGAACACCATCCATGAATCCATCCTGATCGACAATAAGCGCCAGCATCCACTGATCAAGACCGTGCTCTATGTCAGCCGAGACCCGGTCTATAAGGACAACGAGACGGCCGCCTTCGGGTATGTTCCCGGCAAGACGAACGTCGTCGAAGCAGCCAAGAAGAACACCAACGGCAAGTACTTCAACTACTATCGCGAGCGCACCGTAGGAGTACTCGCCGGCAAATACGACGACTACTCTTTCAAGGAAAAAGATACGTCAACTGGCAAAATTAAGCCCAACCCGCAGTACCTCAAATCAAATAACGCACGGTCCTTCCTCAACTTCGGCATCACGCCCACTGACCATACACCTGCAGGGATCAGCGGCCGGTGGTACCGCAAGCAGATCAATGGCCATCAAGCCTCACACGTCATTTATATGGAGAACGGGACGCACGGAACAGTGCTCTTCCTATCCCAACCATGCACCGATGCTGTTCAATTCATGGTTAGGGCTTTCAACATGAAAACCGACCTTGCCGACAGCAATCATATCTATCCTGTCAAAATGATCGGAGGGCTTCTTGGACTGATCGGCCTCATGCTCTTCATGGTCTATGGAACACTCTGTCTGGTCAGAACCAGCCTCTTCAAAAAGGCCGGCTCAGAGGAACCGGCACGCATGCGTCAAGCTGATACCTATAAGGGAGGTTCAGTATGGCTTTGGGTCTGCCTACTGTCGGCCACCGCCTTCTCAGTTGCCAGCGCCTTGACGTTGTTCGGGCTGAAAGTCGACAAGCATATCGGCAACTACTTTCGGCAAGGTATGCCCTTGTTCTACGGTGTGTGGGGCTGTCTGAATGCCATATTCATGATCGCGTTGACAATTCTGTGGTACCGTTTGTATGCGCGAAAGAGGGGGACTAAAGTCTCGGATCTTGATCTGCCCATCGGTGGAGGAAGACTTTGGCAGACAATAACGCTTGCACTGACAGTCAGTCTTCTGGCTATATTGCTGATCTTCACATGCAAGTTCCTCTTCAACTCCGATTTCCGGTTCTGGTACTGGGCCGCCAGACCATTTACCGCCGACAAGATTCCTGAGATGCTCAAGCTACTGCCCTTCTTCCTTGTAGCCTACGGAACCACATCGGTCTTCATCAATAGCCTGAATTACTCCACCTCATTCGGGAGGAACTCAACAGCCAACATAGGTCTGCTGGCATTCTTCAACATGCTGCCGGCTCTGCTTATAGCAGTGGTTGGATACGGGTATTTCTTCGTCACTGGAGTCAACGGCCTGTTCGGTAACAACACACAGATACCAGACTGGATGCTGACACCCTTGGTCCCGCTGGCTGTCATGCCTCTGGTGACCCGGGCGATCTACCGTCACACCAGAAATCCCTATCTGGGTGGCATCATTACCGCGATCGTTGTTACTGTGATGACCTGCATCAACTCACAGATATCCTTCCCAGCCTAACGGGGAGACCACACCAACCCCAGGTCCTCTCCGTCCCTGTCTACAAGGAAAACTTCGACAAGGACAGGGAGGACCAACTTACCTGACCACCAGTTCACTCGGTGTTGCCGAAGACCTGGTTGCGCAAGTTGTTACGCTGGGTCTCGTATTGAGTGAGCTGGCCAAGAAGATCGAACTTCTCCTGACCGTCGGGCAACTGATTCATCTGATGCTTGACCGAGGCAATCAGCCGCATATAGGTGGCATCCAACAGCCTTGCCAACAGCTCGGAGGCATACTGACGCTCCTCCGGGCTAGGCTGCCTCAACTGAACATCCGCTTCTTTGGAGCCCTCGTCCCGGTCTTCTTTCTTATTGCCTCTCTTGGAGTCCGATCCTGAGCTCCTCTGTCTATCCTCCTGCTTATCCAAATTCAGCGGCAGGGGCATGACGGCCAGCTCATTGATGGCCGACTCCAGCATGGGCCCGCCAGCCTTGGTCAAATTATGCATCCACAGCCCCTGGGGCGTCTTCCTGTCGGGCAGCCCTCCGGCTGCCTGCACAGCCTGATAGAGCGAGCGGAAAATCGGAACCTCGAAACTATCTGGGCTGAGTTGGGCGAAGGCATCCGATCCGACCGCTCTGGGGATCTGGATGAGCACACCCATGAACTGCTGCTCGCAGATGAAGACAGCATCATCGATGTGGTGGTAGCCCTGTCGGAGGGCATCCTCACGCTGTATCCCGCGGCGGCGCATGGCATCGTCACTGCCTTGGCCCGCACGACCCTCAGATTCACCCGCGCCGCGGTGAGGAGTGCGGACCGCATAGGCATCCTGGTCCTTCACATGCAGCTTGCGGCGGGCCCTGTTGACCTCCTGGCGCAGCAGATCCAGATCCACGCCGATTTTTCTGGCGGTTTTACGGGTATAGGCCCCCACCAGGGAGCGGTCCCTGATCTGGGCCAGAATAGGCGCCACGGCCTTGACTGCTCCCATCTGCCCGGTGGTGTACTGGGTATCAAACATGGCCACGGCGGTGTCGATGACGAAGTCATACAGCGGTCGGGCGTGCTCGACCAGGGATCGCACAGCCTCATCGCCGTAGCGGATGCGCAGATCGCAGGGGTCCAGATTCTCCCGGGCCACCGCCACGAAGGTCTGCGTCAGAAAGCTCCCGTCAAGGCCGAAGGCATGCAGGGCGGCCTTCTGCCCGGCAGCATCACCGTCGAAGGTGAAGACCACCCGAGAGCCCCGGACAGGCCCCACCAGCTGAATGGCGCCGAGGGCGTCGTCGGAGATGAGCCGGCGGACGATCTTGGCATGGTCTTCACCGAAGGCAGTGCCGCAGGTGGCTACAGCTGTGTCGACACCGGCAAGGTGGCAGGCCATGACGTCGGTATAGCCCTCTACTATAACTACCTGTCGCTTTTTGACGATGGCGGCCTTGGCCAGGTCTATGCCGTAGAGCACCTGGTTCTTGCGGTAGAGCTGGGTGTCTGGCGTGTTGATGTACTTGGCGTTGATGCCGTCGTCCTCGTAGAGTTTGCGAGCGCCGAAACCCAGGGTGCGGCCCGTGGAATCCCTGATAGGCCAGGTGACCCTGCCCCGGAAGTAGTCATAGACCCCCCGCTGCCCTTTTCTGGCCAGCCCTGCATCCAGCATCTCCTGCTGGGTGAAACCCTTGGTGGACAGATGGCGAACCAGGTTGTCCCATCCGCGTGGGGCATATCCGCAGCCGAAATGCGCGCTGTCTGCTTGGGAGAAGGTTCTGCCCGCCAAGAGCTTGCGCGCCGCCAGCGCATCCTTGCTCATGATCTGCGAAACGAAGAAACGCTGGGCCTCCTCGTTGGCCTCCAGCAGCCGGGAACGTTTGGACCCGCGACGCTTGTCCTGACGGGAGTTTTCGTAATGCAGCTCAATCTGGTACTTGTCTGCCAGAATCTCGACGGCATCGCCGAACTCGACGTTCTCCTCCTGCTCCACGTAGGTAAAGACATCGCCGCCCAGACCGCAGCCGAAGCAGTGCCAGACCCCCATAGAGGGACGCACCGAAAAGGAAGGAGACTTCTCGTCGTGGAAGGGGCACAAGCCCATGTAGGTGCCGGAACCGGAAGGCTTCAGAGTCACGCTTTCAGAGACGATCTCATACAGATCGGCCTTGGCTCTGACCTTCTCGATGTCTTCCTTCTTGATCATTCCGGACATGACACCCAGCCTACCGGCCCAGGCCGATGTGTTGCGCCCGGCGTAAATGCCGCAGGCCTAGGGGCAGACCAGGGAATGCAGGGCCAGCGCGGAGCCGTCGGTAAGAGAGGCCACCTGGTCGATGGCCACCCGCAATCGCTCCCCATCCGAACCTGCCTGACGCCAATCCTCCAGGAAGACATCCTCCAAGGCATCAGAGGATGCAGGCGAGTCGGCCATCATCACCTCAACCAAGTCGGTCACAATCTTCAATTGCTCCTCGTGGAAGGGTTCCTTCTCACGGGGAGCCATGACGAAGTAGACAGCAATCCCCTTCAAGGCCACAATCTCATAAGAGGTCCGGGGAGGAATGACCAGCCCAGCCGAGTACCTGGTCAAGGGGCCTTGGCCGTGACGGCTTCGCGTGGCCGCCTCCACGGAGTCAGCAAAGCGACCGATCAGATAGCTGGTGGTGTTCTTCAACGTAGCCAAGGCCCGGCGTGAACCGTCAAAGCCCGTCGGCAGCATGCTGCGGACGGCCTCCAAGGCTCGGACCAGCTGGTCGGCATCCCATCGATCGCCATACCAGGATCGGGCGGCCCGGACCACACCATCAATGATCCTGGGCTCAGCCAGCCGCTCAGGCACGAAGGATCCGACCACGATGGCATCCTCCACATCGTGGACGCTGTAGGCGATGTCGTCAGCCAGATCCATGACCTGGCACTCCATAGGCGTGCTGGCCGGCGGCGCCCCTTGCTTAAGCCAATGGAAGACCTCTTGGTCGTCAGGGTAGACGCAGAACTTGGCGGTTCTCTCCCCCTTGGGATGAGCCGAGGCCTCGGCCAGGGTCCAGGGATATTTGACCGCAGCATCCAGCGCGGCTCTGGTCAGGTTGACTCCTGCTGAACGTCCGTCAGGATGGAAGACCTTGGGCTCCAGCCTGGTCAGTAGTCGAAGGGTCTGTGCATTGCCCTCGAATCCCCCAATATCCGAGGCCAGCGAAGACAGGGCACGTTCGCCGTTGTGGCCGAAGGGCGGATGACCCAGGTCATGGGCCAAGCAGGCACAGTCCACCACGTCAGGGTCACAGCCCAGCATGGTCCCAATCTGCCGGCCGATCTGGGCCACCTCCAAGGTGTGGGTCAGCCGTGTACGGGCAAAATCGTCAGTGCCGGCGACCAGGATCTGCGTCTTGGCCCCCAACCGACGCAAGGCTGAAGAATGGACCAAGCGCGCCCTATCGCGTTCAAAGGCGGTCCTGCTGCTGGTCTTTGGGGGTTCTGGCGCCCACCGTTCCTGATCCTGGGCAGAGTAGCCCTCGGCCAGCAGGCGGGATCCGCCCTCCTCATCAGTGCCCATCAGGCGCGCCCGCTCCGTTCAGTCCAGGTTATCCACGACCACCACTTCAGTGGGCACATTGCCCGCCGTTGCCTTGGAATAGGGGCAGAGCTCCTGAGTGCGTTCCACCAGACGGCTGGCCAGATCACGATCAACCCCAGGCAGGCAGACCTCAATCAGCGCCTTGATGCCGAAGGACTCGCCCTGGTCACCAAGGGAGATATGAGTGCGCACCTTGCTCTGGGCCAGCTTGGTGGCCGGCACACGCAACTCCTTGCCGGCCAGTCCCATGGCTCCCTGGAAGCAGGCGCCCCAGCCGATGGCGAAAAGCTGCTCGGGGTTGGTACCCTGACCCTTGCCCCCCATGGCCTTTGGTGTATCCAGATCCAGGGAGAGATCGGGGTCGTGGCTGTCCCCATGGCCCTCGCGGCCACCGGTAATGTCAGCTACGGCTGTGTATGAGATGTTGCTTGGTTCATTTCCTGTATATGTAGTCATAACCTCATCTCACCACTTATATTGCCCCTTGACAAGGCCCCAAGCCTAGGTTCTACCTGTGATAGTGGTCTCAAAGAATGGATTCAGGGGCAATCAGGTGCAGATCGTCGGGGTCGACTACCTCATATACGCCCAGATAGAGCCGTGGAATCCGATTACTCAGACAAGTGAAAATCTCATAGCTAATGGTGTCAGCGGCCCGGGCCCAGTCATCAGCGGTTGGCTCGGCCTGATCCTCCCCCCGACCTGGCCCGAAGAGCACAACGGTATCGCCTTCGCTAACTCCCAAGTCGGAAGCCGTACCTTTGAGATCAAGAACGCACTGGTCCATACAGACCCTGCCAGCGACGCGAACCAACTTGGATCCTTGACGAGTCATCAGACGGACGGGTCCACCCAGGCGCTCTCGGCCCATATAGCCCTGGCGGTCGAAGCCCGAGGCAGACCGGTGAATCCCGTCGCCGTATCCCAGGGGCATGATGGCCGTGCTTGTCGACTTCTCCGTTAGATAAGTGCGTCCGTAGGAGATGCCGTGACCGGCTGGCATATCCTTGACAGTGCCCAGCTGGGCCTGAAGGGTCATTGCCGGACGCAGACCGTAATCGGCCGAAACCCCCATGGAGGGATCAGGCTCGTATCCGTACAGGCCGATGCCCGGACGGGTCAGGTCATAACGTATCCCGGGACGGGTGAGCGTGGCGGCAGTGTTGGCCAGATGCCGAATTTCAGGTTTCATGCCAGCGGCCGTCATCCTGTCAGAGAACTCTTCGAAGAGGGCGATTTGATCATCAGTGGACGACACGAACTCGTCCACGCCAGGCATGTCGGCCACTGCTAGATGGCTGAAAAGCCCAACGGGCTCCAACAGCCCCTTGGCAGCCAGGCGGGAGAGCTCGCGCAGGGCATCCCCGAAGGTTTCAGGGGTAAAGCCGTTGCGCCCGAAGCCGGTGTCCACCTTGATGTGTACACGGGCAGGCCTGCCGACCTGATCTGCTGCATGCGCCGCCATGTCCATGGTCTTTAGGGAACCGATGCCCAGATCGATGTCAGCCTGGATCAACTGATCAAAGGGGGCGCGGTCCCCATTGAACATCCAGGACAAAACCCGACAACGGTCGGATCCGATGCCCGCCCGGCGCAGACGAAGGGCCTCGCTGGCCTGGGCCGTGCCGAGCCAGGTGGCCCCGCCGGACAAGGCCGCCAGGGCCACAGGAATGAGCCCGTGTCCGTAAGCATCGGCCTTGACCACACCCATGACTGCAGCATCGGGGTTCGTGGAATGAACCAGTTTCACCAGGGTGACCATATTGGCCTTCAAGGTCCGCAAGTCCACGATGATCTGCCCAGTATAGGCCCGAAGAGCCTGCTCGTAATGTCTCTGGCCCTCGGGCCCGGAGAACCGCCATGCCGGTGCTGCACTCAATGTCATGGCTCCATTGTGCGACGGCGCTGCGACGGTCGGCCCCCGCCCTCAGACGGCGACCAAGCGCTTGCCGACCCTTTCACGTTCTGCTAGGTCAAGGGGACGGTCGTGCCGCTGGTAGGCCACCCGCACGTTCTCGATCTCCTTGTTCTCAGGCATGATGATGTTGCCGCAGCGTGTGAAGCCATGGGTCTCCAGGATGTGCTGCATGGCGTAGTTCTTCAGTCCCGTATCGGCGCGGATGTTCTCGTACCGGCGCATGCTCCAGTCAAGCAGGTCCCCGGCCGCGTGACGTCCCAGGCCGGAGGCGGCCACCCGATGGATGGTGGTATAGGGCCGGTCGTCCAGCCAGCTGCCATCGATGACCCGATAATCAGGTTCCGGGTCATGGAAGAGGGCGAAAACGCCGATGATGCGCTCGTGGCTGCCCTTGTGCTCGTCCAATTCAGGTTCAGGGTAGGCGGGATCCTCAGGAATCTGATCCATACCAGCTGCATCGTCAACCAAGAGCATGGTATGGCCCCCGGCGATGTCTTCGCGGATACGTTCGGGCAGAGGGTACTTGTCCCCCCACTGGCGGGGGTTGCCGGTCTCGGCCATCCGCTTTCTGGCGTAGGCGTAGACAGGCATGATCGCCTCAAAGTCGTCCATGGTGGCATGACGGATCCAACGTGCAGTTTCCATCGTGTAGCTGCTCACTGTGGCTACCTCTTTCTCGACCGGTGCGGCAGGGACGAAACCCGTCCCCGCGATTGCCGAAGTACGAGTGTATTCATCAGCAGGCAGTCACGAAGTGAGTACGCATTGAGCGAATCAGGGAATAGTTTGGGCTATTCTGCATCCTCCTGAACCCGGCCTTCCGCGCGCAGACGACGACGGGCACGGGTCAGGTTGACCACGCTATGCCGACTGACCAGACGGGTTGGCATGACCACATGCCGCTGGAACTCCTTACCCTGGCGCGCATCGAGGATCATTCCCACCGCCATCCTGGCCATCAGATCAAATGGCTGGTCCACCGTGGTAAGGGCAGGCATCAGATAAGAGGACGGATAGACGTTGTCGAATCCGACCACGGACAGGTCCTGCCCGGGCTCCAGCCCACGTTCGCGAGCCGCTCTATAGATATTGACAGCTGTCAAGTCGTTGCAGGCCAGAATCGCAGTCGGACGCTGATCGCGGTCCAACAGATCACAGGCGGCTTGGTATCCCCTGTCAGGCAAATAGTCCCCCTGCTGAACCATGCTCGACGGCAGGCTGGCACCAATGGCTGCCAATGCTGCTCGGTATCCAGCCAGTCTGGCTTGCGCGGATTGCACAGTCGCCGGTCCGGCGATAACGCCAATGCTCCGGTGCCCAGCGTCAAGAAGGCATTTGGCCGCTTGGTATCCTCCAGTCCAATTGTCTAGCGTTATGCTCATATCCTCGTCGCTGACCAAATCCACTGGATCGACCGCCACCAGGGGAATGCCCCTTGCTTTGAGCACATTCTTGCCCTCTTGGTCTATGGAGGACATCTGGGTGATCACCCCCAGCGGGTTACGATCAATGATCCCCCTCAGACATTCCTCAGCACGTCGCTGGTGATCAGTCTGTGTCACCGTCAAAGCCAGACCGGCATCCAAGGCCCATTTCGAGGCATAACGTATCATCTCGATGGTGCCATTGTTGGCAATATAATCCACAACCAGCTCAATTGTCTGAGCAATTTTCGTGCTGACAAGCGGATGCGCATAGCCCTCGTCTGCCAAAGCTTTTTCGACCCTTCGACGGGTTTTTGCCGCCACGCCCGGTCGACCGTTGATCACCTTGGAGACGGTCGAAGCAGAGATGCCGAGCTGCTCGGCTATGGCGCCAACGTGGGGATTGCCTGGTTCCTGTCTGGCCATGTGCGTCCTTTCCATTACCCACCAATCGTAACCAACGAAGCACCAAAAGCATCCATGTCGGATTTAGAATTTTTACATTTCTAATTTTCAAATTTCTATTTCTACGCCTATACTGAGGTATACGTTCACAAGATTGGCAAAGGAGCCACGATGAGTACTATCACTGCGGTGAAAACGTATGACTTTCGTTTTCCCACTTCTCTGACCCTGTCAGGGTCGGATGCCATGAACAAGGACCCCGACTATTCGGCCGCCTATGTGGAAATACACACCTCGGCTGACGACGGCATCAAAGGTTGTGGCCTGGTCTTCACCATCGGACGAGGCAACGATGTCGTTTGCAGAGCTATAGATTCCATAGGAGAGACTCTGCGCGGCCTGGAGGTTGAACGTCTACTGGACAGCATGGGCCTGGCCTGGGACCTATTGGTCCATGACTCACAGCTGCGCTGGTTGGGGCCCGAAAAGGGAGTCGAGCACATGGCCATCGGCGCACTGCTGAGCGCTCTTTGGGACATGAAAGCCAAAAGGGCGAGAAAACCCTTGTGGCTGCTGCTGGCTGAAATGGATCCAGAGGATCTTGTCAGCACATTGGACTTTAGATACCTCTCCGATGCCCTGCGCCCCGAGGAAGCCATAGATATCCTCAAGGATGGGCAATCCGGCAAGCAGGAGCGCATCGAAGAAATTCGCCAGCACGGATACCCCGGTTATTCGACAGCACCCGGCTGGCTTGGCTACAGCGACGAAAAGATGGTGGAGATCGCCAAACGAGAGACTCAGGAAAAGGGCTTTAAGCAAATCAAGCTCAAGGTAGGCCAGAACCTCGATGATGACATACGCCGTCTGGGACTGGCCAGGGATGCCATCGGTCCCGACGTCCGCCTGGCCGTCGACGCCAATCAGGTCTGGGATGTCCCGCAAGCCATTGATTGGATCAACCATTTCCATGACTTCGACCTGGCATGGGTCGAAGAGCCTACCAGCCCCGACGACATCATCGGCCACGCAACCATTGCCAGAGCCATTAATCCCATACCCGTGGCAACCGGCGAACAGATGCAGAACCGCATCATGTTCAAGCAGTTCCTGCAGGCTAACGCCTTCGGCATCATGCAGATCGACGCCACCAGAGTGGCGGGCCCCCAGGAGATAGTTCTGGAATACCTGCTAGCTCGCAAGTTCCACAAGATAGTCTGCCCCCACGCCGGCGGGGTCGGATTGTGCGAGATGGTCTGCCACTTCGCCATGTTCGACTACGCAGCCGTCTCATGCACCACACAGGGCCGAATGATCGAGTACGTGGACAACCAGCACGAATATTTCGTGAACCCCGTGCATATCAGCCAAGGCATGTATAAGGCACCGACCGCTCCCGGCAATGGAGCCGAAATGACCGTGGAAACCGCACAGCGCTACCTGCACCAGGAGTGAGAGCGGCCCACCTCAATCAAAATCCGGTCCAATCACTGAACCTCAAACAAATCATCATCCATATAGACAAAGGAGTTCTCATGGATCTGCATCTCAAGAACAAGGTATTCATCATCACCGGTGGCTTTAAGGGCATCGGCAGGGGCATCACCCTACAACTGGCCCAGGAGGGTGCCATAACCGCAGTCATAGATCGTGACGAGTCAGCCAGGGACCAGTTCTGCAAGGACATCGAGGCCTATACCGATACCTACCGGACCTTCATTTTGGATCTGAATGACACCGACAGCATAGCACCCATTGTAGAGCAGGTACACAAGGAATTCGGTCATATCGATGGCATAGTCAACAACGCTGGAGTTAACGACAACAAGGCTTTGGAAACTACTGACTGGCGCGAGTTCGAGCGTTCCGTACACGGCAATCTCACCCACTACTACGAACTCATGCACGCCTCTTGTGCCTACCTCAAGGAAAGCCACGGATCAGTCATCAACATCACCTCCAAAACCGCTGTGACCGGTCAGGGCAAGACCAGCGCCTATGCAGCAGCCAAGGGCGGGATTCTGGGCCTGACCAGAGAATGGGCTGCGGCCTTGGTCCATGATGACGTACGAGTGAATGCCATCGTGGTCTCGGAATGCTGGACCCCGCTCTATGCTGACTGGATCAAGACCTTTGGCGATGAAGAGGCCCAGCAGGCACGCCTGTCGGTCATCACAGACAAGATTCCTCTGGAGCATCGCATGACCACACCCGAAGAAATCGGAAATACCGCCACCTTCCTGCTCTCTGATCGCGCATCACACACCACCGGCCAATGGGTGTTCGTCGATGGCGGATACGTCCACCTGGACCGGGCACTGAATTGAGCTCTGACATGGATAATACAAATACGCGAAACAAGGGCGGGTCCAAGGCAACCGTCGCCATAACCCTGGTCATCGGACTCTTCTTCATTTGGGGATTGACCATGAACCTGGTCAACGCCCTCAACAGCCCATTCAGCAACTACATGGAGCTGAACAGCACCCAGGCATCACTGCTGCAGGTGGCCTACTACGGAGCCTACTTCGTCATGGCCATCCCAGCCGGAATCATCTCCAAGCGCTTCGGTTACAAGGGCGGGGTCATCTCCGGACTGATACTGTTCGCAGTCGGAGCATTCATCGTGGTGCCGGCCACAAATATGGCCAGCTACGGACTCTTTCTGTTCGCCATGTTCGTGGTAGCGCTTGGAGCCTCATCTCTGGAGACCAACTGCAATCCCTACGTCACCAAGCTGGGCGATGAAAAAGGCGAATCCTTCAGACTCAATCTGGCACAGAGCTTCAACGGCGTCGGCAACGTGGTGGGGCCTCTGATTTTGGGCAGAGTGCTATCCAAAACCCTGACCCCAAAAGAGCCAGGCTTTGAGCAAGCCAAGGTCAAGTTCCTGTCTGACACCAGGATGATCTATATCGTCATCGGCATCGTTCTGCTGTTGGTGTTGGCTGTATTCATCGTCTTCAAACTGCCAACACCACCTGGCGATGACGAGCAGGAAGGGAAAACTGGTAACGGCTCCGGCACCTCAAGCCTGCTGAAACGCCCTTACTTCGTACTGGGCGTGATAGCCGAGTTCATCTTTATTGGCTTGCAGGTGGCGGGCATGGCCATGTTCTCCGCTTATGCCCTCAAACACTGGGGCGCTGGCATCACCGCCGGTCTGGCTGCCACATTGTTGGCATTGCTGTCGCTGCTGTTCACCCTTGGCCGGTTCCTGACCACTCCGTTGATGACCAAATTCGATGCCGGTAAGATACTGGGCGTCTACATGTGCATCACAGCCGTGCTGATGCTTCTGGTATTCCTGGGTCTGGGACGATTCTCGGTCATATGCTTCCTGGTTGCCTATCTGTTCATATCGATCGGCTACCCCACGATCTTCTCGCTGACGCTCAAGGGCATCAGGGGCAACGACGCCAAGACCGGCTCTTCTGCGCTGGTTATGAGCATCGTCGGAGCGGCCCTGATTCCACTGCTGTTGGGTGCCATCCAGGATGCCATGGGCATCGAAATCGCCATGCTGGTGACCGTACCCGGATTCCTCTACATCGCCTGGTATGCCTTCCGCGGGTGCCGCATAGGTCTTAAGCAAGGAGCCTAAAATGACACGACAACTACAGGTCATCGATGCTCACTTCCATATGTGGGATCTTGAACGGCAGCATCTGCCGTGGCTGGACGGAATGCCCTCACTGAACCGGAGCTTTCCCCTTCATGAGCTGGAAAGCGAGTACGAGCAGCTGGGAGTGGAATTTCTGGGCGGAGTCTATGTGGAAGTAGACTCGGACGACCCCCTATTAGAGGACCGCTTGGTCTATGAGAACAATGACCCCAAGATTCTTGCCCGAATGCTCCGAGTCCAGGTAGGGCCCTATATGAGGGTGCCCATCAATGCTACGGGTATCAGAGAGCCACTGCACACTGACTCTGCCCCTCGCGGCCGTTGCATGGAACCCTCCTTCATCGCTGGGCTCTGCGCCATGGCTGATAAGGGCCTGCCCTTTGAGCTGTGCAACAGGGGGGCGGAACTGCCGGACATGGCTCAGGCATTTTCTCAAGTTCCTTCCCTGACTGTCATCATGGACCATCTGGGCAATATGACCGACTTGTCGTCGACCTCCAGAAAGGCCATAGAGGCCATGGCGGCCCTGCCGCACTGTTATATCAAGGTATCAGGGGACTTGCCGGTCGATCGCGACATCGTCGCCTTCGTCAGGGACACATTTCCCCCGGACAGGGTCCTTTACGCCTCCAACTGGCCGGTCGTCACCGTGCACTCCTCACTCCAGGAACACTGGCAACTGATGCTGGATACCTTTGGCCCTGATGAGGACTTCTTCAAGCACAACGCCATGAGGGCCTATGGGATCAATGCCGATATGCTTACTGTGGAAGGGTGAACATGAGCACATCATCAGCCACATTTGAGGGAATATTCTGCCCGTCGATTACCATCAGCGACGATCAAGGAGTCATCGACACCGACCTGTGGGGACGACATCTGGACCATCTGATCCAGGCTGGCATTGATGGAGTGCTTCTGTTCGGAAGCATCGGCGAGTTCTATGCCTATGATCTCCAAGAGAAGCGCTCAGCCCTGCAATTCGCCGTCGACCATATACGGGGGCGCATGAAGGTATTCGTCGGAGTAGGCGACACTGACATGGACCGGGTTATGGATCTGACCAAGTTTGCCGGACAAATCGGCGCCGATGCCGTGGTGGCTGTCAGCCCCTATTATTTCGGCCCTTCGGAACCGACTGCTTACAGGTATTTCACCAGCATCGCTCACGCCTCGACTGTGCCGGTGATCCTCTACAACTTCCCTGCTCGTACAGGCAACGACTGCTCCCCGGAGTTGGTCGCTAAACTGGCCCAGGAATGTCCAAACATCGTTGGCATCAAAGACACCGTGGACACAATCAGCCACACACGTCGAGTCGTATCGGCAGTCAGACGTGTCAGCCCTGAGTTCTCGGTGTTCTCCGGATTCGACGAATACTATATGGTCAATCGCATCTGCGGAGGCAACGGTGTTTTATCGGGCCTGACCAACGTGGAGCCGGAAACCTTCGTAGCCATGCATCAGGCCTATCAAGAGGGCGATTACCGGACTGCGCTAGACAAGGCCCAACGCATCAACCACCTGATGGCGATTTACGACACTGCGGATTTGTTCGTGTCGGCCATCAAGGGAGCTGTGCGACTGCAGGGTCTGCCCATCAGCACACGAATCCGCGAACCAGCCATGCAGATTGATGACGATCAGATGAAACAGATCGAAACCATATTGCGTAGTTGAGCTTTCGTCTGTTGCATCGAACTGGGCCTGAGGAAAGGAACATACCCTTCCTCAGGCCCAATTGTTTGCCTGTCAGCGATCAGACCAGCTTGCGTTCAAAGGGATCGGAGCTGATGCCGGCGGCCACGATGTCGCGGCTCCACTGCTTGGCCGAGAAGAGCGAATGGTCACGGTAGTTGCCGCAGGAGGTGATCTCGGTGCCGGGCACATCGTCCCAGGTGGCCTTTTCGGCGATGAACTCCAGTGACTCCTTCAGGGCCTTGGCCACATCCTCGGTCGAATGACGGCCCCAGGCAAGCAGGTGGAAGCCCGTCCGGCAGCCGAAGGGCGAGCAGTCGATGTAACCGGGGATGCGCTCGCGCAGGAGCACGGCGATGGTGTGCTCGATGGTATGCAGCCCGGCAGTTGGAATGGCGTTCTGGTTGGGCTGGACCAGACGGAGATCATAGTTGGAGATGATGTCTCCTTGGGGCCCTTTCTCCTCGTCGATCAGTCGAACGTAGGGCGCCTTGACCTTGGTGTGATCCAGCTGGAAGCTCTCTACAATAGGTTTGTCAGCCATTGTTATTTCCTTTCCTGTCGGGCGCCCGGTATGAAAGGCAACCTTGATGAAGTCATGTATGTCTCATGGTAGGCCGACCTACCTATCAGATTCGGCAGTGCCCCTGACCACATCCACCCCTCCTCTGGCCGAAAACTCGGAGATGACACCCATGAACTGGGGTCCATACTGCTCCAGCTTGTGCTGCCCCACACCATTGACGGCCAAGAAGGTTGAATCATCAGCCGGACGAAGACGGCACATATCGCGCAGTGCCTTGTCGGAGAAGACAATGTAGGGAGGCTTGCCAATCTTGCGAGCTATGCTGGTCCGCAGATCGCGCAACTTCTGGAAAAGTTCCTCATCCTCTGGGCTGGCATCGCTAGCAGCGGCCTGATCGAGACCGTCATCGTCGACAGTCGAAGAAGACCTGCCGCCGTAGACCTTGCCCGAGGCACGCGGGCGTTCCGTCCGCTTGATCTCGTAATGGAAGTCCGGACTGACCGTCTGCGCGGCCTTGGGTCCGAAATGAACCATGGGCAGCCGCCCTTCGGTGATATACAGATACCCGTCCGAGGCCATCTGGTTGAGCACGTCACGGATTCGCGCCTCTGGAACCTGGTCCAGAGCACCATAGCTAGGGCACCGATCCAACCCTCGCCGAAGAAGGTCCTGCGAGCGCGATCCCCGAAGAATTTGCGCGATCTTGCCGGAGCCGAATCCCTGGTTCACATCATGAACGCACCTGCTGATGGCACGGGCCACATCGCTGACGTCGATGGTCGTGAAGGTGCTCAGGCAGTTGGAACAGTTCTGGCAGCCGCCGCTACCGGTGTCAGGATGCCCGACCGGGACAGATTTGCCCTTGTCGGCTTCGGCAGGCGAAAGACCTGCGGCAGCCTGGTCCACCTCCTCGCCAAAATACCGCAGCATGTACTGGTGAAGGCAGCCGGTGGTTCGACAGTAACCGATCATGACGTTGAGCAGACGCCGGTGTTCGGCCCTGACTGCTTCGGCCTGCTCACCGGTCAGTCTGTCGTTGCCGTTGTCCATGTCCAGCAGGCGTCTGCGGGTGACGATGTCGCTCTCGTTCCACAGCAGGGAGCAACGGGCTGGCTCGCCGTCACGTCCCGCTCTGCCGGCCTCCTGGTAATAGGCCTCGATGCTCTCAGGCATATTGTGATGAATGACATAGCGTACGTTGGACTTGTCGATGCCCATGCCGAAGGCATTGGTGGCCACAACCACCTGCACCTTGTCGTTGACGAAGTCCCGTTGCGCCTGCTCCCTGTTCTGAGCATCCATGCCAGCGTGGTAGCTGACAGCACTGACACCGGCCTTGGTCAGGTCATCAGCCAGAGCCTCGGTCTCCTTGCGGGTGGCGCAGTAGACGATGCCAGAATCATCGCCATGCTTCAGTGCGTACTGGACCACCCAGCGATTCTTGTATTTGCTCTCCAACTTGATCACGTCGAAGAAGAGGTTGGGCCTGTCGAAACCCGTCACCGCCACGTAGGGATCGTCAAGGCCCAGCATGTATACGATGTCGCGCCGAACCTTCTCGGTCGCCGTAGCAGTGAAGGCTGCCACCGTAGGTCGGTCGGGCAGGGACCTGATGAAATCGCCGATGCCTAGATAGGCAGGGCGGAAGTCCTGACCCCACTGGGATACGCAGTGGGCTTCGTCCACAGCCAGCAGGGAAATTTTTGTATGCTGGGCGAATTCCCTGAATCTGGGGGCATCCAGCCGCTCGGGAGCCACGTAGAGGATCTTGCTGCGCCCTTGTGCAGCCTGAGCCAGGGCCAGGGACTGCTCATCCATGTCCTGGGTGGAATTGACGAATGAGGCCTGGATGCCTGCGTCCTCCAGCCCGTCCACCTGGTCCTTCATCAGGGAAACCAAGGGAGAGATGACGATGGTCAGACCGTCCAGAAGAGTGGCAGGAATCTGATAGCAAATGGATTTGCCGGCCCCGGTCGGCATAACACCCAGGCAGTCCCGCCCATTCAGGATAGCCTTGACCAAATCCTCTTGACCTGGGCGAAAGGACTCATATCCGAAATACCGCTTCAGCGCCTGCCCTGCATCCTGGATGTCCACCATGATTCCCCAGTCTATTGCCACGGCAGGAGTCAAGCAGTGGGCGAACGACCATGTGGTCAATCGTCGGGAAAACGAACACCTACAGGGTTGCAGCAGCCAGAAGCTGGCGGGTATAGGACTGCTCAGGATGATTGAGGATGGCCTTCACCGGCCCCTCCTCCACAACCTTCCCCTGCCTGAGCACCATGACCCTGTCTGCTATGTGCTGGACCACACCCAGATCATGGGAGATGATAATCATGGACATACCATTTGACGAATCGCTCTGCTGTTTGGACTGGGCCATGATTGATTGAAGGGTATGGAGAATCCCTACGCGTGCTGAAACGTCGATGGCACTCATGGGCTCATCGGCCAAGAGTATCCTGGGCTTGACGATCAGTGCGCGGGCTATGGCCGCCCGCTGGGCCTGACCACCTGACAGATCGGAGGGATAAGCCGTCATGATCCTGTCCGGATCAAGCTGGACCTCTGACAGCACCTGGGCCACCCGATCGGCCAGGTCTCGTCCCCTCTCCCTGCGCCTGACAGCCAGCAGAGGTTCGGCTACCGACCGGCCGATGGTCCACCGGGGATCCAGGGAAGCAAAGGGGTTCTGGAAGACCAGAGCGGAGTCATGGGCAAGCGACTTGGCTGCCGTGGAACCATGGAGAACTGATCTGCCCAAATATGCCACCTGCCCGGCATCAGGCCTCAGCTGGCCCAGAAGCAGACGGGAAAGCGTGGTTTTCCCCGAGCCGGACTCCCCTATGATCGCCAGGCACTCCCCCGACAGGAGGGAAACATCGATGCCGTCAACTGCAGCTTCTCGAGCCGTTCCACTGCCGGTGGAGGCATAGATCTTGGTCAGGCCCTCCCCGATCAGGATCGGATCGGCATGTGCACCATCAGTCAGCCTCATGCTTGCCTCCATCTGTGCTCAGCGTCAACTCTCTGGCCGCCCGCACCAGGGTCCTGCCCTGCGGACTGGATGGGCTACGCAGAATGCTCTGCGTCTGTCCGCTTTCCACCACTCGCCCAGCGTCAAGGATGTAGCAGTAATCGGCAACCTGGGCCAGGACTGAGAAATCATGGGTGATGAACAGCAGGGAGGCCCCGTTCTGGTCGACCAGGGAGACCAGCAGGTCCACAATCTGCCGCTGGGTTATGGCATCCAGGGCCGTGGTCGGCTCGTCTGCCAGAATCAGTCTGGGCTTGGTGACCAGGGCCGTGGCTATGGCCGCCCGCTGCTGCTGCCCCCCGGACAGCTCATGCGGGTAGGATCCAGCCAGATCCGCATCTAACCCGACCTGGGCCAATATCTCCATAACCCGTCTGCGCCGTTCCTGGGCGCTCAGACGATAGTGGCGACGGAGGGGAAGCTCAACCTGACTGTAGATCTTCTTGACCGGGTTCAGGGCCGTGGAAGGATTCTGAAAGATCATGCCCATCCGGGAACCGCGCAGGTCCGCCAGGGACCGGTCATCCGAACCGAGAATCTGGAGCCCGTCCACCAGAATGGATCCCGACAGAGAGGCCGTCAGTGGCGTGGTGCCCAAAACGCTGCGGGCGATCATCGACTTTCCGGAGCCTGAGGAGCCGATCAGACCTACCCGCTGGCCGTCCTTCACCTGGAGATCCACCTGGTCGAGAATGGTGCGGCCATTGATGGACAGGCTCAGGCCGTCAATATTCAGCGACATGATTGTCTCCCTCGCTTGCATGGCCCGAAGCTTCTAAGCACGCAGACGTTTCCTGACGCACAGATTGAAGAGTGGACCGTCCGGCGGCAGCTACGGCAGCCCTGAGCCTGGGGTTGGTAACCGGATCGATGGCATCACGCAGGGCGTCACCGAACAGGTTCAGAGCAACCACCACCATGGTGACCACCAGGCCAGGCCAGAGCACAGTAAGTGGAAAGACATTGATGAACTTGACCGAGGTGGTCAGCGAGTGCCCCCAGGAGGGCAGGCCAGAGGGAACGCCCACCCCCAGGTAGGTCAACCCTGCCTCAGCCAGCACGGAGGTCCCCGCCGACATGGAAAGCTGGACGCACAGGACCGGAATGACGTTGGGCACCAGATGGGTACAGAAGATTCTGAAGGATCCGACCCCGCTGTGTCGGGCGGATCGCACGTAGTCCGACTCTGCTGCCAGAAGCGCTTGGGGCCGTACGATCCGGGCCAGGTTGAGTCCGTAACCGAACCCACAGGCCACGACGACCACGGCGATGCTGGGGCCTAGGGGGACAGCCAGGATCAGGGCCAGCAGAACTGTAGGCAGGGAAATCAGGGCATCTACCAGGACCACGACCGTCTGTGATACTCCTGAACGGCGCGAGACCATGGCCATGACCAGAAGAAGTCCAAGTACGCCTGATAGGAGAACCGCCAGAAGGCTGATGACCAGGTTGGTGGCCGATCCCGCCAGCAGCCAGGAAAGAATGTCTGCCCCGGTGCCATCTGTTCCCAGCAGATGGGCACGGCTAGGGGCCTGCCAAATCCGGTACCCGTCAGTGACCCAAATCGGAACCGGGGTCCAGAACCTGGAGACCAGGGAGACCAGGATCCATATGGCCAGAACAATAAGCGAGTATCGCCCCGAGGCCTTGCGCCACATGCTAGACAACACCACCCGCGTCCGTCCGAAGAATCCCAGTTGGCCTGGGAATGTGGCCCTCAATCCCAGGTGGGGCCTGTCTTCGTGTCCCCAATTCATAAGGCAACCACCTCCTGTCTGGCCGCACCTCGAAAACGCGGATCGATCAGCCTATGGATAACGTCCACCAGGAGTCCCAGGAAGAGGAAGAAGGCCGCCAGCAGAAGCAGCTCGGACTGAACAGCTGGGAGATCCCGGTTGCCCACATCGGTGATCAGCATGGAGCCCAGTCCCGGCAGGGCGAACAGGTTCTCGCTGACCATGACCCCGGTGATCATCTCGGCCATGGTCAGTCCAATCACCGAAACCAGCTGGGGGGAAGCCAGCCGCAGACCGATGCGCAGAGCAGCCTGGGTCCGGGTCATCCCGCAGGCCATGCCCATGTCCACATACCCCGAAGAGAGCATGTCGCCCAACAAGGAGCGGGTGTACCGCATGATGCCGGCACCCACGATGATGCCGGTAGACAGCGCGGGCAGAATCAATGCCGCCAAGGCCTGACCCGGCTGAGCCCAGCCGAGTGCAGGAAAGCCCTGAGAGGGCAACAGACCGATCAGGCCACTGCCCTTGACGAAGAGCATGATCAGCAGCAGTCCTGACCAGAGGGCCGGTACTGATCCGCCCACAATGGCTACCATGTGGCTGAATGACTGCATCCGTGGCGAGCGAGCCAGAGCGGCCGCACAGCCCAGGGGAATGCCCAGCAGCAGAGCCACGGCCAGCCCCAAAAGGATCAGCGGAAAGGTGATCTGGGCTCGGACACCTACCTGAGAAGCGATGGAACGGTTGGTAAGAATGGACCTGCCCAGGTCCCCCTGCAGAAAGTCGCCGATCCAATCCAGATACTGCCTTGGGTAGGAGCGATCCAGGCCCATCTGCCGACGCAACCGATCGACGCGTTCGGGTGGGGCATCCAGCCCGGCCATAATGGCGGCCACGTCACCGGGCAGAATGCGCAGAGCCAAGAAGATGAGCAGCGAAATGCCTATCAGCGCCAAGATGAAGAGCACCAAGCGCCGCATCAGGAATCTGGCCATGGTCACCCCCGCCTATAAATCACGTCAGATAAGGGCATGAGAGACTGGTTCAGATCGACCGGGAAGCCCTCCAACCCCTTCCGCCAGGCCGTGGTCACCCGGTAGTTGAAGAGCCAGTCCGCCGCTGCGTCCTTGCTGACGATCCAGGCAGCCTGGGCTAGGAGCCTGTCGGAGTCATCGGCAGAGGTCGTGGCCATGGCCTGACGGTAAAGCTCCTGGACCTGACGATTGTCATAGTTGTAGTAGTAGCCGGGGTTGGCCCACTGGTGGAAGTCGTGGCTCTCGCCATGATCCACCAAAGACAGGTCATAGTCCTTGTTGGCATGCACGTCCTGGAGCCAGACTGAAAATTCCACCACCCGCACATCCAGGTCGATGCCCACCTGACGCAGCTGCGAGCGCAGCTGATCGCCCAGTTCGCTGCCATAGGTGTTGGCATAGGTCAGTCGTAGCTTGAGCCGGTGTTCGGGACCATACCCGGCCTGGGCCAGAAGCCGCTGCGCCTGCTCCGGATCGTGGGGATAGAGCCTGGTCAGATCCTGATAGCCGGGATCCAAGGAGGGTATGGGTCCACCCAGAGCCCTATCCGATCCGCCCCGGGATGCGATCAGCTGCCGATGGTCGATGGCATGGCGGATGGCCTGACGCACCCGTGGATCGGATGTGGCACCACCCTTGCCGTTCATGGCCAGGACGTACTTGTCGGTATCGTCGCCCGCTTTGACCTGGAAGTCGGGGCTCTTGCGGAAGGGACTGGCCAGGTTCTCGGTGACCGGAGCCAGCACCTGCACATCCCCGCTACGCAGGGCGTTGACGGCGGCGTTGTCATCATTGAGGTAACGGATGACGATGGTTGGCGTCTTAGGCTTGTCGCTGCCCCAGTAGTGTGGATCGGCCTTGAGTGTGACCGAGTCGTTTGGACGGAAGCTTGCCAGCATGTATGGGCCGGATCCCACGGCCTGGGTCTTCATGTCGTAATGAGCCCGCCGGTCAAAGACCAGACCGGCCCGCCCGCTCAGTTGCCAGAGCAGATCCTGATAGGGTCTGGACAACGTCAGGCGCACCGTCAGCGGATCTGTGGCCTCCACACCCTGGAAACCCTCCAACATCTCGCTGCCCTGATAGTGACCTGCCATAAGTCCGCGAATGGAGTCGACCACGTCCTGGGCCCGAAGAGCATGGCCGTTGGAGAAGCGGATGCCCTCATGCAGATGGAAGGTGTAGACCAGGCCATCCTCGGAGATATTCCAGCTTTTTGCCAGCCCTGGGCGCACCCGATTCCTAGAATCTCGTGACACCAGACCCTGATAGACATTGCCGATCAGGAGCTGATCCAGCGCCGTACCCGACTGGTTGCGGATGTCCAGATTGGTGGGAGCCAGCTTGAGGCCCACAGTGACCGTATCCGCCACGCTCCCGCCCTCGGCCTGACCAGCGACTCCACGATGCCCTATCCACAGGGAGATAGCCAAGGCCAGTGCCAGCAGGAGACTGAGCAGCTTCCAGGGCAGGGTGTTGCCGCCCGACTTCATGGGTCTGATCCTGGCGTTGAGTTCAGGGTCAGTGCTTGGGCCTGGTTCCTGGGCCACGTCTGTATCTGCTGCGGTCACGCTGTCATGGGCATGCGTGCCGTGTCGATCTGCGTTCATTGACGAATCCTTATGCTGTGGTTGACCGCCATTCTGGTCGATCACCGCCCACCAGCATACTCCCCGAAGCCATTACACAGGCTTATGCGCTTAGGATGGATTCGGAAAGCGCCACGCGCCCGGACGACGGCAGGGAGGAAGAGACATGCTGCTGGCCATCGACATCGGCAACACCAACATCGAGGTCGGATTCATGGAGGGCGACCAGGTCGCCGCCTCCTACAGGCTGACCACAAGGATCGATCACACGGCCGATGAGTTCGGGCTTCTGCTAGGGCAGCTCATGGCCCTGGCAGGCTACAAGACTGCGGATGTGCAGGACGCCATCATCTCTTCAGTGGCCCCTGCGGTCATGCACGCCGTCAGGTCCTGCCTGATCCGCTTCTTTTCCATCGACCCCATGGTGGTGGGCCCTGGCGTGAAGACGGGCATGAACATCCGTCTGGACGACCCGCGCTCCCTGGGCGCCGACTGCCTGGCTGACTGCGTGGGCGCCTTCCACCGCTACGGAGGGCCTGTACTGGTTATCGACTTCGGCACGGCCACCACCTTCAACTATGTGGATGACAGGGGCGCCATTCGCTCAGGCCTGATCGTGCCGGGCATCCGCTCGGGAGCCCAGGCCCTTGCCGGCCAGACCGCCCAACTTCCCCAGGTGGAGATCACCCGCCCTCAGACCATCATGGCAACTGGTACCAGGACGGCCATGCAGGCCGGGCTCTATTACAACTTCCTCGGCGGCCTGGAGCGGATCATCCGCCAATACCGCAGCGAGATAGGCCGGGACTTCCACGTGGTGGCCACGGGTGGCATGGGCCGTACCTTCTCAGAAGACACCGATCTGATCGAGGTCTACGATCCCGAGTTGATCTTCGCCGGCATGTACAGGATTCACCAGCTCAATGCCGATGGCCGACCACACGCTGCACCAACGCGCCATTGACCTGCAGACTGGCCTGCTTGCCATCCCCGTCAATGCCGGCCAGTGAACCCACCAAGATCTGGCCCTCCAGCTGAACCTGCACTGGATGCCTGGTCCGGTTGAACAGAAAGACGAAGCGCGTCCGATCATCCTTGCTGACTCGCTCAACTCTCAACAGATCAGAGTCTGCATGGGCCGACCGCATATCAGCGACATCCAGGGCCTCCAACAGGGCAGGAAGAACCTTGGCCAGACCCTGGGCATCCAGACGGCAACCCAGGTAGGCGGCCTTGCCATGACCCCAATCATGGACGGTCATGGCCGGCATGCCATCCATCCCTGTCCAGGGATCCGCCCGGTAGTTAGCTAGGACCTCGGTGTCCTTGTCCAGGTGACCGATGACATCGGCCCAGTCGTGCGCCGTAACCCCGTCGGTCAGATCCAGATGGTCCAGCACACCAGGCGTGCCGGGAGCCATGGGTGCGAACTCCTCGACCGACAGACCCAGCAGGTCCCGAAGCGGCCCTGGATAGCCGCCGGTCCAGACGCGGTCCTGCTCGTCGGCGATGCCGCTGCCCCAGGTGACGATCAGCCGCCCTCCACCATGCACATACTTGTGCAGCCTCTTGGAAAGATCAGCGTCGATCAGGTAGAGGGCTGGCAGTACCACCAACGGATACTCCTCCCAGTCGGCCCTGACTGGCAGGACATCAGGTCGGATGGTGTTGTCAAGGAAGGCCCGGTACCAGACCGGCGGCTCCTGGCCATGCTCGACCCGGTCGCTGGGTGAGGCTGCGTGGGAGCTGGCCCACTGGCTTGCATAGTCGAATACCAGGGCCACCGGGGCCTTGGCCAGCATGGTACCAGCCAAACCAGCCTGCGAGAGACCCTGCAGGTCCCCTCCCAGCTGGCAGACGTCGCGGAAGACTGCCGTGTCTTCACCTGCATGAGGCAGCATGGCCGAGTGGAACTTTTCCGCCCCAGCCCGAGACTGCCTCCACTGGAAGTAGCAGATGGCATCAGCCCCGAGTGCCAGGTGGGCCAGGGAGTCGAGCTCCAGCTGTCCGGGCTCCTTGCGGGGGTTGACCGGCCGCCAGTTGACCGCCGAAGTGGCCTGCTCCATAAGCCACCAGGGGCGCCTACGGGCGATGGCATCCACCAGGCTGGAGGAATAGGCCAACTCTTCCAGATGATCCCTGCCCGGCGTCACATAGTGGTCGTTGGCCACAAAGTCCACCTGGTTGCCCCAGTCGTCGTAGTCCAGGGCGAATCCGCCGGCACTGACCATGAAGTTGGTGGTCAAAGGTATATCCGGGGTGATCTCAGCCAAGGTGTCACGCTCGGCCATGTAGAAATCCTTGAGGGCGTCAGAGCTGAACCGCTCAAAGTCCAGCATGCGGCCCGGATTCTGGAAATTCCCCTGGCCAATGAAACGCGGCGGCAGAATCTGCGAGAAATCGCTCAGCCTCTGTGACCAGAAATCCGTGCCCCAGGCGCGATTGACGGCCTCAATGTCCTTGTAACGGCGGCGGCACCAGCGCTGGAAGGCCCGCATAGCATCATCGGAATAGTCGAAGCGATTGTGGCAGCCATACTCATTGCCCACATGCCAGGCCACCAGATAGGGGTTGTCCCGGTAGTGCTCGGCCATGGCCCGGCAGAGTTTCAAGGCGTAGGAACGGAAGACCGGCGAGGTAGGCCGCCAATGCTGCCGGGCCCCGGGCCAAACCGTGTCGCCACGCCCGTCCCTGAGCAGAACCTCAGGATGGGCCTGAGTCAGCCAAAGCGGCGGCGAAGCCGTGGCCGAGGCCAGATTGACCCCGATGCCGGCCCGACCAAGCTTGTCAATGATCCGATCCAACCAATCGAAATCGAAAACCCCCTGGCTGGGCTCTATGCGCGACCAGGAGAAGACCGCCAAGGCCACCACGTTGACCCCTGCCTTGGTCATCAGCCTGATGTCCTCATCCCATGTATCCTCAGGCCACTGGTCGGGGTTGTAGTCGCAGCCGTACCAGAGGGACTGCTGACCCTTGAAATGCTTGGGCCATCGATAAGGCCGCCGTGTCGGTTTGCTCATGGGTAGAACCTCCTGGTCCGTCTCAAACCTCGGACGGGATACCTGCCGCGTCCACGTCGTCCCGCGGCTCCGGGACCCCCTGACCATTATGTCCCACCAGGCTGACTGTTTAGTCCTCGCCTTGAGGATCCAAGGGGACTGAGGAGACAAAGGCACGCTTACCCCCGGTGAAGGGGTCGGTGAATTCCACGCCACGGGCCACCAATTGCAGTGGTCGGGAGAAGTCGTCATAGGCCCGGGTCTGGATTCGTGGGTACAGGTCGTCGCCCACTATGGGCAGACCCAGAGCGTTCATGTGCACACGTAGCTGGTGGGTCTTGCCGGTCTTTGGGTAGAGGGTGTAGGTGGCCAGACATCCATGGCCCGCTGTCAGCTCGACTTGAGTAACGGCATTGACCGGCCCGCGCTCTTCCCAGGCCTGGAGAACCCCTCGGCGTTTGATCACCCTGGAGCGGCACTCTAGCGGGAAGACCCGGGGCGGATCCAGGTGTCGCACGGTGCCGGTCCGCGGGCGAGCTATGGGTCGTACCGGCGCCAGACACTGGTAGATCTTGCGCACGCGATGCTCCTGGAAGAGCATCTGATAGGACCGCCTGGCAGACGGATCTCGTACCAGAACCAGCACACCTGCTGTGGCCCTGTCCAGCCGGTGGGCAGGGATGATGTCGGGCTCCCCGTAGAGCCGACGCATCCGGATCAGCACGGTACTGGCATACCACATCCCTCTCGGCATAGTGGCCAGAAAATGGGGCTTGTCGACCACAATGATGCGTTGATCCTCGTATATGATTCTGGGTTCGAAGGGAATCTGCGGCTCCTCCAGAACCATCCGGTGTCCCTGCTGCTCGGACCCGACAGCCATGGGACCCTATTCCACCGTGACCGACTTGGCCAGATTGCGGGGCTTGTCCACGTCCAGACCCTTGAGCCGTGCCATGTCCAGGGCGAACAGCTGCAGGGGAACCACATCAACCAGGGGGCTGAGCAGGGTCGGGCAGGGCGGCCGCCAAAAGACCACGTCAGCATAGCGGTCGGCATCCGGGTCGCCCTCCTCGGCCACGACGATGGTGAAGGCACCACGGGCCTTGACCTCCTCAATGGCCGAGATGACCTTGTCGTGCAGCACATTGCGACCCCGTGCACTGGGGACGATGACCACCACAGGCTCCCCCGGCTCCACCAGGGCGATGGGCCCGTGCTTGAGCTCACCAGCGGCGAACCCCTCGGTAAAGATGTAGGCGATCTCCTTGAGCTTGAGCGCCCCTTCCAGGGCCACCGGATAGCCCACATGCCGACCCAGGAAGAGGAAGGAGCGGGCCTTGGACATGCGCTGAGCCGTCTGGCTGATGACCTCGGCCTGCCCGTCCAGCACCTTCTGGATTTTGGCTGGCATGGCTTTGAGGCTGTCGATGGTCTGGTGGATTTCGTCTCGATACATGGTCCCCTTGACCTGGGCCAGGTACAGCCCCAGCAGGTAGGCCGCCACGATCTGAGCCAGGAAGGCCTTGGTGGAGGCCACAGCCACCTCGGGGCCGGCGTGGGTGTAGAGCACGGCATCAGACTCCCTGGGGATGGTGGACCCCTGGGTGTTACAGATGGCCAGTACCCTTGAACCCTGCTCCCGTGCATGCCGAAGCGCCATCAACGTGTCCATGGTCTCCCCTGATTGGGAAATGGCCACGACCAGGGTGCGTGGGGTCAGGATGGGATCACGGTAGCGGAACTCATGGGCCAGCTCGACCTCCACCGGAATACGAACCCAATGCTCGATGGCGTACTTGGCCACCAGCCCCGCGTAGGAGGCCGTCCCGCAGGCCACGACAATGATCTTGTCAATCTGGCGGAAGACCTCCTCGTCGATATGAACCTCGTCCAAATCCAGGTCGCCCGACTCGTCGTACCGGCCCAGCAGGGTGTTGGAGACCGCCGCAGGGTCCTCGTGGATCTCCTTGTCCATGAAGGAATCCCATCCGCCTTTTTCGGCGGCTGAGGCATCCCAGTCGATGGTGTAACGGCGCGGGTGCTCCACCGGATGCCCTTGGAAGTCGGTGACCTTGACCTGGTCCGCGCTGATGCAGACGGCCTGGTCCTGCCCCAGCTCCATGGCCTGGCGGGTATAGGCTACGAAGGCGGCCACATCGGAACCCAGGTAGTTCTCTCCGTCTCCCAGACCGACCACCAGCGGCGAATCGTGTCGGATACCCACTACCAGATCAGGTTGCCTCGAGTCCACTGCCAGGATGGTGAAAGCTCCCTTGAGCATGCGGGCCAGCCGCCTGATGGCCTCGAAGATATCGGGCTGGCCGGTGGCGTCGACGATCTCCTGGGCGATCTTGCCCAGGAGCTTGGCAGCCACTTCGGTATCCGTAGAGGACACAAAAGTGTATCCCTCGGTCTCCAGGTCCAGCCGCAGCCTGGAGGCGTTCTCGATGATCCCGTTGTGGATAAGCGCGACCTTGCCGTCACGGCTGATGTGGGGATGAGCGTTGACATCAGTGGGTTCTCCGTTGGTGGCCCAACGGGTGTGGCCGATGCCTACGGTGGCCTCGGGCATGGGCTTGGCCTTCAGATCGGCGACCAGATTGCCCAGGCGTCCTGCCTTCTTGCGTACGGCCACCCGCGTCATCACAGGGGCAGCCAGGGCCACTCCGGCCGAGTCATACCCTCGGTACTCCAAACGCTCCAAACCCTTGAGGCAGACCTCCAAGGGCCTGCCGCAGGCCGTCCGTACTGATCCCGCATAACCGACGATTCCACACATGGGCCCCAGTCTAACCTTGGGAGTTTCGCCGCTGCCCGCCCACGGGGCTTCTTGCCGGAATTTCTACAACCTGAACAGAGCCTGAGGCTAGAGCACAGTGTGCAGGAATTCGGCGAACCTCTCGGTGCGAGGATGGTCGATGATGTCAGGGCCTCCCTGTTCCACCACAACGCCTTGGTCCATGAAGACGATCTGCTCGGCCACCTCGCGGGCGAAGCCCATCTCGTGGGTGACCACCACCATGGTCATGCCCTGTTGGGCAACCTGCCGCATAACCCCCAGAACCTCCCCCACCAGCTCCGGATCCAGGGCTGAGGTGGGCTCATCGAAGAGCATGATGTCGGGGTGCATAGCCAAGGCTCGCGCAATGGCCACACGCTGCTGCTGACCGCCGGAGAGCTGGGCAGGGTAGTAGTCCATCCTGTCCTCGAGCCCTACACGTTTCAGCTGGGCCTGAGCCTCCTGGCGGGCATCGGTCTTGGGAACCCGGCCCACATGAACCGGCGCCTCCATGACGTTCTCCAAGGCGGTCATGTGGGGGAAGAGATTGAAGCGCTGAAAGACCATGCCGATTTTGGAACGCTGCTTGGCAATGGCCTTGTCATCCAAGGTCTGCAGCACAGGGCCCTTACCCGTATCGATCTTCCGGTATCCAGTCAGCTCGCCATCCACATAGATCTCGCCGGCTGTGCGGGTCTCCAGCTGGTTGATCAGCCGCAACAGCGTTGACTTGCCCGAACCGGAAGGCCCCAGGACGGCCGTTACCGTGCCGGGCATGACCTCTAGGTTGATTCCCCGCAGCACATGCTGATCGCCGAATACCTTGTGCACATTCCTGATGACGATGGCCGGATCCTTGCCGCCTTGACCGTCTTTCTTGGTCTGCATATCCTCGTCCATGATTCTCCTCCTGCGCTCAGGCGTTCAGCCCGGCCATCATGACCTTGTTGACCTTGTCGGTCTCCTGACGAGTCTGAGGATCCTCGCCATCCTTGCCGTCCTTGGCCCCCGACCCGGCTAGCGGCCGCGAGTCGAAGCCCTTGCCGTAGTGCTTCTCCAGCTGGGCCTGGATAACCATCAGAATAGAGGTGATGACCAGGTACCAGATGCAGGCCACAATCAGCAGCGGGATGGTCTTGTAGATGCGGTTGGCGATGGCGTTGGTGGCGAACTGGAGCTCCAGGGTGAAGGGCACGGCAAGAGCCAGGGATGTGGTCTTGAGCATGCCGATGGTTTCATTGCCGGTAGGCGGCACGATGATGCGCATGGCCTGAGGCAGGACGATCCGCCTCATGATCATGGCGGGCGGCATGCCCAGAGCCTTGGCGGCCTCCTCCTGACCAGGATCTACGGCCTCGATGCCGGCACGGACGATTTCGGAAAGGTAGGCAGCCTCGTTCAGTCCCAGGCCCAGAACCGTGGCCACGGTGGCGTTGAGCACGGTCTTGGTGTCGACGCTCCAGAACTCGGGCCCGAAGGGGATGCCGATGGCCAGCTTGGGAATCAGCACGGAAAGCAGACCCCAGAAGACCAGCTGGGTATATACAGGAGTGCCACGGAAGAACCAGATGAAGAACCAGCTGACCCAGCGCAGGACCGGATTGGACGACTTGCGCATCACTGCCAGGATGATGGCCAGAATTGTGGCCAGAACCATGGCGTAGACAGTCAGCAGAAGAGTCCACTTGATGCCATCCAGGACATGCTCGTTGAAGAGGTACTTCCAGACCGTAGGCCAATCAAAGTTGGGATTGGTCACCATGCCGTGGATCAGCATGGCCACGAAAATGGCCACGATGACGGCAGCCACAATCGGCCCCGGCTTGCGCACCGGCCTGGCCTCTATTCTGCCGGGGATCTGAATCTGGTCCGTCCCCTTCTTGGTATGCATCTCCTGCTTCCTTCCGCACCGCTGAACTTATTCAGGCCTAGCCTATCCAGCCAGGCCAACCGCTAGGCGCAGACCGGTTGTTGAACCGACCCGCGCCTGGAGGCTTGCCTCAGTCAGAGACCGCAGGGTTGATCTCCGCCTTCTCAACAGCACCGCTCTGAACGCCCCAGTTCTTGAGGATCTTGGCATAGGTGCCATCGTCGATCAACTTCTGAAGAGCCGCCTGGGTGGCCTCGGCCATGCCGCTGCCCTTCTTGAGGGCAGCACCTTGCAGGACGATGTCGGTATCCTTGCCCAGCTTCTCCAACTGGCCGTCGGTCTGTTTAATGGCATACCCGGTCACCTGGGAGTCGGCGTAGAAGACGTCGATCTTGCCGTTGACCACTGCCGTGGCGGCATCGGTCTGCTGCTTGTAGGACTGCACATCAACCGGCTTCTTGCCCTTGGCCTTGCACTCTGCCGAGATCTTGTCAGCAGCCTGTTGCTCTTCGATAGTGCCCGTCTGCACACCGACCTTGACGCCGCAGATGTCGTCAGGATTGATCTTGGAGGGGTTGCCCTTCTTGACGGCAAAGGCCGTGCCCGCCTTGAAGGTGGTGACGAAGTCGACCGACTGCATCCGCTCCTTGGTGATGGTGAAGCTGGAGATACCCGCGTCGTACTTGCTGCCGATGGCGGGGATGATGGTATCGAAGGAGGCACTGACCATCTCCCCCTTGAGCCCCATCACCTTGGCAATGGCGTTCGACAAGTCCACGTCATAGCCAATCGGTGTCTTTCCGTCCTCATTCATGAATTCACCCGGAGCATACGAGGTCTCCATGCCCACGGTCAACTTGCCGTCCTTGGAAACCGACTCAGGCACCTTGGCCGCGATGGCCGGATCCTTCTTGATGCCACTGACGTCAAAAGCCGCAGGATGGGAACTTGTTGTGGCCTTACCCGACGCACTGTTGTTGTCCGCCTCGTCGGTGGTTCCGCAGGCCCCGATGGAGGCCAGCAGGGCGACACTCAGAGCCGCCGTCAGCATCGCCTTGATCTTGCCCATGTCTTCTCCTCTTCCGGACCGCCCGAGGCGACCCTCCGTATCCCTTGATTGACATGCACTATTATGCACACATTTGTATTTTTATGCATCCGACTGACTGATGATCATCAATCATGGTTTGCTCTTCAGGGCGGATTTTGGCTCTAACACGAGCTTCAGAGGCTTATAGAACACCGCCGGACGCCTTAGCTCCGGGCGTGTCGACCTGCATAGTGCAAGGCAATATCAGGAGTCAGTCGTCCCTATCCAAGAATCATCTGAGAATCGGAAAGCACATCAGCACGTGTTTCAGCCCCGACGGTTCCGGTAGCGCATGGCCCTTTGGGCCTCACGGCGGTCCTGCTCCTCCCGCAGGGACTGACGCTTGTCATACTCGCGCTTGCCCCTTGCCACAGCGATCTCCACCTTGACTCTGCCATCCTTGAAATACAGACTCAGGGGGACAATGGTGTAGCCCTTGGCCTGAATCTGCCGCTCCAGGCGAATGATCTGCTTGGCATGCAGAAGCAGCTTGCGCTTGCGCTTGGGGGCATGGTTGTTCCAGGTGCCGTTGAGATATTCGGGGATATTCGCGTTCTCGAGCCAGACCTCGTGCCGAGGGTCGATGCTGACGAATGACTCAGCCAGGGAGGCCCGCCCTTCGCGCAAGGACTTGACCTCAGTCCCGGTCAGGGCGATGCCGGCCTCATACCGATCCTCGATCTGGTAGTCATGCCGGGCCCTGCGATTCTGGGCAATCATCGACGTGCCAGTCTCCTTAGCCATGATGTCCTCCTCCGGACCATGCCGATCATGTCGCCTGGTAGGCCGGACGGCTAGGAGTGGCGTCCCAGGTGGCGGACCTGGTCCGCTTCGATGTCAGTAATGAATGTACTGGTAGTTGCCAGCCCCGTAAACCGTCTCATAGGCAGGGAATGAGGCAAATCCAGTGCCTCCTTCGGAGATGAGCACAGACCCGTCTCCATTGACCCGCTCGACCACGGCCACATGGCCATAGGTCCAGTCGGCGTTCCAGTAACCGACCCGCTGACCACGGGCGAAGACCATGGCGGCTCCGACGTGCGGAGTGTTGTTGACCAGGTAGCCCAGACCACGTGCAGTATTGGCCCATTCAGCTCCGTTACCCATATAGGATCCCACAGGCAGGGACAGCTGCGAGCGCCGGATGTAAGCCCAGAGCGTGCACTGACGGGCGGGGTAAGCACTGCCGCCCACCGAATTGCCGGTAGGATGGCCGTAGCAGAACCCAGAGCCCTCAGGACAGCTGCCAGGTACCCCGTAATTCATACCGGAGGCACCTCCACCACCTCCGTTGCTCGGCGGAGACGGGCGCGGAGCCGGCGATGGTGCAGGGCCGCCACCGCCGACCTGCTGGGCGCCACCGGCATGGGGATCGGCCCCGCCGCCGGCATTGCCCGTGTTGAGGGAATCGATCATAGACTCGGTGGCCACGATATCAGCGGCCTCACGGGCTGACTGAGTGGTCAGGGCAGCCTTCTGCCCCTCCAGCTGCTTGCGTGCTGCGGTTCCCTGGTCGCGCAAGGCCTGCAGACTGTCCTGCTTGGCCTGCGCCGCAGCTGCCGCCTGCTGTGCCGCTGCCTGCTGCTGGTCGGCCTTGGCCTTCAAGGTGCTGATCTGCTCCTCAATGGCCTCGAGACGCTGCTTGCGATTCATGGACGAATTGAGGGTGTTGGCGGCATCATTGGCCGTATTGGCCTCGGATCGGGTCACGGCTGCATCGGACTGCATCTTGTCCACAAAATCCTTGGTGCTGGAGGACTTGGTCACCACGTTCATGACCTGGGAAACCTCAGAGCCGTGGAAACTCTTTCTCGCCATCTGCGCTACACCGGCCTTGGCGTCGTCATAGTCGATGCCGGTCTGACGGATCTTAGCCTCCAGGTCGGCACGATCCTTGCGGGCCGCCTGCAGTCGGTCGTTGGTGGCCTGAACCAGACTGTCGGCCTGCTCGGCCTGCTGCTGAGCTTCGACTGCACTCTGCTGAGCCGCCGGGATCTGGTTGGCAGTCAGATCGCTGAGACTGAGAATCTGGTTGGCCAGCTCGCTGTTGACACCCGCCAGCTTGCTCTTCAGAGCCTCATGGCTCTGTACCTTCTGCTGATAGCTACTCCAATCGGCCCGGGCCGGTGCGGGGGCCACTGTCAACCCCAGGATCCCACCGCCCAGCATCATGGCCAACGACCCCACCAGGCCGCAGATGGCTTCCAAGTGTTTCGTACGATTCATGGTCAAGTCCTCACTATCACTTATCCATGCTAGTCATCATTATGGCAGAGCTCGTACCCATAAGATCGATCGGCCCGTCGCCGCGGATCAGGTCCTCAGATACCGCCGCAGGGAGATGGAAGAGGCCAATGCGGACAAGAGCATGGCCCCCAGGATCAGCGCCGGTGCCATCAGCAGGACCGTGGACTGATCCACGTAGGGCATCCACTGGACCGTACGGGCCAGCCAGTCCGTGATGAAGAGCTTGACGATGGCGCTCAGAGCGCCGACAGCCAGAAGAGATCCCAGCAAGGATGCCACCACGCCCTCCAGGATGAAGGGCAGTCGTATTGTCCAGTTGGAGGCTCCTACCAGTCTCATGATCTCGGTCTCGTTGCGACGCGAGGCGGCACTCATCCTGATGGTGGTGCCAGTCAGCAGGATGGCCACGATCACCATGACGACGGCCAGAACCAGGGTGACTGCCGTAGCCCTGTTGAGGATCTTGAAGACCGGGTCGAATATCTGGCGCTGGTCGGACACCTCCTCCACGCCGTCACGTCCTGACAGCACCTCGGAGACCACCTGATACTTGGTGGGATCCTTGAGTTTGAGACGCAGGGAGGCCTGCATGTCCGCTGCGGTCATGGTCCTTCCCTCGTATGTGCCGTTGGGGTACTGCTTGAGAAAGGTGTTCTTGAAGAAGTCCTCCCGGCTCTGGTAGGTGATTTTTGCCACAGAGTCGCGCAGCTCGGTATTGATGGTGTTCTCCAGCTTGACGATCTCGTCGTTGGTGGGCGCCTTGCCGGTCGCGCAGGATGCCGCCTGGCTGGCGCCGTCCGGGCACAGCCAGACCACCACCTCCACTTGGTCGTACCAGTCCCCCTTGGCCTTGCTGATCTGCGCCTGCATAAGGCCCGATGCGCCGATGAAGAGGAAGGAGATGAAAGTGACCAGCATGACCGAGAGGATCATGGACCCGTTGCGCCGCAGGTTGTCCCAGGTGCTGGAAAGGATGAACCGCAGTCTCATCGTGCCGCCTTCTTCTTGTCATGATGCTCATCCCGAGCCTTTGCGTCGCTCTTTTGTTGGGACTTCCTGGCCGCCTTGGGGGCTTCAGGGGGAGCGGGCGGGGCCGGCGGGGCCCCCATGGACTCAGCATCGTAAGGCTCGACATCATGATCGATTTCGCTGGTCGAGTCCTTTTTACTGGTCTTGCTCTTGCTGGAGACTTGCTTTGAGGATTGCGCGTCGTCCTGCTTCATTTGGGCCGTAGCCTGACCGGATTTGCCGGTCGGTTCCGCCGATCTGGAAACATCGGGCCGCGGAGGCTGATCGGGCTTCTTGAACTGTTGTTCACGATCAGCAGCCTCAGCGGAGGTTTCCTTCAACGGTTGGCGGTCCTTGACCTTGTCATTTTGCTTGGATCCCCTCTGATCACGGTCATGATTGTGATCATCATGCGCAAGACCCTTGCGGTCGCTATTTGGTTTCCTACCCTGCTCATGACTGCTCGAATCCTCGGGCCGCCGATCCTGGGACCTGCTTTCTGGGGTCGACTTGGGCCGAACAGTATCCGAACCACGAGCGGACTTCCGAGATTTCCGGGAGGCTGCAGGTTCTGCTGGTTCTGCCTGGGGACGATCCCCGGATTCGGCCCGATCGGTTCCTGCCTTGCCCTGGTCTTGGTCACTGGAACCTTCATGCGACTGACCGGGTGAATCCTGGCCGCCCTGGGGCACCGGCACAGGTCTGCGGAATCGTTCGTCAGGGTCAGAGTCGGTCTTCCCCTCGGACTGCCCCGCAGAGGCGCCTTCATGCTGACTGGAATCTTCCTGCGCAGACTCAAGGCTGCCCAGGCCCTTTCCCCAGGTCAGGGTGTCCTCCACCGAGGTGAAGACCTGCCCATAACGTCCTGTTCTCCCCGAATGCATGGACTTGGCCAGCCGTGCGATTCCCTCGTCGCCATACTGGCCCTGGTCGACGGCCTGTGCCGCCGCCTGGACCACCTGCTTGGCTCCCTTGGTTCCATCCGCGATGGGCTCGGTAGCCGGGCTATTCCCATCCTGGACGACAACCTGCACCGGACGGCGCCCTCCAACTCCAACCTCACGAGCACGATCCAGGGCATCGCCGTCAGCGGGATCCCCGATGGCATGATGAGCGCGCGCCGCAACCTCGGCATCGGGGAAGAAGCGCGAAGAATCGTAGGAGCCGTGGGCCTCGTCGCGCATGATCCGGCCCGTATGCAGCTCCACCACCCGCTTGCGCATGGAATTGACGATCTCCTCGTTGTGGGTGGCCATGACCACGGTGGTACCGGTCCTGTTGATGGCATCCAGAACCTCCATAATGCCCAGGGAGGTTGTGGGATCAAGATTGCCGGTGGGCTCGTCAGCCAGTAGGATTTCCGGATTATTGACGTAGGCGCGGGCCAAAGCCACCCTTTGAGCTTCGCCGCCGGAAAGCTCATGGGGGTAGTTTTGCTCCTTGCCCGTCAGCCCCACAGTCTTGAGTACCTGAGGAACCAGGGTTTTGATGGTGGACCGACGAGCGCCGATGACTTCCAGCGTGAAGGCCACGTTCTGCCATACGGTCTTGTTATTGAGCAGCTTGTAATCCTGGAACACAAAGCCAATGGAGCGCCGATATCCGGGAATTTCACGATTGCGCAGACGTCGCAGGTCGTTGCCGGCCACGCGAATCTCCCCCTCGGTGGCCTCCTCCTCACGCAGAAGCAGGCGGAGCAGGGTGGTCTTGCCCGACCCGCTGGCGCCCACAAGGAAGACAAAATCCCCACGATCGACATCCAGGCTGATGTCATCCAAGGCGGGACGGGACCCCTTGGGGTAGATCTTGGTCACGTCCTTGAGCGAAATCAACGCCATTGACTCTCCGTTCCTCGGTATTCCCCTACAGAGGCTATCAACAAGACCGACACTACACACTCATGAAACACCGACCCGGATGAGGCCGAGCACAGGTTTATTTGCTGGCTTCCTCCTCACGGGCCTGAACCCGCTGCTGATGCCGCCAACGGATACCGGCCTCTATGAAGGCATCGATGTTGCCGTCGAAAACACCCTGGGTATCCGAAGTCTCGTATCCGGTGCGCAGGTCCTTGACCATCTGGTAGGGATGCAGCACATATGAGCGCATCTGATCCCCCCAGCTGGCCTTGATGTCGCCGGCCAGCTCCTTCTTCTTCTTGGCCTCTTCTTCGTGCCGCAGAACCAGTAGGCGGGACTGCAAAACGGCCATAGCAGCCGCACGGTTCTGGATCTGGCTGCGCTCATCCTGCATGGTGACCACGATGTTGGTCGGCAAATGGGTGATACGCACGGCCGAATAGGTGGTATTGACACCCTGACCGCCGGGACCGGAGGAGCAGTAGGTGTCCACTCGGATATCCGAGTCGGGGATGTCGATGTGGTCAGTGGGTTCCACCAGAGGGATGACCTCGACAGCGGCGAAAGAAGTCTGCCGCCTGCCCTGGTTGTCAAAGGGCGAAATCCTCACCAGACGGTGAGTGCCGCCCTCCACAGACAGCCGACCGTAAGCATAGGGGGCATCCACCTGGAAGGTGGCCGACTTGATGCCGGCCTCCTCTGCATAGGAGGTGTCCATGACCTTGGTGGAGAAGCCGTGCCGCTCAGCCCACCTTATATACATGCGCAGGAGCATCTGGGCCCAGTCGGCCGCGTCCACCCCACCGGCACCAGAACGAATGGTGACCACGGCGGCGCGCTCGTCGTACTCCCCGTCCAGCAGGGTCTGGATCTCCATGTCAGCCAGGTCGGACCTCAACGAGTCGATCTCCTTGCGGGCCTCCACCAGGGTGTCCTGGTCATGCTCCTCCTGACCCAACTCCTCCAGAGCCTGGACATCCTCCAGCCGGGAGGATGCGGACTCCAGATGCTTGAGCTGGGATTGCAGGGCTGAGAGCCTGCTGGTCACCTTCTGAGCATTCTCCTGATCATCCCAGAGTCCGGGCGCACTGGCCTGACGCTCCAGATCCGCAATCCGCGAGCGCAAACCCTCCGGGTCCAGCGCCTTGGAAATCATCTCGTACTTGGCCTTGGCCTGCTCCAATGCTTGAGCAAAATCCATCTCTGCCATACCGTCTCACCGCTTTCCAGACCGGCTCCTTACGAGTCAGCCGCCGTCTTCATTGCCATTTGCCTGTGCCTGTGACGGCCGGATTCCCGCCGACCGGACGGATCGGGTCAAAGGCCGCTGAAAATGGCGGGGATGATAAGACTGGCCAGCAAAGCCACGGCAATGACCAGGCAGACCGCCCTGGCTGTATTGCGGCGCCGACGCTCCCGGCGCTCACGCTCATGACTGTAGGCACTCATAGTTGATAATTTTACCTATCGGCTGCGACCTGGCTGGCGACCACCCAGAGCCGACTGTCGGACGGACCGTCTGTGTTTGAGCGTCGAGCGGTTTATCCTGTAAGACAACCTATGTCAATATGACTGCACAGCCAGAAGGAGGAACGATGAGCACAGCACGCACCGCATGGGGTTGGGGCCTGGCCAGCCAGGATGAGCAGGGCCGGATCCTGGACGTCTGGTACCCCAAGGCCGAGATCTCGACACCGCCGACCCCGGCGAACCGTCCCAACCACGACTTTGGCGACCAAGTCAACAACCAGCCCGACGCCCGCGGCATCCGAAAGGTTCCGGTCTTCACTGTGGCCGATTTGGATGGCCCAATAACCAATGCAGCCGACGCCTATCTGCGGCTTCATCTGCTCAGCATGCGCCTGACCCCTCCCAACAGCATGAACCTGGACGGGATCTTCGAACAGCTCAACACGGTGGTCTGGACCAACTACGGACCCTTCGCCGTGGAGGACTTCGCCCTGCGCAGGTCAGCGGTCATGGCTACAACCAGCCGGTCCATGCCGGGCATCCCGGTGACACAGGTAACGGTGCTGAGCGTGGACAAGTTCCCCCGCATGGTGGATTACGTGGTTCCCGAGGGGGTCCGCATCGGCAACGCCGACCGGATTCGGCTCGGCGCCCATCTGGCTCCGGGAACGACGGTCATGCATGAGGGCTTCGTCAACTTCAACGCTGGAACTCTGGGCCACTCCATGGTCGAAGGCCGGATCTCCCAGGGAGTCGTAGTCGGCGACGGTTCAGACATCGGTGGCGGTGCCTCCATCATGGGCACCCTGTCCGGCGGAGGCCGCCACCGGGTCTCCATTGGTCAGCACTCCTTGCTGGGGGCCAACGCCGGCATCGGCATCTCCCTAGGCGACGACTGCGTGGTTGAAGCCGGACTCTATGTCACCGCCGGTACCAAGATCGGCCTGGGCGACCAGGAGGTCAAGGGGGCGGAACTCAGCGGAAGGGATCATCTGCTCTTCATCCGCGACTCCCGCACGGGCCAGGTCAGAGCCCTGCCCCGCAAGAAGGGGATCGAGCTGAACGAGCGGCTGCACGCCAACTGAGCCCAGGCGGACATAGGACTCAGCGCTCTCCTATAGGCAGGTAGTCACGTGGTCCCTGACCGGTATAGACCTGCCTGGGTCGACCTATTTTCGTGTCGGGATCGTCCAGCATCTCCCGGTACTGGGCGATCCATCCGGGGATGCGACCCAAGGCGAAGAGCGTGGTGAACATCTCCGGGTCGAAGCCGATGGCGCGGTAGATAAGCCCGGTGTAAAAATCCACATTGGGATAGAGGTGCCGCTCGACGAAGTAGTCGTCATGCAGGGCCAGGTCCTCAAGCTCCAAGGCCACGTCGAAGAGTTCTGCATCCTCAGCATTCCTATCCTGGTCGGGCTCGTCCATGAGCTTGTATAGCCACTGCTTGGCTATTGCCGCGCGCGGGTCATAGGACTTATAGACCCGGTGGCCCAGACCTGCAATTTTCCGCCCCTCGCTCTTGGCCTGGTCCACATAGCCTCGCACACCCAGACCGGAATCCCGTATGCTCTTCAGCTGGCGCAGCACAGCCTCGTTGGCGCCGCCGTGCAGGGGGCCTGAAAGTGTATTGATGCCGGCAGCCACTGCCGAATACAGATTGGCCCTGGCCGATCCGGCAATCCTGACCACAGAGGTGGAGCAGTTCTGCTCATGGTCGGCATGGATAATCAGAAGCTTGTCGAGGGCCTGCACCTTGAGAGAATCGGCCTGATAAGGCTGGTAAGGCATGGCGAAGCTCATTCTCAGGAAGTCCTCCACATAGCCCCAGTTCCTGTCCGGGTAGAGCAGGGGCTGGTCGCGACGACGACGGTGGATCAGGGAGACGATAGTACGCACCTTAGCCATGATGATGGCGCTGGCCTCATCCAACTGCTCGGGATCGTCTACGTCACAAGTGTCCGGATGAAAGCCAGCAAGAGCGTTGACCGCCGCAGCCAGCACACTCATGGGATGAGCCTGGCGAGGGAAGGACGAGAGCAGATGACGGAAGTCCTCCCCTACGACCGTGTGACCCAGAACATGGCTGCGGAACCGCTTGTACTGCTCGGCATCAGGCAGTTCGCCATGGGACAGCAGCCAGGCCACTTCGAGGAAATTGGACTGGGCGCACAAGTCCTCTATGGCATAGCCCCTGTAGCGCAGTATGGACCGCTTGCCGTCAATGAAGGTTATTCCTGAAACGCATTGAGCCGTGGTCTGGAAGCCGGGATCGAGCGTGACCCAGCCGTCATTGCGCAGGGAGGAGACCAGAATGCCGTCGGGCCCCTCGGTGGCGCGAACCAATGGCAGATCAACCTGGTCGGAACCGATGGACAACCGTGCTGTAGACACCACGCACCTCCTGTCAATCAACCAGTGAGGTGCCAATGAGAGTCGACGGCCATGCCAGATCTGGCTACCGGCACCTGTACCGGCGTGGAATTGCCGATATGCTAACAGAAACAATCACGACTTCGATTACCGGCTTGTAACCGCAAGCAGGAATCCGTCCGTCCCTGGTCACGACCTGCGAGCCTAAGGCAGGGCCGTCTGCCTTCCCGCACCAGCCTGCAAGTAACAATTCCAAGGAAGAAAGGACGGCATCAGACAAGGGACCGAGGAACATCCACATTGTGGACATTCCTCGGCCCCTTATATAGTCCTGACAGCCCTCGAATCAGTCCCTGGTCGTCAGAATGACAGGTCCCTGCTCGGTGATGGCAATGGTGTGCTCGCTGTGGGCACCGCGCGATCCATCTGCAGAACGCAGGGTCCATCCATCCTTGGGATCCTGATAAATCTGATCGGTGGTCGCCAGGAACCAAGGCTCAATGGCGATGACCAGACCGGGGCGCAGCTTGTAACCGTGATGAGGAGTGCCATCGTTGGGCACATGGGGATCGCCATGCATGATCCGCCCTACCCCGTGGCCGCCGAACTCCAGGTTGACGCTGTATCCGTTTTCGTGGGCAACCTGACCGACCGCAGCGGAGATGTCACCCAGGCGGTTGCCAGGCTGAGCCTGGGCGATGCCCGCTTTCAAAGCCTCTTCAGTGGTCCGAATCAGCCGCAGATCCTCTGGATCGGCATGCTCGCCCACCACGAAGCTAATGGCTGAGTCGCCCACCCATCCGTCCACGTTGATGGCCAGATCCAGGGAAAGCAGGTCGCCGTCCTTAAGGTTGTAGTCATGAGGCACCCCATGCAGAACGGCATCGTTGACGGATAGGCAGATGTAGTGGGCGAAGGGTCCAGTACCGAAATCAGGCGCATAATCCACGTAACAGGAGGTGGCTCCCTTGCGGGAGTTGATCCTGTCCTTGACGTAGTCGTCCAGCTCCAGGAGGTTGACCCCAGGTTTGCTCATGGCCTTGAGCTCCTTGAGGATGCTGCCGACTAACCTACCCGCCGGCTTCATCTGTTCGATCTCCTGCTTGGTTTTGAGCTCGATCATCCTCTGCGTCCTTTCATGATTGGTGCCCGCAGGTGCCATCCCTTGGGATCCTGCCCAAGTACTACCTCTCAGTATTATCGGGTCAGTCGGACGAGTCCGGCTCTCAGTTCCGGCCGAAGGTGAAGGCCCTGATAATAGAGACGACTCCCAGCACCAGAAGAGCGCACCCGCTGAAAATAACCAGGAAGATGACGGAGCTCAACGGGTAGACCATGACGATGATCCCGGCAATGATGGAGACGATGCCCGAGAAAATGGCCCAGCCTGAATGCGGGAGCCCCCAGGAGGCGGCCAGACTCATTACGCCCTCCATGATCCAGCTGATGCCCACGATGATGGTGACCAGCAGGGTCAGCGCTGAAGCGGACAGGGCCGTGTTCCTCACAATCACGATGCCGCCGACAGCGATCAGAGCGCCAAAGAGGACGCCTAGCACACGCCAACCGCCTGGAAGTCCCTTGGTCACGATGGAGGTAGCCAGACGGACCACGCCGGAGATGATGAAGTAGATGCCCAGCACCACAGTCACGGCGATCAGGGTCTTGTCCGGCCTGAGCAGAAGGGCCAGGCCCAGGATGACTCCAATCACGCCCATGACACCCATGATGACGCGGATGGCCCTCAGGGTTCTGAATCCCAGATCCTCGGCAATCATGGAGAAAGGATCCATCCGTGGCGGGCGCCCCTGATAGCCGGGGTACTGCCCATACTGACCATAATTATTCTGGTATTGGCCGCCATTCTGCCCAGAATCCTGACCACCGTACTGGTTGGGCTGACCGCCCTGCATGGGATCCGTCATACCGTCCTCTTTCTCTCGCTCAGGGCAGCCTATGGCCCGCCCCGTTACCGTCTTTCAAGTGTAAATCACCAACGGAGGCAATCGCGGCTTTTCCCTTCGGCGGATGATTCGCCGGTCCGCCGATCTCCGGTGACCACAGGGCATGGCATGTCACCAAAGATGGCTAGGCTTGTGGCATGGCACAATCTACTGAATCCACGACCTCCTCCGGACTCGATCCGGCCTCCTTCTCTTCGGTCATTCGGCCACAAGACGACCTTTTTCGCTTTGTCAACGGCCCCTGGATCGACACCTACAGTCTGCCCGAGGACCGCTCCCGGTTCGGCTCCTTCGACAAGCTTGCCGAGGATGCCGAGGCACAGATCCACGAAATCCTTGAGGATCCGGAATCCACGGCCGTCAAGTCGGCCCTGCTCTATCGCAGCTTCCTGGACACCGACGCCATCGAGGCGGCGGGAATGGAACCCATCCGCCCCGACCTGCAGGCCATTGATGCTGTGCCCGACAAGAAGGCGTTGACCAGCCTGCTCGGCCGACTCAATCCGACTGGCGGCCCCGATCTGTTCGGTATCGCCATCTATGGCGATCCAGGCAACGCCGGCGTCAACGTAGCTCATATGGAGCAGGCCGGGCTGGGACTCCCCGACGAGGCCTACTACCGGGACAAGAGCTACGCTCCAGTCCGCCAGGCCTACACCGACATGGTCGCCTCATTGCTCAGGCTCTCCGGCTACGCCGACGACCAGGAGGATGCTCACAAACAGGCGGAGTCCTTCCTTGAGGTCGAGACGCGCATAGCGGCACGCCACTGGGACAACGTATCCACCCGAGATGAGGATCGCACCTACAATCCCACCACCCTGGCTGACCTGGAGTCAACGCTCGCCGATTTCGATCTGCACACCTGGATCGAATCCTGGCAGAGAGCCTATGCCTCCAGCCCTGTCGCCAATATGCAGCCGGTCGATCTGAGCACGGCCCTGTCCAGGACCATCGTGCACGAACCCTCCTTCCTGCAGGGTTTGAACGAGCTATGGAAGACCAGCGACCTGGAGGATCTGAAACTTTGGGCCCGCGTGCACACCCTGATCGAGTGGGCAGGTCTGCTCAGCAGCGACTTCGATCAGGCTAGGTTCGACTTCTACGGCAAGGTCCTTTCAGGCACGACCAAGATGCGGGACCGCTGGAAACGAGCCGTCTCCCTGGTCAACGGCATTTGCGGCGAGGAGGTCGGACGCGAATATGTGCGCCGGCACTTCCCTGCCTCCAGCAAGGCCCGCATGGAGGCATTGGTCTCAGATCTGATCGACGCCTACCGGGTCTCCATCACATCCAGTGACTGGCTGGGCGAACAGACCAAGGTCAAGGCTCTGGCCAAGCTGGACAAATTCTCGCCCAAGATCGGCTACACCGAACACTGGCGCGACTATACGGCCCTGGCTGTGGACGAAAAGCTGGGTCTGGTCGACAACGTGCGGCGGGCCAACCTCTACGAGTCCGGCTACCAGTTCGGCAAGGCCGGGCAGCCTGTGGACAAGGAAGAGTGGCTAATGAACCCTCAGACGGTCAACGCCTACTACGAGCCCACTCTGAACGTCATCGTCTTCCCCGCAGCTATCCTGCAGCCGCCCTTCTTCAACCCCGAAGCCGATGATGCCGTCAACTACGGAGGCATCGGGTCGGTCATCGGCCACGAGATCGGCCATGGATTCGACGACCAGGGTTCCAAGTACGACGGCGACGGACGTCTGCAAGACTGGTGGACCCCGCAGGACCGTGAGAACTTCGAGCAGCGGACCAAGGCGCTCATCGAACAGTACAACGGGTTCGTGCCCCAACAACTTGCCGAGAAGTACGCCGACAAGCCCGAGCAAGCACCTCATGTCAATGGGGCGCTGACCATCGGCGAGAACATCGGAGACCTGGGAGGCGTCAACATCGCCATCAAGGCCTACGCCCTCTCCTTGCAGAAGCGGCAGGGCGGCACAGCAGGGACAGACGATGTGGCCATGGACCAGGCGCTGGCCTCGGCTCCGGTCATGGACGGCTACACCGGCCTGCAGCGGTTCTTCCTGTCCTATGCCTCCATCTGGAGGACCAAGAACAGGGATCAGCTGGCTGAACAGTATTTGCAGATTGATCCCCACTCCCCTGCTGAATTCCGCACCAACGGCATCGTCAGGAATGTGGATCGCTTCTATCAGGCCTTCGGCATCACCGCTGACGACGGCATGTGGCTGGAACCCGAGGCAAGGGTCAAGATTTGGTAAGCCTGTTCTGATTGAAATCATCGGTTGACGGTTTCAATCAGCCTGTTGACCAAGGCGGGATGTCGACTGGAATCAGCCGGCCTCCCGCCTTCGTCCTGCTCGGCCGAAACAACCTTTGCTCATCCAGCATTGGAAGCCCCCACTGGTGTCCGCTTGGCTGCAGATGACACCGATGATGCTGGGGCGGTTTCAGAGGGTGAAGATGTCAGCGGAGTGGTCCAAGGATTCGCACCGGCGGCCCCCTCATCGATGGGCGCAGTACCCGATCGGATCCTGGTGAAGGTATCCTGTCCCCTGGCCAGGTCGTGACCGATGCCATCCGCTACCAAGACCAGACTGCTATGCGGCTGGCCGTCGCTGGTCCACTCCTCCGTAACCAAGGATCCCGTCACCATGACCGGATCGCCCTTGTGCAGACAGGCCAGAGCATTAACCGCCAGGGTCCTGAAAGCCTTGACTGTCAGCCAGGTGGTGGATTTTCGTTTCCATACGCCAGCCGCAGCATCGTAATAAGCCGGCGTAGAGCCAAGCCTGAAGGAACAGACTGGTGTGGTTCCCGGCTGTCCCAGACGGGCTGGCTGGGTTCCCATAAAGCCGAAGACGGTCGTTTTTATTTCGTTGATGGACATATCGGAACCTCTCTGTCGATGTCATGAATCCGGCGCTGTAAACCCACCGGTCGATTGCTCATTGCGTGGCGGTGAAGCCGTCCGACGGAGAATCCCTAGCCAGAGCGCGGATAATCGGAGCGGGGGAAGGGACTGGCCCCGGCCAGGGACCCTCCGTCGAACGGTGAATCCATCCTGCCTCCGCGCACGTCCCCGCACCTGACCCGAAAGTCATTGTGGCCGAATGAGCTCGGTCTGTTTCGCGTGGTGGACAACCCTGCCCATGGCTGGTTTGGCAATACCTCTTTCACTGCGCAAGGGCATCGAAACATTGGTCCTGGGCTAAACTGTGAGAGCAGATATATCGGCACGGTTTGGAAGGACCCGCAGTCATGGTTCACACGCTGGTCAGTTGGAACATCGATTCGCTCAACGCCGCCCTGTTGGGCAAGAGCAGCCGCAGCGCCCTCTCCCTGAAGGTGGTGGAGACCATCCGGGATCTGGACCCCGATGTCGTAGCCATTCAGGAGACCAAACTCAACGGTGACCAGAAGAAATCCGCGGGCATCCTTAAGGCGCTCATGCGCCACTTCCCCGATTACCATGAGGTGGACCGTCGCTCCGAGGCTCCGGCCCGCACAGGCTACGCAGGCACGCTCATGCTCTACCGCAAGAGCCTGCCAGAACCTACCGTGACCCGCCCCCGCATCGGAGCTCCAGACACCATGGACGACGAGGGCCGCATGCTCACCCTGGAGTTCCCGGACTGCTTCGTCACCACGGTCTACACTCCCAATTCCGGATCGGGACTGGTCAGGCTCAAGCCGCGCGGCATCTGGGACGATTGCTATCGTCACTACCTGAAGGAACTGGATGCCCGCAAGCCGGTCCTGGCCTGTGGCGACTTCAATGTGGCCCACGAGGAGATCGACATCGCCAACCCGGCCTCCAACCACCATTCCGCCGGCTTCACCGACCAGGAGCGCGAGAAGTTCGGCCTTCTGCTGGATGCAGGCTTCACCGACACCTTCCGTAAGATTCATGGCGATGCCGCAGGCTTCTACAACGACCACCGCAGCGTCTACACCTGGTTCGCCCAGCGGGCCCCGAAGAGCAAGATCAACAACTCCGGCTGGCGCATCGACTACTGGCTGACCTCCAACCGGATCGCTGACCAGGTCAGTACCAGCGAACCCGTGGACACCGGCGAGCGCCAGGATCACCTGCCCATTCTGCTCCGCATCTGACCGGATAGATTCCTGACCCCAAAGCAATACAACCAAGAGGTGGAGCCTTGGTCACATCATGGTGTGACCAAGGCTCCACCTCTCTATAGTGCACTATGAGTGCGGCATGCATACCCTACTGCAGGGCTGCAATCCGATCCACGATCGTCTGAGCGGCCTCATCAGCAGGAACAGCTTGCGCATCCGAGCCGTCGCGGTTGCGGATCTCAATAGTGCCGTTGGCGATGGTGTCGCGACCGGCAATAGCGACCAAGGGCACCCCAATCAACTCTGCATCCTTGAACTTGACCCCCGGAGACACCTTGGGCCGGTCATCGTAGAGAACTTCAACGCCACGGTCCTCCAGGCCGGCAACCAGCTTCTCAGCAGCATCGAAGGCCTCCTGCTTCTTGCCGGTGGCCACCACATGAACCGCGGCAGGAGCTACAGCCTTGGGCCAGGCCAGACCTTTATCGTCGTGATGCATCTCGGCGATGCAGGCCAGCACGCGGGAGATGCCGATGCCGTAGCAGCCCATCCAGACCGGCACCGCTTTGCCGTTGCGGTCCAGGACCTTCAACCCCAGCGCGTCAGAGTATTTCAGTCCGAGCTGGAAGACCTGGCCTATCTCCACGCCACGCTCGAAGCTGAGCGGCCCTGATCCGTCAGGGCTCATGTCCCCGTGACGGACCTCGGCTGCCTCCACCACTCCGTCAGCTCGGAAGTCGCGCCCATAGACCGCATTGGCCAGATGCACGCCTTGGGCATCAGCCCCGGTCACCCAGGCTGAGCCAGGGGCCACATGGGCGTCGAGGAAGTAGCGGATATGGGCTGCGGACTCGGTGTCCGAACGCTGAGGGCCCAGAACACGAGGACCAATGTATCCCTTGACCAGCTCGTGGTGAGCAGCCAGGTCAGCCTCACTGGCTTCCTCGATCTCGGCCGGGGCGAACTGGGCCTCCAGCCGCTTCATATCCACCTGACGGTCGCCCGGCAGGCCAACGGCCACCAGCTCCCGCCAGCCATCGGGATGGTCATCATCCGCAGGGTGATTGACGGCCACAATCAGGTTCTTCAGAGTATCGGCAGCGGTCCAGTCACGGCCGTCCTCACGAGGATGCAGCTGGTTGAACCGCTCCACCAGAGTGTCGATAGTAGTCGAGTCGGGAGTTTCCAGCTCCTGCATAACCGGGGTCTCAGCGTAGTCGACGGAATCGGGACGCGGTGTGGTCAGCGCCTCCACGTTCCATGCCTTCCCCGAGGGCGCCAGAGCAAAGGTGTCCTCGCCTATGGGCAGCGGAGCCAGGAATTCCTCGGACTCGGATCCCCCCATAGGCCCGGAAACCGCGTGGACGATCACGTAATTGACTCCCAGACGCTTGAAAATTCGCTCATAGGCGCCGCGCTCATCCTGGTAGGCCTTCTTCAGCCCCTCCTCGTCCACGGTGAAGGAATAAGCGTCCTTCATGATGAACTCGCGACCCCTGATCAGCCCGGCGCGGGGACGGAACTCGTCGCGGTACTTGGTCTGGATCTGGTAGAGAACAACCGGTAGGTCCTTGTATGAGGAGTACATGTCCTTGACCAAAAGGGTGAACATTTCCTCGTGGGTGGGAGCCAGCAAATAATCAGCGCCGTGCCTGTCCTGTAGGCGGAAGAGATTCTCGCCGTACTCCTCCCAGCGGTGGGTGGCCTCGTAGGGCTCACGAGGCAGCAGGGCCGGGAAGTGGACCTCCTGGGCACCAATGCCATTAATCTCCTCCTGGACCACAGCCTGGACCTTGTCAAGGACCTTCAGACCCAAGGGCAGCCAGGTGAAAATGCCAGGAGCCACCTTGCGGACGTATCCGGCCCGCTGCAGGAGTTTGGCCGAGTCCACATCGGCGTCGGCCGGATCCTCCCTGAGGGTCCGCAGAAAGAGGGTTGACATGCGCATGGCTTTGGTTCTCATACCTCCCAAAGATATGCGCGCAAAGGGACAAGCAGCCATTGAGGATGCCACATGACAATTCGCAAAAACCGAAACAAAAGCCAGACAGCACATACAGGAAAGGTCGGTAAATCCGCAGCCTGACATCTGGCATCTATCTAGCTCTATCCCTCCTCCATAAGGACAGCCAAGATATGATAGTTGTACAAACAGGTTTTCTGATTTACTAGGATAAGGCGGGCACCTATGTCTTCAGAGCCGGGTGTGACCATCCAGACCTTTACCAACCTCGACGCAGAGCACTTGACGCTACTCCTGGAGGCCGATCCCTCAGAACGGATAATTCGTGACGTTTTCACCCATTCCCGCGCCTATGAAATCCATACGGGACAAGCTCTGACCGGTGTCATGCTGCTTGTCAGACCAAACACGGATACCGTGGAAATTGCCGATATCAGTGTGGACCGCGCTTATCGCAGACAGGGGCTTGGAAGTAGATTAATAGACCGAGCCAAGATGGAGACTGTCAGGCTGGGCCTGAGAAGACTGGAAGTCGGCACCGGATCCACCAGTTTTGGGGCCCTTTGCTTCTACCAGACATGCGGGTTTCGCATGGACCGCATTGAACGGAATTATTTTGCGAGAACGGAATCAACCTTAGAGACATGGTTCGCCTGTCATGGCGTCTCGAACTACCCAAATAACCATACCGGGCCAAGACCGATAAGGACGACCTATCAGAAAAGCTGGTCCTGGCTGAATTCGTCTTCTGGTTCCTGACCGACGGCCCGCTTGGTGAAGGACTCAGAACCCTCATCCTTCAGACGGGCACAAGCCGCCCTGGACTCGGCCCTCAAACCAGTATCCAGAACGACGGCATCGGGAGAGACCAGGAAGGCGTGCTCATTGATGCCCGTCAGGTAGAGCCCATCCAGACTTTCCACACGGGAGAGGGCCACGTAGCCCATCCCTGGCGCGAAGGTCCGTCTCAGGTCCATGACTGCCCTGTCCAAGGTCATCCCCTGGGACTTGTGGATAGTGATCCCCCATGCGCAGCGAAGGGGAACCTGATTGACGGCGGCCAAGACCGTATCCCCATCCATAGTCTCCCAGGCGGCCGGCTTCATAGTGACCAGATTGCCATTCTGGAAGGAGACAATCGGCCATCCCCCCTTGGCCGAGCTGGTGAATCCGCTGACTGTGCCTATGGAGCCGTTGACATATTGATGATCCTGGTCGTTGCGCAGAGCCATGACCGCCGCTCCGGTCTTCAGGGCCAGATCCTCGGGGGCCAGCATGTTCTTCTTCAGCCGCTCAACCAGCCTTGTCTCGCCCCGGGATGTGGCCTGGTAATGGTGGGCCTCTTCGTCGATGGAGGCCAGGCGCTGGTCATTCAACGTGTCGGCCTGCTTGTTGACCGGGAAGAGGTGGACTGCGACCTGTCCAGGAGCAGGCACTGCGCCGACTCGGGCAGCCAGGACCTCATGGTCCTCCTGGGTGACGCCGCCCTCCCTGATATCAGTCAGGACGGTCAACAGCTGACCATCGTCCTGGCGATGCTGCTCAGTCAGATAACAGATGACGGGGTCCAGTTCCCGCCAGACCAGTGATTCGGTAACGAACCCGTCCGGATCCTTGCCAACCTGAGCATAGCGTTCCCGGGCAGCCTGGAATTCGGGGCTGGGCAGTATCCCTGCAGCTCGGTTGGACCGGGTCACCGGCGGCAGCTGGAAGAAATCCCCGGAAAGGACCACTTGGATCCCTCCGAAAGGCTCGGGGCTGTGGCGAACAGCCTGACAGGCCTGGTCCACCATGTCGAAGAGCCAGGCGTGCATCATGGAGACCTCGTCGATGACCAGGATGTCGGTGCCTTCAATCTGCCTGCGACGACGGGTCTTGATCCGCTTCAAGAGCGATTCCGTCATACAGGTGGCGATTCCCACACCGCTCCAGGAGTGGATAGTCTGGCCGTTGATGTGCGTAGCGGCAATTCCGGTCGAGGCTGTCACCGCCACAACCGCTCCGGCCTGCCGGGCCTGGTGGACGAACTCGTTGAGCACAAAAGTCTTGCCTGACCCTGGGGCACCTGTGATGAAGGCATTGGCCCCCGCACTCAATATGGTCAAGGCTTCGGATTGTTGCATGCTTCCATGGTGCCACGTCAGAGGTACATGGCCACGCCTGTCAGTAGTCGGTCTTCTCAGGCTTATTGGCATCCTCGACAGGATTGCCGGACTCTTCGTAATGGCGCAGAAGACTGGTCTGCTCGATCTGTTCCGCTCCGGCCTTGGACTGGGCCTGATCAGGTCCGGGGGCAGGAACAAAGAACATGGAGCGGTAGTAGCGCAGTTCGTCCATGGACTCGATGATGTCGGCCAGGGCCCTGTGACCGCCATGCTTGGCCGGCTTGTTCTTGTAGACGTCCGGGTACCAGCGGCGCGACAGCTCCTTGAGGGTGCTCACGTCAATGACCCGGTAGTGCAGAAGATTCATCAAGTCGGGCATGTACCTGTCAAGGAACTTCTTATCAGAACCCACCGAGTTGCCTGCCAGATGAGCCTTGCCGTTCTTGGGCAAGAAGGGCTTGACGTACTCGATCACCTGACGCTGGGCATCCTCCAGGTCAAGGCCGGTCTTCATCTCCTCGATCAGGCCGGAGGAGGTATGCATCTTCCTGACGAAATCCCCCATATGGTCCAGGGCCGCCTGGGAGGGCTTGATGACCAGATCGATGCCCTTGTCCAGGACCTTCATGTTGAAGTCGGTGGGAACCACGGAGACCTCGCACAGCTCGTCATGGAAGATATCCAGACCGGTCATCTCGCAGTCTATCCAGATCATGCGGGATTCCTCCGCAGTGAAGGTCAGTTCATTCTTATCGCTCATCTGTATGCCTTTCAGATCCGGGTTGCTGCCCGGGTCGTTCCTTCCGCCGCCTTGGGCGGAACGTTACAAGATACCGCCAGCACGTGACCGGCGGAGTGCTCGCCAGCACAACCGACCGGACCATGACTGACTTGAGATAAGCAATCGGCGCAGGTCATGATGAGACCCTGCGCCGATCACCTGCCTATGTAGGCTCAGTTGTGGAAGCCTGAGTAGTTGGGGGCCTCCTTGGTCATGACGATGTCATGGGGATGCGATTCACGCAGACCAGCATCGGTGATCCGAATGAACCTGCCCTTGCGCTGCAGCTCGGGGATGGTGCGGGCACCGGTGTAGAACATGGTCTGGTGCAGGCCGCCGACCAGCTCGTAGAGCACATAGTTGAGCGGACCGCGATAGGGCACCTCGCCCTCGACACCCTCTGGCACAACCTTGTCGGAGCTTGTCACGTCGGCCTGGAAGTAGCGGTCCTTGGAGTAGCTCTTCTTGCCGCGCGGGGCCATAGCGCCGAGCGATCCCATACCCCGATAGACCTTGTACTGCTTGCCATGCAGGAGGACCTTCTCGCCAGGGGCTTCCTCGGTACCTGCCAGCAGACCCCCCAGCATGACCGAATCGGCTCCCGCCACGACGGCCTTGGCGATGTCTCCCGAGTAATGAATTCCGCCATCGGCCACCAGAGGGATGCCGGCAGGACGGCAGGCCAGCGCGGCATCGTAGACGGCAGTCAGCTGGGGCACGCCCACGCCAGCAACCACGCGAGTGGTGCAGATGGAGCCGGGGCCCACGCCGACCTTGACCGCGTCAACACCAGCATCGATCAGAGCCTGGGCACCTTCGCGGGTGGCCACGTTGCCGCCGATCACATCCACATGGTCGAAGGCATGATCAGCCTTGATCCTGCGAATCATGTCCAGCATGAGCTTGGCATGACCATGCGCGGTGTCCACGACCAGAACGTCAACCCCGGCATCGGCTAGAGCGGTGATGCGCTGCCAGGCATCACCGAAGAAACCGACGGCCGCAGCCACACGCAACCGGCCACGCTCGTCCTTGGTCGCCTCGGGGTACTGCTCGGTCTTGACGAAGTCCTTGACGGTGATCAGCCCGGTCAGCTTGCCCTCGTCATCAACCAGGGGAAGCTTCTCCACCTTGTACTTGGCCAGAAGCTGGTGGGCATCTTCCTTGGTGATGTCGGACGGACCGGTGATCAGATGGTCCTTGGTCATAATGTCGCTGACCTTAAGCCGGTCGAAGTCAGCAGGATTGACAAAACGCATATCACGGTTGGTGATGATGCCCACCAGCCGCTGCCGACGATCCACCACGGGCAGACCGGAGACCTTGTAGGTGGAGCAAAGCTTGTCCAGGTCGGTCAGTGTGGCATCTGGCGTGACAGTCAGGGGGTCGGAGATCATGCCGGACTCGGACCGCTTGACGATGTCGACCTGATTGGCCTGATCTTCGATGCTGAGATTGCGGTGGAGGACGCCGATGCCGCCGTTGCGGGCCATAGCCACGGCCATGGTAGCCTCGGTGACCGTGTCCATGGCAGCCGAGAGGACCGGGGACTTCATGGTGATGTTCCGAGTCAGCCGGGTGGTGGTATCCACCTCGGAGGGAATGACATCGGATTCGTTGGGCAGCAGGAGGACGTCATCATAGGCCAGACCAATTTTCTGGAAGGCGTCGGGCAGTTGAGTGTAGGAGGAGGGTTCGCTTTGTGGGTTTTCCTTAGCCATAGCACCATGCTACAAGTGCTTCTTGACCGTTAACGGTACCGTGTTCGCACTATTTCATCCAGTGAATTAATCGCCCTCATCTTTATCATGGCGGCTCTTGCGATGCCAGGGCGGTCTGGCCACATGCTGCGAGCCTTGGTCAGCGAGAAGTGCGTTCTCGCGCCTGATTTCGGGAAGTCGACGACGGTAGTAGGGGTAGAGGGTGGCGAAGGTCAGCAGTATGGCGGCCAGGACCAGACCAATCAGGACATATCGCAGACGGAAGAATAGAATAAAGAGCGAACCGAAGGCGATCAGTGCGGCCCAGCCCCAGAGAATAAGGACCGCGGAACGAACCGTGTGACCTATGCGCAACATGCGATGGTGCAGGTGCATGCGGTCGGGGTGCATGGGTGATTGCCCATGGCTGAGCCTTCGGATGATGGCCAGACACATGTCCAGAACAGGCAGGAAAAGCACCAGGATGGGCAGAAGAATGGGCATGAATGCCGGCAGATAGATGCTGGCATGAATAGTTGCCGGATCCAGCCGACCGGTGACCACGATGGAGGCGCAGGTAATCAGGTATCCCAGCAGCATGGATCCTGAGTCTCCCATGAAAAGCTTGGCTGGATGCCAGTTGTGCAGGAGGAATCCCACGCAAATGCCCACCATTGCCACGTCGATCAGGGTGGCCAAAGAGGCGTAGTCGGGCGAGATGCGGGCGATTATATAGGAGTAGATGGCGAAGGCGATGCCCCCGATGGCCACGATGCCTGCAGCCAGGCCGTCCAGTCCATCCACAAAGTTGACCGCATTGATGGAGGCCACGATCAGGAATGCCGTTATGGCCATGGACAGGCTGGGCGATGCCGCCACCAAGGATCCCAGAGGCAGGGAGATGATCTGGATACCGCCCCAGGAGACGAAGACCGAAATCAGCAGCTGGCCGGCCAGCTTAAGCATCCAGTCCAGGTCCCAAAGATCGTCGGCTATGCCCAGCAGGCAGATGGCTACGGCCCCAGCCAGGATAACCCAAGCCTGATGCCCGGACTGGAAGAGGCCCGTGATGAATGGGATGCGGGAGGCAAAGCACATGGCTACGGCAAATCCGATCAGCATGCCCAAGCCGCCCATCCGAGGGGTGGGCACCTTATGTACGTCGCGAGCGCGGACCACGCCTACGGCGCCAACCCGGATGGCGAGATGACGAATCATGGGCATGACCAGCCAGGTGGCCCCGCCAGCGATGGCAGCAATGAACAAATATACCCTCACTGGCCCTCCCCTCCGCTGGACCGGCCCGACAGAAGAGCACGGACCCGGGCCTCGCCGATTACGCCCTGCCGCAACACATGCATCCCATCAGGATCAGTCTTGTCGGCTTCCACCACTGTGCTGGCCACTGAGCCAGGGGTCGGTCCCCCGTCCAGGTAAAGGTCGACGCTATCACCAAGCTCGGCTCTGGCCTGCTGCACGGTCTCCACGCTGGGATTCCCCGATCGGTTGGCGCTAGAAGCGGCCAAAGGTCCAGTCACCTGCAGGAGCGCCCGACAGATAGGAGAATCGGGTACTCTGACGGCCTGGGTGGAGCCATCGGGCTCCATTCTAGGGGTGCGCAGAGGGCAGGATTGCCCCACTTGGGCAATAGGCGAAAAAGGACCCGGCAACAAGGCGTCAGCCAGGCGATCAAGAGGGGCAGGCAGGCTAAGATCCAACCGGTCCATGGCCTCGACCCCATCCAGCAACACCTGAATGGACTTGGTTCTGGGACGATGCTTGGCCTGGAAGAGCCTATCGATGGCCGCATCATTGCATGGATCACAGACGATGCCATAGACCGTGTCGGTAGGAATGACCGCCAGCCCTCCGGCAGCCACCACCTGGGCCAGCAACTGCGGCGACCGGCTGTCATAGGTCATCACCCGGCTCATACCCTGCATCACGACCTCTCGGTTCGACATGTTCATGTGACCAGCTACTAATCTATCCCAGGACCAAGGCAGGTCGCCAGGATGCATGGACTGGCCGTCGGGCTGTCAGGTAGCGGTCTCGACCAGCCAGGTCCTGATGAGTGCGTGCCTGAACAAATCCCCGCTCCAGTGCAGCAGCAACCATGGCCGGCCCCTGGGAGGCATCATGCTCCATGACCAGCAGACCACCGGGGGCCAGCAAAACCATGGCCTTGTCCAGAATGCGGAAGGGCAAAAGACACCCGTCAGGTGAACCACCATAGAGGGCCGGGTCAGGATCCCAGTCACGCACCTCGGGTTGGCTAGAAATCGCATCCATGGGGACGTAGGGAGGGTTGCTGATGACCAGATCCACCTTGGCATCCAGATCAGACAGGGTGGCGGGGTCCGTGGCATCAGCCAGCAGCAGCTGATAATCGGACCCAGACTCCCGGATGGCAGCCTCCTGATCGGTGGCGTTCAGCGCACCCCACCGATATGCCTCCTTGTCCACTTCCACGGCCTTAACCTGCGATCCTGGAACCTCGATAGCCAAGGACAGGCCGATGGCCCCGCTGCCAGAACACAGGTCCACTGCCAGTGGATGATTCACTCCGGTCAAGGCCTCCACTCCCGCCTGGACCACCGTTTCGGTCTCAGGACGTGGGATAAAGACCCCCGGCCCCAGGCGAAGATCCAAATAACGGAAGTAGGCGTGGCCAAGAATGTACTGCAGGGGTTCACGTCCGGCTCGCCGCTGCAGATAGGACTGATAACGGTCCAGGGTCGCCCTCCGAAAACCATCAGCCTGTCTGCGCCCGCCTTCATCCGTCAGCAGTTCCTCAGCAGTCCGCTTCAAAAGCAGAGCCTGATCCAGCTGGTGCAGATCGCACCCAAGGGCATCGGCCAGCAGCAGCCTGGCATCATTGAGCGGGGTAGGCACGCCGGCCTGGGCCAGCAGGCGGTGGCCGCTATCAACCAGCCCAGCCAGACTGGTCCCATGCCCCTGTTGATTCACCCCTGCGAAGCCATTCTGCGGGCCTCGTCGGCCTGAATATCAGAGTCGATAACGGCCTGCAGGTCGCCGTCCAACACCTGTTCCAGGTTATAGGCCTTGTAGCCGGTGCGGTGATCCACGATCCGGCTCTCGGGGAAATTGTAGGTCCTGATACGCTCAGACCGATCCAGAGAACGGACCTGGGAATGGCGCATGTCGGCGGCTTGGGCGGCCTCCTCCTCATGCTTCATGGCCAGCAGACGCGACTTGAGCACCCGTAGGGCAGCCTGACGATTCTGTATCTGGGATTTCTCATCCTGCATGGAGACCACAATGCCGGTGGGAATATGGGTCATGCGCACAGCGGAGTATGTGGTGTTGACGGACTGTCCTCCTGGTCCGGAGCTCATGAAGATGTCAATCTTGAGGTCCTTGGGGTCAATCTCGATCTCATTGTCGTCTTCGTCAGCCTCGGGAAAGACAATGACTCCAGCGGCTGAAGTCTGAATGCGACCCTGAGACTCGGTGACGGGGATGCGTTGGACCCGATGAACGCCGCCCTCATACTTGAGCGAGGCCCAGACGCCGTCTGCAGGAGCCACCTGACCGCGAGCACGAATGGCCATCTGGGCATCCTTGACCCCGCCCAGCTGAGTTCGGTTCTCACTCATGATTTCGATGGTCCAACCGCGTTTTTCGGCATAACGCACATACATGCGCATCAGATCGCCAGCGAAGAGGGCCGCCTCCTCGCCGCCGCTGCCAGCCTTGATCTCCATGATCGTATCGCGGCCGTCATCTGGGTCACGCGGAATAAGAGCGGTGCGCAGGGTCTGCTCCAGATCCGGTATGCGGTCTGCCACAGCCTTAGCCTCTTCGGCAAAGCCAGGATCCTCCCGTGCCATCTGTTCGGCCGCCTGGCTGTCTTCCAAGGCGCCTTGATAAGCCTGGTAGGCAGCAACAATGGGAGCGAGCTCGGCGTGTCTGCGACCCAATTTGCGGATCTGCACCGGGTCTGAAGCCGTTTCGGGCTGACTCATCTGCTTTTCCAGGCGACCATACTCCTCGACGGCAGCCACCGCCGCCGGAAACTGCTCCTCGCTCATCTGCACTCTTCCCGTTCGCTCATCCGCATGGTTTAAGTCATAAAAAACGCCAGTCCCCACCGGGCATAGCAGAGCGACCCGGAAGGGACTGGCGTTGGAAGTGCTACTTGGTCCTCTTGCCGTAACGGGCTTCGAACCGAGCCACGCGACCACCGGTGTCCAGAATCTTCTGCTTGCCGGTGTAGAAGGGGTGGCAGTGCGAGCAGACATCAACCGTCATATGATCGCCGGGAGCGGTCGAACGGGTGATGAAGGTATTGCCGCACGAGCACGTGACCTCAACGGGATGATAATCGGGATGAATTCCCTGCTTCATGGTTACTCCTAGATCCAAGGGCCCCGGGTCGACCGCCCCTGTGGCGGACGTGAACCGGCAACCGCGTAATAGTCTAGCGCATCCCCGGGAGAACGCGATCCCCTTGCGCCACACGCCGAATCCGCCAACCGGGGTGGCCGGTCGGGCTTCCTTTAGAATCGAAAAGTCGGACCGAACGGCCCGGCAAGCCAACACAGGAGGGCAGCAATGCAGCAGGAAGTGGCGTTCGTTACAGGGGCGGCTCAGGGGATCGGCGAGGCTATTGCCCGCCGTCTGGCCAAGGACGGGTTCGCCGTGGCTGTAGCGGATATGAATACAGATAAAGCCCAGTCAGTGGCCGACTCCATCAACCAATCAGACGGACGGGCCGTGGCCGTCACCCTGGACGTGACCGACCGTGTCCAGGTACGTTCCGCCGTTGAGAAGACCGCAACCACGTTGGGCGACTTCAACGTGATCGTCAACAACGCTGGTCTCGGACCGACCACCCCCATCGAGTCCATCACTCCAGAGCTGTTTGACAAGGTGTACCACGTCAACGTGGCAGGAACCATCTGGGGGATGCAGGCCGCCGTTCAGGCCTTCCGCGACCGGGGCCACGGGGGCAAAATCATCAACGCCACCAGCCAGGCAGGCGTGGTGGGCAACCCCAACCTGATGCTCTATTCCTCCACCAAGTTCGCCATCCGCGGCCTGACTCAGGTGGCGGCGCGTGATCTGGCCAAGGAGGGCATCACCGCCAACGCCTATGCCCCCGGCATTGTCAAGACGCCCATGATGATGGACATCGCTCATCAGGTGGGGGTCAACGCCGGCAAGGATGACGAGTGGGGCATGTCCACCTTCTCGGACGGCATCGCCTTGGGACGGCTTTCCGAGCCGGAGGACGTGGCCAATGCCGTAGCCTTCCTGGCCGGGCACGACTCTGACTACATCACCGGCCAGACCCTGATCGTGGACGGCGGTATGCAATTCCAGTGAGCCTCCCGCCAGGATTCGCCCACATATGATGGACCCTCGCTGATCGGTTCTGCCCGACGGCGAGAGTCCATGATCATTCAGGCGTTGAAGACGTACTTGTCCAGACGATCCATGGCCTCCTGGACACGGCTCAAAGGCAGGGCCAGGTTCATGCGGATGGCGCAGGGAGCCTTGAACTGCCGCCCGTCCTGGACGGCCACGCCTACATCCCAGGCACGCTTCAGCAGCCGATCCAGGCTCAGACCATGATTCTTGCACCATTGCGTGCAATCAAGGAAGAGCATGTAGGTGCCTTGGGGCTTGGAGAGCTCGACTCCCTTGAAATGCTGCCGGATGTAATCGAAGGCATAGTCCACATTCCCGGTCAGGACCTGTCGGAGTTCGTCCACCCACTCCTGGCCCTGGGGCTTGTAGGCCCCGATCAGGGCATGCATGGACAGAACGTTCATGTCGTTGTAGTGGGCCTTGGACCCCTTGGCCACAATCCTGTCGCGCAGATACTTGTTGTAGATGATGTGGTAGGAGCCGACCAGCCCGGCCAGGTTGAAGGTCTTGCTGGGCGCATAGAAGGCTGCCGTCCTGTTGCGGGCATCCTCGCTGACCGACTGGGTGGGAATGTGCTTGTGGCCCGACAGGGTCAGGTCTGACCAGATTTCGTCGGAGATGACCACGCAGTCGTTGTCCTTATATACTTCCATGGCCCTCTCGATCTCCCACTTCTCCCAGACGCGGCCACAGGGGTTGTGCGGGCTGCAGAAGACCGCCACATGGATGTTGTTCTCCTTGAGCTTGCGGTCCATGTCCTCGAAGTCCATCCGCCAGACGCCCTGCTCGTCCTTCTTCAGCGGGCTGTGCACGATGTGGTAGCCGTTGTTCTCGATGCAGGACGTGAAGCCGACATAGGTCGGGCTGTGGAGCAATACTGCATCGCCAGGCGCGGCAAAAGCGGTCAACGTGGAGACCACTCCGCCCAGGACCCCGTTCTCATAGCCGATGTCCTCGGCCATCAGGCCCTCCACGCCATTGCGGGTGCGCTGCCAGTTGATGATGGCATTGTAGTACTCCTCAGTAGGGCTGAAGTAGCCGAATGCCGGGTGCTTGGCGCGCTCGATGATGGCCTCGGGGATAGTAGGTGCCGTCGGGAAGTTCATATCCGCCACCCACATGGGGATGACATCGAAGCCTTCCTTGGGAGGTTCGGGGGCAAATCCAGGCTCGGCACCCAACCCGTCAACCGCAATGGCGTCCCTGCCGTGCCTATCCATAATGCTGGTGAAATCGTATGCCATAGTCAACCTCTCATCCCGTGCAGACGCGCTCGCAGCGACCTTCCGTCAGTCTACAGCTGTGGGCTGGATCCGAGTGTCCGCGGCCAATAGCAAAGCAACGATGGTACTATCTGCCTTGAACCAGCTGATGGGGGGTGACCAGAATGGGAGATTCAAAGCCCGTTTCGCCGGCCCTGCGTCCTTTCATCCCGCTAGTGGACTTCCTAGGTGAGATTCTTGGGCCCAACGCGGAAGTGGTTCTTCAAAGCGTCAAGGATTTCTCGCATTCGGTTGTGGCCATCGCCAACGGCCACTTGAGCGGACGCACCATAGGCAGCCCCGCCACCGACCTAGTCCTGCGCATCTGGCAGAACCACAAATACGAACAGCGCGACTACCTGACCCATTACACCGGCTATACCATCCAGGGACACCCCATGGTTTCTTCTACTTTCTTTCTACGAGATGCGAGAGGACGGGTGATCGGCTTTCTCTGTATCAACTTTGACAATTCCGCCTTCCGGCAGGCCAGTCAGCAGCTAAGACAGGCAAGCGCTTATCTGGATGCCCTGGGGCTGACCGGTCCTGCTGCGGAGCTGAAGGACAGGGGGACCGCGTCGGAGAAATCGGATGCTCAAGTTGGCCGCGCCCAGCCGACTTCGGGCGCTGTCCGACTGAACGACAAGACCGTGGGCGACCAATCGACCCGTGAGGTGCTCTCGGTGAATACAAACGAACTGGTAACGCATAATATCGCCGACTTCGCCGCTGAGCTGGAAGTCCCTCCGGCGAGGGTGAACCGGCAGGAACGACTGCAGCTGATCACACGGCTTGAAGGCTCGGGGGTCTTTTTGATCAAGGGCGCAGTGGACACGGTTGCCCAGGCTCTCGAGGTCTCCTCCGCCAGCATCTACCGTTATTTGCATACCATACGCAACGCTGGCGCAGGCCCCGATCAGAGCAGATCGGCGCGCCAGGTCCAGCGTTGACACACCCCTGTCAGGGTGTATCATTAGGAGCAGATATACGGGGGACGTATACACGAGAGATCTACAGGGGCTGAGTTGATTGCAGCTCCAGAGGAGATGTATATGCGTATAGTTTCCTGGCATATGTTGACGGCTCCAACTCGAGCGCGTCCCGTACTCTTTTCTATTCTCTATTCACATACTTAGCGGTTCTGCGGAATCGTTTCCGGATCAGTGCGACACGCTTAAGCCCAGGTTGTGTATGCATATCAGCCTGCTGACACTGAAGGATGGATGCCCATTCACAAGTGCTCCATGATCCGATTTGAAAACGCGCCTAGCTCTTTTCCCCCGGCTTTCATGTGAAGCCGTACTATTGCATCGGTGAATCATGGATGCTAGAGCTAGGCGACGAGAGGACGGCCCCGACAAGATTCGGGGCTTGTCCTTCTCCTAAGACTATCAAGAAAGTTCGGGATACAAAACCCTCGAGCTGCAAAGACAAGCATCTGAAGACACCAGATTGTCATTGGACGAAGAAAAACGTCATGGCCTGGATTCGGCCGTTGATGCAACCCCCTGGAACCCGACCGGTTTCAGGGGGTTGCTTGGTGGTGGGGCCTCAGGGGCTTGAACCCTGGACCGAACGATTATGAGTCGTTTGCTCTAACCGACTGAGCTAAGGCCCCAAGCCGACAAGCAGCTGTTCCATCCTAGCAAATGCCAGGACTCATACCGCCTCCCGGTTGTGTCGGACTGCGACTGCGCCAGCCCTCAGATACCTGATCGGGCGACATGCAAATCATGCCCGGAAGCCAGGCGATCCAAGGCTCCGGTCCTGACAATGGCCTTGAAGAGCAGCCAGCTGACCAGTCCAGCGAAGAACAGACCGCTGATGATCTCGCATGCCGTGCCGACCAGCCCTCGGGGGCTGAGGAAGGCGACGCCCTGGTAATAGAAGGCCAAGAGGAAGGCGTTGTAGACCAGAGCGATCAGCAGTCCGCCCAACAGAGTGGTTCCCAGACTCCAACGCCGATAGCGAAAGATACCGAAAGCAAGCTCGGCGCAAAGGGCCTCCAATAGGGCCTGCACGAAAATCATGGGCCCAGTGTAGGCGTTGCCTGGCAGGATCTCCACCAGTACGCTGATGATCCCCACGTAGACCGCGGCCCCGGGTTTGCGGATTATCAGCAGAGACAGCGTGCAAGGAAAGTAGAAAATGCCGTGCAAAAGGGCTGCCATGCCCGGCAGAAGAGCGGTCATCAGCGGAAATATCCAGGAGGCCAGCAGACTGGCGGCCCAGTAGATCAGTCCGGCAACCGCGCCCAGACCAGCGCCAACAGCGATATCCAGCGGCTTCCAAGCAAGGGCATGGCCCGCACGCTGTGCTCTTTTGTCTCCAACGCTTGTTCGCGTCGTCATAGTCAACTCCGATCCGCCGGCACATCGACCGGTCTTCCTGATTCATGCACACAGCAAAACGCCCGGTCGTGCTGCAGACAGGCCGGATCGCAGCGTTCCTTGACCTGCGCATGCCGGGCGGGAACGTCCACTCAAGGCTACCCCGACTGTGAGCGCGGGACCAGGGTCTGGCCATAGATCCTGCCTATAGGCGGCCATACGTCTGCCTGGCCCTGCCTATCAGCCCGGCGCATAAGTCAGAAGTTCCCACTACCATGAATACAGTTTGCATTGGCTTTTCATGGTTCTGTGAGGTAGCTTCTTGGCCGAATTCATTTATCAGATGATCAAGGCGCGCAAGTCCTTCGGCGACCGCGTCATCCTCGACGACGTGACCCTGAGTTTCCTGCCCGGCGCCAAGATTGGCGTGGTGGGCCCCAACGGCATGGGCAAGTCCACCCTGCTGCGGATCATGGCCGGCCTGGACACGGTCAGCAACGGCGAGGCTCAGCTCACCCCCGGCTATACGGTAGGCATCCTGCAGCAGGAACCGCCTCTGGACGAGAACAAGACCGTGGGCGAGAACATTCGCATGGCCTTCGGCGACATCATGAGCAAGGTGGACCGCTTCAACCAGATCGGCGAGCAGATGGCCGACCCCAACGCTGATTACGACGCTCTCATGACCGAGATGGGCCAGCTTCAGGAGCAAATTGATGCCGCCAACGGCTGGGACCTTGACTCCCAGCTGGACCAGGCCATGGATGCTCTGCAGTGCCCCGACCCGGACACCCCGGTCTCGGTCATCTCGGGAGGCGAACGCCGCCGGGTGGCTTTATGCCGGCTATTGCTGGAAGCCCCCGATCTACTGCTGCTCGACGAGCCCACCAACCACTTGGACGCCGAGTCCATCCTCTGGCTGGAACAGTATCTGCACACCTACAAGGGCGCCGTCCTAGCCGTGACCCACGACCGGTACTTCCTTGACAATGTGGCCGAATGGATTTGCGAGGTGGACCGTGGCCACCTCTACCCTTACCAGGGCAACTACTCCACCTATTTGGAGACCAAAGCCAAGCGTCTAGAAGTCCAAGGACAGAAGGATGCCAAGCTGGCCAAGCGGCTCAATACCGAACTGGAGTGGGTCCGCTCATCCCCCAAAGCCCGGCAGGCCAAGAACAAAGCCCGCCTGGAGCGCTACGAGCAGATGGAGAACGAGGCCCGGAACAACAAGAAGCTGGACTTCTCCGAGATCCAGATTCCGCCGGGTCCTCGTCTGGGCTCCAAGGTGCTGGAGGCTGAGCACATCCACAAGGCCTTTGGCGACCGTGTCCTGATCGACGATCTGAGCTTCACTCTGCCTCGAAACGGCATTGTGGGCGTCATCGGCCCCAATGGAGTGGGCAAGTCCACGCTCTTCAAGACCATCGTGGGACTGGAGCCGCTGACATCGGGCTCCTTGGAGGTCGGCGACACGGTCAAGATTTCCTACGTGGATCAGAACCGCGAGGGCATCGACCCCAGCAAGAACCTCTGGGAGGTAGTCTCCGGGGGGCTGGACTTCATCGAGGTCGGAGGCGTTGAGGTGCCCACCCGCGCCTACGTAGCCTCCTTCGGCTTCAAGGGCTCGGATCAGCAGAAGCCGGCCGGAGTTCTTTCCGGCGGAGAGCGCAACAGGCTGAATCTGGCACTCACCCTCAAGCAGGGCGGCAACCTTCTCCTGCTGGACGAGCCCACCAACGATCTGGACGTGGAGACCCTGGAAAGTCTGGAAAACGCCCTGCTGGCCTTTCCCGGCTGCGCTGTGGTCATCTCCCACGACCGCTGGTTCTTGGACCGTATCGCCACCCATATCCTGGCCTGGGAGGGCACGGACGAGAATCCGGCCTCCTGGTATTGGTTCGCGGGCAACTTCCAGGCCTACCAGGAGAACAAGGTCAAGCGTCTGGGCGAGGAGGCCTCCAGGCCCCACCGAATCCACCGCAAGCTGACTCGCTGAACGAAATACGCCACTGGGAATCGGGGGCCGAGGAGAAGCATGAGCACCGAGGATGAAGCACTGGCCCAGGCCATCGCTGGGCTGAACCTGCAGAAGCAGCAGCCCGCCGATGGCCGTTCCCGTTTCCTTGGAAAATCGTTGGACTTTCCCACGGGACGCCTCTATGGTGGCCAGCTGCTGGGTCAGGCCATCATGGCCGGTGGGCGGACCGCGCCCCAGGGCCGACTACCTCACTCGATGCACGCCTATTACCTGCGCACCGGACTCCTGAATGAAGACGTTCAGGCGGAAGTGGAGACCATCCGTGACGGCCGTTCCTTCTCCTCCCGACGAGTTGATCTGCACCAGGGGGAACGGACCCTCCTAAACGCCCTGCTCTCCTATCAGCAGGTCGGCCAGGAGGGCGTCCGCTATGACGACCCCATGCCGACGGGACTGCCTGATCCGGAGGACCTGCCTGGTTCACGAGAGCTGATGGAACCCTATGCTGACAAGTCCCCCTTCGCGGACTACTACGCCCATCGGAGCCCCTTCGACATGCGTCATGTTGGCGGCACGGTCCTGTTGGATGATGCAGATGACGCAGTACCCGGGGATTCCAAGAACGACGACAGGGGTCGTCAGGCCGTTTGGAGCCGCACCCAGGGAAGAGCCGACCTGGACCCGCTGATGCGCCGAGCGCTGCTGGCCATGGAATGCGATCAGATCATGATGGAGCCTGCCCTGCGCCGTGCCGGGCTGAGCATGACTACCCCGGGGATTTCCTTCGCCTCCATCGACCATGCCATGTGGTGGTATCAGGACCTGAATCCCTGCGACTGGCACTGCTTTATTCAGGAGTCCCCAGTAGCCGACCACGGACGCAACCTATGCATGGCCAAGGTCTACAACCGCCAGGGTGACCTAGCTGCCTTCATGGTTCAGGAGGCCATGATCAGGGTGCCTAAAGACTGAACGGCCACCAGGTCATCGCGTATTTTTCAAAAAGCACAGGGTTAGCAGCATGGTCGGCAGCGACCGACCGTCTTCAGGAATTTCTTAGCGACGGCCTTAGACGCTGATCAGCATGATTCTCACTGGCATCGGCCTTTGTCTCCGCCCTGTCAACAGTATCGGCTGCATCGGCCATGGGTCTTTGTGAGGACTTTCGCCGGTCGGTATTCTCAGGTCCGTCATTCGGCGGCAGTTGACAGAGCCACTCCCCCACGGCCCCGGCTACCACATTGATAAGACAGACCAGGGATGCTACCAGGCACTCCTGCATGACCCGTGTGTAATAGGGCGCGCCTGCATGGCCCATGCTGATCAGAGCCTGACTGCCGTACCAGCCCAACAGAGCGGCACAGGCAACGCCCAAGGCCTTGCTCATGATCAGCACATTGACCGCGAAGCGCAAATCCATCTCCTTGCGGTCTCCCCTGGCGTAGCGATGCACCTGGAAGGCCATGATCAGGATGGCCACCCCAAGCAGGAAGAGCAATACGCTGACCAGCCAGGGAACCCCCATGAGGTCCGTCCTGGTGGACATGCCCAGTTCCGAGATACCGGCACCTCCAATCAGCCCAAGGATCAGGGCGACCAGGTAGTGCACGAGCGGTGTGCGGCGGGCCCTCATGACAGACCGTCCAGAATCCAGTCCTCCGAGACCAGGCTGATGCGATCACGGTCAGGAGCACGGTTGGCCAGGCTGGCCAGACAGGATCCGCCAGCACCAAGCAGGCAGTATTCAGGCTCCAAATAGGCCCAGGGAATCAAAACGCGCGCTGGAGCATCAGCGGTCAGCAGAGGCGGACGGTCCTGGGAAGACAGAACAGAACCATCCAGAGTCTCCACCTCCACCACATCGGCATCCAAGCCGCCCATCTGCCTGATAGGAGCGGCCACCATGTCTAGAGCCGACTGCAGCTCCTCCAGATTCAGCGGCGTCTGCAGGATAACCACAGCCGACAGACGCTGATCCCCCTGATCATCCCGGTAGGCATATAGAGGCGAGATGCCGACCAACTGACTGCCGGGGATTCCGTCCAGAGCTGCAAGAGCACGAAGCATGGCCAACCGATCTGTTCCCGATGCTCCCTCCAGCGCAATTACATCACGCATCGGAAGGCCCTGCGGCTTGGCTCTTTCAACAGTCGGCCGGCTGAAAGCTTCGTTATCATTCTCCGGACCCGAGGACAGACTGTTCTCTGTAGAGGAGGTCAAGGGGTGACGCAGCCGGGCCTGCGCCGCATGGCCAGAATCGGCCTGACCAGACAGCAGGAATGAGGGATGCCCTAGAGCTGCATTCCCCCCGCCGCTAACTCGTCCAGATTCCATGCTGGCCGGGTTGCCTTCCACCTGATCGTCGGCCGCACGCTCCAAGGTGACGCCCACCTGAAAATCGACCCCTGTTCCCTGGTCGGCGCCCAGACGGGTGACCGTAACCCGGGTGCGGCGTATCTGGTGGGAGAGCAGGATGGCATCAGCCACCTTGGCAGTCAGGGATTCCAGAATCTCATCAGGCGACTCGTTTTGGATCAGGTTGACGATCCGACGGACAATCTGCACATAGTCCACTGTTTGAGTGCCGTCGTTGAGCCTGCCTGCCTCACTCAAATCCAGGTAGAGGACGGCATCGACCTGGTAGCCGAACCCAGGCTTCTGCTGACCATGCAGGGGTGCGACCTTGATGGAGCTCAAACGGATGGAATCCATGATGTATGCTCCTCCCTTGCCTTAGAACATTTACCGCCGCACGCCCTCGGGACCATATGCAGGACACCGAGCCGATCCAGAATTCAGTGCTGGTCCGTTGCGGACGAACCATTCACGCTGCGCCTGAGCTCCTCAGGAATCTCCACGGGTGGCTGCTCAGAGTCCGGCCGATCCGGCGCAGACAACCAGAGCTGACGCTCCGGAGCCTTGCGCAAGCCAGCGAAGACCGCAGCCAGTTCGTCCTTGTTCAGGGTCTCTTTGACCAGCAGCTGTCGAACGAGCTCGTCCAGCACGTCACGGTTCTCGGTGATGATCTGCCAGGCCTCTTGGTGGGCCGTCTCGATAAGATTGTGAACTTCCTGATCGATGGCCTCTGCGGTTTTCTCCGAATAGTTGTGGGGCTTCAGGGCATCAAGCCCGGAATCCTGGTCATTCTCGTCAGCCCACTTGATGGCTCCCAACTTGGATGAGAACCCATACTGCAGGACCATCTGCCGGGCGATGCTGGTGGCCTTTTCGATGTCGTTGGAAGCGCCTGTGGTCGGGTCGTGGAAGACCACCTCCTCTGCCACGCGACCGCCCATAGCGTAGGCCATCTGGTCCAGCAGTTCGTTGCGGGACTGCGAGTAGCGGTCTGTGGTAGGCATGACCGCAGTGTAGCCCAAGGCCCGTCCACGCGGCAGAATGGTCACCTTGGTGACCGGATCGGTGTGGTGCAGGGCCGCAGCAACCATAGCGTGGCCGCCCTCGTGATAGGCGGTGTTGCGCATCTCGGCCAGGGCCATGCCCTTGGTCCGCCGCCGAGGTCCGCTCAGCACACGGTCAATGGCCTCGTCGATGGCCCGGTTGTCAATCAGCTGGGCGTTGGAACGCGCAGTCAGCAGAGCCGCCTCATTGAGCACGTTGGCCAGGTCGGCGCCGGTGAAGCCGGGCGTGCGCACGGCCACAGTGTGCAGGTCCACATCCGGCACAAAGGGCTTGCCCTTGGCGTGGACCTTGAGGATGGCCTCGCGGCCTTCCAGGTCTGGGGCCTCCACGGCCACCTGACGATCGAACCGGCCGGGCCTGAGCAAGGCCGGATCCAGGATGTCTGGACGGTTGGTGGCTGCAATGATGATCAGGTTCGTATCGTTGTCGAAGCCGTCCATCTCGACCAGCAGCTGATTCAGAGTCTGCTCACGCTCATCGTGACCGCCGCTCATGCCGGAGCCGCGCTTGCCGCCCACTGCATCGATCTCATCGATGAAGATGATGGCCGGCGCATTCTTCTTGGCCTCGTCGAACAGGTCACGCACTCGGGAGGCGCCCAGACCGACGAACATCTCGACGAAGTCGGAGCCTGCCATGGAGTAGAAGGGTACGCTGGCCTCGCCGGCGATGGCCCTGGCCAGCAGGGTCTTGCCGGTTCCAGGGGGACCATAGAGCAGGACGCCACGGGGTATGCGGGCACCCAGGGCCTTGTACTTGGAGGGATCCTTGAGGAACTCCTTGATCTCCTCCACCTCCTGGACAGCGGCCTCCTCGCCGGCCACATCCGAGAACTTGGTCTTAGGGGTCTGCCCGTCGTTGAGCCGGGCGGAGTTCTTCTTGCCGCCCATGCCGAACATGCCGCCGCCTGCCGCCGAGGACATGCGTGAGAGCAGGAACCAGAAGACCCCCAGAATGATCAGCATGGGCAGGATGGAAGAGATCAGGTAGCTCATCATGCTGGTCTGCGGCACCACTGAGTTGTACCCCTCGGCGGGCTTGGCCTTCTCGACGGCTTTGACCACCTGCTCCCCCTGGGCCTCCACATAGTAGAACTGCACGTCCTTGCCGAAGTTCTTGGAGCTGCGGTTGCCGCGGAAGCCGGGTACATCCTTGACGAAGTCGCTGTTGAGCTTGAGCTCGACGACCTGCATCTTCTCGGTGATCTCGGCCTTCTTGACCATGCTGCTGCGGTCGTTCAGCAGCTCTAGGCCATCCTGGGTGTCGATGGTCTGGGCGCCGTTCTGGCTGCTGAAGAAGCCGAAGATGGCCAGGATGATGACCACGGCCAGAATCCCCCAGAGCCAGGGGGAACGCCAGAAGGAACGGTTGCCCCCGTTGGGGCCGGATCCGTTGTTGCCCAAGTTGAAGTTGAAGGGGTTGTTGCCCTTGTCCCCGTTGTCCCTGCCTCTATTGGGCGGACCCTGCTGCGGTCCCTGCGAGTAGCTCATGACTGCTCCCCCTGATCCTGATGATCCTGTTCCTGGGTCGGGTCCATGTATTCCTCGGACCTGAGTACGGCTATCGAGTCAAGATTACGGTACTGCTCCTCGTAATCCAGTCCGAAGCCCACAACGAATTCGTCGGGTATGGCGAATCCTGGATACTTGACATCCACCTCGACCTCGTGCCGCGAGGTCTTGTCCAGCAGGGTGAAGATCTCCACCGATGCAGCTCCTCGCTCCTTGAGATGCTCAACCAGCCAGTGCAAGGTGTAGCCGGAATCGATAATATCCTCAACGATCAGAATATGCCGTCCGCGCACATCGCAATCCAGATCCATCCTGATGTCCAGGTCCCCCTTGGAAACGCTGGTCTTGCCTGCCGGATAGCTGGAAATGCTCATGAACTCGATCTGCACCGGTATGGTGACGGCCTGTGAGAGGGCGGCAAGCGTATTGAAAGCCCCCTTGAGCACGGCCAGCATGATCGGGTTCTTACCCTGGTAATCCCGGCTGATCTGCTCGGCCGTCCGGTTGACCAGCTCCTCTATCCGTTCCTTGGACACCAGTTCATGGTCGATATGGGATTGAATATCAGCGATGCGCATGGTCTCCATCATTGCATATGAGAATGACTTGACCCTTACGGATTGCTGTATGGGAGCTGGGAAAGCGAGGGCCCTGCTGGCCGTGCCATCGGCAGACCAGATCATCCAGGGCCCGGACCTGCACGGCCGTGAACCGTATGCGCAGCTTGGTCAGCACCTGGGCCAGCAGGCGGGTGCGCAGAGCCGGGTGACAGTCGGCCAATCCGTGGGCATCCAAGCAGGCCAGCACCCCCTTGGCTCTCTGGTCCAAGTCAGGGCGGGCGACTAGCCGCTGGCACAGCCCATCCACCTGGGTGTCCAGGTAATCCTGATCAAGACGGGCCATATCCGCGCCCAGTGCCAGACGGCGAACCATGTCCCGGCCAGCGAAGCGATTCAAGGCTGGCAGCAGGTCATGGCGGATCCGCGAGCGCAGCGGCAGCGTCTCGGGAAGCGTGGAGCCGTCCGGCTGATCATCACCGTTGGTGGGGTCGTCCCACCAGTGAATCCCTTTCTGGCGGCAAATGGCCGTAGTGTCCTTTCGATCCAGGTCCAGGAATGGGCGCAGGTAGCGCATTCCTCCACGCTCTACACGCCGGGCCATGCCGGTGATGGCCTCCAACCCCTGGGAGCGAATCAGGCCAATCAGCACCGTTTCGGCCTGATCGTCACGGGTGTGCGCCAGAAGGACGGCCCTGGCGCCAAACTTGAGGGCCTGCCCAGAGAGGGCCCGGTAGCGGGCTGCACGGGCGTCAGCCTCAAGACCAGCCGTAGTAACAGGCACATCCACTCTGGTGACGCGGACCGGATCCAATCCCAGCTCCCGGCAGGTTCCAGCCGCGCGTTCGGCGATCCGATCCGAATCAGGCACCAGACCATGATCGATCAGCAGGGCGCCGCACCGCAGCCCGGTCATATCAGCCACCAGGTGGGCCACATAGGCCAGGGCCAAGGAATCCCGGCCTCCCGAGCAGGCCACCAGAATCAGCGGGGCATCCGGATCGGGCCTGTGCACCCCGTGATGGGCGAACCGCCTATCCTGCAGGCCCAGGCCCTCACGGTCCAGGTTCGAACGCAGGAGCCCCACTGCCTTTTTCATTGCCGCTGAATAGACCATGGTTCAGGCTTCTTCCTGCTCAAATCCGATCCAGGGATCCGACCAGAGTGTCCACAGCCTGTCGGGCAGCAGCCGCATCCTCGGGATCGTTGACGACCACAGCAAAGACCAAAACACCACCAGAGCGACGAATCACATTGCCCGTGAGCGAAGTGACCTGATCCAGAGTACCGGTCTTGGCCCGAATCAGTCCATCAGCCTGGTCATCCACCTTTCGGCTGGCAGCTGTGCCGGTCAGACCCACTACAGACAGGCCCTTGACCAGGGGGGTCAAACCCTTGTCCGCAAGCGCCAGTTGCTGGACGTCAGCCAAGGTGCCCACCCGCAGGACGGAGCCGGGGGTAAGCCCCGAGCAGTCGGCCATCTTGAGTCCTGCGGTGTCCACGCCCAGCTTGTTCAGTGTGCTGATAACAGCTTTCACAGCACCGGCTGGGCTGTTGGGCATGTTCAGAGCCAGAGCGGTCAGGCGGCCGAAAAGCTCGGCCAGACTGTTGTCGGAGTTGCGCAGCATAAGCGACATAACCTCACTGAGCCGCGCTGAGTGGACACGGGCCAGAACCCTACCCCGGGCGTGGTCAGTCCGATCCGGCCCCTGGGCATTGTCCACCTGGATCCCGGCCTCCATCAGGCTGCTGGCGAAGGATACTGCAGCGGCCCCCGCCGGGTTTTCGACCCTGGGCAAGTAGACCCCTGCATCCGGATAGGCAACAGGCTCAGCCCGTCCCTGCCGAGCCTCATCCACAGCCATGGAGACAGGCACCTGGAAGTAGATCCCGTCAGGATTATTTTCTGCAATTCCCTCCGGCTCCTGATCGTCGCCGAAAAGCGTGTCCTGGTAAGCCAGGGACACTCGGTCGATCCCCTGCCGGTGCAGAGCCTGAGCCGTCTCCTCGGCCAGAGTCCCTAGTCCGGCCCGGCCATTGACATGCAGGGGGTCGTCTTTGCCTACCCCCAGGAGCATATCGCCGTGACCGCGCAGGGTCAGCATTGCCTGCGAGGGGGTAGAGGAATCCAGAACCGCCTCAGTGTCCAAGTGTGAGGACATGTCCAGAACAGAGGCGGCTGCGGCTGCGGTCAGGGTCTTCATAGTGGAGGCTGGCTGGCGTGCCTGGTCCGCGTTTTTCTGGGCCAGCACCCGTCCGTCAGCCTGTCGTATGACCAACGAGTACCCATTACCCAAGCCAGGTGCGCTGGTGAAGGCATCGACTAGCTGCTGGACCTGGCTGGCATCCACAGTAGACCCAGGCTTGTCGGCGGCGAGAGTCGGCGGCTCTCCTACCATGACTGCAGGGGGGACCGAAGAATGGCTGGTCTTAGCCAGGGTCAGCGGTCCGGGCACCAGGTCGGTCAGGTCCATGCATGCATAGCCGACGACCAGCATGACAGCCACCAGCGTGGCCAAAGCCACCCGCCAGCGTCGCTTGATCCGCCGACGACGTGTCATGCGCAGCTGATGTCTGTCACCCAATTGCTCACTCCCGGACTTGCCTTCGCCAACCGAGTTCGGATCGGTAGGCACCATCCAACTAGCCTAGTACTGGCCCTTCCACTGTCTCAGGACTGCAAAGCGGCATAGCGATCCAGAGTCAGCAGAATGGCCGACTGTCGACGATCGAAGATCCGGGACCCTAAAGCGACACCCACAGCAAGCACAATCAGACCGTTCGCCAGTGCGACCGGCAGGGGCAGCCAGATGGGAAGCATCCCGCCCATGGTCAAGGCCAACGATGCCACCGAGAAAGTGGGCAGCATGATCACCAGACTAACCAACAACTGCAGCATTGGCAGGAAGCCTTGGGCAACAGCACGTCCCTGCGGTGAGGTGAAGGGCTGATCCATGGAGGGCACCGGATAGATGAGCAAGGCCGAGAAGACCTGGGCTACTCCCAGTCCAGACAGGAGCAATCCCACGGTCACAGCCAGCATATCCAGGGAGATGACCAGATTTCGTCCGCCCTTCATTGCGCCGGAGAAGGCCAAAGTCACCAGCCCGAGCAGGAGTATGCAAGGCATGGCCACGCTCAGATGGCTGCGGACACGGGACAGCCGGTCCTCACGACCCTTCACTCCCGCCGCTATCTCCATGCGCAGGGCAAGCCCTTCGTAGGCCAAGGCGTTGCCCTCGGGAATCTCCAGAATCAGGGCACCCAATACCGGTCCCAGCCATAGCATCATGGGCATCTGACGGAAGATTATTGCGTATAAAATCACCACGACCAGCAGAAGCGGATAGCTAATAAGCTTGCGAGAGTCCTGACGAAGATAGATCAGCAATCGCGCAGCCATAGCATCCACAACGTCCCGAGACCGGCCCAGCATCCCCAGCCCCTTGGGGGCAGCCGACCGTTCAGCACTCGCCCCAGCATGCAAACGGTCATGACGCAGGCACAGCATGCCGATCATGAAGCAGAGAGTCAGGGTGGCCAGCTCCATGCACAGACGTCCGACCAGAGCCCACCATGATCCCGAGAGGAAATCCTCCGGCAGGCGGACAGCGGCGCCCAGTGGCGTCCAGGCCAGTATGTCGGCCACGGACTTCAGGGAATCAATGTCGACTGCCGTGCCATCCATAATCCCGCTGCCCAGCAGAGAGGGCAGCGTGCACAAAAGCATGCTTACCACGGTGACCAGCAGATAGAGCCCGGATCGGGTGCGCCGGGAGACCATCAGGGTACCGACCAGGTCCAAAACGGCCCGGGACAAGGCCAGCACCACCATGACAGCCAGCAGGGCTGCGATCAAAGCCACGATCGCGGCTCCGACACCCATGCGGACATAGATGGCCGTCAGAGCCAGGAAGCAGATAATACCAGTGAATCCCGCAGGCCCGGTCAGCCCGGCCAGGTAGAGCCCCACCTGCAGCTGGACGTCAGGAATCCCGTAAAGGACGAATCGCGAAGGGCTCAGGATCGACCCCTGGCCCAGAAAAGCCAGTTGAATCAGGATTACACCCAGAGTCAGCCCGACCAGGAACAGGACCAATATGGTTCCCATACGCTGCTGGTCGTCCAGACCGGCACTGAGCATCCAGCCTCCCAACGACAGCGCAGCCTGCCACGAGGCCAGGCAGATGCCTATGATCATGAGCAGGCTGATGATGGCGCCTACCATCTGCCAGGAGGAGTGCTTGATGGTTCCCCAGGTAATGGACCAGCGCATGGCGATGATGGTGAATGCCGCGTTCATTCCGTCTCCTGGCCCTCCTCGGACCCGGAGCCGTTCAGCCAGGCGATTCTTTTAGCCTGGTGACGGCCGCCGACAAGCTCCAGGAAGCGATCCTCCAGATCCTCGCCGGCAGCGACCTGGGCCACCGTGCCGTCTGCCCGAACCAGACCATGGTTGATGATGGCCACATGGGTGCACATCCGCTCCACCAGGGCCATGACATGCGAGGAAATGACCACTGTTCCTCCGGTATCGATATACTCGGCAAGGATGTCTTTGAGATTGGCGCTAGAGACCGGGTCAACTGATTCGAAGGGCTCATCCAGCACCAGAAGCCTAGGGGAATGAATCATGGCTGTTGCCAGGCAGATCTTCTTGAGCATGCCCGACGAATAATCACAGACCCGCTTGCCGCCAGCATCAGTCAGATCGAAGGCGTCAAGCAGGTCCCTGGACCGGCCCAGCGCCTCACCGCGCGGCATCCGTCGAAGCATGCCCGAGTAAACCAGCAGTTGCAGACCCGTCAGCCTGTCGAAGATCTGATCGCTCTGGGGCATGACGCCGATGATGCGCTTGGCCGTGTCCACGTCCGACCATACGTCCCTGCCCAGGATCATGACATTGCCGGAGTCGGGCACCAGAAGTCCGGTCATCATGTTCAGCGTTGTGGTCTTCCCTGCACCATTGGGGCCGACTATCCCGTAAAAGGACCCCTTGGGAATGTCCAGAGAGAGGGCGTTGACAGCAGGCCGACCCTGATAGCATTTGACCAAGGCGCGGATAGAAACCGCTGCCTGCGGATCTGGCGGAGGGACCACTGCCGTCTGGGCGATCATGCTGGTTGCTTGCGCTTCGTCGGACATGGCCTTAAGTCTAGCCTATCCCCATTTCGCTGTCGATTGAGGGACTACTGTCCTTAATGCCCTGAATGCTCGATGGGCTTCCATCCCGGATTGGCAAAAATGGCCTGGAAGGAGATAGGCACGTAGCTGAGCATGAAGATGGGGAAGCTCAGGCAGTAAGCAAAAAGCTCCTTGTTGGATGCGCCGATCTTGTCCCGCTCGGCCAGCACGGTCAGGGCAGCCAGGCCCATCATGGCCAGGACGCCCAGAATCCCAGCCGCTATGCCATCGATCAGACTGGTCACCTGACTGGTCCAGGTCACGAAGCCCAGAGCCGGGAAGAGCAGACCGAAGAAGCAGCGGACCAAACCAAGGACGGTCAGCGGGCAGATCAGGATGGTCAAGTCCACGGCCGAGAAGTCGCGTTCACGGAAGGCCCGGGAAATCAGGGCGGGCCCGTAGTAACGGAAGACCTGAAGAAAGCCCTTGCTCCAACGCAACCGCTGCCGCCAGCTCTGCTTGAAGGTGACCGGCTGCTCGTCATAGAGGATGGCTGTGCCGCAATAACCGATGCGCTCGCCGTGTAGAACCGAATCCATGGTGAACTCCAGATCCTCGGTCAGCAGGTGGAACTTCCAGCCGTTGTTGCGTTCCATAACCTCCCTGGAGAACATGAACCCGGTACCGCCCACGTGACAGCTGGAGCCGATGACCATCCTTGAGGTGTTGAGGAACCGGGATTCACGAATGAACCATAGGGCTGAGCCGGAGGAGACCCAGTTGTCCGAGAAGTTGACCGAGTTGCGGTAGCTGGTCAGTATGCGGAAACCGGACTGGAAGGCTTTGTTCATCTCTTCTATGTAATGGCGGTCCAGGATGTTGTCCGCATCGAAGACGAAATAGGCATCATAGCGGAAATCAAGACCCCGATCGAGTATCTGCTCCAGCAGGAAGGTCAGAGCGTAGCCCTTGCCCACCCGGGCCGGGTCCTGCCGCTCGACCACATGGCAGCCCAGGGATCTGGCCAGCCCAGCGGTATTGTCAGTGCAGTTGTCAGCCACCAGCCATATGTCGACCATGGAGAATGGATAGGTCTGCTCCTTGATGGAGTTGATCAGATGACCAACCACCTGCTCCTCGTTGCGAGCGGAAATAAGGACGGCGAACCGCTTGTCGAAGGGAGCATCAGGAAAGACCACCGGCTTGGAGACGAAGGAGATGACGATGCAGATGGCCTGGTAGACGATGCCCACCCCGCCCAGCAGCACCATCAGTACGTCCAATACTTTGAGCAGAGCCATCAGCGCCACTCCTTGCGGGGGTTGTCCTCCACCTCGGGGGCATCGTCCCCGGTCTCGGTACCCCTGAGCGGCCTGTGCCTTACTGGGGCCGAGGCGGACTTGGGTATGGGCACCGTGGCTGACTCGTCCAGGTCCTTGGCCGTCGGTGAGGATGTCGGGTAGAGCTGGCTGGCAATGGTCATGACAGGATCGTCCACTCGAACCCTGGCACTGGTCCCCTTGGCCGACCGGCTGCCCACATGGCTGGCCACCGGCTGAACCACGTGCTCGTTGAAGGCCTCGACACCCTCGACCACCTTGGACTTGCCGACCGGCTTGGGATCCTGCATGAGCGGGGAGTCGATCAGCTCGTAATGCTTGACCGAAGCCGAGAATATGGCCTGGAAGCTGGCCGCCAGAGGCAGAGCAAGGAAGGCGCCCAAAGCGCCGAAGACCGCGCCCAGGGCCAGTACAGAGAGGAAGGCGATGGCTGGATTGAGGTCCATGGTCCGCTGGGAGATCTTGGGAGCCAGGATCATGTTTTCAATTTGCTGGTAGATGATGATGTAGACCAGCACAATAACAGCCACCAGCAGTCCGCGGCTCCCCCAGGCCACCACTATGGGAACGGCCCCGCCTATGTAGGTGCCGATGGTGGGCACGAACTGGGATACCAGCCCGCAGAAGAGGGCCAGCGGCAGCCAATAGGGCACCTTGAGAATGACCAGGAAGACCGACATGCAGGCTGCGGAGATGAGCGCCAGAATGGTTCTGCTGAACAGGAAGCTGGAGATCTGATCCTGGGCGATGGTCCAAACGAAGAGGAAACGGCGCTGGCTCCTGGGAGCCAGCCACTGGCAAAGGCTGCGGCGCAGCTTGGGGCCTGCTGCGGAAATGTAGTAGATGACCAGCAGAACGGTCATGATATTGATGAAGGACCCCGCCAGCCCCACGGTGGTGGTCAAGGCCTGCCCAGCGAAGTCGGTCACCCAGGATGTCTGAATGTTCTTGACGATCTCCCCGCCCAGATCCTGCATGGCCGGCAGGTGCCAGGGGGTGCGGCTGGCGATGAATTCCGCCACCTGCTCATAGAGGGCCGGCAAGCCGTTGGCCATGCCGATGACCTGCTGGACCAGCAGATTGCCGAACATGCCCATGAGGACAATCACAATGATTATCAGGCCTATCAGGGTGACCGCCGAGGCTGCTCCCCGCCGCCAGCCATGCCTGACCAGCCTGAGCACCAGGGGCTCCATGGCCAGGGAGACGAAGATGGCAATCACCACGTCCAACACCAGGAATTCGATTTTCCACCAGGATGCGTAGGCGAACCAGGCCAGAAAGACAGCTATCACTACATAGAGGAGGGCGCGGCCGAACCATTCCGGAGGTCGGCGCGGATCCCCCTTGGGCGGGAAGACCGTCGCGAAATCGAAGCGCTGCTTTTGCTCGTTGGCCATATGTTCCATTATCCCAAGATGGCTGACATGGCTGGCTGTAGGGCACAGGTTGAGCCGACGGTGTATCCGGGCACACGTATCCTGAGGGGTATGTTGACCGTTTCCATAGTCATACCCGCCTGGAATGAAGAAGAACGAATTGAGGACTGCCTCCTGAACGCCACCAGGCAGAGCCAGGCGCCCAAGGAGGTGCTGGTAGTCGACAACCGCTCCACGGACGCAACGGCCTCCATCGTCGAACAATTCATCGATCAGCACCCTGACCAGCATGTCAAGCTCCTCCGCCAGGACAGCGAGCAGGGGTTGATCCCCACCCGCAACTACGGACTTGACCGGGCAACCGGCGACGTGTTGGGCCGGATCGATGCCGACTGCATGCTTCGTCCCAACTGGGTCGAAGTGGTCTCCGGCATCTTCACCCGGGATCCAAAGGCCATGGGCGCCACCGGGCCAGTGGCTTATTACGACATGCCGGGCAAGCGGATCGGGCTCAAGGGCGACAACACCATTCGCCGGGCCATCTACCGGGCGGACGACGGGCAATACCTGCTATACGGTTCCAACATGGCCCTGCGCGCCACGGCCTGGCGGGCCATACGCAACCAGGTCTGCAGGGACAAGGAGGACATCATGCACGAAGATGTCGATATCTCTTTGCACTTGATCGACCAGGGGTTCAAGACGGTCTATTGCAAGGACATGAATGTGGGCATCAGCGCCCGCCGGATGGACACCTCTTTCACATCCTTCCGCCACTACATGCAGCGCTTCAAAAACACCTTCGACGCCCACCCTCAGCACACCCGGGAGCAGAAGCCCGAGCACACCCTCTACGCCATCTACCCGATCCTGCGAGCCTTCTACCCCGTCTACCAGAAGTACCTGGAATCCGCCGACATCAACCCTGCGGAACGTGTCTGGATCCGCGAACAGATGGAGCTCTTCCACCGGCGCGACCAGGAGCTGGACCAGGAGGACCACTGACCAGCGGACGGCACACCAGGCTTGCCTGGTGTCCATAGGGTGCGGGTATCATGGGCACGTTCGCCCCCGTCGTCTAACGGTTAGGACACCAGACTTTCAATCTGACAGCGAGAGTTCGACTCTCTCCGGGGGTACAAGTCAAAGAGTTGAAAAATGCCGGATACCGCCGCTCAGCAGATTCGGACAAGATTCAGCGCAAAAACAGAATCGGGCTGTTTCTGGTCATATTAGGCTAAGATAGCGCGTACTCATAGTACACGCTTATGAATAATCGGCTCCGACAGAAATTCCCTATCAAAACGACGACTTGCTTGTTTGAGTTTCTGCAGCTTTGCGTGGTGCAGTCTACGAGCATGCATAAGCAACCAAACCTGTTGCCATCATTAGGCCAGCCCGAATCGTCCTGGCCAGTCATGAGCGATGACTGCAACTGATGGGCGCTTACCGGAGGGAATCCAAAACCGGATATAACCGTCGGAACCGGTTGTAACCGTCATCATACACATGGCGGTTTGCGTCATCGGGTGCATAGACCCGTCCAACAAGGTTCGCTTCCACCATCTTTTCCAAGGTCTGCAGATCGGGCCGGGAAGACGAGCCTGTCTGTTTGCCGACAGAGACCAGCTCAGCCAAGGCCGCTGCTGGCATGAGGTGGGCATTATCAAGCACCCGAATGGGCGCGTCAAGGATATCCGCCAGCATCCGGCACCACAGGGGCTCATGGGTGCCGCCACCAATCAGGGTGACACGTTCGATAGGCGTGCCCAGCAGGTCAAGCCCCTGGCGAATCGAATAGGACACGCCCTCCAGCGCCGCTCGGGCAAGGTCGCTTGCCGCAGTCTCGGAAGAAATGCCGACATAAGCTCCACGAATCGAAGGATTCATCATCGGGAAGCGCTCCCCCACCAGATAGGGCAGGCAAATCACACCGCGCGCTCCTGCTGGACTGGATTCCAGCAAGTGCCCCATGCGCCGATAGTGGTCGTCGTCGGCCTCGGTCGGGCTGCCCCCTGCAAAGACCCCGGTAGCCCAAGCATGCACATTGCCGGCATTGAGGAAAGGCACCGTATTGATGATGCTGTCAGTGTTCAGATAGGCCAGATTGACCATTCCAGGGCGGTCAGCTACAGCCCGGTCTGTCACTGTGGCGATCCACCCGGACGTGCCCAGGTTGATATTGAACTGACCAGGATGGAATACCCCGCCGGCCAAGGTGGATGCCCCAGCATCCCCCATTCCCGCATAGACTGTGGTTCCCGGAGCAAACCCCGTGGCAGCGGATGCGCCCGGCCTACTGACGCCAACGCTCTCCCATGGCCAATAGAGCTCCGGGAAGATTGCGGCATCCACGCCCGATGCATCCAGGATGTCCCTTCTCCACGTCCGCGAGCGCAGATCCATGGCACCTGCCGTCGAACAGGCCGTCACATCGCCGCAGTAGACACCGGTCAACCACCAAATCAGATAATCCTTGGCATCGATGAGCACATGGCGAACCTGCGTATACCGGTCTGGCTGATGTCTGGACATCCATATCAGCTTGGCTACAGGCAGGGACCCATCGCACGGGTTCCCCACTCGAGCGCGGAAGGACTCAGCCCCATAAGCTTCAGCCAGCTCGGCAGACTCTTCCTCGGCTCTGCCGTCCGCGTATAGGATTGCTGGCCCGACGGGCTGTCCCTGCGCATCCAGAGCAATCAGGTCCTGCATCTGCCCGCTCATGATGATACCGGTTATCTGGTCGCTCTTGAAGTGCTCGATGCTCCGCCCGGCTCTGGCCAAAAGGTCACGTGACACCTCGATAAAGACCTGCAGCCAATCCTCAGGATTCTGTTCGATACGCCCGTCACCCGCGTCAATCGGCAGAAGGCCGCTGGACGCGCACACCCTGGCGGAACCCTGGTCATCCACAAGAACGGCCTTGACCTGCGTGGTCCCCACGTCGAATGCGGCTGTATAGGTCATACCGGTCATCCTAGGCTTTCCCAGCCGCCCAGATGCCGACATGATCTCGTATGTGGACTGACGCAGTCACCCCTGGACCCCTGACCAGTCCACCACTGCTTCGACATTGTTCCCGTCCGGATCCAAGACGAAGGCCGAATAGTACTTGGCATGATAATCCCGCAGCCCTGGAGCACCATTGTCGCGGCCACCGGCAGCGAGCGCCTCCCTGTAGAAGGCATCCACAGTTGCAGCATCAGCGGCCCTGAAGGCTATGTGGGTCACCGGCGAGCCAGTCTTGTCCCCGCGCGGCGTCAGATAAAAGTCCGAGTGGGCCCCATCATCCTCTGCACCGAATCCAATGGTGGGCTCATGGTGGGCCTTGGCCACGTACCCCAACGGAGCCAGGGCTTTGCTATAGAAATCGATGGAGGCCTGGATGCCCCGAACCTTCAGCGTCAGATGATCAATCATGTCCGTCATTCTATGTGGATCATCAACCAACAATGGCAGATCGCCCAGAATGATCTTTCCCCTACCGCTCGATGCCGGGGATGGTCAAGCGCAAATCTCAAAGCCGTGTTTCAGCTGTACTGGCCGCCGGGCAAATGCATGAAGTCCTCCACCTTGTTCCATTTGACCGGGTATCCTGCTCCGTGGGCGCAGAAGACCGAATCAGCGGTGTTCTCCAGGTCGGACTCGGGATCGTACCCGATGGAATCCACAACGGCATCCTGGTCCCGGCAGGTACGATACCCGTTGAAGAAACAGGCCAAATGTCCACGTCCATGAGTGTAGGTGCTGACTTCGATGGCATAATCACGCATCTGTGATACCGGAGCATCCCCCTCCAGTTCGACAATATCCCCGTCTGTCTGCGGACCCGAGAAGCTGCCCTTCATCCGGTAGATGTCCGACATGGCCCTGCCCAGATTCTCCTGTGGAAGGGCGAGCCTGAAATGGTACCAGGGCTCCAGCAGGATATTGCTGGCTTTCATCAGCCCCTGTCGGACGGCCCGGTAGGTGGCCTGGCGGAAGTCCCCGCCTTCGGTGTGCTTGATATGCCCGCGGCCGTCCAGCAGGGTGATGCGCATATCGGTGATGGGGGATCCCGTCAGAACCCCCAGATGCTCCTTCTCGGCCAGATGGGTCATGATGAGCCGCTGCCAGTTCCCGTCGAGGCGGTCCAGGCTGCAGGTCGACGCAAAACTGAGACCGCTGCCCGGCTCCGTGGGCTCCATGAGCAGGTGCACTTCGGCATAATGTCGGAGGGGCTCAAAATGCCCAACCCCTTCAATTGGTGCCGCGATGGTCTCCCTGTATAGGATCCCGCCCTGCCTGAAGGAGACCTGCATGCCGAACCGTCGATCCAGCTCCCCCTGAATCACCTCCAACTGAACCTGGCCCATGATACGCAGGTGGATCTCCTGGAGCCGTTCCTGCCAAGCCACATGCAGTAGGGGATCTTCATCCTCCAGAATGCGCAAGGCGCTCAGCAAGTGGTGCGGGTCCGCCCCCTCAGCCTCCACTGCATAGGACAGCACCGGCTCCAGCACAGGAGTCAGGTCCTTCTGCTCGAACCCAAGCCCCTGACCCGGACGTGTCAGGTCAAGACCTGTCGCCGCCACTATCCTTCCGGCCTGGGCGCAGTCCGTCAACGTATAGGAAGCTCCCGAATAGACACGAAGCTGATCAACCGTCTCCAGGGTCTCAACGTGCCCGTTCTTCCTCAGGTCGGCGGCTGCCCCATACGTCTCCTCAACAGGACCCGATTGTTTGCAGCCTTCATCTCCATGGCTGAGTTCGGTGGCCAAAGAAGATTTGACCGGCAGATCGCCACCAGTCACCTTCAGCCAGGTCAACCTGACACCCTTGTCATCATGCGATACCTTAAACACTCTTGCGCCGAACTTTTTGCCGTACACAGGGGAAAGGGTGTACCGTTCCAGCCCCTCCAGGAGGGCGTCGACCCCGTCCAGGCGCAGGGCAGACCCTAGGAAACAGGGGAAGAGACGGCGGTCGGCGACCAGCCGTGCCAGGCTCTCATCCGATATGCCCTCGGTCTTGAGGTACTCATCCATAACATCCTCGTCGAGCAGGGCCACATCCTCCATATCGCCATGCTCGAGTCCACTGCTCAAATCGAAGCAGCCCGGGGACCAGCGCTGCTTGCAGCTTTCAAGGATGCGTGTGGCATCAGATCCAGGGGCATCCAACTTGTTGACGAAAATGAAGGTGGGTACCCCATAGCGTGCCAGAAGCCGCCAGAGCGTATCGACATACCCTTCCAACCCAGCAGTTGCATCGACGACCAGAAGAGCATAATCCAAGACTGACAGAACCCGCTCCATCTCGGCTGAGAAATCCACATGGCCGGGTGTATCGATGAGGGTCAGATCAACATCGCGATAGGCCAGCCGGGCTGGTTTGGAGAAGATGGTGATGCCCCGCTGCCGCTCCAATTCGTAGGTGTCCAGATAGGCATCGCCATGGTCCACCCTGCCCAGACGGCGAATTCCCCCTCCCCGATAGAGCATGGCCTCCGAGAGCGTGGTCTTGCCGGCATCGACATGTGCCAGCATTCCCGCCACTATCCTCTTGACCATCGGGGCCTCCCTCGCTTCATACCTCCAAGGACCAGACACATATCCTATTTGTGCGCGACTCTATAGTCAGCCTGCCGAAACCTGATAAGTCATGTCGTGAATGACCCGGCCGGCCTGGATCCCCTTGCGCTCGAAGTTGGTTATGATTCTGCCGTCGAACCGCCCCGACTCCATGAACATGGCATGAGGCAGGGATTCGGCCTGATCAGCCGTCCCCTTGCCGACATGCTGGGTGGGCAGACTGACTCGCAGAGTGCCCAGGTTTCTGAATTTTGGATTGCCATCCATCACCTCATGCACGTGCAGGGCGTAATCCTCGATGTCGGTTGCGATTCGCCAGATGCCGCCTGGCACCAAGCACTTCGCCAGATCTCCAGCCAGAGCCGGCTGGACCAGACGACGCTTGTGGTGCTTCATTTTGGGCCAGGGGTCGGGAAAGAAGGTCCAGACTTCCTTGATCAGCCCAGGATCCATCCGGGCCAGAAGGTCCGGTGCGTTGACCTGGGCAAGACGCAGATTATCCAGGTCGGATTTACCGGCCATCAGCATGGTATGAGCCAACCCTGGCTGATAGACCTCCAGGGCCAGATAGTTCAGATCGGGGTGCTCCCGGGCGCTGGCCACGACGTTCTCCCCCTGGCCCGATCCGATCTCGACGATCAGCGGCGCATCCCGTCCCCAGACCGACCTGATCATTGCTGCATCACAACGCAGATTCTCCGCAACCGTCAACGAACCCTCAGCCTGGCCCAAATCGAGCAGGTATTTGGAAGAATACCGAGCCCAAGCCCTCGCCAGCCGGTCGTTCAGCTTCTCGGACCGCCTCACATAGGAGACGATGGACCTCATGGGGGCCTTGCTCTGTCTTTCTGCACTCATCACAGCTCATATATATCCTAGAAAGCGGATACAAGCGGGCACAGGAGTCACATGTGCCCGTGATATACTCAATCTAGAACAAAAAACAACAAAAGATTGCAAAACCGAACAAGCCCTTTCGTCCGGTTTTCGACAGGAAAGGCATACAGATGTCAGTTTTGGTTACAGGCGGCTGCGGATACATCGGCGCCCATGTGGTCCACGCCCTGCAGGAGGCCGGCAAGGAGGTCGTCGTGGTCGATGACCTGAGTTATGGCAAGCCCAGCCGGATCGGCGATGCCCGTCTCTACGGCGCCGACGTGGCCGCACCGGGGGCCGACCAGCGTCTGGCTGAGATCATCAAGGAGAACAGGGTCGACTCGGTCATCCACTTCGCAGCCCGCAAGCAGGTGGGCGAGTCGGTGGAGAAGCCCATCTGGTACTACCGGCAGAACCTGAACGGTATGATCAACGTCCTGTCGGCCATGGCAAAGACCGATGCCAAGAAGCTGGTCTTCTCCAGCTCGGCAGCAACCTACGGCGAGCCTCCGGTCGACGTGGTCCCCGAGGATGTGCAGCCCATGGTCCCCATCAACCCCTACGGCCAGACCAAGCTGGTCGGCGAGTGGATGGCCCGGGCCTGCGAGCAGCCTTACGGCATCCGCTTCTGCGCCCTGCGCTACTTCAACGTGGCCGGCTGCGGACCGGTCAGTCTGGAGGACCCGGCTGTCCTCAACCTGATTCCCATGCTCTTCGACAGGCTGCGGCAGGGCAAGGCACCCGCCATCTTCGGCGACGACTACCCCACCCCCGACGGCACCTGCGTGCGCGACTACATCCACGTCTCCGACCTGGCCGACGCCCACATCGCCGCCCTGGACTACCTGGACCGCGACCAGCGCCGCTATGACGCCTTCAACGTGGGCACCGGCCAGGGCACATCCGTTCGCCAAATCGTGGAAGAAGTCAAGAAAGTGACAGGTCTGCCCTTCACCGAGGCCATCAAGCCCCGCCGTGCCGGCGACCCGCCGCACCTGATCGGCGACCCCACCCGGATCAACACCGAGATGGGCTGGCATGCCAAGTACGGCGTCGAAGAGATTGTCGAATCGGCCTGGAAGGCCTGGCAGGCCAACCCTGCCCACCACATCGACACCGATGGCTGGCAGCAGCAGGACTAGGCAGCGACGCGCCGGGGCTTGCATTCCCCCGGCGCTCATGTAAACTTTCCTCTTGGCTGTTCAAGCAGCCTCGGCTCCGTAGCTCAGTTGGTTAGAGCGCCGCCCTGTCACGGCGGAGGTCACCGGTTCAAGTCCGGCCGGAGTCGCTGGGAACGGTCTGACCCGGTTTTTCCGGGTCTTTTCGACTGTTCATGGCTCTGTAGCTCAGTTGGTAGAGCGAGCGACTGAAAATCGCTAGGTCAACGGTTCGATCCCGCTCGGAGCCACCAGCCATTAAGCCCCTGAGATTCTTAAGGAATCTAGGGGCTTAATTGATATTTCATGGGCTATAGGAACTAAACGCGTTGTTTATGTTGGGGGTTTGGCCTTGTGGCTGTAAGCGTGTTGGGTGGTTGTTAATAGGTCGGGTTGTTAATAGGGGTCTTGCAGGGGTGCCCGTTCCTGTTCGATTGGGGAATGAGAACCAGATCGAAGAGGGCCAGGCATTGCCCCATATGCCATGGGCGGATGCGCAGGCATGGGCGCAACAGATCAGGCACGCAGCGCTGGATGTGTCCGTCCTGCTCGATCACGTCCACCGCGCGCAGGCAGGACCGGGCCCGCGCCGCGCAGTTGAGGGAGTTCCCGGACCGGCTGCTGACGGGCAGGACCCGGGAACAGATGGGGGCCATGGGCGCCAGGGCCTGGCGTAAACGGGTCGGCTGGTGATGGAACATCAAGCCGGCAATCACACCGGACGGGGTGGTCCATCACACGCTCATGGCCGACGGCACGTATATGGCACACGGCTGGTGCCTCCTGATAGCGATCGACGGGCAGACGGGCCAGGTCATCGACCGGCAGTGGTGCCATCAGGAGAACACGGCGGCCTACACGGCCCTGTCCTCCCGCATCCCCGGGCCCGACGTGCTCATCACCGACGGCCTTCGCGGCGTGCAGAAAGCCTGCCATGCCTGCTGGCCGGGCACGCGCATCCAACGCCGCCTGGTGCACGTGCAACGCAACACCAAAACCGACCCGACACTCAAACCACGACTTCAGGCCGGCAAGGAACTCAAGCGACTCTCCGACCAGCCCACCCGGGTCCATACCATCGAGGAAGCGGTGCGTTGGGGTGAGGCCTTGAACGCCTGGCACGAAAGATGGAAAACCCTCATCGACGAACGCACCATGGCCAAGGACGACCCAGCCAACCCCAAAGCCAGCCACCAATCCTGGTGGTGGACCCACCAGGAACTCCGCCGCTGCTACCGCAGGCTCGAACACCTCTTCCAAGACAGGCAGCTCTTCGCCTTCCTGGAACCCGAACTCACCGCCGGCGGGCCAGTGGAACGCACCACCAACCGGCTGGAAGGAGGAGTCAACCCACCCATCAAACGCACCCTCCTGCAACACCACGGCCTACCCGAGAGCCACATGGGACGCGCCTGCGAATGGCACTGCTACATGAAAACCGACAACCCCGACCCCGCCAGCCTGATCAGGGACGAACACCACCAGCCACAACCAGCACCCAAACGGGAAACCAGACAGGAACAGGACGAGCCCGAACACTACGGCACCGCCATCAACTGGAACGAGTTCCACACACCAGTCAGATACCCCAACACCACACTCTGACCAACACACAACCAAACCCACACACAGAACCTAAAACAACGCGTTTAGTTCCTATAGGCCTATTTCATGCATCTATCGTTCAGGACAACTGTCTGGCCACCCAGTCGACGATGTAGGGCGCCGTGTGCTCAATCTGATCGATGGCCACCTCGAACTCATGCGGGCCTCCGTACCAGGGATCCACCAGGTCGATTTGGCTCTCCCGGCCCGGCGCTGGCTTGGGCAGCTCCGGGTCGAAGCTGCGGTACAGGTGAACAGCGGATCGCTTGCCTGAGGGCAGCAGACGCAGCAGGGCGCGCATATGGTCGGCCGTCATGGGCAGCAGCAGGTCCGCGTCTTCGGCCTCCTCCCGGGTGATCCGGTGGGCGAAGTGGTCGGTCGGCACCTCATAACCACGTTCGCGCAGAACCTTCTGGGCACGCCGATCTATAGGGTTGCCGAACTCCTCGTCGCTGACCCCGCTGGATTCCACTCTGACCTGGTCCTCATCCAGTCCGCGATTTTGGAAGAACTTTCGCAGGATGACCTCAGCCATAGGTGACCGGCAGATATTGCCGGTGCAGACAGTCATGACGTTGTAGGGACCCTGCGAGGCCTTCCCTTCAGAATTCTGGCCCATTAACGCACCTTCCCATAGGTGATGTACCGGAACCTCCGGATGGCCGCCGCCTGGTCTGGTTTGGCAGGGGTCATCCACTGGGTCTTATCACGCACCTGCCAGAACCGCTTGCTGACCAGCTCCTCCATATCAGGCACAAAGACGTCAGCTGGAGTCCGCAGATCCAGGTCGGTCACGTAGGCCGCATCTGCCATCGGAAAGAAGGTGCTGAAGACCCCCGCGCCGCCGATGATCCAGATTTCACTGCGATCCATCCCATCGTCGGGAATGGCTTCCTGCCTGGCCAGCTCCAGAGCATCGTCGGCCGCAGATACCACGGTGGCACCTGCTGCATGGAACCCTGGGTCACTGGACAGAATGATGTTGTCCCTCTTGGGCAGGGGCCGCTCCCCCATGGAGGTCCAGGTCCGCCGTCCCATGATGACCGGATGGGATACGGTCAGCTCCTTGAAGTGCCTCATGTCCTCGCTCAGATGCCAAGGCAGCGCATTGTGGTAGCCGATGGCGCCGCGCCTGCCGTCAGTGGCCCGCGCCTGCGCCCAGATCATATTGACCGATGAGCGGTGGCCTATCTCTTCTTCCTGATGCCGCCATTCCTCATCGCCTAGAAGCCCGGCCTGACCGGGCTCGGGTTCGTGATAGCCGCTTCGACTATTGTCATGCTCCATCTGTTGCGTTCACTCCTCATAGTGAGTAGATATACGAATACATTCTAATCTTCTGATCCGACGGTGCTCGTATTCGGCTCAACGCGCCATCAGACCGCCACTGGGGCCTTGATGGCGGGGTGGCATTGATAATCCACCACTTCGAAGTCCTCGTACTGATAGGAGAAGATGGAATCGGCCTTGCGGATGCGCATGATCGGATAGGGATAGGGCTTGCGCGACAGCTGCTCCAGAACCTGCTCCACATGGTTGTCGTAGATGTGGCAGTCGCCGCCGGTCCAGACGAACTCCCCAGGCTCAAGACCTGCCTGCTGAGCCATCATTAGGGTCAGCAGGGCGTAGGAGGCGATGTTGAAAGGCACGCCTAGGAACATGTCGCAGGAGCGCTGGTAGAGCTGGCAACTCAGCCTACCATTGGCCACATAGAACTGGAAGAGCGCATGGCAGGGAGGCAGGGCCATGCTGTCAACCTGGGCTGGATTCCAAGCAGTGACGATCATTCGGCGGGAGTCCGGGTGAGCCCGGATCAGATCCAGCACCTTGGCGATCTGGTCAATGGTGTGATGGGGGTCCTCGAGCGTCGGGGCAGGCCAGCTGCGCCACTGGACCCCATAGACCGGGCCCAGATCGCCGGTTTCCGGATCGGCCCACTCGTCCCAGATATGCACGCGGTTCTCCTGCAACCAGCGCACGTTCTGCGACCCCTTGAGGAACCAAAGCAACTCGTAAGCGATGCCCCGGAAGTAGACCTTCTTGGTGGTGATCAGCGGGAAGGAACGGGACAGATCGAATCGCATCTGCCGCCCGAACAAGGATATGGTCCCGGTGCCCGTCCTGTCGGACTTCAGAGTGCCCTCCCGCAGGACAGTGCGCATCAGGTCCTCATAAGGGGTGGGGATGTCCGAGACGGGACGCTCGGGGATGCGTGTACGAATATGCTGCAGTTCTTCGGAAGTCAAGGCCATGCGGCCATACTATCAAGTCCTCGGTCAGCTGAGCGTGCCCCAGTGACGAAACACACAGTCTGGGTTAGATTGGAGGAGCAGGTCCGGCCACAGGCTCGGATCAGGATGACGCACCCGGCCGGGTGCCGGACAAGGAGGAACAGATGGGCAAAAGACTTTGGGTCGAACGCGACAAGGACGGCACCTGGAACGCCTATGGCGACAATGGGGCCCACATCACCTTCGGCAAGGGCGAGGGCCAATTCAACCCGGGCGATCTGATGAAGATCGCTCTGGCCGCCTGCGGAGCCCTTTCCAGCCAATTTGCTGTGGAGAGCGCCCTGGGCAAGGACAAGGGGGCGAAAATCGCGGTGGACGGCACCTATGACGCCGACGATGACGCCTACCTGAGCTTCGACGAGCAGGTGGACGTCGATGCCACTTCGGCCAGGCTGGCCCAGGATGATGCAGACAAGCTGGAGGAGCGAGTCCGCCGGCATATCGCCAAGTCCTGCACGGTGGCGCACACTTATCAGCGGGAGACCCCAGTCAGGATCTCCGTCAAGGTCCGCCACTGACCTGATAGCGGCAAAGGGGCGGGGACTCCCAGGTTCACGGAACTTCGGAGATTCCCGCCCTTTGTCATCGCTTTTTTCGGATTGACTTGCCTCTATTCCTCGTGTTCGGGATCGATGGTCGACTCCAGGTCAGCCAGCTGCTCGGGCTTGGCCGAATCCACAGAGACTCGCTCCACGCCGGTGATCTCAGTAACATCGGTGGTTTCGGCAGCGTCAGCTGCAGCCTTGAGCCCGGACTCCTCGGCCTCTACGTACTTGCGCGGTACTACGTAGACGGGGCTTACGGCATGCTGCAAGAGCCCCTGGCTGGTCGATCCCAACAGAAGTCCGGTGAAGCCGCCGCGGCCACGTGAGCCGACTACGACCACGTCATGGGTTTTGCTAGCCTGGGTCAGAGCCTCCACAGCCGACCCTGGCACCACAGTCTTGTTGATGCGCAAATCCGGATAAGTCTTCATGAGCGGGGCGATTCGGGTATTGAGGTCATCCAGGTAAGAATCCATTACGCTGCGCTCCTCAGCCGAACCTGTGCCAGTCAGTCCGGAAATATTGGGTACTGCCGACATGACATCCAGTTCAGCATTCCAGCTATCGGCGAAGGCGGCGGCGATCTGCAAGGCCTTAAGACCCCACTTGGACTCGTCGGAGCCCACAGCAACCCGCTTGATGTCGTTGCTCAAATGCATCAGATTGCCGTCGTCATCGGTATAGGGGACGACCACAATAGGACAGTAAGCATAGGCTGGCAGGCTGGAGCTGGTGGTTCCCAGTAGACGCTCAGCCAGGCCGCCCTTGCCCCGGTTGCCTATGACAATCAGCCGGTAATTGCGGCTCAGCTCCACGAAGACCGATGAGGGATCCCCCGTCACGATTAGCGTGGCTGCACTGACACCCTGCTCGTCAGCGATGGCCTTAGCCTTGGAGAGAATCTCCTGTGCATCGTTGTGAGCCGCCACGTCGTCTCCCATGGTGGTGTATGTCGCGTCGAAAGAAACAGCCGCATACGAGGGAAGGGAATAGGCGCAGACGATTTGCAGGGTCAACCCTGCATGCTTAGCGTAGTTGGCAGCCCACCACGCCGCTTTGTAGCTGGCGTCCGAGCCATCAACGCCTACCAGAACAGCCTTGTCGTTGCTCATCCGACGACCTCCTTTAAACTAGACGATGACAAACCGACATCGCTCCTTCTGTCAGAATATCGCATGCAGACCAGATCAATAAGTTCGCAAAGGCCAACACGCGAGGAACCTCGACTCTGAATATGCAAAACGCCCCACAAGGGGGCGTTATTACTGCATTAAAACTATACCTCAGACCAGACGTCGATAGTTGAAAGTCTGGTAGACCTCCTGAACCATAACGCTCTGGCCGGGAGCCGGGGCATGAATCATGCGTCCACCACCGACATAGATCCCGACATGGCTACCGTCAGGAGCCACCATCAGATCGCCAGGGGCCGGATCTGTGACCGGCACGCCCATTGAACCCTGATCGGCAGCTATGCGAGGCAGACCAATGCCAAAGTGGGCAAACACATACTGGGTGAATCCTGAGCAATCGAAGCCTCTGGCAGGATCGGTTCCTCCGTACACATAGGGAATCCCTTGGAATTGAAGAGCGTAGTTGACCACATTCGCACCCGTACCGGTGGCCGGAACGTCAGAGATCCGATCAGCAGCACCGCCACGAGCAGCTGAACGACTGACTTGCGTGGCCTGACGCTGGCTGGCCGCCACCTGGGCCTGCTGGGCTTTGGCTTCAGCATCCTTCTCAGCCTGTGATTTGGTGGTGGGAACGTTTAATGACTCAATGCCACCCCAGTGGCTATCCTTTTCGACAATAGTGGCAGTCGACTCGGTAAGCAGGTCGGCACGCACTTTGCTGCCGGGGGTGAATGAACGCGACGAAGTGACTGCGGCTTCACTGCCGTCGCTCGCCTGAGCCGCGACGGGTATACCGATGAAGAGCGTGCCACAGATAGTAGCCGCTGCCATCATGCTCACATACTTGCGTGTATTTATCATCGTACATTATTCTATCACGTGTTGGGAACAGGGATTAACTTTGGGGAGCATAATCCGCGCAACCAAGGATCAGTAATGGATATAGAGCAGAGCGTGCACGTTGGTCAGGGTGCGAGAGTAAGTCTTCCCATTCATCACGGCACCGCACTCGGAGGTGACAATTGAGCCATCGGAATTGATCTTCTCAACAATAGCCACATGGCCGTAGGTGGAATCGGAACCCTCCTGGCTAGCCTGGAAGACCACGATATCGCCGACGTTGCGCGGCGTGTCGTCCACCCAGTAGCCTAGGACACGGGCAGAACCCGACCAATCCTTGGCATTGCCCATGTGAGAACCTACCGGCAGACCCAGCTGATGACGACGGACATAGGCCCACCAAGTGCATTGGCTGAACTCATAGGCATTGCCCACATCGCCAGTGGCGTGATTTGGATTAAACCCTGTCGGCAGGACCGATCGGTTGGCATCCATCAGCGCCGCCACGACCGGGTTGTTTGCCGAGGATTTGGACATCTGCTCAGTATCGAGCGCAGACTCGCCCAGGTCCCAACTGCCCTCGTTGCGTTGTGAGGCCGTCGACAGGGGCTGACGGTAGTCGGAACGAGAGACCCTTGCACCACCATTTACGCTGGAGGAGCCATCGGAGGATGTGGGAGTGACCAAATTGATGGCGACGCTGTCTGCCAAAGACAGGGACCAGTCACTCCGAGCCTGGCTAACGGCCATTGAGGAAGCAGCTGCACCGACCAAAACTGTCAGGGCCGAACCAGTCATGATACGGGAGCGACGGGCTGAGGCCTTAGCCGCCAGACGAATGGAGCGACGGGTTCGAGGGGCTACTTCGTTGAGCTTAGCCGCCAAGGCATCATCAATGCCCTGAATGCCGGCCTCCTGGGTTACGTTCACCGATCGACTGGTCGGCGAACTGCCGACACCTGCGCCTCGCCTGGCCGAAGCCCTGTGCGCAGCATGCTTCATCTAGAATCACTCCCGTTTATGTTCCGACGCGACTTTCGTGCCGTATCACGAACCATCACAGGGCAACACCATAACGCAAAGAGGACCCCAGACCAAATTACCTGAATTGTCCACACCAGTCTACTCAAGCACGGCTTCAGTTGTCACTCATCTTCGATAACCATGAAATACGTTAAGATTGTACGGTCATGCGGCGGACATGAACAAACCCGCATGCGTGCCGTCCGCCACGGCGTGTCTATCGGTTCTGAACTCTGCCTGGTCCACCCTGAGCGAACCAGGCTCATAGGAGGTCAGACCGGGGTCGACGCCAGAAAGAAGGACCCGTCAGCATCGTTGGAATCCTCAGGCATAGTGATGTCGACACGGCCATCTTCGGAGGGAATGAAGAGGGCCTGTCCCTGGTCCAGCACACAGGATTGGTCAGCGGCTACACAACGGATCTGCCCGTCAGTACAGACGATGATGCGGGGTCCCCTGCGGGGAATCATCAGGTGGCGAGGCCCCAGACGCTCTATCAGATCCCCGTAGCGCTGCTGAAGTCTATTGAGCAGGGGCCAAGTGGCTCCGCCTTCTTCCACGTGCCCGTAGACCAGCATGTACTCGTTGATCTTGGGCCGGTAGGTCACCATGTTGTGCATGATCAGGGTGGCAATCATGGAGCTAGATGGGTCGATGGGGGCTGAAGGCTGGCAGTCCAGGCTGTGCAGAAGGTTGGGAATGTCCCGATGCTTAGAGGTCATGCCAGCCCTGAGCACATTGTCGGAGTTGGTCATGATCTCTGCCGCAGTGCCATGGATGTATGCGTGAGGCGTCCCGGCGGGGATATAGACCGAATCACCCTCCTCCAGGTCCACAGGATTGAGCATGAGCAGACAGAGCACAGCCGGGTCCTTCGGAAAGGCCTGAGCAGCACACAGAGCATGGTTCAGCACAGCTCCCGCCCGTCTGGACCGTAGCCGCCCAGCAGCAGCCTCCAAGGCTTCCCCCAATCCTCGGGCTTCCTCTGGCTCAGCAGTCACAGCAGCGTGGAAGGCCCGGAAGATACGTCGGCGGGAGTCCGGCCAAATCATGGAGGAGACCGGCATCATTGCATCGGCCCCAGCAAAACGTGCCGGAGGAACCCCCAGATGGAAGGTACGGGCGGTCAGCGCCTGGGTCATCAGCTCGGCCAGAGGGTGATCCACGGCGCGCAAGAGGGTCAGTTGCATGGAGATAGTCGCAAAGCCTACACAGGCCTGGAAGGGCTCCAGGGCTACCACCATCTCGTTCTTGGCCAGACTGTCATGAAAGGAGCGGCTGGGATCGTCGTCAGGCACCCCCAGAGCGTTCTCCCGGTTGAAACCGGCACGAGCCTCAAAATCCAAGGGATGCACCTGCAGGGACAGAGGAATGCGGGCAGAGATGATCTTGAACAGGTAGGGCAGTGTGGGGCCGAAGAGGCGGGAGTCGCGCTCCCCCAGCATGGCCATGGGATTGCGGCGAATGGCCTCGGTCAGCGGCATTAGCGAGCCATCGGGCAGGGTCAAGGGCGAGGGGGATTCGGTGTGCCCGCTGAACCACATCTCCGCCAAGGTATCCTGCTGGCGTTCGTCTGACTCATGCAGATGAAACATGCGCTGCAGTCGGTCATGTGAGCCCCAGGCGTAGTGCTTCTTCACAGCTTGGATCGGATACACGCACTCCCCTTTCCACGGGAAATCCCTCCATGGGCCGGTGTATACGAACCCACCAATCCTCGTCATAATAAGACAATGCCCGAAGCCTGGGCAAGGCGTGGGGGTCGCCGCATGTCATTGCTAGCGGTACAGTGGTGGTATGAAGCTGGCTCCCATTTTCGACCCGGCCGCCCGCAGACCATCGCCTCGGCCCGTGCAGGTGGACCTGCGACGCATCTTTTTGCTCGGAACTGGGGCATGGATTCTGGCCCTGGTTGTGGTGGGTGTCCTGGCTCTGACCGGAATGACGGTTACCAAACCCTTTATTGTCTGCCTGTCCGGGGTCGGCGTGGGCATCCTGCTGATGATCTGGGAACATTCCAATCGCTGGGATTATCGCCGTCTGGCCCAGCCACCGGACCCTGAGCCAAAGGAAGCATCATCGTAAAGGTGCTCCCCTCTCCCGGTGCACTCCAGACCATGACCGAGCCATGGTGGGTCAGAGCTACATGCTTGACGATGGCCAGTCCTAGACCGATACCTACGGCAGTCTCTTCACTCTGATTGTCGGCACGGTAGAAGCGCTCGAAGATCCTATCCTGGTCTGCCTTAGATATGCCTCGGCCGTGATCAACCACCCTGATTTTTGCGTAGTGTTCGTCATTCGAGGACTGAGCCACCAGGGAAACAGTAGAGCCTGAAGGTGAATAGGAGATAGCGTTCTCAACCAGCTTGGCCAGAGCCACTCTAATCTGTTGTCCGTCGCCGTGAATCGTCAATGGTTGGTCACATCGCCATCGCAGGACCACATGTGACTGATCAGCTCCATCCTGCTCATCCTGCACCACTGCACCTATCTGCTCAGCTACGTCAAGCACGTTCCCCTTGCTGGGTTGGATCCGCTCCTGAGCCCGAATCAGCAGAAGTAGATCCTTGAGCACATGCCCCAGATAGGCGCTGTAACGCTGGACCAAGGAAGCATCCTTGGAAACTCTGTGCAAGTGGCTGCGAAGCAGGTCCGGATCATCCCCCTCCAGGTAGGAAGTGTTTTTCAGCTGCGCCGCTAGCTCCTCTAGGGCTTGGACCGGCTTGAGCATCTGCTCGGATACATTGGTCATGAAAGCATCCCTGGTCCGAACGAACCTGACCGAATCGCTCACATCATCGATAAGCACCACGACCAGGGACTTGTCGATACGCCCCACGGTAACCTTGAGCCAGTTCCTTCTGGATACCGCCTGAGCCTGAACATGGCTCGCATCCCCAGGATCCTCAGCATCCTCAATATCCCAATCATCGGATTCGGGGCTCTCGGCTGCGGCATCCAGAGTGAATTCAATAGGCGTTCGCGTGGTCAGATTGAAGGTACGTCGACCGCCCGAGCGGCGTACCTGCGCAATGGCCTTGATGATCTTCGGATTCGCTATCTCATCGTTGCTGACGATTCCCAGCCTGTAGGCATCCGGGCTGGAGCGAACAACGTCGTCATCGCCATTGACCACAACCGTGGCGGCGGGAATGAGCGCCAGTAGTGCTTGTGTCGAACCCTCCAATGCCTCACCATCGGCCTGTTCATCATCCTTGCTCCAGTTGCCCATAAGACTGCGAAGGCGGTCCATGAACCGTCTCATAAGGACTTCCTTCCAGTCCGGTGCCGATCCCGGACGCTGCAACATCATCCAAGTCTCATCGGCAGTTCCGGCTTTATTCTCGCATATCCGACATTGATTGTCGCTCCAATGGTCCGACATTCTTCGAAACTAGCTTTTCCTTGCCACTTTGCTCACATAGACTGGAGTTATATCGTTGACCGAGGCCGAAAGGGAAGAACAATGCGCGTGATTTTCAACGAAGAGCTAGGGCTGGTGGCCGACGATCTCGATCGGATGGCCGCCAAGGTCCGCGATGCCATCAAAAAAGCCGGGCGTTCCCTGATGGACAGCGACATAGAGACGGCCCAGCAAGTTATCGACGGGGATGCCGATATAGACGACCTCCAGTCCAGCATCATCGATCAATGCATCAGGCTCCTGGCCAAGCAGAGCCCAGTGGCCACTGATCTGCGGGTGGTGGTCTCCACACTGAGCCTGTCAGCCACCTTTGAGCGCATGGGAGACCTGGCCAGGCATATCGCCGAGACGGCAAGGCGCTCCTACCCCGAACCGACCCTGCCCGACGAGGTCATCCCCCTGTTCAAGCAGATGCAGGACTTTCTGGACGTCATGGCTGACCGTCTGGTCGAGATGCTCTCCGACAGAGACACGACCATAGCCGAGCAGATCATCCTCAGCGATGACCAGATGGACAAGCTCCACCAGCAGACATTCGGCTATGCCCTCTCAGACGACTGGAAGGGGACCAGGCAGCAACTGATCGACCTGGTCCTGGTGGCACGGTTTATGGAGCGTCTGGGAGATCATGGCGTCTCGGCGGCCCGGCGCGTGGTCTACATCGTCTCGGGTTTCGACCCCTCCAAGGACCCCAAGGACCTCGACCTTGATCTGGACTGAATGAACGACAAAGGAACGACCTACCGCTTGGCAGTTAATCGATTTGGTGGCGGGCCGTTCCTCTTTTATGCTCGAGTGGTGTTGAACCCAGAGACGCCTATTTTACAGAGCCGCGCACCACTCCGGAGATGACCCAACGCTGAGAGAATATATAAACGATCAGCAAGGGAGCCATAGCCATCAGGTAGGAAGCGAAGGCTACCGTGTAATTGGTATTGTATTGCCCCTGAAATACATACTGAGCTAATGGCAGGGTCCTGGCACCAGGGTCCGTAAGTACCACCAACGGCATGATGAAGTCGTTCCATGCCCATACGCATGTCAGAATTCCTACGGTTGCATTCATCGGCATGAGAAGCGGGAAAATAATCTGCCAGAACACCCTCCAAGTCGATGCCCCATCAACTCGAGCAGCCTCTTCCAACTCCATGGGAATGGAATGCAGGTAAGTCGTATACAGAAAGATGTTCATCGAGAACCCGTACAGCGTATACAGCACAATCAGCCCTGCTTGGTTATCAAGACCAAGCAATCCCGCTTCTTTGACAACCGGGAGCATCACGATAGGGAACGGGATGAACATGGCTGCCAAGAAGTAGTAGTAAGCGATCTTAAAAAAGGGCCTGTGCATATTCCGGGCTAGTGCATAGGCCAAGACCGAACTGGTCAGCAGAGTCAGCACAACTGAACACACCGTGATCATGGCCGTGTTCATAAGCGCCCTGGGGAAATTGGTTCGGACCCAGGCCTGCGCAAAATTGCCCCAATGCACTGGATTGGGCCATTCAAAGCCTGTCCCCTTAGCCAGCTGTTCAGGGCTCTTAAGCGCGACCGCCACTGCAAAATACAGCGGTACAAGAACAGTCAATGAACATACCGCCACCAGGGCCGTCAACCACCAATTGACCCTATGAAAATGCCTTCCATGACCGTTTTGTGTATGTGAATTCATGCCTGAAGACTTTGCCGGAATGGCATTCATAACTTGACTGGAGGTCATGGCGCTTAATCCTCCTTTGGATTAAGGTAACGAAGCTGTATGAATGAAAGAAACGTGATGATCAGGAAGAGAATGGCTGCATCAGCGGACTGGTAGGCAAATTCGCCGCCTGTGAATCCACCCTGATAAATCTGCAGAGTCACCGATTCAGTAGCCATACCTGGCCCACCATCGGTCAAGGCCACTATCTGATCGAATGCCTGCATGAAGTTCTTGATATTGAGCACCACGTTTATGGTTACGTAGCCCATGATAAGCGGCAATGTAATGGACTTGAAGGCCTTAAACCCTGTAGCTCCATCAAGCGAAGCCGCCTCATAGATATCGACAGGAATAGTCTGCAGGCCAGCCAGGTAGATGATAATCGCAAAAGCGCAAGCCTGCCATACCGTCACGATAACGATAGGCACCCAGGCCCAGTGTTCATTGGTCAGGACGTTATCCCTGAGCAGAGGAACTGCTGAGAAAATCTTCGGCACTGACTTGGAGAAGAAGAATTGGAAGACATATCCGATGATCAGCATGGACAGCACGTAGGGAATGAAAAAGATGCCCCTGAACAGATTCCTAGCCTTGATCCGGGCATTCAGAGCCAACGCGATCGCCAAGGAAATGACATTGGTCAGGATCGTAGCCACCAGTGAAAAGAAAATAGTGAACAAATATGAGTGGAGAACCCTGTCATCCCCAAATAGATTGACGTAGTTCGAGAAACCTACCATGTGCCATTTTCCGTAACCGGCATAGTTGGTGAAGCTGAAGAAGATGCCGGCCAGCATGGGGATGGTGTGGAAGATGGCGAAAAGGATGATAAAAGGCCATACCATCCAGTAATAAGTGGTCTCAGCAAATCGACGATTCCGGTGAGTGCCTGTGGCCACTGTCGTCTGTGTCATAGTCATGCGTTTGTCTCCGATCACTCGATGGTTCTGGCCGCAACCTTGCCCCACTCTTTGTCGAGTGTGGTGAGGGCCGAGGCCAGGTCGCCGTCCAGCATGGCTTTGTTCAATATCGGGTTGTAGCTGATGCTGGAGGGGATCTGGTGATCCGCGTATCCCTGGATCCTGCCAGAATCTATCCAGTATTTGGCCGGCTTCATGGCCGGATTCTCGTCCACAGGAATAGATGAGAGCGAAGGAATAAGCTGTTGTGACTTGACGAAACGACGCTGAACTTCGTCCGAGTACAGATAGTTGATAAAAGCCATGGATTCCTTCTCATGCTTGGGATGCGCACCCATGGTGATCGCCACATCTCCGCCAGAGACGAGAATGGCTTTATCGGCTTTGTCCGTGGGATAGGGGAAGAAGCCTACGTGCATCTTCGGATTGATCTGCAGGACCGGCGCCATCGACCAGTTCCCTGCCAGGAGCATGGCTCCCTTACCACGAGCGAAGGCGGAAGTTCCGTCCTCGTATGTCATGGTTCTCACGTCTTTGGTCGAATGTTGGTAAATCCAATAGAGCCGTTTCATCAAAGGTTTAAAGTTTTTCTGAAAGGAAACGGGCGAATCCGGCCCTACCTTTTTACCTTCGGCACGCATTTTGTCCCAGAACCCATCGTTGTCGTAGTAAGGAGCCAGACCGTCGAAAGGCGTTGAAACACGATTGGGGTCGCCCAATGTGCCAATGAAAGGGGCAACGCCGTCGGCTTCCAGAATGGCAACTGCCTGCTCAAGATCCTTCCAGGTCTTGGGCACCTTGATGCCATGCTGCTTGAACAAATCGATGTTATAAGTGATGCCGCATACGTTACCGGCATAAGGCACAATATTTATCTGCCTGCCATCTCGTCCCAACCCATTGATCACAGATTGCATGACCGGGCGGATCCTGTGCCTTATAGGCGTGTCGCTAAAATCATAAAATACCCCTGCCTTGGCCATCTTTCCCATGCTTCCGTTGGGATTCAACGCTATGACATCAGGCGTGCGATCCTTGACCAGAAGAGCTCTCAAGGCTGTGTCGGCTGAAGAGACCTGATTCTGTACCACTTTGATATCCGGATGCAGTCTCTCGAAGTCCGCAATAATCCTGGAGTAGTCTTCCACCGCCTCTGGTTTGGTCTGAAAGAAGCTGAGCGTCGTCACACTGACTCCTCCAGATCCACCGCATGCCGACAGAGGTGCCAGAGCCACGGCAGTAAGAACTGTCGCAAGCATGCGCACAAATGTGTTTCTCGTCATCTTCATTGACGTTTCTCCTCTGCCCCGTTCAAGCCGTCACGCTGCAATAAGACGGCTCGACCTGTGGTTAAACCAGTCGAAATGGGATAAACAGAAATCATCATTGACATTCCGGCCAGTTGATGTAAACGTTAGCACGCAAGTTATCCCCCTGCAAGTTCTTTAATAGCCCAGCCATTCAGCTAGTTTTCTTTCTATTAGGTTTAAACCTGGCTTTGTAGACCTGGTACAAAACAAGTCTCTCTTGAAAAAATGAATAGTTAATGTATACGTATCCATCATTTGAGCAGCTATGATAAGATCTTGCAGGCAAAAGCCCTAGCGAAAACAGGAGGGCACTGTGAGCGCATCCATTCAAGACGTAGCAGATCGTGCCGGGGTTTCAATAGCAACGGTATCCCGTACTTTCACCCTCCCCGACAAGGTTCTCCCACAAACAAGGGAAAAAGTCCTCAAAGTCGCACAGGACCTGGACTACACCATTTCACGATCTGCTTCAGCATTGAAATCAGGCAAGTCGGCACGAATCGCCTTCCTGACTGGCGGAGAATTGGACTCCTGGTATGATTCGCATGTTTTGGCTGGCCTCAATTCCGTCCTTCATGACGCAGGGTATGATATCGCTCTATACGCCGTTTCGGATGAGCAGGAACGCCATGCATTCTTTTCGGATATGTCTATCAAACGCAATGCTGATGCTGTGCTTGTGGTCTCTTTCCAAATACCATGCACAGAGGCCGACAAATTAGCCACGACAGGCATCCCGCTTATTGGGATCAACACTGAGCCAATTCCTGAATTTTCGGCAACCATAGGCATAGATGAGACCAGCTGCATGAAACTGGTCATCAACCATCTGGTCAACCTTGGGCATCGTAAAATCGCCTATGTCTGTCTGGATCCAGAGACTGAACATTTCAAATGGAACGGTCAGGCACGTCTGCAGGCATTCCGCTCTATATGCTCCGAGCTAGGAGATCGGGTGAACCCCACAGTCGTGTATGCTCCCAAGGACGATACCAGAGCGGACTTCGCCTTATCCCAGCTGTCCAGATTGGACCAGTGCCCAACAGCCATAATCTGCATGAATGACGAATACGCCCTTCCTCTGCTTTTCTGCATGCAGCGTTCGGGATACGCAATCCCCCGAGATGTTTCGATTGCAGGTTTCGACGATTCGACTTACGCCCATGAGATCGGGTTGACCACTATCCATCAGGATCCCTATGAGATGGGAAAAACATCCGCTCACACGCTTCTCAAATTGCTAGAGGGCGAGAACCCTGACACGTGCGTACAAATTCAGCCATCATTCCTGGCCGTTCGCAGCACAACCGCCCCTCCGGAGCGCTGACTCTCAGCCGCCATATCAAGAGCTGACTTTTCATAGGCCCAGTCCTCACATTCCAAGCCATTCGAAGCACATGTGCGGCAGCAGGCTCATAAGGTCTTTGGCCTTTGCTGATGTATACGTTATCATGTGCTTGGAAGCATGGATGTAACCATATGGACTCCATGACCATGGATGGGCCCTCGAGCATGCTTATGAAGCGATACCCGCGTCCCGCAAACTTGCTGAAAGGAGCAGTTGATGCCGTTGCCAACCTCGGATCAACAAGAAACCAAAACAGAGAAAACCTTGATGGGATTCAATGCAAAGGGCGCCGCTGGCAACCGTGCAAGCTTCTTTGCCGCCGCAGGCCTCGAATGGCCTGACGATACAGTCATGGAGTACGACCTGGGCAGATACACTGATTATCCTTTCAGCGTCGACATCTCCAACAATCGCCTTCTGGCTGCCCTGGACAGGACTGGACAGGTGCGACGCGCGGTTGTTGCAGTAGGGCGCCAGGATATGCGAGGCAAGACCATTCCCGGTGTCTATGTGTACAAAAAGCTGGCCTTCTGCGAAGGGCACATTGGAATGCAGATCAGATGCCTGAACCGTCAATGTCTATCACCGGCGCTTAGCTTCATAGACGACCTAGTACCAGTCTTCGATGCATCAATAAGCGATTTGCACAGCCAGACTATCGTCTTCGTGCCCCAGAAAGGCGCCAGCAGACCTTTGTGCCTGATTCAGCTTTGTCGGCTCATCAATAGGGGAACGACGTCTTTAGACGTAAACGTATTTAATCTGTCGTCAACGCGGGGCAAGGAAGGCACAGAACTTTTACCCTTGAAATCCAATCTTCTGGGCGAATCAGACAGTCCTATCGCGCGCGACACATGCAAGGCCACGCTCCGACTTGCTCCAGGAGAAAGTCGGAGCGTGGCCAGTGTCTTCGATTTTTCGGAGCGAGAGGATAACCTTCAGATATTTAACTCTATCCAGGAATGCCGGAAAGCTCTGAACGTTACCTTGAAAGCCCGTAAGGGCAGCTTAGGCAAGGTGCAGATTCTGGAAGACCCATGGTATGGTGAGCTCATCACCCGGTCGGCGGAACTAGCCCGACAAAGCCTCCTCCTCCTGGCAGACGGCAAGGCGGCTGGCTCATTCTGGGGATCCAACGCCAACCCACTCCCCGACGTATGGACCAGAGACTTCGGTTACTGCGCCATGGGTCTGGTCGACAGCGACCCTGACCTGGCCAATCCCATGATTGAATTCCTTGCGCAGTATGGCATACCCGACCATGCTTGGGAACGCGAGTCCAGAATGCACCCCGAGGCCAGCGGATTCGAACACTCCTTGGGCAATTCCTGCCTCGCTGCAGTTCTGGCTTCCATGTTGGTTCATCGTCATGGCCGCAAGACATTCACCGTGGACCAAAGTACATTCACCCAATACGTTCGTGGGCTGGCCGCTGATCTTATCGCCGAACGACCTGAACAAGGACAGCTTTATGAGACTCTTTACATTTCGGACGGGCCGTCACGCGGCGACTACCATACTGGGTCCAACATACTGGCCTGGAAGGCAGCCACGGTCATGGCCGAGGACTTCCCGGATCTTCTGGATGCCGATCAGACAAGACAGCTGAAACAGATAGCCGAAGAACTTCGCCAGTCGCTTGACCAGAAATGCGTCTGCAGCATTGATGGCCGGCCCATGTATGTGGAAGGAGCCAATAGGGACGGGAGCATCATCGGCGTCCATGACGGAGAGGAAAGCGACTTGACTCTTGCCTCAGTTTATGGATTCACCAGCCGTGACGACGAGCGCATACGCAACCACGCCAGATGGGCCCACAGCATCAGAGACCCGTATTATGCCCCGATTACGGGCGGCATCGACTTCTGGGACTTTGACGACAGCAACGGAATTACCTATCCCGGCCAGATCCATGGCCTCTGCAGGGCGAATACTCGAGAAGAACTCAGAGATGCCTTGCTTGAGCTGCGCAGAACCACCGATCTGGAGGGGTCCTTCTGGTGGTGGCCCTTCGAGCATGCTGAGCAAGAACCTACCAAGGTGAAACGTGGCCTGGGCAAGTGCGGCTGGTGTGCGGGTGAATTCGTCAGTTTCTTCCTGCACGACATCATGGGAGTCGAACGCGACCAGAACGCCCACAGCATCAGAATCGCTCCTTACACGCCCTGGCGCCGCTTTAGCTGGAAGGACCTGGCCTTCTGCGGCGGCCAGGTCGATTTCGAGCAAGAAGACGACACGCTTCGTTTCACGAACAGAACCGATGAACCCCTGCATGCCTATTTGCAAATTGCCATGCAACCGAACACCATGCTGGAAGATGTCACGCTCAACGGCCAGAGCAGACGATACCAAGCCAGCGTCATCCATCTTCACGATGGCTCCGCAGTCGGCGTGGAGGAGCAAGTCGAACCTGGGCAAAGTATCGCCTTGGCCATAAAGACCAGATAGGCACCCGCACGCAGGAACGAGAGCATTGTTCCCGCCCTTTCCCGTCTGAAAAAGTATTAGGAATACGAAAAGGTGGCGCCCTCCACAAAAGGAGACGACGCCACCTGAATAACTTTGGATGCTCTGCATTCAAAGTCCGACTCACATCATCGGATAAATCTATCTAAAAGATCTCACTTCTGGCCCTGGGCCGCCACAGCAGCAGCACCGGCGGCGGCGGCCTCCGGATCCAGGTACTCGCCGCGAGGCTTGATGGGCTTGAAGTTCTCGTCCAGCTCGTAGACCAGGGGGATGGCCGTGGGGATGTTGACCTTGGCGATCTCGTCCTCAGTCAGGTTGTCGAGCATCTTGACGATGGCCCTCAGGGAATTGCCGTGGGCAGCGATCAGGACGGTCTTGCCGGTCTTGAGTTCCGGGACAATGTCACTCTCCCAGTAGGGGGTGACGCGCTTGACCACGTTGGCCAGCGCCTCGGCGCGAGGCACAGGTGCTCCAGCATACCGCGGGTCATGGGCCTGCGAGTATTCGTCGTCAGGGTCGATCTCGGGCGGCGGGGTGGCATAGGAGCGACGCCAGAGCATGAACTTCTCGTCGCCGTACTTCTCGCGGATCTCGGTCTTGTTCTTGCCCTGCAATGCTCCGTAGTGACGCTCGTTCAGCCTCCAGTCGCGCTTGACGGGGATCCAAAGGCGGTCTGCCTCATCCAAGGCGATGTTGGCGGTGTTGATGGCGCGGCGCAGCAGTGAGGTGAAGACGATGTCGGGCAGAACACCCTTATCCTTGAGCAGCTTGCCGCCCTTACGAGCCTCCTGCTCGCCCTGCTCGGTCAGCGGGACGTCCACCCAGCCGGTGAATTGATTGGTGTTATTCCATGCGCTCTGGCCATGCCTGAGCAATACTAGTTTGTAGGTCATACTAAGAATTCTAAGACCTGAGAGGGACTGTTTGGAGACCTACAGCTCCCCTTGCAGAGCGGTCACTTAAAGCAGGCAGACACCCAGCCAGCAGAACCCTGTCAGCAGATCCGTATAGCCCGACAGCGCGAACGCCCTGCTGAAGCGGTTCCGGCAGCTGGCCACTGTGGTGGCAATGGCCAGGATCAGGATAGGCAGCAGGCAGAGCAGGCGGGGCCAGGCCTCCGCAAGGGGGCCGTCAGACAGGGACCATGACTCGAACACACCCAGGATCACAGCCAGGGCATAGCAGGACCCCATCAGAATCAGCGTGCCTTTGGCTCCGATGAATGAAGACAGCGTGTACTTGCCGGCCAGAGGGTCCGCGTCAATGTCCCGATAGTTGTTGATCTCCAGAACGGGGATGCAGACAAGACCGCCAACCAAGGCACCGATGAACCCGTGAAGGTCGATGCCGCCGGTCTCCAGGTATTGGGTGGCCAGCACGCCCACCAGGCCGAAGAAGATCATGATGCTCAGTTCGCCCATGGCCCTATAGCCGTAGGGGTGTTTGCCTCCCGTGTAAAACCAGGCTCCCAGCAGACAGAAGATGCCGACTAGGATCATCCACCAGTGGCCAGTCACCCAGCAGAGAATCAGACCGGACAGGCAGGCCATAAGGATGTTGAGGTAGGCAGACAGCAGGACCTTGCGAGGCTCCACGCCACCAGCCACCCCTCTTCTGGGCAGATCGGGCACCGAGCCGTCAGCGCCTGCGGCCGAAAGGCTGCTCCGGCCCTCGTCAGTACCTCTGATGCCGTCGAAATAGTCATTGGCCAGATTGCAGGTGCTATGAATGAATACAGCAGTAAGACAGCATAAGAGGACGATCAGCCAGAAGCGCGCATCCGGCACCAGCCCTTCGTTGAACAGCTGCCGCAGGGCCACCGCCGTACCGATCAGAACCGGCGTGGGTGAGCAGAGCAATGCCGAGGGCCGCAGTGCGTCCTTGTATTCATGAAGTGTGATAAACATGATTGCCTGATTATGCACGTAATCGCTCGAAAGTCGGGCTACTCTCCTACGAGAGGGCCAAGATTTCACAGCTGCAGGAGCAGTCCCGCCGACCAGCATAGGGCTGAGACCAGGGTACCCTTGCCTGCCATGCCGAAGGCCTTGGGCACCTGGCCACGGGCAAAGGCTCGGCAGATCAGCAGGAAGACAGCGGCCACTGGCAGGAGGACCAGCACAAGAGGAAAGCCGGGCAGGCCACGTCGCATGACAGCCGGAACGAACTGGATTAGGCCCAGAACCAAGCTCAGGATGTAGACCAAGTAAATGGAAACAGCCGCTGCGCGCGCTCCCACCAGAACCGCGTATGTGTGCTTGCCGGCACGACGGTCGTCATCCAGGTCCCGGTAATTGTTGAGCATGAGCAGGCCCACGGCATTGAGTCCGCAGGCGCAGGCGCCCAGGATGCCGGCGACATCAACCCTATTTATGAGAAAGTACTCAGTGCCCAGGGTGGCCACCAGACCGAAGAAGATGAAGACGCTGACCTCACCCAGCCCGTGGTAGCCGTATGGATGCGGGCCGCCCACGTAACACCAGCCGGCGACCAGGCAGCAGATCCCAACCAGGATCATCCACCAGTGACCGGTCAGCGCCATGACTGCCAGACCCATCAGACAGGTGAAGGCCGCCGAGATCATGGTGGCGTAAAGCACCTTCCTGGGCGGCACGCCGGCGGCCACCAAACGCCTCGGTCTGCCGGAGACGACCTCTTCGCCGCCACGACCGGAATCAGTGCCGCGAACACCATCGGCATAATCATTGGCAAAGTTGGCTGCAATCTGCATAGACAGGGCGAGCAGGACCAACAAGATAACGATCAAGGTCAACCGTCCCGGTGTGGCCGCCTTCAGGGCGGGGTCGACAGGCGTGGGCGAGCATGAGCTGGTGCACTGTTCCAGAAGCCGTGACCGCTCCAAGAGTGCAGCCGAAGCGCCCACGCAGACAGGCGCCACCGAGGCAGGCAGCGTTCTGGGACGCATACCTTCCACCCACAGCCTGATATTCATGACTGTCCCTCTCCCGCTACCATCTCAGGCTGGCTCAGATCAGCGGCTTGACCAGGGGGAAGGTGATGGTCTCGCGGATGGATGCGCCGGTAAGGGCGATCAGCAGACGATCGATGCCCATGCCCATGCCACCAGCGGGAGGCATGCCTACGCCCAGGGCCTCCAGGAAGTCCTCGTCAATGTCCATGGCCTCGGCATCGCCGCGGCTGGCCATCTTGGCCTGCTCGACGAACCGCTGCCGCTGGACCACCGGATCGTTCAGCTCGGAGTAGCCCGTTGCTAGCTCGAACCCGCGAACGTAAAGGTCCCACTTCTCAACGACACCCCGCTTGGTGCGGTGGGCCTTGACCAGGGGCGAGGTCTCGACAGGAAAATCACGCACGAAGGTCGGCTCGTACAGCTTGTCCTGCCAGAAGTGCTCCCAGAGGTGTTCGACAAGCTTGCCGTGGTTTTCAGCCGGCTCCTCCTCCAGGCCCACTCTGTCAGCGATGGTCCGCAGATGGTCCACGCTGGTCTGCGGGGTGATCTCCTCGCCCAGGGACTCGGAAAGGGACTCATACATGCTGATCTGGCGCCAGTCCCCGCCGAAGTCGTACTGGCTGCCATCCTGCAGGGTCACCTTAAGCGATCCCGCCGTATCCATGGCCGCCTTCTGGATCAGTTCCTTGGTCAGCTCTCCGATGGTGTCGTAGGTACCGTAGGCCTGATAGGCCTCCAACATGGTGAACTCCGGGGCATGGGTGGCATCCACGCCCTCATTGCGGAAGTCACGGTTGATCTCGAAGACCCGCTCAATGCCACCAACCAAGCAGCGCTTGAGGAAGAGTTCAGGGGCGATGCGCAGGTAGAGGTCGATGTCGAAGGCGTTCATATGAGTGGTGAATGGCCGGGCCGCAGCGCCGCCATGCACAGTCTGAAGCATGGGGGTCTCGACCTCCATGAAGTCGTGGTCCTCAAAGGTACGCCTCAGGGAGGAGACGGCCTTGGAACGGCGGCGGACCATGGCCCGCACATCCTCATCGGCGATCATAGCCAGGTAGGGCTTGCGGGTACGCTGCTCCTCGGTCAGTTCCTTGTGAAGGGCAGGCAGTGGCTGTAGTGCCTTGGCTGCGATGTTCCACTCGGTGGCGAAGACGGAGAGCTCGCCGGTCTTGGAGGCGACCACTCGGCCTCGCAGGTATAGGTGATCGCCGAGGTCGACCAGCTGCTTGAACCGCTTCAGAGAATCAGCGCCAATCTCACGCTTGGAGATCATGCCTTGGATGCGGGTGCCGTCACCCGCCGCCAGCTGAACGAAGCAGAGGCCGCCGCCGTTGCGCAGGAAGAGTACCCTGCCGGCGATGCCAACCACATCCTCGGTCTCCTGGCCTGGCTCCAGGCTGTCCTGATACTTGCAGCGCACATCCTCGATGCGGTCGGTTACATCCAGATGGACCGGGTAGGGTTCGACGCCCTCCTTGAGCATGAGCGCCCTCTTGGCCACGCGCATGCGCACCTGTTCGGGATGCGCCTGGGGGCCGAACTCCTTATTGCTGGAGTCGATGGCCTCCTCGGGGCTGACCCCGGCATCAACCCGGTCCGCAATGGCTTTGTCCTGGTCCAACAGCATCTGAGCACGTCGGATGGTGCCCAATCCGTTGTCACCAGACTCCTGCTCATAAAGGTTATCTGCGCTATCGCTACTCTCGCTCATAGTTTACCAGTGTACGCAAAAGCCGATACAGTACCCGCTCGAATGCGCCTAACCGCCACGCCGAATGGTCTTGTATCACCCCTCCGTGTAAAATCATCACATGTCGCGGGGTATAGCGCAGCTTGGTAGCGCGCTTCGTTCGGGACGAAGAGGCCGGGGGTTCAAATCCCCCTACCCCGACATGGCAAAGAATAAAGGCAGGCTCTTAGACGCCTGCCTTTATTCTTTGCTGACTATCTGAGAGCTATGAGGCGTCCTGTCACGCCGCCATTGCGCAGCTGCTCCAGACCTTCGGGGATCCTGTCGAAGGTCGTGTCAAACAAGGACGGCTTCATCTTGCCGGTTTGGAAGAACCGGTAAACGTTGGCGATGTCCTCCGGAGTGCCGCCAGAGTTGCCCCGAAGAGCAATGTTCCCGAGTATCAGGGGCCGGGTGTCGATAGTTGTCTGGAGCCGTCCCATACCAACCAAAACAACAGTTCCGCCGTCCCTGACAGCCGCAATTGCATCATTTGTGGTCGCGCCGAAGCCGGCGAAATCAACGATGAGCTCAGGCTTATCGGCGTGAAGGTCAGCAACTTGTTCGTGCACATCGTCGACCCCCAGGTCCCTGGCCCACTCGCGCGCCTTGGGACTCGTGTCAGCCACACACACATGGCACCCAGCTATGAGGGCCATGTTTATGGCGAACTGCCCCAGACCACCCGCTCCAATGATGCCCACGGTCATCCCTTTTTTTGCTCCGCCGACCACGAACAAAGGATGGTAGGACGACATTCCCGCATCGGTCGCAGCAGCGCCTTGTTCAAAGGAGACCTCATCGGGAAGGGGGACCAGCTGACGCGCAGGAACGGCCATCAGATCGGCATACCCCCCGTTACGCTGCGTCCCCACAGTCTTGCCTGTGACGCTATCCTGGGGAGATACGCCGACACGATCACCAACTTTGAATCCGGACACCGCCGCCCCTACGGATCTGATGACCCCTGCGTTCTCGTGGCCCAGAATGACCGGCGCAGAAATCAGCGGCATCCAGGCAGGATCGTGCAGGATTCCGACATCGGTATGGCACAGCCCAGCCGCTTTGACCTCAATCACCACCTCGTCATCTGCAGGCTCCGGGTCTGGAAGTTCCACCATTTCCAGCGGCTTCCCTGTCTCGGTAAACATCCATCCTTGCATGTGCATTACCTGCTTTCCTATGAAAATTGCGATTGAATATTGCGATCTACGCTTTTCAACCTATGCCTCTTTCATCGGGCAGTCAAAACGAGCTCTTTGCACCCTATCCTGCACGTGACCTATCCGACGCACGTCTGTCTCGCCAGAGAGGCCTGCAGGCCGTAAGATTGAGAAGGATTCATCGAGAAGCACAAATCGCATCCGGCACCTGCCGCAGCTGGATACAACCGTGTAGAAGCGAGGGAGCCAAATGAACGGCAAAGAGGTCAAGGACCACGCTGACGAAAAGGATCTGAAAGAGGTTCGATTCTCCATAGGAGGCGCCGCAACATATGTGCGGCCGGATGGAAGCTTTGACAGCAAGTCCTTCCTGGACGGGTTGGACGGGATCTTCAAAAGAGGAGGGGCCAGGGAAGAAGCCGAACCCTACCTTCACAGAGCCTTGGCGGTTGCAAAGAACGCAAATGACAATGCGGGTCTTTTGACCGTGCTCAACGAGACTATGGGATTCGATCGTTCGCAGGGCAGGCATTCGGAGAATTTGCAAGTTATACATCAAGCCATCGAATTGGCCACCCAAATGCAGATCGAGGGCACCGATGCCTGGACCACCACCCTGATCAACGCGGCCACCGGCCTGCGCGCCGCCAAGCAGTATGATCAGGCCGAGGACCTCTACCAGCAGGCCCTGGCTTCTGCGCAGAAGACCTTGAAGCCTGTTGACAGACGACTGGCCGCCCTGCACAACAACCTGTCCATGCTCTACAGCGAAACCGACCGGCCCGACAAGGCCGAGCAGGAGCTGCGCCGGGCCATGGGCATCCTGGAGAATTCCAGTATTGATCCTTCCCGGGATCTGGATCTGGCCTCCACCCACACCAATCTTGCCCTCCTGCTCATGCAGAGCAAGGACAATCCGCAGGCTCTGCAAGAGGCTTGGAACCAGGCCCGCACCGCCCTGGGCATCTATCGAACCGGCCACCTGGAGAACAGCGCACACTATGCCTCGGCCCTGGCAGGCTTCGCCCAGGTCTGCTACATGACCGGTCGTTTCAGCCAGTCGGCAGACACCTACCGCAAGGCCCTGGCCATCATTGAGGACCGGTACGGCAAGGGCAGCGACTACTACCAGGTCACAAAGGCCAATCTGGACCAGGCCCAGTATGCAGCCGAAGAGGCCGGGGACAAAGATCTATCCGATCAGACTGGCGAAGCAGCATCCAGCCAGCCGAAGACCAGGTACCAGAACGATGACAACGATCGGCATGACTCCCGCCCGGATATTCAAGGGCTGGATCTGGCCAAGGCCTACTGGGAGCAGGTGGGTCGCCCCATGCTGGAGGAACGCTACCCTCAATATCGAGGCAGGATTGCCGTGGGCTTGATGGGCCATGGCTCGGACTGCTATGGGTTTGACGATGCCGTCTCCCGAGACCATGATTTCGGCCCGGGCTTTTGTCTGTGGCTGACCAGCGAGGATTACCAGGCCATTGGCGACCAGCTGCAGAAGGACTATGAGACCCTGCCCACTGAGTTCATGGGGTTCGGTGCGCGGACCGACAGCGTCAGAGCAAAAGGAAGCAACCGGCGCGTAGGCGTCTTCGAGATCGGCGCCTTCTTCGAATCCCTGACCGGCTACCGGCAGGCGCCCCCGGAGGATCACTCCCACGAGTGGCTGCTCCTGGATGAGGCGACGCTGGCGGCAGCCACCAACGGCAGGATTTTCGCAGATCCTCTGGGACAGATGCTGGCCACCCGGCAGGGGTTCAAAGCGATGCCCGACGATGTGCGATTCTGCCTAATCTCCCGTCGGCTGGGCATGATCGCCCAGGCAGGCCAGTACAACCTGCCGCGGAGTCTGCAACGGGGCGACGGGGCTGCAGCCATGCTGTCAATCAACGAATTCGTGCAGGCCTGTGCCTCCCTGATCTTCCTGATCAACAATCCGTTGACAGTCGGGTATCTGCCCTACTACAAGTGGACCTTCGCGGCCCTGCGGCGACTGAGCGGACGAATGGCCACCAGGCTGTCCGATCTGACCAAGCAACTGGAAGACATCCTGCGCCTGGCTTCGGCTGCCTGCTACGGGGGGCAAGGCTTTGGCGAAGGCGGCAAGGGATCCCGACCGGCCGCCGAACGCGTCACCAAACTTGTGGAGTCCATCTGTGCAAGAATCGTAGAAGAGTTGCAAGCCGAAGGCTTGACCAACAGCCCGGAAACCTTCCTGGAATGGCAGCGCCCCTATGTCGAAGCCCACATCTCTAGCGAGGATCCGATTCTGCACAGCATCTGAAAGGAGCCGAGGATGGCAAAAGACGAGCAATGCCAGGATGAGGGATCTCTGCGCGAGCGGATCGTCCACCACGAATGGGAACAGTTCCAGCAGGTCAACAATGAGGGAGGTCCGGCCAACTGTCAGGGCAACTGGCCCATGTTCCACCAGATGCGCCTGAGCCAGTTTCTGACCTGGCCGCATCCCCTGCTGTCCAGCTATGCGGACGACCTGGACCAGGCCGACAAAGAGGGGCGCAACCTGTTGACCGAGAAGTACGGTCGGATGATGGAATCCACAGCCCCGGACCAGTACCACGACACCATCGCCCCCTACCTGCCCAGGCTGGGCCTGGATCGCCAGGAGCAGCAGGAGCGCATCATCAACAAGCAGGTGGCCTGGGCCAAAAGCTTCAGCGAGCGTTACCCCCGCCTAGGTCAGGAGATGCGGGTCCTGCGCACCAGCGAAGACACGCCGGAGACCACCTCCTTCGAAACATACCTGCGTGGCGAACTCGGCACCTACTCGGCCCGAACACTGGACCTCTACCAGTCCATGGTGGCCCAGATCGAGGCCCGGGGCGGCAACCTCACCGAGGAAACCATTTTGGCCACGGTGCAGATGAACGGCTTTGAGACCCTGGACGAGGCCGAACAGGCCCAGGACCGACTACCTGAACCACGATCATAAGGTCCATCTCTGCAACCAGTCGAGCAGTCGGGTAGAGTTGACGGGTGCAAAAGCTGAAAAGGGCGGGCTTAACTGCCGCCTACTTTGTGGTCATCCTGCTGGTCATGCTTCTTTTGGGCCAAGCCATGACGCCGGACTGGCAGGTGGAACCCTACCGCGACCATCTGCAGGTCTCGACCCGCTCCACTGCCGTCGCCTCGAGTTTGGGCACCACTACCCCTGAGGGCACCCACCCAGTCAGGGAACGGAAGATCAGGATCACTCTGGATGGAGAAGTTCGTGTCCAAGCCATCGTCAGAGAGCCAAGCGACCGAAAGGGCACCGGACCAGCCTGTCTGTTCATTCATGGTGCCGGAACAGGCAAATCCTCCGAGGTGTATGGCGACCTGGCTTCAGCCATGGCCTCAGCCGGCATCACCACCCTGGTGCCCGACAAGCGCTTGGACACCTATACCGCTTTCCACCGTGATTATCAGGCCATGGCCGCAGACTACGGGCGTTCCCTTAGCCGTCTGCGCTCTTGGCCAGGCGTAGATCCGGCCAAAGTGGGCCTGTACGCCGAGTCCGAGGGCACTTGGATATCGACCATCATGACCGCCAAGGATCCCAGCATCGCCTTTTCCATCCTGACCTCGCCTCCCGTCTACCCGGGGCGGCGGCAGATGGCCATGGCGGCCACCAACTACTTGGACCTGATTGGCGCACCCAAAGGGATCCGCAACATGATACCTAGGCTCATGGGCATGGACCTGTCCCTTCTGGGCCTGGAATACGCCGACTTCCCCTCCCTGCCCTATCTGGATAAGCTGCATATGCCGGTCATGATCAACTTCGGCACTATGGATGTCTCCATGCCGGTCGAGCAGGGGGCGCGCGAGATCATCCGCAGAACCCATGCAAGCGGCAACGACAACGTAACCCTGCGCTACTACCCCACCAACCATCAGATCCGCACCGGCAGCAGGCTGGCCAAGGCCGGGTTGCCCCTGGAACCTCGATATACCCATAATCTGGAAGACTGGATCAATGCTGTAGCACAGGGCACCCAGGCCGACCAGTGGTCCACTCCCATGATTGCCGGCAGCCAGCCCCGCCAGCTCAATCGGGTACCTGATCGCACCGACGCCGGGCTCCTTTCCTCATTGACTGCCCTGTTGATGTTGATGGCCAGCGGCCCCTGTCTGCTGGCTGCCGCCCTGGTGTCTGCTCTAATCGGAGCTTTGAGCTCACATCTGCGAGCGCGGCAGAATGACCGAGAACGGCCCGGTTTCAGCAAAGGCCTGACGGGACGGCTCTGGTCACTGGCCCTGCTCGCCGCAGGACTGATGACGGCCCTGCTGGCCTATGCCCTTACTACGGTCCGTCAGGCACTCGGCCTGGTCCATCTGTCCTCAGTAATGACATCCTGCTGGCCCTTCTTGTCGGTCCTCTGCCTGGTGCTCACCATGCTCTTGGCGAGCACCATGACTTCTATCGTCAGCCGATCCGACAAAGAGCCAGCTGTGGCCGGGGCTGGCCACTGGCTGACACTGGCTCTGACCCTGCTGGGGTCACTGGCCATCCTTGGCAGCTTGATCTTCTGGAACGTCCTGGCGGTTTGAATCCTGGCGGGTACGCTTTGATGATGCCAACCAGCACAATATGGCCACGCCAATCAGAACCACGCCCAGTCCGATCAGAATGAAAGGCAGAATCCGCTGCCAGGGTATGGTCATGGTCAGGTACGGACCGTAACGCAGAAAGACTAATCCCAAGGCCAGCATAGCCAGAGCCAGAAGTCCGACCAGGACACCCAAAATGATAGTGGGAACGCTGGGGCCGCTCGGACGGACCGGTTCCGGCGGCTGCATCCGGACTTGGTATATCGGCGGGGGCGTCTGCGTGTCATGCGCCTGTCCCGACTGGGAAGCGGTCGGCATGGCCGCGGTGTTCCGACCCTGAGGATCCAGCGGCTGGCTTTCTCCTAATTGTTGCTTGTCAGTCATCTTCCTGATCCTCCTCCTGCCACCAGGCGTGGTAGCCGTAATCCCAATATTCGCTGATTGGTCCGTTGTCGGCCTGCGCCCGCTCCGGCTGGGTGACGCTCCCGCGGGCTTGTACAGTTACCCGGCCACCCGTCAATAGACTGGCGTCGACGATCATCTCAGGCTGGTCAGGCATATGCTGCTGATCCTCCTGGGTGGCTCGCAGGTCTTCCTCCCAATCGCGTCGTTCAGCTGATGGCAACGAATCGCCCCACCACATCCAGCTTCCCTGATCAGTCTGGGTTATCCAGTCGCCCACGCCTGACCCAAAGAACCTGTAGAGGTCGGAATGCTCCCGGTAGAACAGGCTGCATCCTTTAGGAATGAGTAGACGGACATCAGCATAGACCACCGCCAGACGGACTGCGCCGGTCGGGCAGCCTGAGACCGTACTCGCCGCATCAGCCATCACCTGGACCCGGTGGGTGCCGTGTTCGTGCTCGTAGCCAGTAAGGTCGATGACGGCGCTTCCCTGATCGTGCGGGTCGCCGACCAGCTTGATGCCACGGTGGTAACGCCTCATGTCGCTGCTACTTGCTCCCAGCGTGCGCCCATGATTGCCTCCGTTGACTCGAATAGCGGCATAGTCGGCCATGACCCTGCGGTTCTGTCTCTGCTCAATGCCTGCCACGGCCGAACCGATGCCCAGACTGATGACGACCAGGCATGCCACCAGAGCAATTGGTGTCAGCCCTCCCGCCCTGCGACCCATCAAGCCCAGGATCAGGATGACTACTCCCAGGATCAGCGTGACGCCTCCAGCCCATATCAGGGCATAGGTCAAGGCCGCATTCACCCCGCGATAGGGATTCGTGGCCATCAACCAGACTGCCGCTCCAGAGACCAGGATCAGCCCCGACAACAGACTGACCAGCACAGGTCCGGCAGGGCGGCGCCGCACCCTGGGCGGAACTGACGGACCATTACCGACCATTCCTGGCCCAGCCGAGAATGATCCAGCTGCGCCATAGCCCGGCCAGGCGCCGAATCCGTCCGGCTGAGTCATGTCCCCGGCGCGTTCTGCAGAACCGTCTGTCTCCATACAGCCTCCGGAAGGTGCACCGGCAATGGGATTCTCCCCACCCTGCGCATTATTCGAATCACTGCCAGTGTTTGCCGAATCCTCTGTTCCGAAAAAAGGTCCAGAAGAGGTCACATCCCCTTGTTGTCCCCAAGTTCCATACGAATCGGAATGCTCTGGCTGGTCCTTGTATCCTTCCGAACCCGGATTGCTCGCTGACTGTGTACTGCTTTGTGTCCCTGTGTAATCCTGGTATCCCTCATACCCCGAAAAGCTCGGATACTCAGGCTGACTCGAATGCCATCGCGGATCCGCACCGCGCGGGCGTTGCGAATACTGCGGTCCCATCATCCAAGGATCACCCGAAACCGGTCTGTCTGCATTCGGCCCACTCCCGTAATCTCTTTGATGCTGCAGGGCCTTATTGCGGCTCCACCGGATAAGAAGAAACAGGATCAGCGCGCCCAAAGCCAAGGAAAAAAGTCCGACTCCAGGAATCAGAATGGCCAGCAGCCAATAAATGATGATACCCACCATGGAAGCGTGCCAAATCCCGTGAATCAGCTCTTGGGCGATGATGACCCCACGCCGGTCCGGCAAGACGAACCAGGCAAAACCGTAAAAGGCGGCACCGGCTCCGAAGAGAAAGACCGCCAGAATCATCAGCGCTCTGACCAGGGTCACGCTCCAGCCCAGCCGACGGGCCAAGGCTACGCAGACACCGCCGATCCATCCTTGGTCGCGGATCAGATAGGACTCTCTACAGGCGCGGAAGAACCTGTCGGACTTCCACTGCCAACCATTATTGGGGCCATTGCCGTTCATCTCGCTACTCATATCTTCATTACAGCACCCAGCGAGCGCAAATCTTATGGGGGAACACCCTGATTGGACCCTGATTCCTTCCGCTTATTGCCCCATCGGTACCCTCGGGAAACAATAATGGAGGCATGAACGCACCCATGCAGGAAGAACAAACGTTGAGGGAACCACCTCCTCTGCACCCTGCACGCATGCCCCTGATGAGGCCGCATAAGGGCAGGATTCTATGCGGAGTCTGCAAGGGCATCAGCCTGCACCTGGGTATTCCCGTCTTCTGGATCCGCCTGCTCATGGTGCTCCTGGCTCCCAAAATGATCACCTGCGTGGTTTACTGCTTTCTTTGGCTGACGCTGCCCCAGGGCGATCCCACCCAGGCAATCCAGTCGAATGACCCGCGGTCGGCCCCGCTGGCGCCCAGCATCCTGACTGAACAGTCAGGTCAAAAGGAGAATCGCAGCATCACCCCCGGGCGGATAACCAGATTGTTGGCAGGCCTGGGCATCATCCTCCTCCTGTCTGCGGTCATTCTGCTCAAGAGCGGCATGCGTCCCGCCTTGGTCGTCCCCTGCTTGCTTTTCTGTGCCGGACTGGTCCTGGCCTGGCTGAGGCCGGAAAACCAAGGAGCCGGCTACCACTTGTCGGCCCTGATCGGCAGCCTGGCTCTGATCCTGTCGGCAGCAGTGATCTTCCTGCTATCCACACAGGAATTGTCTTGGGCTCTGACCCTGATAGTCCTGGCCGGCCTGCTTCTTGTGGGCGTGACCGCAGTGGTCGTGCCCTGGATCGGCTCAATCCTCAGTCAGCTGGGCGACGAACGCGCCATGAAGGAGCGCGAGGAGGAGCGGGCCGATATGGCAGCCCACCTGCACGATGGCGTTCTGCAGACCCTGGCCCTGATTCAGCTGCATGCCGACGACCCGCATACCGTCTTCACCCTGGCTCGATCCCAGGAGCGCGATCTGCGCAACTGGCTCTATCAGGAACGCACTCCCTCGGATCGGTCAGTCAGCACAGGGCTGAGCCAGATAGCCGCGCAGGTGGAGGACGAATCCGGCAAGCCGATCGAGGTGGTCACCGTGGGCGATGCCATGCCCTGCGCCCAGACCGATGCCCTGCTTAACGCGGCCCGGCAGGCCCTGGTCAATGCCGTCACCCACGGTGGTGAACCCATCTCCGTGTATTGCGAGGCGCGCAGGAATCAGGTCGAAGTCTACGTGCGCGACCACGGTTCGGGCTTTGATATGGATGCGATTCCAGCTGATCGCCTGGGAATCCGAGAGTCCATCATCGGCCGGATTCGTCGGCGGGGCGGCAGGGTCGAGATCGTCTCCCGTCCTGGTTGGGGCACCGAGGTCAGAATGCACATGCCGCTGTCCGAAGCCAGCCAGCACCAGGAGGGCAAGCTTGGTCAAGCTGGAAAAGGGACTGATGCCGAGCAATGATAGGATGCATGGTGAACCATTCATTCACAGACGCATGCCGGTCCGATCCCACCCGTACTTGAGGACCCGCGTCGGGAAAGGCGGGCTGAACCACCCCCATGACCACGACTGCAGCAGAGCCCCATCAAGCCGAGGATGGGTTCGCAAACATTCGCGTAGCCGTCGTCGACGACCATGAGATGTTCCGTACCGGCGTCATCACCACCCTGCAGCCGCATTTTCACATCGTGGGTCAGGCGGCAGACGTGGAATCCTCCATCCTCATGGTCAGGCAGACCCGCCCCGATGTGGTTCTGCTGGATGTGCATGTGCCCGGTGGCCAGGGCGGCGGAGGCGCCGAAATCTTAAGCCGCTCCCACCCCCTCTCCCCGCAGTCGGTCTTTCTGGCACTTTCCGTATCCGACTCACCCAGGGACGTCGGCTCGGTCATCCGCGCCGGAGCCCGTGGTTACGTGACCAAGACAATCTCCGCCAAGGATCTGGTTTCTTCAATCCGCCAGGTGCACGAAGGATACGCTGTCTTCTCGCCCAAGCTGGCTGGATTCGTGCTCTCCGCCTTCCAGGAGGACGAGGCCGCAGATACCGGCCTGGCAGAAGACGACGAACTGGACCGACTCTCCGCGCGCGAGCAGGAGGTCATGCGTCTTATCGCCCGGGGCTACACCTACCGCGAGGTGGCTTCAGAGCTTTTCATCTCCATCAAGACGGTTGAGACCCACGTCTCCAACGTCCTGCGCAAACTCCAGCTATCCAACCGAACCGAACTGACCCGCTGGGCTGCAGACCGCCGTATCGTCTGAAAGTCCGCTCAACAGGCCACGCCGTGCTGGCGAAGAAGCTGACGCAGACTGCTGATGTCACGGGCAACAATCCCTTCCATGCCCAGCCGTTCAGCCACAGCAACATGCACAGGGTCTGCATCAACGAAGATCGTATGCCCCGGGCTGATGGCGAAACGGCCCAGGGCTAGACGATAGAGGAGCGAATCGGAGAGGTCCAGATGCTCCTGGGATGAGATCAGGACACCTTTCAAGGCAGAGAGCGGTGAAAGCAGCTCGGATACCGACTCGATCAGCTGACCAGTGGATGCCGCCAGGCCCCAAAGGGCCAGGCCAGCTCGCCGCAGATCCTCCAGCAGCTCCGACGCTCCGGGAAGCAGGCCCTTCACTGCCAGGGCGTAGTTTTCCAGACAGACGCGAACCACCCAGGCGACTGCAGGCCCGTGAGTGGTTTCATAGTCGGCCAGTGCTTGCTGCGGGTCCACGCCCAGATTGATCTGTCTGCTGACACAGGCGAAGCCCCAAGGGTCCTTCGGGTCCAGCACCATATCGATCACACTGTCAGGGTACTGCCCGACCAGGGCCCGACGCGGATCCCAATCCACTAAGGTCCCGGGCAATGCGAAGAGGATGCTCCCGCCTGGGGCCGCTGGATCGAAGCGGTCATCGCTGGATGTATCCTCACCTGGCAGGTCGCCCGATACGCCTTGACCAGATCCCTGCTGGAATTCCTGATGCTGCCTTGCCATGTCCCCAGAGTAGACATCTGGACCTACAGGGCCTAGGGCAGATTCCAGTCGACATGTTGTCAATCACTCAGCGGAGGCCATTGCATGGATATATTGGGTTCAGCAATAATCGGATTTCACGCTTTGCCACCTGTCCAAGGCGGAAGTCCCGCCTGCTACGAAAGGAGCCGTCATGCGTCGGCTGCTGCTCACATCCTCGTTCCCCGCTACCGCTGACAGGTTGCCCACCTTCCTCGAGAGCTCCCCCAAGAACCATACGGTGGCCTTCATCCCAACGGCCAACCTTCCACAGCGTTCGGATGGTTATGTCCAGGAAGCTCGCAAGGCGTTCACCGATATGGGCTGCCGGATCGACGACCTGGAAGTCTCGACCGCCGATCCTGAGGCCATACGCCGGAACCTGGAGGAGGATGATCTCATCTACCTGTCGGGCGGCAACACCTTCTTCCTGCTGCAGGAGCTGCGTCGCTCGGGAGCTGCTGACCTGATCAGGCAACAGGTGGATCAGGGCAAGCCCTACATCGGCGAATCGGCCGGCGCGGTCGTGGCCGGTCCCGATATTGGCTATCTGGATGCCATGGATCCACGCTCGGCCGCCCCGGATCTGGACTCCACGGCCGGCTTGGGGCTGGTGGACTTCCGCCTCCTCCCCCACCTGGATTCCGAGCCTTTCGCCGACGTGACCGGTCGCATTCTGAATCGCTACTGCGACGATCAACCTATGGTGGCCATCAGCAACACCCAGGCCGTGGCAATCCGCGGGCGATGCCTGACCATTCTTTAGGAAGAAGACCGCTCAGCGACAGAGGCCTTCCATGACCTGGCGGGCCTGATCCAGTCGATCGCCCGGACAGAGCAGGATGACGTCATCCCCAGCAAGCAACCGCAGATCACCTGCAGGAATCAGCCTATGCTCGCACCTGCGCAGACCGACGACGGCGCATCCGTTCGGCCAGGGGACCTGCCCCAGCAGACGACCAGCCGCCGGACTGCCATGCTCTATGGGAAACTCCACGGTGATCCTGTCAGGGACCTGGGCATCGGGAGCATGCCCTCGGCGGTAACGCTCCAACAGAGCCTCGTAAATAGGCTGGACACCCAGCAGATCAGACACCATCAGGGCTGTGAAGGCGCACAGAGCCACGGGGAGCATATGGACCAGAGAGCCGGACATCTCCACTGTCAGCAGAATGGAGGTTATTGGAGCCTTGACCGAGGCCGTCAGGGTGCCTGCCATGGCGCAGACCGCACAGACCGGAATGATCCGGACAGGCATTCCCAAGGCTGCCGCGCCCATCCCGCATAGGGATCCAGCCAGCGTACCGACTGCCAGGATGGGCATAAAGATGCCGCCAGGGGCGCCGCTGCCGAAGGAAGTGGCTGTAAAGAGCATCTTGACCAGCAGCAGAACCAGCAGGTTGATGGCCACCGACCAGGCCACCTCACGAACGCCTTCCGCCTTGCCGATCAAGTCCTCGCCACCACCCAGAACAGCAGGCAGCAGCAATCCGACCGGAAGGGCAAGGAAGAGGGAGATCACCGGTCCCAGCTTTGAGGGCAGATGGCTGTATAGGCTCTGCGCAACCAACAGCAGGCGGTTCATGGCAACCCCCACCAGGCCGGCCATCAGCCCCAGGGGAATCATCAGCAGATACTGGGCGATGGTCAGCTGGGGCAACGCAGTGAAGTCCAGGACAGGACGCAGGCCGAAACGGTTCTTGGCGATAAAATCGGCGCTCAGGCAGGCCATGGCCGCCGACAGAAGGATCATGGGAGAGAAGGACCGGTGGATCTCCTCCAGAGCGAAGACCATCCCCGACAGCGGCGCATTGAATGCTGCAGACAGACCGGCAGCCGCGCCGGAGGTCACCAGGCAGGTCTCCTCCACACGATCTCGGCGCAATCCTCGGGAAACCAGCTGGGAACCAGCCGCGCCGATCTGCACCGATGGGCCCTCGCGGCCCAGGGACAGGCCGAACATGCCGCAGGCCAGACCACCCAGAAATCGTACGCCCAGCACAGGCAGGGCGGGCATGCGCATGCCGCGGATGACCACCCCCTCCACCTGCGGAATGCCGGAGCCGGAGGCCATGGGAACCCGACCGACCATCCAGGCCAGGGCAAGACCTACCGCCAGGACGGCCGGCAGCCATGGAAGAATCATCAGAGGCTGGTCGCGCATCTGCGCGTAGGCCCATCGAGCGAACCTGGTGCCATAGCCGATGCCCTGCCGGTAGAGCACCACCAGCACTCCCACCAACAGTCCGCAACAGGCCGCCCTGAATGCCACAAGCCACCGGCCTGCCCGACCTGGTCTGGTCACCCGCATCGGTCGGTGACGACAATCCTGATCCTCATTATCTGCCGACTTCCTTCTCCAAGGCAGATTCCGCCTCACCGGCCTGCTCACTTCCTTCCCGCGTGCGCGACAGCTTCCAGCTTCCTCCGGGGCGGAGACCCGAGGATGATTTCAGTCGACGACATTATTCATGGGGAGTATGAACACCCGAGAGGCCAGCTTGCGGGCAAGGTCCGGCAGGCAGGAGCCAGGCAGGCAGATAGACACATCATCAGAGCCCAGCGGCAGCGCGGTCTGTTCATCAGTCGCCGTCAGATCACCGTCCAGGACGACGGTGTCCACCTGGCCTTGATGACCCACAAGATCCAGCAGCGAGACACGGCCCGGCATTGTATCCAGACATTTGCGCAAGGTGGCAGCCGAGGCCATGTGCAGCCTCCGGCATCCGACAAGTTCCCGCACCTGCCGCAGATCAGGACGCCTTATGCCCCTGGCCACCACGAGCATCAGCAGCCCTCCGGCATCCTCCAGCAACAGGAACTTGGACAGGTTATCGGCAGACAGTCCCAGTATGTCGGCAATGCCCAGAGCCAGGCCCTGGTCAATGGTGTCCAAAGGGGGATGCTGAGCAAGGCGCCAGCTCGCCCCTGAATCATCCAAAAGGGTTCGCACGTCCGCTGGCACAAGCTTTTCATTCAGATGAGCCGCGCCGGGTTCGGGCGCTGACCATGATCCGCGGCCTCCCGTTTTCGCAGACGCCGAGTCATTCATTGATCACCTCCGAATCAGGCTTCAGCTCCTTTTCCTTCCGTCCGATGCGCTTTCGGTTGATGCGGTAATAGGCGTTGAACAGACCGCCGGCGGTCAGCGCAACAACCAGGAGGATCAGTAACCAAATGTTCTTTTCTATGTCAACGGTTTCAAGCAGTTCATAAGCAGATGAGATCATCTTCAGCCAGCCTGCAACTGACACGTAATACCAGGCGGTCGCCTGATCAAGGAAGCTCAGGGCGCGTCGGCGCTCGGACCTGGTTCTGGTAGCCTGACGAAGAATTTCATACCCGCGTTGGCGCTCCTGCTTGATCTTGACACTGGGGACCAGCCACCACCAGGGCGAGATTTTGCTCCAATTCTTGCTGATCTGGTCGAAGCCATCCAAAAGCTCCTGATATTCCTGCAGCTCCATCAGTCCTTGAAAAAGTGGGAAGCTGAAAAGCAACCAATCTCCGAGCAGCGAAACAATGGCAATGAATAGATGCACAGCCTGGCCTTTCCTTGCAAAGACGACGCACAACGGTCGGTTCCCATGACTGATCACGGGCCCCTTTGTCATTGTAGACGCCAAAGTCCAGTCCGGACCGTCACCATGCCCATGCTTCTGCCCTGATGCCATGACAAATCGCAGCCATGGATGCGAGAATGCCCCGAGATCACTCTCAGGGCACTTATCAGGCGGACAGGGCGGGATTCGAACCCGCGGTGACTTGCGCCACAACGGTTTTCAAGACCGTCTCTTTCGACCGCTCAGACACCTGTCCATTAGGCGTGCCGATTAGGCACGCCATTTATCATACGGCATCAGACTCCATCAGACCACCGCCGGAATGTCGGCGAATCCTGACACAACGACTCACCCCTCCCAGGCCCTGGGCTCAATGACCTCCTTGCCGCCCACATAGGAGCGCATGGCCTCAGGCACGACGATGGAGCCGTCGGCGTTCTGGTGGTTCTCCAGGATGGCGACCAGCCAGCGGGTGGTGGCCAGGGTCCCATTGAGCGTGCTGACAGGACGGGTGGAACCGTCCTCCAGCCGCTCACGCTCATTGAGGCGACGGGCCTGGAACTCGGTGCAGTTGGAGGTTGATGTCAGCTCACGATACCTACCCTGGGTGGGGACCCAGGCCTCGCAATCGAACTTGCGGGCTGCCGAGGATCCAAGGTCTCCTGCGGCAGTGTCGATGATCCTGTAGGGCACGTCCACCTTGGCCAGCATCTCCTGCTCCATGGCCAGCAGCTGCTTGTGCTGGTCGCGGGAGTCCTCCTGCTTGCAGTAAACGAACATCTCCACCTTGTCGAACTGGTGGACGCGGATGATGCCCATGGTGTCCTTGCCGGCGGAACCAGCCTCGCGCCGGTAGCAGCTGGACCAGCCGCAGTAGCGCAGCGGGCCCTTGCTCAGATCCAGGATCTCATCCTCATGCATGCCTGCCAAGGAGACTTCAGAGGTGCCTACCAGATACTGGTCGTCAGGCTCGCGCAGACGGTAGATCTCGTCAGCATGGGCATTCAGGAAGCCGGTGCCTGCCATGACTTCAGGGCGGACCAAGGTGGGCGTAATGGTGGGAATGAACCCATGCTCCATGGCCTGGTCCACGGCCATGGTCAGCATGGCAATCTCCAGCCGGGCCACATCACCGCGCAAGAAGTAGAAGCGGGAACCGGAAATCTTGACGCCCCTGCGCATGTCGATGCCAGCCACGCCTACGCCCAGTTCCAGGTGGTTCCTGGGTTCGAAACCCTCCTTGGCGAAGTCGCGCGGGGTGCCGACCTTCTTGACCACCACGTAATCGTCCTCGCCACCCTCGGGCGCCTCAGGCTCCACTACGTTGCTGAACTTCCACATCAAATCGGCGTACCTGGCGTTGGCTTCGTCGGAGGCTGCCTTGCAGGTGTTCACCTTCTCGGACAGGCTCTTGGTCCCGGCCAGAAGGTCGGCTTTCTCATCAGGAGACGCCGAACCCATGCGCTTGCCGAGCGACTTCTGCTCAGCCCTGCATCTCTCGTAATCCTGGAGTGCAGCCCTGCGCTCGCTGTCCGCCTTCAGCACCTCGTCGACGAGTTCCACCGATTCGCCGCGTTTACGCTGTGATTCACGGACAACATCCGGATGCTCCTGAATGAACCTGATATCTAACATATCTGAATTGTATGACTTTCAGGGGACACGAAAACCGACCCCGCACAACTCTTTCCGAGCCACATGGCCCCTGCTGCAGCCGGTCCGGCCGCCGCCAACCAAGGCAGCCATGACGGAAATACAGACGGGAACCATCCCTCCCTTATATGCGTCTGCCACGCATCACTTGCCGAATACAGTCTTGCGGAAGCGTTTGCCGGTAGGGGTGCCCGCCAAGCCGCCGATGCCGGTCTCCTTCAATGATGAGGGCATGCTCTCGCCGATAGACTTCATAGCTGCGATGACCTCGTCAGGCGGGATCCTGCTGACACCACCCGATAAGGCGATATCAGCAGCGATCAAAGCATTGGCAGTGCCGATGGCGTTGCGGTTTACGCAAGGCACTTCCACCAGACCGGCCACAGGATCGCAGACAAGTCCCAGCAGATTGCTCATGGCTATGGCGAAGGCCTGGGCACTGGCATCAGGGTCGCCTCCTGCACCCTCAACCGCAGCAGCGGCAGCCATTCCGGATGCGCTGCCCACCTCAGCCTGGCAGCCGCCTGTAGCTCCAGAGATCATCGCCTTGTTGGCCGTGACCAATCCGAAAGCTCCTGCAGTGAACAGGCAGCGGATCAGCCCATCGTCATCCATCCCCAGTTGATTCTTGAGCACGGTGAGCACTCCGGGCAGAGTGCCCGAGGAACCGGCCGTAGGCGTCGCGCAGATGATGCCCATGGCCGCGTTGACCTCATTGGTAGCCATGGCGGCCTCGACAGCCTGCAGGATGGCATCGCCGCTCAGGCTGGTTCGTGTTTTCCGGTAATGCTCCAGCAGAGCCGCCTGGCCACCGCTCAGCCCAGTCTTGGAAAACACGCCATCACCCTGGGACCCTCTGGCCACGGCAGCCTGCATGACCTTCAGATTCCTGGCCATTCTTGCCCAGATCTGCTGACGGGCCTGGTGCGAACGCCGCACCTCCTCATCGATGGCCACTTCAGATATCGACGAGCCGTGCTCTTCGGCCATACTCACGAGTTCAGCAATCGAAGTGAACATGCGCCATGCCTCCTAGTCGATATAAATCATCCTGGACGAGTGACCCGCGATCTGCTTCTGCTGCTGCGCGGACAGCGGATTGTCCAAATCGAACTCGTAAACCGCCATGCCGGCCGGACCCTCGGGCTCATACCTGGTCTGCTTGGTCACGCCCTCTTCCCGAAGCAGATCACGTATGCGCTCCAATCGCCGACCGGCGCCCTTTTCGGATTCATCCAGTTCCACTAGCAGGATGGGCAGAAGCCCAGGAGTAGTGATCAGGCAGCCGTCCAAGTTGATACGCTGCACTTCAATGGTCCCACCCCCGATGGAACAAGCTGAGTAGATTATCCGACCGGCTGGGCCCCGCAAGTCCAGAACGGCGGTGTTCGGGTGGTCGATGGGACTGTGCTCGTCCTCCTCGTGGAAGGTCATATCCATACCCTGCCTGCGGGCGATGCCAATGGCATCAGGCACCCGAGGGTCATCCGGGGCAAAACCCAGCAGACCACTGATAATGGCATAGTCGGTACCGTGACCGCTGTGCGTGCGAGCGAAAGAATCATAATAATGAATATCGGCACGGCTTGGAACACCCCCAGCAAGGATGTGTCCAACCCGGCCAATTGCCACTGCCCCTGCTGTATGCGAGCTGGAAGGTCCAATCATGATGGGGCCTATAATGTCAAAAACGCTCTTGTACTTATCCATGCCTGCCTCCTCTCCCCATACCCCCTGGCTTTCCCGGACTTCCAGCGCACGAAGCCGTTGCAACTCCAGACCGAGGGGACCACATGGACCGTGTGCAATCATAACTTTGCGTTTTTCATAATTCAATCGGCTCATACCGTCAGCGTGATTGCTGTAGAGGGTTCGTTCACGTCGGACACACCCGAGGACATCGGGTCGGCACCGCGCGCACAATGGAGTCATGCCAATTCCAGCGGTCGTCATTTTCGGCATCCTGGCGGTGGCGGCTATTGTAGTCACCGCAGTGGTGCTGATCGTCCGCGCCCAAAGACGGCATAAGTTCGCCATGCAGATACTGGCCCGGGACGACGACCAACTCAGCTATGCTTTCGTCATCAATCCCTCCAAACCCCAGGCCGTCGCCGCCCGCGAGCGCATCCAGCAATACTGCCGGGACAAGGGCATCCGCGAATTCAGCTTCATCGAAACCCAACTGGATCGAGATGGGAAAGCCTGTGCCCGCATAGCACTGGAGCGTGGAGTCAATGTAGTCGTTGCCGTGGGCGGGGACGGGACTGTACGTACCGTAGCCAGCGCCATGGCATCCAGCGATCATGTCATGGGCATCATCCCTATCGGGACAGGGAATCTCTTCGCAAGGAACATGGGCATTCCCGTAGGCGATCTGGACGCCGCCCTGGCCGTGGCCACCTCGCACGGGTCCACCCAGGTCGACGTGGGCCGCATGGCCTTGCTTGATGGAGACAATAAAGAGCAGGGCCGTGGTCATGCCTTCCTGATCATCGCCGGCATCGGCTTCGACGCTCTGATGATTGACGACACCGATCCTAATCTGAAGAAGACGGTCAGTTGGCTAGCTTATTTCATCAGCGGCGCCAAGCATCTGTTCGCACCCAAGTACACGGCCGACATCGCCATCACCCGGCCTGACCAGGTCACACAGACCAACACCTCAGTGACCTTCCGCACTTTCATGGCCGGCAATTGCGGGGAGATTCCAGGATTCTCCCTCATGCCCGCCGCCTCCTACGAGGACGGTATCCTGGACTTCGAGATCATCGACACCTCAGCTGGCCTGATCGGCTGGGCCAACCTCTTTGGAGATGTGATGCACCAGACCATCACCCGCAAAGCCAGCCAGAGCCCCCTATCCACCAACTCCACCATCGTCCAGCTGCAAGGAACCAAGGCGGATATCCGCTTGGAGAAGCCCGCCCTTGCCCAAGTGGACGGCGACATTCTGGGCGAGACCCGCCATATTGCGCTCAGCGTGGAGCACCGGGCCCTGAACGTGCGCGTGCCCCAGTCCGACTGAGACCGAAAGAACCTGTTGCACATCTGTCCGCTTTCTCATGCCGGGGTGGCATGATGGGAGCCATGACAGCACAGAATGCGGGCAGGCCTGCCAGCCCAGAAGATCTTATCAACGTCGACGATCTGATTGGCAGATACTACGATCTCATCCCCGACCCTTCCGTCCCCTCCCAGCGCGTGTCATTCGGCACTTCCGGGCATCGTGGCTCCGCCCTGACGACCTCCTTCAACGAGGCCCACATCGTGGCCATCAGCCAGGCCATAGCCGAACAGCGAGCCAAGGACGGGGCCACCGGACCGCTCTACCTGGGCCGCGACACCCACGCCCTCTCCCTGCCCGCCTGGAAGACGGCCATCGAGGTCCTGACAGCAAACGGGGTACGGGTGCGCATTGACGCCAATGATGACTACACGCCCACACCCACCGTCTCCCAGGCCATCCTGACGCACAACCGGGCGGCCGACGGCACCCAACGCTTCTCCGGCAAGGATTTGGCTGACGGCATCGTGGTCACCCCCTCTCATAACCCACCCACTGACGGCGGATTCAAGTATGACCCGCCCACAGGCGGTCCGGCTCCGGCCGAAACCACCAACGCCATAGCGCAACGGGCCAATGAGCTTCTGGGCGACTACAAGCGGGTCAAGCGGATTCCCTTTGAGGATGCCATTAAATCCGACCTCGTGGAGCGCTTCGACTACCGGGAACACTACGTGGCTGACCTGGGCAATGTCATCGACTTTGATCTGCTCAGATCTTCCGGGGTGCGTCTGGGCATCGATCCGCTGGGCGGCGCCTCGGTCAACTACTGGCCGCTGATCAATGAAAAGTACGGCCTGAACATCGGCATCGTCAACCCAGAGGTGGATCCGACCTGGCGGTTCATGACCATTGACCACGATGGGAAAATCCGCATGGATCCCAGCTCACCCTATGCCATGAAGGGTCTGGTTGATCGCCTCAACGCCGGGGCCTGGGACTCCTACGACCTGGTGGGCGGCACCGATCCGGATGCCGATCGGCATGGCATCGTCTGTCCAGGAACCGGCGTTATGAACCCCAACCACTACATTGCCGTCTGCGCGGAATACCTCTTCTCGGGCAACCGACCCGGATGGCCCCAAGGCGCCGGCATCGGCAAGACCCTGGTCTCCTCCTCCCTGATCGACCGCGTGGCTGCCTCCATCGGCGCCAGGCTGATCGAGGTGCCTGTAGGCTTCAAGTGGTTTGTCAACCCCCTCTTCAAGGGCGAGGTGGCCTTCGGCGGCGAGGAGAGCTCCGGGATGAGCTTCCTGCGCCGGGACGGCCGTGTCTGGACAACGGACAAGGACGGGCTGATCCCTGACCTCCTGGCTGCCGAAATCACAGCCAAGACCGGAAAGAATCCGGCTCAGCTCCACCAGGAGCAGGTGGAACGCTTCGGCCAAAGCTGGTACAAGCGAGTGGACACCCCTGCCACGTTGGAGCAGAAGCAAAAGTTCGCTCAGTTGAACGGCGACAATGTGACGGCTTCCACCCTGGCGGGCGAGCCCATCACTGCCAAGCTGACCGAGGCCCCGGGCAATGGGGCCAAAATCGGAGGCATCAAGGTAACCACCGAGAACAACTGGTTCGCCGCCCGCCCCTCCGGCACCGAGAACATCTACAAGGTCTACGCCGAATCCTTCGTTTCCCCTGAGACCCTGGATCAGGTTCTGGACGATGCCGACCAGGTGGTCACCAAAGCTCTGGGCTGAGCTTCAGACAAGACCCCTGCCCTCCTCCGCGACAGTCATCGCTGGGGCGGGGGTTCTCTATTTTCCTGTTTAAACTGAAACTATGACCAATGACAAGAATCTGGTCGTCTCCACCGACGGCAGTGCACTGAGCAATCCCAATGGCCCCATGGGTTGGGCTTGGGCCGATCACCAGGGCGGCGACGCAGATGCAGGCGGCGCCAGCAACGGCACCAATCAGATTGGCGAACTGTGCGCCGTGCTGCAGGCCCTGCGCGCTCACCCAGGCGAGCGCCCGCTGGTCATCGAAACCGACTCCCAATACGCCATCAACTGCTCCTCCACCTGGGTGCCCGGGTGGAGGAAGAAAGGGTGGAAGAACTCCCAGGGCAAGCCGGTCAAGAACCGCCCGCTTATTGAAGCCATCGACCAGGCGATCCAGGCACGGGCGGGATCGGTCAGGTTTGTCTGGGTCAAGGGACACGCCGGCAACACATTCAACGAAAAAGTGGACACCCTGGCCCGCGGCTACGCCACAGCTGCAGGCAAGGGCGACCGGGAAGGCTGTCTTCCTATCGAAGGCTGGCGTTCGCTGCTGGCCTCCCCCTATGCCAAAGGCACGCAGGTACCGCCCGCAGTCAAGGAGGAGCTGGACGCAGGACCCCGAGTTCTGGACGAGCTGGGCCGCAAGAAGGTTCGCCTGGACCAGGAAGAGCAGAAAGATCTAGCCGAAACCGCCGTCGAGTCCCAGGCTGTGGATCCCGAGCAGGCCGAATCTGTAGAAGCAACAGCTGATGCAGACGATGATGCGAAGCCCGAGGCCATCAATGGCATGCCCGACCCCGACTTAACCGATAGTCAGGAAGACGAACTCGGGCCGGCTTTCAAGGGCACCTCGGACGCCGATGCAGTTGACCAGGAGACCAAGGACTCCGGGGCCCGGGGGCTGAGAGCCAGCGGTCGCATCCGCATCACGCCGCCTCCTTCCGGCAGCAGCATGTTCACGGGACAGGACCTGCATATCGTCGGCAGCATCGATATAGATGCGGACATTGACCCTGACGGCTTCGTGACCATCCAGGAGGCGCCTTTCCGCCTGCATGCCATCGAAGTGGAGGATTAAGCGGCTTCTGGACCGTCAGGGGCCATCGTCTAAACTGGAGTGAACCTGAACCAACAAGACCCGCAGACATCAGCTGTTAAGCGCATGCGGGCATGAAGGAGCGTGTATGGACAAGACCGAGCAGGACAGACTGAAGAAGGCCGCCGGCATCGAAGCAGCCAAGCTGGTCGAGAACGGCATGACCGCCGGGCTGGGCACCGGATCCACGGTTCGGTTCTTCGTGGATGAACTGGGACGGCGCGTCAAGGAAGAGGGTTTGGAGTTCACCGGCGTGACCACCTCCCGGCGGACCAAGGAACAGGCTGAAGGCTATGGAATCCGCATCGTCGACATCGACCAGGTGGATCACATCGATGTCACCATCGACGGGGCCGACGAGGTCGACAGGGACTTCAACGGCATCAAGGGCGGCGGCGCAGCCCTGCTCTGGGAGAAAATCGTGGCCGTCAACTCTCGAAGGATCGTCTGGATCGTGGACGAGTCCAAGGTGGTCGACACCATCGGCCGCTTCCCCCTGCCCGTGGAGGTCATCCCCTTCGGCGAGCGCCACGTCCTGGATCGCTTTAAGGAACGCGGCTATAACCCTGTCCTGCGGATGGACGGCCAAGGGCAGCCGGTTCTGACAGACGAGCACAACCACATCATTGATCTGCATCTGGAGCGGATTGATCACCCACAGGATCTGGCCCAGGACCTGATCAACACCGTGGGAGTCGTGGAACACGGCCTCTTCCTCAACATGGTCGACACGGTCATCGTGGGCGATCCCAACGGGCCCCGGGTCATGACCAACGCCAACAAGTGAGCATCAGCTATCATCCCGCATCCTGGCTGGAAGTATCCGGCTGGCCACGATGACCGGCGATGATATGCATGAAGCCCCCTGCGTCCATTCGATGCGGGGGGCTTCGTCGGCCCTGAGGGCCAAAGTCATAAAGCTACTTGCGCTGGTGACGAGTCTTGCGCAGCAGTTTGCGGTGCTTCTTCTTGCTCATCCGCTTGCGGCGCTTCTTGATGACAGAACCCATCCGAGCCTCCGATCCTTAGTTACCTGGAAGTGTCCAACTTGCTTATTCTACACCGCTTACGGGACGACTAGAGCGGAAAGGCCTTGTAGAAAGCCTCCAGTGCAGCCCGCTGGCCCTGAGCGCGGAAGACCACCGTATCATTCTGCCAGATGACCAATGCCTTGTGCTCGTCGCTGCCATCCGCCTTCTCCAGGTAGGATCCGGTGACCGTGCCGCCGCTGCGAACATTGCCCGAGGCCAGCTCCTTGCCGGACATGCCCGTGGACTGGCTGTCATAGAGCGCCTTGGCATCTTCGCTCCTGGACCACTGAGCCAGGTGGAGGCTCACATCCCCGCCCGACCTGCCGGTGGAGTAGACCAGGTTGTACTCCTCGATAGGCGTACGGGTGCTCCATTCGCTGTCAGAATCCGCTTTGACGCGGGCGAACTCGCCCACCGTATCAGGCATGGCCTTGAGCAACTCGGAAGCCGAATCAGGAAGGGGCGCTGCCGTGGCCTTGGGGCTGCTGGCTTGCGGGGGTTGAGAGGAAGCGGAAGCCGAGTCCTGGGCGACGGACTCTTGGCTGCGCACCGCCCAGTGAGGCCAGACGAAGGCCGATAGAAGCACTAGGACGACCACCGCTGCAAGGGCGATGACCAGACCGATCCGTCGACGGCGCTGCCTGGCATGCGCTGAGGAGTCAGAGGAAGAGGACACGGATTCAGAAGGATTGTCAGCCATGTCTCCATTCTCTCATGGGCAGGGTGTCGGCACTGCGAAGATGCCGTAAAAGCCCAGCTCATCGTCCCTGAATCCCGATAGCGTGCAGGTATGGCCAAGACGACGACGCAATATGTGTGCACGGAGTGCGGATGGACCGGCGGCAAATGGTTCGGACGCTGCCCGGAATGCGGCCAGTGGGGAACGATCGAGGAATTCCATGAAGCCCGTCTCGTAGGTGCGGGCGGGGGTCTGTCCACCTCCGGCGGCAGCCATACGGCACCTGCGCCCCCGAAGAACGGCCTGGCCCGGCCCATCACCCGGGTAGGCACGGACCTGGTAAAGCGCATTCCCACAGGATTCGAGGAATTCGACCGGGTCCTGGGCGGAGGCATCGTGCCCGGGTCAGTCATCCTCTTGGCCGGCGAGCCGGGCATAGGCAAGTCCACCCTCCTGCTGGAGACCGCCGGCCGCGTGGCCGACCGGGGAGGCGGAAAAGGCAAGGTGCTCTATCTGTCAGGCGAGGAGTCCCAGGCCCAGGTGCGGATGCGGGCCAGTCGGGTGGGAGCGCTCAAGGACCCACTATTGCTGGCTTCGACGACCGACCTTGCCACGGTGCTTGGGCTGATCGAGCGCGAGAAGCCGACACTGGCCATTGTGGACTCCGCCCAGACCATCGTCTCCAGCCAGGTTGACGGCATCTCCGGGGGCTCCACCCAGGTACGCGAGGTGGCCATCAGCCTGATCGACATGGCCAAATCGCACGACATCCCCATCCTCCTGGTTGGCCACGTGACCAAGGACGGCTCCATCGCCGGGCCGCGGACCCTGGAGCATCTAGTCGATGTGGTCTGCCAGTTCGAGGGCGATTCCCAGACCGCGTTACGCCTATTGAGAGCCGTCAAGAACCGTTTCGGCCCCACCGACGAGGTTGGCTGCTTCGACATGGGCGAGCAGGGCATTGAGGAGGTCAGCGATCCCACTGGGCTCTTCCTGTCCACGACCGGGCAAGAGGTTGAGGGCACCTGTGTGACCTTCACCTTGGACGGCCACCGCAGCCTGCCCATCGAGATCCAGGCCTTGGTTACTTCGTCTGTCCTGCCCACGCCCAGGCGCAACACCAACGGGATCGACGCCAACCGTCTGGCCATGCTAGCTGCGGTGCTCTACCGCCACGGTCGCGTCAACCTGCTGACACGGGACCTGTATGTGTCCACCATCGCCGGCGGGCTGGCCAAGGAACCCGGATGTGATCTGGCCATCGTGGCCGCCCTGGCCAGTGCAGCCAAGTCCCGACCCATCCAGCGCACGACCTGTGCCATGGGCGAGATATCGCTGACCGGGCAGGTCAGGCCAGTGCCTCAACTCAATCACCGGCTGCAGGAGGCCGCTCGGCTGGGATTCACCCAGGCACTGGTCCCGCCCGACCGGCATTCAGTAGCCCGAAAGCCCATCAAGGGACTGAAAGTGGTCGAGGTCACCTATCTGGCCGAGGCTCTGGATGCACTGGGACTGGTCTGAGCCCGATGGCCGCTGGGCCCTATCGCACCCTATGGCGCTCACCTGCCGACTCGTTAACCTGCCGGACTAGGATGGAGTCGCTGGAAGACCGACACCCACCATCTCGCGAGGAGCAGATCAGCATGACCAACTTCACCAGGAAAACCGTACGCAGACTGACGGCGGCTGCACTCACGACGGTCACGCTCATGGCCGGCGCGGCCTGCGGCTCCTCATCGAGCAGCAGCGAGCAGTCAGCGGCCAAGCAGGACATCACCCAGCAGACCATCAAACCCGGCACCCTGACCATTGCCACTGGAGACCCGGCCTACGCCCCCTACGTGCAAGACAACAAGCCTGAATCCGGCAAGGGCTACGAGGCAGCCGTTGCCTATGCAGTAGCAGAGAAAATGGGATTCGACAAGGCGCACGTCACCTGGACCAGGACCACCTTCGATGCCGCCATCGCCCCGGGAAGCAAGGACTACGACCTGAACATCCAGCAGTTCTCCATCACCCCGGAACGTCGACAGGCTGTGGACTTCACTCCCAGCTACTACAACTCCACCCAGTCGCTGGTGGTCAGAAAGGACTCCTCATACGCTTCCGCCACCTCCCTTGCCCAGATCAAGGACGCCAAGATAGGGGCCATGGTCGGCTCCACCTCCTACGAGATGGCCCACAAGCTGGTCAAGCCTGACATCGACACCTTCAATGACGACGTGGCCTCGTCCCAGGCCTTGGATGCCAACCAGATCGACGCGCTGGTCGTAGACACCCCCTCAGCCGTGACCATGGTCGATTCCAAGCAGGTCAAGGATGCCAAGATCCTCGGGCAGATCAAAGGATCGCAGGACCCGGAGGGCATGGGCATAGTCCTGCCCAAGGGCTCCAAGCTGACCCCGGCCGCTTCCAAGGCTGTCACCACCCTGAAGAAGGATGGAACCCTGGACAAGCTGCAGAAGCAGTGGCTGCACGTCTACACCTCCCTGCCCACCCTGGGCTGAGAGAAGAAAGGAAACCTTGTCGTTCATGGCTCCCTCGGCACAGGACGCAGTCAGCGATATCCAACGGGAACGGGAACGCTATGGCCGTCGACAGAATCTGCGCTCCGTGGCAATCAGCATCGCCAGCACACTTGTACTGGCCCTGCTGATTGCCCTAGGGCTGCACGCCTCACCCGGTTGGCCCCGAGTCAAGCAGTCGTTTTTCTCCGGTGCCTACTTCGCGAAAGCCTTCCCCAAGGTCCTCCAGGGGCTCTGGCTCAATCTTGAGGTTCTCTTCTTCGCAGTCATCGGCGTGGCCCTACTGGGCACCCTGCTGGCCATGATCCGCACCAGCCGGAACCCGCTGCTCTTTCCCCTGCGGGTGCTGGCCCAGGTCTACACCACGATCATGAGGGGCATCCCCATGATCGTGGTCCTCTACCTGATCGGCTTCGGCATCCCCGGACTGGCTATCTTCAACCGGATTCCGGCAGCCCTGCTGGGCACTGTGGCGATCATCCTCTCCTATTCGGCCTACATCGCCGAGGTGCTCAGGGCCGGCTTCCAGGACGTCGGCCCCTCCCAGAGGGCGTCGGCCCGCTCACTGGGCCTGACTTCGGGACAGACCATGCGTCTGGTCGTCATCCCCCAGGCCCTGCGCAAGGTGGCTCCGGCACTGATGAACGACTTCATCTCCATGCAGAAGGACGTGGGGCTAATTTCGGTTCTGGGAGCCGTTGACGCAGTCAGGGCGGCCCAGATCATCGTGGCCACTTCCTACAACTTCACTCCATACGTGGTGGCCTCGGTGCTCTTCATCGCCACCTCGGTTCCCTTCATTCTTCTCAACGACTGGTATTCCAACCGACTGCGCAAGCGCGAACAGAGCGGAGGCATGGTATGAGCGAACAGGCAGGCCCCGATCAGAACCAGCCGGTACTCCGTTTGGAGGATGTGCGCAAGACCTACCCTGGGGGCAACAAGGTTCTGCGCGGTATCTCCATGACCATCATGCCTCATGAGACCGTAGCCCTGCTGGGCCCCTCGGGGTCAGGCAAATCCACCCTGATGAAGTGCATCAACCTGCTGGAGACTGTCAACGACGGCAGGATCTGGCTGGGCGGCACCGACATCACCGATCCCAGAATCAACCAGGATGCCTGCCGGGCCAGAATCGGCGTGGTCTTCCAGCAATTCAACCTCTTCCCCCACATGAACGTCCTGAAAAATGTGACTCTGGGAGCCGTCAAGGTCCACGGCATGGCCAAGGACCAGGCCAGGGAGCGGGCCCTGGAACTGCTGGACCGGATCGGCATGAGGAAGAAGGCCGGAGCATACCCCGACCAGCTCTCCGGCGGCCAGCAGCAGCGGGTGGCCATCGTCCGAGCCCTGATGACCGACCCGGAACTGCTCCTGCTGGATGAGATCACCTCAGCCTTGGACCCCATGCTGGTGGGCGAGGTCCTGGCCATGGTCTCGGAGCTGACCGCCGGCGGCACCACCATTCTCATGGCCACCCACGAAATGAGTTTCGCCCATCACGCAGCCAACCGAGTGGTTCTGCTGCTGGACGGTGTCATCGCTGAGAATGGAACGCCGCAAGAGGTCATGGACAAGTCGGAGAATCCGCGCACCAGGGAGTTCTTCAGCCACTTCCGAGGGCTGTGAGTTCCCGAGTACCTTCAGCTTTCAATTGGCGGAAAACACCTTTCCTGAAGCCTTGGTCAGCTCCAGGGTGCGATCGGCGTCCAAGACCAGCTGTCGTTTGAGCGGCTCCTCGCCCGCATACCGTCTCTGACCGCGCAGACGGCTGAGGAACTCCACTCGTACCCGGTGACCGTACAGGTCCACCCAATCCGGCCGGACGGCATTGGCCTCCAGGATTCTCGGCATCTGCTCGCCTGGGGCCAGGAAGGTCTCCTTGGTGCCGATGGAGATGGCGGCGGGCATCCGCCAAGGCGAGCCCTGAGCCAGCCGACCCTCCCGGCACTCCGAGATCGCCATGGGATCCGTAGGCAGACCCAGGTCGACCAGCCAGCCTGCATAGACTCCATCTGCGGGCATCATCCCCTGGCTGTCGGGAGCAAGGTTGGCAGTCGGGAAGCCCAAGCGACGACCCCGCTGCTCCCCATGGACCACTGTGCCTTGGACCATGTGCGGCCGTCCCAGAATATCCAGGGCCGCATCCACATCGCCGTCAAGGATCAACTGCCGAAGGTGGGAGCTGCTCCAGGCTCTTGCCCGACATCGCTCCAGACCGTCAGCGTCAGGCAGGGTGCAGTCGCCTGGACCCTGGTCGTCCACGACTTCCAGGTTGAACAGTCCTGTGTCCGCCAGGTCGCCGATGGCTTTGATATCGCCGATTCGCCCTGCGCCCATCTGCGCATCGCGGCCCAGGACCAAGGTCCGCATGGCCAGCTGTTCGGTAAGCTGCTTGAGGAAGAACCGATAGGATTTGGCGGCAAAGGCCAGCGTGTATCGCACCACCACAACCTGTCCCATCCCCAGCTGGGCCATCAGCCGCAAGCGCTCATCTAGCGGCATGATCTGATCAGGGTCATGGTGAATCAGGTCCAGAGATGGTTCAGCCATGTCATGGCTGTCAGCATAGCTGTGGACCAGTTTGGGACTGGGGTCGAAGACCAGGGCCATAGGCTGGTCCTGGTCCTTGGCAGCGAGCTCTGCCACCCGGCGCAGGAGGGCCTGATGACCCCGATGCATGCCATCAAAGACACCGATAGTGACCACGCTGGACCGGGCCCCCAAGGTTCCCGGCCACCTGACAATGCCCGACTCATCCGGGCTGACCTGGCTGACCTTCATCCGCATCCCATCACTTAGTCATGGCGGCCCCGAACCCGGGCACCGATAATTCCTTAAGCACTGTATTCCCACAGTCGCACCCTGACAAGGCCCTTGGACTGAATCCGAGCCTGCACACTCAGGCCTCGGGGTGGAAGACCACATCCGGCTTGGCCCCGCCTCGTGAACTGGGCGCTAGGATGGCAGCCAGGCGCTGCCTGCCCTCAGGTCCGGCCAGGCCGGCCGTGGGCCCAGCGACAGGCAGATCCAAGAATCCACCATTGGCCACTCTGGCGGCCTGATCGGCATCCAGGCTCAGGACGGGCATGCTCATACGTGCCGCCTGTGCCAAACCCAACGAACCATCCAAGATCGCCTGCCGGTCACGGTCCAGAACCATACGACTGCGGACAACCGTCTGACCTTGCCGGTTCCGGTAGGTGTGAGGGGCCACGTGACCGCCCAGTACCCTGGATGTCAGGTCGGAATCCTCCAGATCGAATGGACCCACACGAATCCTTCTTAAGGCAGTCAGGTGGCCGCCCAGATCCAGTCGCTCGCCCAGATCGCGAGCCAGGGCTCGGATGTAGGTGCCACTGGAGCAGGTCACCTCCACATCCGCATCGACCACTCTGGTGCCCTGGTCGGGCAGATCCACACGGCGAAAGTCAAGCAGACGGAAGGATACGATCCGAATGCGGCGGGGTTCCAGCTTGACCTCCTGGCCTGCGCGAGCCAGGTCATAGGCCCGTCTGCCCTCGACCTTGATGGCGGAGAAGGCATCAGGCACCTGGTCGATCCAGCCGGTGAAGCAATGATCAATCAAATCCTGCAGACCCTGGGCTGTCAGCTCGTCCACCTTCTGCGCTGCTCCAGGACGCACCGGCAGCGAATCCCCGTCCGCATCGTCCGTGGTGGTGCCCAGTCCCAGGCGCATGGTGGCCCGGTAGGTTTTGTCATGGCCGACGATGACCGTCAGCAACCGCGTAGCCTGGCCGAACCCTATGACCAGCAGGCCAGTGGCCATAGGATCCAAGGTCCCGGCATGGCCCACGCGACGCATTCCGAGGCCAGAGCGGACGGCAGCCACCACATCATGGCTGGTCACACCACTCGGCTTGTCGGCAAGGATGATGCCCGAGGTCGGTTCATCATGGCCGGAATCCACCACGCCCGACGACTCAGCGGTCGGATTCATCCGCATCCTCTGCCACAGGTTCGTCAGGGACGAAGCCTGACTTATCGGTCTCTTCTTCGTCGTCATGCCTATATGGGTCGGGGTCGCCGGCATATCTGGCATTGACTCGCGCCTTGGCCATGGCCTCGTCCCGGTGACGGGCCGCGGTCAGCACATCCTCGATCTCGGTAGCCTCGGCAGGCACCTCATCGTAGATGAAGCGCAAGGCAGGCGTCAGCCGGAGACCGGCCCGAGCGCCGACTAGGGTGCGCAGCCTGCCGGAGGCCTGCCTCAGGGCCTGCTGGGCACGCTTGCGTTCCCCGGCCTCGTGTCCGGACCGGCCCAGCTGAGTCCAATAGACCTTGGCTATCTGCAGATCGTTGGTGACCCGGACCTCAGTGACGGTGACCCCTGCCAGGCGCTTGTCGTGCATCTGGGACTCCAGCGCGGAGGCCACAACCCGTTGTATCAGGGCTGCTATGCGTACAGCGCGGGGATTTCCAGCCATCGTGATTCCTTTCTCGAACCGTCTATGACCAAAGTCGTATTCATGGACATCCGCCCCGGCCAGGGAGTACCCGGACCGGGGCGGATCGCCATGGACCTTCCGACATGTGGCCGGATGGTCGACAGGCTCTACTTGCGTTCCACTTCCTGCATCTCGTAGGTCTCGATGATGTCGCCCACCTCGATGTCGTTGAAGGAGCCCAGGTTGATGCCAGCCTCGTAGCCTTCGGACACCTCGTTGACATCGTCCTTGAACCGGCGCAGGGAGGATATCTCCAGGTCGTTGATGGTGACCACCCCGTTGCGGGCGATGCGAGCCTTGGTACCCCGCCTGACGGTGCCGTCCTGAACCATGACGCCCGCGATGTTGCCGAACTTGGAGGAGCGGAAAATCTCGCGGATCTCGGAGTGGGAGGTGGTGACCTCCTCGTACTCCGGCTTGAGCATGCCCTTGAGCGCAGCCTCGATGTCCTCGATGGCGTTGTAGATGACCGAGTAGTACTTGATCTCCACGCCCTCGCGGTCGGCCAGATCTTGGACCTGCCTGTTTGGCCGGACGTTGAAGCCGATGATAACGGCCTTGTCGACCGTGGCCAGGTTGACGTCGTTCTGGGTGATGGCGCCTACGCCCCGGTGGATGACCTGAATCCCGACCTCGTCGGAGACTTCGATCTTCATGAGGGAGTCCTCCAAGGCCTCGACCGAACCGGAGGAGTCGCCCTTGATGACGATGTTGAGCATGTCCACCTCGGACTTGGCGAACTGCTCCTTCAGGCTCTCCAGAGAGACCACCTTGCGGCGCTTGGCCAGTTGAGCGGCACGGGCCGAAGCCTCGCGCTTCTCGGCGATCTGTCGAGCGGTGCGATCGTCGGGCGCAACCAGGAAGAGGTCGCCAGCGGTGGGCACCGAGGTAAGCCCCAGCACCTGTACGGGTGTGGATGGGCCTGCAGCATCCATCTGCCGACCGTTCTCATCCAGCATGGCGCGCACACGGCCATAGGCCGATCCAGCCACGATGGCATCGCCCACATGCAGGGTCCCCTGCTGGACCAGCACAGTGGCCACAGCCCCGCGGCCCTTGTCCAAGCGGGCCTCGACAGTAGCGCCGCGGGCATCCATGTCGGGGTTGGCCCGAAGGTCAAGATCGGCATCGGCAGTCAGTAGGACGGCCTCCAGGAGCTTGTCCACGTTGGTGCCCAGCTTGGCGGAGATGTCGACGAACATGGTGTCGCCGCCGTACTCTTCGGATACCAGGCCAAATTCGGTCAGCTGACCGCGTACCTTCTGGGGATTGGCTCCCTCGACATCGATCTTGTTGACAGCCACCACGATGGGTACATGAGCTGCCTGCGCGTGGTTGATGGCCTCCACGGTCTGCGGCATGACACCGTCATCCGCAGCCACCACCAAGACAGCCACATCGGTCAGCTCGGCACCACGGGCACGCATGGCCGTAAAGGCCTCGTGGCCAGGGGTATCGAGGAAGGTGATCTTGCGATCCTCCCCGTCCAGGGTGACCGTGGCCTGGTAGGCCCCGATGCGCTGGGTAATGCCGCCAGCCTCCTGGGTGGTCGTGTTGGTCTTGCGGATGGTGTCCAGCAACCGGGTCTTGCCGTGGTCGACGTGGCCCATGACCGTAACCACCGGAGGCCTGGGCTGCAGGTTGGCATCATCCTGGCCCTCACGTTCTTCGTCCAGGTTGATGTCGAACTGCTGAAGAAGCTCCTTGTCCTCCTCCTCGGCTGAGACGATGCGGATCTTCCATCCGATCTCGTCGCCCAGGATTTGGAAGGTGGCCTCATCCAGGGACTGGGTGGCCGTCGCCATCTCGCCCAAGTGGAAGAGCACCGTAACTAGGGCGGCGGGATTGACGTTGATCTTGTCGGCCAGGTCGGCCAGGGTGGCGCCCTGACGCAGCTGGACAGTCCGCCCGTTGCCTGCGGGGATGCGCACGCCGCCGATGACGGGTGCCTTCATCTCCTGGAATTCATGCCTCTTGGCCATCCGATTCTTGCGTGCCTTGGAGGACTTGCCTCCCTGGCGACCGAAGGCTCCAGCAGCGCCGCCGCGGCCGCGACCGCCACGGCCTGAACCGCCACGGAAGCCGCCTGAGGGTGCCGACGAAGCGCCGCCGAAACGGCCGCCGCCCTGATGCGTCTGCTGGCCGGGGCGGCTATGGCCCCACTGTCCTGGACGGGCGCCCTGCCCGGAACGGCCGCCGCGACCGTTGCGGAATCCGCCCCGGCCCCTGCGGGAATCGTTGACGGTGGGCCTGGCCATGGGATGCGGCCTGGGGATGTCTGAAGGCATGGGGGCCTTCATCCCCTGCTTGCGGCTGAAAGGATTGTTGCCTGGACGAGGCGTGGATGCTCCCGGCCGTGCGCCATGACGCGCGGCTGCAGCGTTGGATCCGCCGGGGCGGCCATTGTTGCGCGACCCCTGGGGGCCGGGCCTGCCCATGGCTGAAGGCTTGGGCCCACGGGACTGATTGCGCTGCTCATGCTCATTGCGGTTGCCCTGGGGGGCACCGGGCTTGGGGAAGTGGCCACCGGGACGCTGCTGACCCCGAGGGGCGTCGCCACCTGCCGAAGGCCGATGGCCCTGTCCGGGCTTTGGCGCTGGCATAGATTTCTGAGTGCTGCCGGACTGCGAGCGGCCATGCTGACCCTGGCCGCTTCCATGATTAGGGCTGCCGGGGCGTGCATTTCGTGCAGCGGCCTGGCCGGCGTCGCCCTGTCCCTTCTGAGGGAAAGCGTTCTTGAGTCGACGAACCACGGGGGCCTCGACAGTGGAGGATGCGGACTTGACGAACTCGCCCATGTCCTTCAATTTCGCCAGAACAGTCTTGCTGTCTACGCCAAATTCCTTGGCCAGCTCATACACGCGTGCTTTGGGCACTTACTTTCTCCTTACCGGACCGCGCATATGACCGGCGCGATCACTCTTTGATGACGGCGAACATATCCTGTCTCATCGTGCGACCATGATCGTGTTACCTCGTCTCTGTGCCGGGGCCGACGGCATGAACCACCGGACTCGGGATACCGGATCCAGCATACTCGCGTCGTCGGATGTTTGCTCTCAGGCGTCTTCACCAGCAGCCGAAGCCGATTGCGCCTGCAGCTCCCGCAATTTTTGCTGGTGGGCCTCCTCGGACTCGATGCCGATCTTCCAGCCCGTCAGCTTGGCGGCCAGACGGGCGTTCTGGCCCTCTTTGCCGATGGCCAGGGAGAGCTGGGCGTCCTTGATAAAGGCAATGGCCGTGCGGTTGGACTCGCTGACGATCTGCACCTGGCGGACCACGGCCGGGGACAGGGCCGCCGCCACGAACTCAGCAGGATCCTTGGACCAGTCCACAATGTCGATCTTCTCGGGTCCCAGATTCTCCATGACGGCACGGACGCGAGCGCCAGCTGGACCGATCAGTGCACCTTTGGGATTGACCCCCTTGGTGTTGGCACGGACCGCAATCTTGGTTCTGGCCCCGGCCTCGCGAGCAATGGCCATGATGGAGACTGCGCCGGAGACCAGCTCAGGCACCTCACGCTCAAAGAGACGGCGAACCAGCTCCGGGTGGGAACGCGACACGATGATTTCCGGCCCCTTGAGCCCACGGGAGACATTGACCACGTAAACGCGGATCCGCTGGCCGTGCCGATAATGCTCTCCAGGCACCTGCTCGCGGCGGGGCAAAATGGCTTCGACATTGTCCACAGCCACATGCGCATTGCCGGGATCGCTGGCATCCTGCTGTACGACTCCGGTGATCAGATGGCCCTTCTGGCCCGAGAAAGCTCCGAAAACACGCTCGTCATCAGCCTGACGGAAGAGCTGACGGATGACCTGGCGGGCCGTCGAGGCCGCCAGTCGATCGAAGTCCTTCGGCGTGTCGTCGTATTCCTCGCCCAGATCATATCCCGGTTCAGGCTCTTCTGGGGTGGACTCTCGAGCGATCTCGTCCTGTGCCCAAATGGTAAAAGTCCCTGCACGGTCGTCCAGCTCCACCCGTGCGTGCTTGGCTGCGTGAGGCGACTTCTGGTAGGCCAGAAGAAGGGCCTCGCTCAGTGCTTGATCCAAGGTCTCGGCATCAATCCCTTGTTCGTGTGCCAGCTGATGAATTTCAGCCAGGTCCAGTTCCATGTCAAGACCTCCTATGAAGTTATTCAGACTGTGCTTCTTTTAGTCTGCAATGCCTACTATTCTAACCTTTCATGCAGACACAGCCGGTTCCTGAATACCTCGGGTGGGCGAGTCGTCGGCCAGCAATCCTGGCACGACGGATAAGAGCCGGTATCGGTGTACTGCTGCTGGCCGTCACCATCGCAGGATGCGCACCCTCAGCGGTTCATGTCAGCCAGCACGACCCCGACAATCTCCGCCCCACAGCCTGCGAGCAGGCGTGGACGCAAGCCCGGCAGTCGGAACGGCTTCAAAAAGATCAGGCAGACAGCCGAGCCCAGGCCTGGGTTCAGGCGGCCCGCGATTGTCCCGCGCGCCTGGACGAAGCCACGGTACACGCAGCCCAGGCTTTGACGGCCTCCCAGGACGGCGAACAGGCCGACCGCCAAAAGAATACGCTCAGACTGGCCCAAGCTGTGCAGCGGCTGGATCCGCTGGCCAAGGCGCTGCCCGCCGAATTGGCCGATCAGGCCATCACCGGCGAAGACCGTTCCGGCTTCGAGCTCTCGGTCCTCGCGGCCCGCAAGACGGATGCCGCATGGATGCTGACCCTAGCCGATGCACACACCGCTGCGGCGCAAATTCTGGTCGGTAATGCCAAGCACGATCCCCGGCAGGGCGTCTATCCCACCACCGATCTGCTGGCCCACCCCGATGAATGCACCGACCCCGTCAACGGAATACAGGCCCCCACCCCTGCCCTGATCGAGATGGATACAGCCCGGACTCTTCTGACCGTAGGGAGAAAACTGAACGGCTCCTCAGGCACGATACGGACTAATGCCAGCCAGAACGCGACAAGCCGCCAGGAGGCCACATCGGCCCTGGTTGACGTAATCGTAGCCCACCTGTCAATGGCCATGGACCTCGGCTACCCAGCCACATCGTCAGCCTTGCTGCAGACACCAAGGCGCTGACTTCCAAGACGGATCAGCCGCCCGCAGGCCGCTCTGATCGCACCCTCAGGTTTCCTCGTCCGCATATACGAACAAGCCCTGCCAATGCGTGCTCAAGACCTGATCAAACATGAAGATCAATCACCAAGCACAATAGATTAACCATCACTCACCGTAGATTTCACGAAACTTTGCGGGTGGCGTTAAAGGTTAAGACAGTGATACTATAGAACGTGTTCCACAGGAGCATTCCATAGGAACGCGGGGGGTATGAATCCGTGCAATGCAGGAGGCGACCCGGTGCTGGCCATCGCATCGCCTTCTGCATTGGGCGGTCTTTTTCATTTGCTCAGCTCGAAGCTCAGAGCCGTGTCAGGCTGCCTGTGGTATTACGCGAACATCCGGCCCGGCCGGCAAACCGACAGCCTTCTATACGGATGCAGCCCTACTTGTTCAATCTGCTGACAGAACCAGACGCCCGTTCCGGGAAGCCTTGCCCTCGCCCATCCCTAGGCAACCGGTGAATTCTCGCCCGTCTGAGGAAGTGATGGTTACTGCGTTTCCTGAGCGTTCCGCCTGGAAGACAAGGCTGCTTCCTTCTTCCTCGGTTACCGTGGCACTGGCTCTTCCGTCGTGAGCCAGGAAGACTGAGACCGTAGAATCGGTTCCATAGGCATATTCTGTTGAGTCCTGTCCCGGGCGAGTGACCAAAACAGTGCCATCACGCACCCAGAGCGGAACCGTGTCGAAGCCATGCTTTTCATGCATCCACTGGCCAGACTGTCGGCAGTCCACCTGCCGGCCAGTGAACCAATCCGTCCATACCCCCTTGGGCAGGTAGTATTCCACGTCACCCGTGTAGGAAAAGACCGGCGCCACCAAAAGCGAGGGCCCGAGCATATACTGGCGGTCGCAATCCAGTGCCGTCCTGTCGTCAGGGAACTCCATGAACATGGAACGCATGACCGGGACCCCGCGCTCGTGTGCGCCAAGTCCGACCTGGTAGAGGTAGGGCATCATGGATATCTTCAACCTGGTGAACTTTCGCAGCACGCTCACTGCGGTCTGCTCCGGAGGATTGGCCACTCCCCTGCGCTGATCCTCCTCATCGAAGAGCCAGGGGACCCGGTAGACAGTGGAGCCATGCAGCCTGGAGTGAGAGGAGAGCAGACCGAACGCTATCCAGCGTTTGTAAACGGCAGGGTCGGGTCTTGCTCCCTCGAAACCGCCGATATCGTGGCTCCAGAAACCAAAACCGGAACTTACCAACGACAGGCCAGCCCGCAGGGTCTGCGCCATGCCGTTGAAGGTGGATTCGCAGTCACCGCCCCAGTGGACAGGTTGCTGCTGGCCTCCCACCGTGGCCGACCGGGCATACAGGCAAGCCTGCCCTTTTCCGTAAACCTCTTCGATGGCCTTGAAGACGGTCTGATTGTACAGTTGCGTATACCAGTTATGCATGCTCGCGGGATCCGAACCGTCGAACCAGACCACATCGGCAGGGATACGCTCGCCGAAATCGGTCTTGATGGCATCTACGCCCTGCTTGAGAAGATGCTTGACGTTCTCCTTGAACCACTTGCATGCGTCTGGGTTGGTGAAATCCACCAACCCCATGCCAGCCTGCCAAAGATCGGTCTGCCATATGTCTCCATTGGGCCTGCGAACCAAGTAGCCCTTGTCTGCAGCCTGGTCAAAGAGGACACTTTCCTGCCCGATATATGGATTGATCCAGGCGCAAACGTGCAGCCCCTTCTCCCGGTGGAGGCGCCCCAGGGTCCCCTCTATGTCAGGGAAGAAGCGCCGATCCCATTGGAAGTCTGTCCAGTGGAATTCCCTCATCCAATAGCAGTCGTAGTGAAAGACGCTCAGGGGAATATGCCGTTGAGCCATGCCATCAATCATGGATGTCACGGTCTCCTCGTCATATTTCGTGGTGAAGGATGTGGTCAGCCAGAGCCCATATGACCAGGCGGGGACCTTGGCCGGACGACCCACCAAGGCCGTGTATCGCTCCAGGATTCGTTCAGGGTTCGGACCGGCGATCAGATAGAAGTCCAGAACTTCGCCAGGCACACTGAACTGCACGGTCTCCGTGTTTTCTGTGGCCACTTCGAAGGAGACATGCCCGCGGTTGTTGACCAGTACACCGTAGCCCTTGCTGGTCATATAGAAGGGAATGTCCTTATACCCTTGCTCGCTGGCTGTGCCGCCATCTTCGTTCCAGATGTCTATGCTCTGCCCATTCTTTAGATAAGGGCCGAATCTTTCGCCGAAGCCGTAGACCCTCTCCCCGACTGTCAGCCCAAGTTGCATGGCAGTGAAGACCGGAGACTCATCATAGGCCCTGGCCGTGGGCGCGACGCCGAACTCACCCACCGGTTGTGTACTAACGGCGGCATCGGGAGCCAGAGCGAACCTTGCCAAAGACTTGCCCCTGGCATGGGTGAGTTCCTTGCCCTCGCAGGCAAAGGCCATGTCGAAAACAGGACCCTTGGTCATGGTCAGGCTCAGGTTGCCCGAGGTCAGAGTCACCGAAGCCCCATCCTCTCCGACCTCGCCGTCGCCAGCGCCTTGAGCGGTAGCCTTGACGAATCCGGAATCAGGATCCTGCTCGTGCACAGGGAAGCCCGGACAGGTCCCGGTCCCCTTCCAATGGGTTGCCTGCACCCGGATAATCCCTTCAGCCGGCGAGGTGGCATGGATCCGGAAGGTCGGCAGGTTCAGAGTGTCGGCCCTGCCGGTCACGACCCTGGTCGTAGCCAGGACATCGATGCTCCTCCCATCAGGTCCTACCGACAGTTCATAGGGAGAACGTGCGTAGAGAGCCTCGACACCGGGCCGGGTCAGCCAATAACCATTGGTGAACTTCATGTTATTTCACAGCTCCTGTAGTAATGCCCTTGGAAAGGGTTCTTTGGAAGATCAGATAGAAGATCAGCGTAGGTACGATGCTGATCAGCGAGGCCGCAGCCGTGGTGGTCACATCCATCAGCCTGTCTCCGGTCAGCGACGCGATGGCAATGGGCACCGTCTGCTTGGAATTATCAATCAGGAAGGCCATGGGAATCATGTACTCATTCCAGGTCCAGATGAAGAAGAAGACCAGCATGACACTCAGCGTGGGCTTGGAGATGGGGAAGACAATGTCTTTGAGAATCCTCCACCGGCTGGCCCCGTCGATTGTGGCAGCTTCCAAGATGGCCTTGGGGAAGGTTCCGTAGACGCTGGACAGAAGATAGGTGCCGAACGCGCTCTGGATAACCGTGAATATGATGACGATCGACCATTGTGAGTTGTATAGGCCCATGGCCTTGAACATGATATAGAGCGGATAGAGCAGAGCTTCCTGCGGCATCATGTTAGCCAGCATAATCAGCAGGACGATCCAGCGCCTGCCCTTGACGCGGCCGATGCCCAGAGCGAAGGAGTTGAGCACCGACAGCCCGACAGCCAGGAATGACACCAGTGCACAAATCCATACGCTGTTCCAGACTTTCTGCGGGAATCGAACTCTGGTCCAGAATTTCACCAGTCCAACAGCGCTGAATTCGTGCGGCCAGGAAAGAGGACCTGAGGCGTTGTAGTCCGCCGTGGTTTTGAAGGCGTTCAGCAGAAGAACAAAAAACGGAAAGAGCATGATCAGTCCGCCGACGATCAGCAAGGCCAGAATCATCCAATCTCCTGTCGTCCGATTCTTCCGTGCCTTGGGAATCTTGCTTACAGCTGTCATGATGTTACTCCTCGTCCTCTTGCTCGACCCGCTGCTGGACGTTGGTGAAAACGACAGAGATCACGATGATCACGATGGTCAGAGCCGTGGATATGGCGGCGCCATAGCCGACCTGTTGAGATTGGAAGAACTGCGTGTACGAATAGTATGAGGGCACGATAGTGCTGTCGCCCGGCCCTCCCTTGGTCAGCATGTACACCGGAGCGAAAACCTTCAAGGCTGCGATGGTGCAGGTCAGGGCTACAACGAAGATTTCCGGCTTGATTGCCGGCAGGGTAATGACTTTGAACCTCTGCCACCAATTGGCCCCGTCCAGACTCGCCGCTTCATAGAGCTCAGGATCGACACGCTGCAGACCGGACATGAATATGACCAGGGGATAACCCAGCTGGATCCAAATCATGATGATCATCAGGAATATCAAGGCGGTATCGGGCGATCCCAGCCAGTTATGCTGAAAACGTCCCAGCCCCAGCCCTTTGAGTATGGCATTGAGAGCGCCGTTTTCGGGTCGGAAGATCCAACCCATGACCAGAGCCGCCACCGAGATAGGCAGGAGCTGAGGGAAGTAGTAAACAGCGCGCATGGTTGAAGCGGTCTTGGCTCCGAACCGTTTTTGAACCACATCGAAGACCAGCGAGGCCAGAATCAGGCCGATCAGAATGGGGATGACGACCATGGCCACGATCATCCAGATGGAGTTGCGGAAAGAAGCCCAGAATGTAGCATCCCTGATCAGCCGCGACCAGTTGTCAATCCCGATCCACCGCGGAGGCCGTATCCCACGGTAGTTGGTAAAGCTTAAATAAATGTTCCAGATTGCCGGCACGATGATGATCCATAAAAGAACCAACAACCCCGGTATCAGATACCACCAGAATCGATTTGAGGGATTGCCCGGTATCCTGGACATCCCGCGTTCCTCATCGGTCTTGGCAGCGACCGGTGCAGGATTTGCACTTCGAGATCCCATTGTTCGTTTCTCCTCAGCCTGAAAATGTGTCTATCAGGGCCCGCTGCAGATGGCAGCGGGGTGGAAGCCGGCGAGGCCGTATCAAGAGCGCACCCGCCGGCCTATGGTTTGACTACTTTTTCAGCCCCGATGTCTCGACGCCTTTGTCATACTTGCCCTGAAGCTCCGTCAGCACGGCCTTGGTGTCCTTGGTCCCGTTGACCAACTCCTGTAGACCCGCGTTGAGCTCGTCATAGAAGGTTGAGGTAGGCCAGTCCGGATAGTAACCCAGACGATCATCCTTGATGACCTGGTTGAAACCGGCGATCAGCTCCTTGCACTTGGGATCGCTTATCTGTGCAGGATCTGCTGCAATGGGCAATCCGCCGGAGTTGCCCATCAGGTTCTGATTCTCTTTGCTCAGCGTTATGTCGATAAACTTCGCTGCAGCGTCCTTTTTCTTGGAACGCTCGGGAATCACCCAGATGTTGCCCGATCCGCCGGGGATCTTCTTGGTTTCAGGGAAGAGGCCGACCTCCCAATTGACATTGGGAATATCGCTTTGGAAACGTCCGAACCACCAAGAGCCCGAGAACAGCATGGGATAGGTCCCCTTCATGAAGTTCTGTCCTGCATCCTCGGCTTTGAGACCCGTCGAGTCCTTGCTGATGTAACCCTTGTTGACCCAGTCCTTGATCGTGTCAGTCGCATAGGTCATGGCCGGGCCTTGCCAGTCCACCTTCCCGTCGTAGCGCTGATAGGCGTCGATCAAGCGCTGGTCGGCTTTTTGCAGGACCAACTGCCACCAGAGATGTTGGAGCGGGTATTCAGCCACGCCCTCGGACAAGGCTGTGACGCCATTGTCCTTGAACTTTTGCATGGCCTGCTCCAATTCGGGCATGGTCTTCGGTATGGCGATGCCGTACTTGTCGAACATGTCCTTGTTGTAGTACATCATCACCTCCTCGCCATAGGTGGTCATGCCGTACCAGTCGCCGGATCCCATGACGCCCTTCTCGTCATACCGGCCCGGGACCGCCAAGGATCCGGTGATCTTCTTGTGCCATTGGTATTTCTTGACGTAGTCGTTGAGGTTGGACAGCAGGCCCTGGCTTGAAAGCAGGCCCGCAGTGGCGTTGCCTTTGTTGTACTCCATCACATCTGGGGCGTCATCAGAGTTGAGGATCTGGCTGGCGTTTTGTCTGATTTGCTCGAAGGTCTTCTTCTCGAAGTTGACCTTGATGCCGGTCTTCTTCTGGAAATCGGCAATGGCCTGCTTCCAGGCTTTGCCCTGGGCGCCGTTATCCTCCTCGTAATACCAGATCTTGATGGAATCAGGATGCTCCTCTTGGGCGCTGTCACTGCCGCCGCATCCGGATAAGGCCATGATGCCCGCCAGACTTGCCACAGCCGTAACAGCTGCCATGATTCTCCGGGGAAACTTCATCGCTCCTCTTTTCCTAGCTTCATCGCTTGATGATTCTCCTTATTGGACAACCATTTTTTAATTTAATGATTTGACTATAATTGACATAGTATTTCGATGTTTTTCGATAACCTATGACGCTACATGAAACCCGGTTTTATCCCCTGTGCGACGGTGCACAGAACATCAGTTTAAGGTTCTCAGCTATGTAGCCGGACCGGCCCAACAGATCCCCTGCGTTTGTAGTCGGAACGGATCAGCTCCACTGTTCCCGGTTTTTCCCCAACGCCTTCCAAACACTCCATCAACATATCCACCCCGCGAGAGCATGTTTCATGAGGTCTCATGGGAATCTCATCGAGAGGACGTTCCAGAACGGAGGCATTGCCGAAAGTACTTAATGCCAGCATGGAAACATCCTTTGGAATCGAAAGTCCACGTCTTGACAGCGCAACAATGACGTTGTTCATGTGACTGATGCTGGTCTGAGCCATGATCGCCGTGATCTCAGGGTCCAGCCGAAAAGCCTGATCAATCAACTGACTGACATGCCTGGCATCGTCGCCGGTGGAATACAGGAAAGTCGTCTTTATCCCCAGCACCTGGGCTCTGTCGATGGCAGCTTTTTTGGTTCGAACCAGGAAGTTGGAACCTTGCTCATAGGACTGGCTGTTGGATCCGACCATGAGCATATGCCGATGACCCATTCGATAGAACTCATCGACAGCTCGTCGGCCCATGGCATGAAAATCCACGTCAACGGAAATCAAATTGGACGGATCTCTGGCATATCCAATGGAGACATAGGGCACCAAGGAGGTATGTGCCTGGGCCACACGTGGATCCTCCATGGTCACATCCAAGAGGAGGACGCCATCGATCATGCCACTGTATGACATCCGCAGGAGTTCATCAGTATCGTCTTCATCCATCAAAAGGACCACGTTGTAGTGGTAGTGTCTGGCCCTGGCAACCACGGCGAAGAAAAAGGTGGCATAGTTCGAATAGTCGGTATAGGGATGCATGGGTGAGCTCAGCACGATCAGGTGGGTCCTGCGGTCCCTGCGGAGTATGGCGGCTCCGGAACCGGGGTGGTAATCCAATTGCTGGACTGCCTTGAGAACCCTGATCTTCGTTGTATCGCTTACAGGCCGCTTGCCCGAGAATACATAAGAAACGGTACTTATGGAAACTCCCGCCAGAGCAGCCACATCCTTGATACCGGCCAAAGGACCTCCTTCAGCAGGAAAACATGAGCCCCTTTATCTTAAAGGTTTAGTCTTGCACACCAAGGCTCATGCACATACCCTCACCAGACAGTATACGAAAAAAGGCCCCGACCGTCGGGCCGGGACCAATGGGGGCGGTTGAGGCGAGATTCGAACTCGCGGAGGGAGTTGCCCTCACACGCTTTCGAGGCGTGCTCCTTAGACCGCTCGGACACTCAACCATGGTCGTTGCCCGACACTGCCGAACAACAACTTTTCTATTATGCCACAGAGTCCCTACCTGGCAAGCGGCGTGGCGCAGTCAACGGTTACCAAGAACAGCCGGAGGGTCATAGTGCGCGGCGGGCCCGGATGGCCTGCGCCCGTTCAGCCAGCTGGTCATCAGGCGGGTAGGCCACATGCTCCAGGGTCAGGCCCCGGGCATCTATGGGACCGGTGGAACCCTCGCGCAGGGGGTGGGCTACCTTGTCGGCAAACCATTGCACGGACCGGCGTCCCAGACCCACCTGAATGCAGGCTGCAACCAGTGACCGGACCATATTATGGGCAAATGCATCAGCAACGATCCGAAAGACGGTCAGCCCGGATTCCATGAAAGTCGGAAGGTATCCGATGGCGCTCTGGTCCGGAGCAGTACCGAACAGATTTGCAGTCGGAACCAGATCCCAGTGTGCGGCCAGGACCTTGCGGATGGTCGTGCCGCCGGGGTTTGGCCTGGCGAAAGACCCAAAGTCATGCAGCCCGATACACTCCGCTGCAGCCTCGTTCATAGCCCGCAGATCCAGGCTTCCCTCCAGATTCAGCACAAAGCCTCGCATGCGAGGATCCCCTGGCTGACCCCCTTGGCTGACCCGATACAGATAGGTGCGTTCCAGGGCAGAAAAGCGGGCATCGAAACCCACTGGGGCCAATCTGAGACCGAGCAGAACAATGTCAGCAGGCAGCAGGTGCCGGAGGCGGCGTTCCAGGGCCTCAACACCATCGACCTCCATATGGCCCCTGCAGGACTCGAGCACAAGATCGGGAATGTCCAGGTGAGCAACCTGGTGGGATGCGTGAACCCCAGTGTCGGTCCTGCCCGCCACGACCAGTCTTGGTTCCCAGACGTCGTGGTTATGAGGAACTCCGCCTTGTGAGCCGCGGGCTCCGGTGATCAGAGACAGGGCCTGCTCGATGCAACCTTGGACCGTGCGAAGCTCCGGCTGCCGGGCCCAGCCATGGAAGCCGCCACCGTCATAGGCCAGATCCATGCGCAGCCTGACAAGGGACATCTTCCCCTCCTGACCTTCCATCAAGACCTCCCTGGCAGCAATGACAAACGGGGCCGGAGAGCCATGCTCCCCGACCCCGTCATCGAATGCAATAACCGATTACTCGGCAGACTTCTCGGCATCCTCAGCCACGTCGGCATCTTCCTCAGCCTGGGCTTCGGCCTGATCCGCCTTGTCGGCGGTCTGTTCCAGATCCTCGGCGGCCTGGTCAGCCTGGGCCACGTCCTGATCGGACTCATTGGCCTCGACAGCCTGGTCGACGGCATCCTTGGCAGCGCCTTCGGCGACAGCGGCATCGGTGGCTGCTGCCACCTCGGCATTGTCGTCCTTGGCGGCCACCTTGGCTGCGGACTCAGCCTCCTTGACCACGGCCTTCTTGGCCGACAGGGGCTCAGTGACCAGCTCGATCACGGCCTGTGGGGAGTTGTCTCCACGGCGGGGCGCGATCTTGGTGATGCGGGTATAGCCACCCTCACGCTGCTGCATCTGCTCGGCGATCTGCGTGAACAGAATGTGAACCACAGACTTGTCGCGGATGACACGCATGACACGACGGCGGGCAGGCAGATCCCCACGCTTGGCGAAGGTGATCAGCCGCTCAGCCAGGGGACGCAGGCGCTTGGCCTTGGGCAGAGTGGTCGTGATACGGCCGTTGGCAAAGAGGCTGGTGGCCATGTTGGCCAACATCAGCCGCTCGTGTGCCGGGCTGGAGGCCAGACGTGGGCCCTTGCTAGGTTTTGGCATTGGATTATCTCCTTACGGCCCGGGAGGACAGGTGGGCATACGCCCGAACATCCGACTTCCCGGAATTGCTGTCAGCAGGCAAAGGAACCCTTCCCCTCGCCCGCTCATACGAAGGCTGCAGCCTCTCACTCGTCGTCAGGCGAGAAGAAGGTGCCCCCCTCGAGATTATTGGTGTCGAAGCCCAGCGGGGAGGCCTTCAGCGACAGCCCCATGCCCTCAAGCTTCTCCTTGACCTCGTCGATGGACTTCATGCCGAAGTTACGAATGTCCAGCAGATCCTGCTCGGTGTGCGAGACCAGCTCGCCGATGGTGTGGATTCCCTCGCGCTTGAGGCAGTTGTAGGAACGCTGCGTCAGGTTCAGATCCTCAATCGGCACGGACATCTGCGGATCGGCTTCTTCCACCACAGGCTCGGGTCCGACCTCCACGCCCTCAGCCTGGGTGTTGAGCTCGCGGCAGAGGCCGAAGAGTTCAACCAGGGTCGACCCGGCGGATGCCACCGCGTCACGCGGCGATATGGCCGGCTTGGTCTCCACATCCAGGATCAACTTGTCAAAATCCGTGCGCTGCTCGACACGGGTGGCTTCGACCTTGTAGCTGACCTTGAGTACTGGAGAGTAGATGGAATCGACCGGGATGCGGCCAATCTCATCGTTGTCCTGCTTGTTGAGCTGGGCCTGGACGTATCCACGCCCACGCTCCACCGTAAACTCGATCTCCAACTCGCCATCCTCGGCCAGGGTCGCGATATGCAGATCAGGATTGGCCACGGTGACACCGGCCGGCGGGGTGATGTCCCCGGCGGTGGCTTCGCCCTTGCCGCTCTTGCGCAAATACATGACCACAGGCTCGTCGTACTCGCTGGTCAGCACGATGCCCTTGATGTTGAGCAGGATCTCAGTGACGTCCTCCTCCACACCAGGCAGCGTGGTGAACTCGTGCAGGGCACCCGAGATGCGGACCGAGGTCACAGCCGCACCGGGTATGGAGCTCAGCAGGGTACGACGCAGGGAGTTGCCCAGAGTGTACCCGAATCCGGGCTCCAGCGGCTCGATGGTGAAACGAGAGCGCTGGGCATTGACGACTTCTTCTGTAAGAGTCGGACGCTGTGCAATAAGCACTGTTGCTATCCTTTCAGCTCCAACCGGTGGTGCACTCACCGGTCTTCGCGGGTGGATTCATGGGTTTTTTAGTGCTCAGACGCGACGGCGCTTGGGAGGACGAACGCCATTGTGTGCCTGTGGGGTCACATCAGAGATGGAACCGACCTCCAGGCCTGCGGACTGCAGGGAGCGGATGGCGGTCTCGCGGCCCGAACCCGGGCCCTTGACGAAGACATCCACCTTCTTGACCCCATGCTCCATGGCCTTGCGGGCTGCGGATTCGGCGGCCATGCCCGCTGCATAAGGAGTGGACTTGCGGGAGCCCTTGAAGCCTACGTCGCCGCCTGAAGCCCAGGCCACTACAGCACCGGAAGGATCGGTGATGGAGATGATGGTGTTGTTGAATGTTGACTTGATATGCGCCTGCCCGACCGGAACCGACTTGCGATCCCGACGACGAGGCTTGCGCGCGGCCTGCTTTGCTGCTGCCATTGATCCTCGTTTCCTTGTCACGAATAACTGATTGCTAGTGCGATTCATCGGGGACCCTCATCCCCGCTTCGCATTCGGCCTTACTTGGTCGCCTTCTTCTTTCCGGCGACGGTGCGCTTGGGTCCCTTGCGGGTGCGGGCGTTGGTCTTGGTCCGCTGACCACGTACGGGCAGACCCCTGCGGTGGCGCTGGCCCTGATAGCAATTGATCTGGATCTTACGGCGAATATCGGCGTCGATCTCACGACGCAGATCACCCTCGATCTTATAGTTGCCTTCGAGGTAATCACGCAGCGTAATGAGCTGCTCATCCGTGAGATCCTTGACGCGGGTGTCCGGATTCACTCCGGTCGCGGCAAGTGTTTCCTTGGCGCGGGTACGCCCCACACCGAAAATGTAGGTGAGGGCTATCTCTATGCGCTTCTCGTTGGGGATGTCGACTCCGGCAAGACGTGCCATTGCGATTCCTTTTTTGTTCTACGCAGGTCGTGCACCGAGTCTTCCGGTCTCCCGGCCCGGGCCTGCGCACCCGGGGTTCAGCCTGTCGGCTGTGACTCAGCGCCTTTGGTGTTCGTTGCCGCTGGGAATCCGCTCAGCCCTGGCGCTGCTTATGGCGTGGGTTTTTGCAGATCACCATGACGCGGCCGTGACGACGAATCACGCGGCAGTTCTCGCAGATTCTCTTCACACTAGGGCTGACCTTCATGGTTTTCCTTTGCTTGTGTACCTTGTTACTTGTACCGGTACGTAATCCGTCCGCGGTTCAGATCGTAGGGACTCATTTCGAGCACCACCCGATCCTGGGGCAGAATGCGAATGTAGTTCTTACGCATCTTGCCGGAAATGGTGGCCAGCACTAGGTGCTTGTTCTCGAGCTCGACGCGGAACATCGCATTCGGGAGAGCCTCGACCACACGCCCTTCCACCTCGATCACACCATCTTTTGCCATAAGCCTTCTATCCGATCCTCGGCCGGTTACACAGCGCATCGAAAGACACGCCAAATGGTAAGTATAGCATGAGTAGACCCAGAATTGGGCAATAGCGTGTTGACACGACAAAAGGGCCGTCTGGACGGCTGCCGCTCAATCAGTATAGCAGTCATTCAGGCGGTCCGTTACGGAATCGAGTCCCTCAGTCCTCGATGGCGATGTTCTGCGTGTTGTCAGCAGGTTCGATGCTGGTCTTGGGCAGAGTCACCTCCAGGGTGCCGTTGGCATAGTGGGCATGAATGTCCTCCTGGCGGACTTTGTCGCCAACGTAGAAGCTACGGGAGCAGGATCCGGTGTAGCGCTCACGCCGAATCCACCGTCCCTGGTCATCCTTGTCACCCTGGTCACCGTTCTTCTGGGCGGAGACAATCAGGTAGCCATCCTCCAGACGCAGGCCGATGTCCTTCTTGTCGAAGCCGGGCATGTCGATGGAGAGCTGGTACTGTCCATCCTTCTCACGCACATCCGTGTTCATCAAGGGGCTGTTCAGCGCGTTCTTGGCGCCCTGGCCCTGCCGACGCCCGTCACGCCAGTTGTTAAAGAAGGGATCATCGAAGAAGTCGCCGAAGATCGAATTGTTCATCAATGCGGGAAACATAGCCATAATCACATCTCCTGATTCTCTAAGTCATAGTTTCTGCGGACCGGAACCCCAGGTGGACATCCTGACCTGTCCTCCCGGGCTCCCTGCCCTTCACTTTGTCCAAACCGCAGGCCCCGGGTTTCATGCCCAATGTTCACCCAAAGAATAAAAGTTGAGTCTAGGAGACTCAACTTTTGACAGTAGCCCAGCTTGCTCTTCCTGGTCCTCTCATTCTTCGGGCCTTCAATGACCACATGTCAGACATTACGGGACAGAATTCTTGTGACGTAACTTTGAGGCATTTACCATAGGATAAGATTCCGCCAGCCCCCGCAGGCTCTTGAGGGCGGACCCAATCGCATGTGGACCGGACGGACCGGCCATTCCTAGTCAAAGGAGCTCAGATGCTCACCAACGAATACATCAAGCGCGTATACCAGCAGGTTGAGAAGCGCGACGGCGACCAGCCGGAATTCCTGCAGGCTGTCCGCGAAGTTTTCTCCAGCCTGGAACCCGTGGTGGAGCGGCATCCCGAGTATGAGGCCAATGGCGTGCTGGAGCGCCTGGTCGAGCCCGAACGTGCAGTCAAGTTCCGTGTGGCCTGGACCGACGATCAGGGCCACGTTCAGGTCAACCGCGGCTACCGGATCCAATTCAACTCGGCCATCGGCCCCTACAAGGGCGGCCTGCGCTTCCACCCGACCGTGACCGAGTCGGTCATCAAGTTCCTGGGCTTCGAGCAGATTCTGAAGAATTCGCTGACTGGACTGCCTATGGGCGGCGCCAAGGGCGGATCCGACTTCGATCCCAAGGGCCGCTCGGATGCCGAGGTCATGCGCTTCTGCCAGGCCTTCATGACTGAGCTGCAGCGCCACATCGGACAGTTCACCGACGTGCCCGCCGGCGATATCAACGTAGGATCCCGCGAAATCGGCTACCTGTTCGGCCAGTACAAGAGAATACGCGACGAGTACTCGGGTGTTTTGACCGGCAAGGACCTGACCTTCGGCGGCTCCCTGGCCAGGACCGAGGCCACGGGATATGGCCTGTGCTACTACACCCAGGAGGCCCTGCAGACGCTGCGCAAGGATTCCTTCCAAGGCAAGACCGTCGTCATCTCCGGTTCGGGCAACGTGGCCATCTTCGCCACCGAAAAGGCCCAACAGCTGGGCGCCAAGGTGGTAACGGCATCCGACTCCAACGGCTACGTTTATGACCCCAATGGGATTGATCTCGACGTGGTCAAGGACATCAAACTGGGCCACCGCGGCCGAATTCGCGAGTATGCGGACCGCGTGGACTCCGCTGAGTACCACGAGGGCTGCAAGGGCGTCTGGACCGTGCCCTGCGACATTGCCCTGCCCTGCGCCACGCAGAACGAAATCGACGAGGAATCCGCAAAGACCCTGGTCGCCAACGGATGCACGGTGGTCTGCGAGGGCGCCAACATGCCCTCCACCCCCGAGGCCATCCAGGTCTACCAGGATAACAAGGTGCTCTACGGGCCCGCCAAGGCCGCCAATGCCGGCGGCGTGGCCGTCTCCGGCCTGGAGATGAGCCAGAACTCCCTGCGCCTACAGTGGACCTTCGACGAGGTGGATCAGCGACTCAAGGACATCATGACTGGAATCTTCCAGAAGTCCTACCAGGCCTCCAAGGAATACGGGCATGAGGGCGACCTGATGCTGGGCGCCAACGTGGCCGGCTTCACCAAGGTGGCCGATGCCATGGTGGCCCAGGGCATCCTCTGAGATCGAACCTGATTCCTATTCATAAAGGGCCTGACCTGCTGAATTTGCAGGTCAGGCCCTTCTTTTCATGGGGATACCAGTAGCTCAGATGGGGATTGAACTTAGCAAGCCATCAGCTATGCGTAGGGGCGGGAGCATCAGTCATGTGCCGCCCCCACCCCACTGGTTTTGCTTATTGCCGAATCGCAAACTATCGGTGCCTACTCCCAAGGTTCGACAATTCAGGAGAACCCTACTCTAGCTCCAAGGCTCCGGTGTAGAGCTGGTAGTACTCGCCGTGCCTGGCTATCAGCTCATCATGATTGCCGCGCTCAATGATCCGTCCGTGATCCAGAACCATGATCACATCGGAGTTACGGACCGTGGAGAGCCGGTGGGCGATGACGAAGACCGTTCGGCCGCGCATCAATGCGTCCATGCCCTGCTGGACCACCTCCTCGGTGCGTGTGTCGATTGAGGAAGTGGCTTCGTCAAGGATCATGGCCGGCGGATCGGCCACAGCCGCCCTGGCAATGGAGATCAGCTGGCGCTGACCCTGGGACAGCCCGCTTCCATCCCCTTCTAGAACGGTCTGGTAGCTCTGGGGAAGCATGCGGATGAAGCTGTCGGCGTTGGTCATCCTGGCAGCTTCGATGCACTCCTCGTCCGTGGCATCCAGGCGCCCGTAGCGGATGTTGTCCAGGACGGTGCCCGTGAAGAGGTTGACATCCTGAAGGACGATGCCCAGGGAGCGGCGGAGGTCAGGCTTGCGGATGTTTCTCACATCGATCCCGTCATAGAGGATCTGCCCCTGCTGGATGTCGTAGAAACGGTTGATGAGGTTAGTGATCGTGGTCTTGCCGGCCCCCGTGGCGCCGACCAAAGCCACCTTCTGCCCGGGCTTGGCAAACCAGGTGATGTCGTGCAGGACAGGCTTGCTCGGGTCATACCCGAAGCTGACATCGGTGAATCGCACATCCCCCTGGAGGAGGGTGTATCGGCCATCAGGCGAGGTGATGGCCTGATCCTTGGCCTTCAGGGCCACATCCCGGGCATCGCCTGGAAGCTTCATGGCAGCCTCCAGCGAGCGCCTGCCGTCGTCATCGGCCTCACGCTTCCAGGCCCAGTGCCCTGTCTCATGGTCGACAGGGGTCATGGTCCGCCCGTCCGAGGCCAGTTCGACGCTGACCAATCTGACCGTGCCCTGGTCGGACTCGACAGGCTGGTCCATCAGATCGAAGATCCTGGAGGCGCCGGCCAGGGCCATCATGACCATGTTGAACTGCATGGAGACCTGGCCGATGGGGTTGATGAAGGAGCGGGAAAGAGTCAGGAGGGAGACGATGGTTCCCAGGGTCAGCGGCCCTGCCCCGGTCAGTCCCACATTGCCCATACCCGCGATGCCAGCCAGGCCTCCGACGATGGCCAGGATCACATAGAGCAGGTAGCCCATGTTGCCCACGACCGGCATGGTGACGTTACCGTAGGTGTTGGCCTGGGCCGAAGCCTGAAAGAGTTCCTGGTTCCTCTGCTCGAAGACCTTGGCGGTGGCATCCTCATGGTTGAAGACCTTGATGACCTTCTGCCCGTTGACGGCCTCTTCCACGAAGGCGTTCACCTGGCCCAGATAGCGCTGCTGGTGAACGAAGTAGCGACCGCTTCGGGTGACCAGAACCCGGACCACCACAATCAGAACCGCCGCGAAGACCAGGGTCAGAACGGTGAAGGGGATGGAGAGCCAAAGCATGGAGATCAGGGCTGCCAGGGCGGACAGGACCGAGGAGACCATCTGCGGGAAGGACTGGGAGATGGCCTGACGGAGGGTATCCGTGTCGTTGGTGTAGCGGCTCATAGTGTCGCCGTGCTCATGAGTATCGAAGAAGCCGATGGGCAGCTCCTGCTGGTGGGCGAACATCTGGTCGCGGATGGTCTTCAACGTGCCCTGCTCCACCTTGACGATCAGCCAGTTCCAGAACCAGGAGCAGAAGGTCCCCACTGCATAGAGGCAGCCCATCAGAATCAGGGTCCTCATGAGCGGTCCCCAGTCAGGGTCGGCGGCTCCGACCAGAGGCAGGATGTAATGGTCGATCAGCGGTTGGAGGAAGAAGGCCGATGCCGCCTGGGCCCCGGCGCTGATGATGATGCAGACCACGATCACCGCCAGCTGCCAGCGGTAAGCCAGCAGGTAGCGCAGGATGCGACGGGTCGTTCCCGGCGCGGCTTTGTCCAGGCGGGGCTTGCGGTCCTTGAATGATCCGTCACTCATGATCCTTGTCCTCCTCGCTCTGGTTCCTAGTCTGTGACTCGTAGATGGATCGGTACTCCTGACATGTTCGCAGGAGCTCCTGGTGGGTGCCCTTGTCGAGAATCCTGCCCTCCTCCAGGACCACGATCATGTCAGCGTCCTCCACAGAGGCCAGACGCTGGGAGATGATGATCTTGGTAGTGTCGGGGATCTCCTGGCTGAAGGCGTGACGGATCAGCTGGTCGGTCTTGGTGTCCACGGCGCTGGTAGAGTCATCCAGAATCAGGATGTCGGGCTTCTTCAGCAGGGCACGCGCTATGCACAGACGCTGTCGCTGGCCGCCAGAGAGGTTGGTGCCGCCCTCATCCAGGTAGGTCTGATAGCCGTCGGGAAACTCCCGCACGAACCCGTCGGCCTGGGCCAGAGTGCAGGCGCGCACCAGCTCTTCGTCCGTGGCTTGAGGATTACCCCAGCGCAGGTTCTCGGCGATGGTCCCGGTGAAAAGGACATTCTTCTGGAGCACCATGGCCACCTGGTCGCGCAGGACGGTCAGGTCGTATTGGCGTACGTCCACACCGCCCACCTGGAGGGACCCCTCAGTTACGTCATAGAGACGGGGTATGAGCTGGACCAGGCTCGATTTGGAGGAGCCGGTCCCACCCACGATGCCCAGGGTGGAGCCCGAGGGAACGTCAAGATTGATATGGCTCAGAACAGAGCGTTCGGATCGCTCCGAGTAGCGGAAGGTCACATCCTGGAAGCTGATGGACCCGTCGGCCACCTTCATGACCGGCTTGGCGGGATCATGCACAGTGCTGACCTCATTCAGCACCTGGCAGATGCGCTCGGCCGAGGCCTGTGAGATGACGACCATGACCACGATCATGGAGACCATGTTCATGGCCATCATGATTTGTATGGCATAGGTGACCAGGGCGGTCAGATCGCCTGTGGTCAGTCCTAGGGCCGCATTGTTCCCGGATGCCACAATCTGGGAGGCGCCCATCCAGGATATGACCAGCAAAGAAGCATAAATACAGAAGTTCAACAATGCCGGATTCAGGCTCATGATCCGCTCGGCCTTGCAGAAGGCACGGTAGATAGCCAGGGAGATACCGTTGAATTTGCGCTCCTCGTAGTCCTCCCGGTTGTAGGACTTGACCACCCTGATGCCCTGAAGGTTCTCATCCACCACATTGTTGAGGTGGTCGTAGGTGTGGAAGACCCGCTCGAAGATGGGATGAACCAGCAGGGACAGACCGATCAGGCCAAAGCCCAGGATGGGGATGGCGATCAGGAAGACCAGGGATATGGGCCTGGAGATCCTATAAGAGAAGAGCCAGGCCACGATGACCATGATCGGCGCCCTGACCCCGACCCTGATCACCATCTGATAGGCGTTCTGCAGGTTGGTCACATCGGTGGTCAGCCTGGTGATGATGGACCCCGTTGAGAAGCGGTCGATGTTGGTAAAGCTGAAGGATTGCACTTTGGCGAACAGATCGCTGCGGACATTCTTGGCCAGGCCGGAAGAGGCGATGGCCGCATACCGTCCGGACATGAACCCGGAGAACAGGGAGACGGCCGAGCAGGCCAGCAGGATCAGCCCGAACTTGAAGATGGCCGGCATGGACCTCCCCGAGACCCCTTGGTCAATCAGGGAGGCCATGATGGTCGGGATCACTATCTCGAGGACGCTCTCCAGAAAGACGAAGGCCGGAGCCAGAAAACTGGCCTTCCGGTATTCGCGCAGGGAGCGCAGAATGGTTCGGATGGTGTGCTTTGGACGCGCTGGTTCCTGCTTATCCGATCTGACCACGGATGCCGTAGAGCCCTTCAAGTAGACCTCTTCTGTTACTGTACTGGTTTCTGTATTTTCCCGGCCAATCACCGACATGCAATACCCTCGCCAGAGGGTCTGAATGCACCAAGGCTATCACCCTGTCCGCCAGTGTTGGGCGGACGCGCAGGGATTTCCGCCCTCCACAAAAAGAAGCTGTCATGCCACTTGGGTCATGCAGCTTCTTTGCCTTAGCCAGCCTTATCAGGGTCTTGCGAACCAGCCACTCTTAATCTTGGTTTTTATCTGGCAATTTCTGATTCAAGGGGTGACAGGCCTCTCACCTGACAGGTGATGAGTTAACGCTCGTCAAGCTGAGTGATGATCTGCTTGGATATCTGATCGACCTCACCCTGGCCGTCCACTGCGACCAGAAGACCACGGGTCTTATAGGTGTTCAGCAGCGGGGCGGTCTCTTTGGCATAGATATCCAGCCGCTTGGCGATGGCCTCGGGGGTATCGTCCGCCCGGCCCTCCTCCTTGGCACGCTTGGCGATGCGCTGCATGAGCACGTCATGGTCGGCGTCCAAAGCCACCACAGCCGTCAGCGGAGTGTTCAGCTCTTTGAGCATCTCGTCCAGCGCCTCGACCTGGGAGGCCGAACGCGGATAACCGTCAAGAATCCAGCCCTGGGCGGCATCATCCATGCCCAAGCGGTCCTTGACAATCTTATTGGTCAGCTCGTCTGGAACCAGTTCGCCCTTGTCGGTGTAGGCCTTGGCCTGCTTACCCAGCTCGGTTCCGTTCTTAAGGTTGTAGCGGAAAATGTCACCAGTGGATATGGCCGGAATCCCATAATGTTTACTGAGCAAGGCCGCCTGCGTGCCCTTGCCTACACCTTGAGGTCCCATGATCAACAGTCGCTGTGCCATTCCCTATCCTTTGTTTGATGTTCTTGGTCTACAGTCCTAGGCGGACCAAACCGCGCAGAACCCTCTTTACCGTATGCTAGCGTCTGCCCGGTCCAAGAGCAGATTCAGCACACTCAAACTCATACGAACTGTCTTCCTGGCGCGGGCCTGACACAAAATGGTCCGGCTCCATGTCAACAAGTGACAGGGTCGGACCATAAGCTGTTTGGATTGATACCACTTGCAGGTGTCTGGCCGAAGGGTCAGCCCTCCTTGTGGTCGCCCTCCAGCAGGAAACCGGTGTACTGGAACTGCTCGGTCTGCGCCCTGGCCTGGCGCAGGGTGTCCAGGCCGACGCCGGCGATAATCAGTATGGTGGTCCCGCCGAAGGGTAGCTTAGAGTTGATCTTCAGCAGCATGATCAGCACCGTGGGAATCAGGGCCACGAAGAGCAGGTAGATGGCTCCAACCGTGTTCAGTCGGTTCATCACGTATGACAGGTACCGGCTGGTGGCCCGTCCGGCCCTGATACCCGGGATGAAGCCGCCGTACTCCTTCATATTGTCAGCCGTCTCATCGGGGTTGAAGGTGATGGAGGTGTAGAAGAAGCAGAAGAAGACGATCATGACCGAGTAGAGCACGATGTACCAGACCGAGGTCGTGTTGGCCATGTTGGCGTTGATCCACTTGACCCAGTTCTGATCGGACTTGCCGAACTGGGCGATAAGGGTGGGAATAGCCAGAATAGAGGAGGCGAAAATAGGGGGAATCACGCCTGACATATTGATCTTGAGCGGCAGATAGGTGGAGGATCCGCCGTACATCTTGCGGCCGATCATTCTTCTGGTGTACTGGACGGGGATGCGACGCTGTGCCAGCTCCACGTAGTCGACCAGAATCAGGATGACCACCAGAACAGTCACCACAATGCCGAATTTGACCCAGTCACCGTTCTTGCCGTTGGTCCCCCAGCCGATGTTCCAGAGCTGGGGCAGGAAGCCGGAGCAGATGGAGATGAAGATCAGGACGGACATGCCATTACCGATGCCCTTGTCGGTGATCAACTCGGCCATCCACATGATCAGACCGGTGCCGCCGGTCATGATCAGGACCATGACCACCAGATTCCAAACGGAGCTGTCTGGAATGACCTGCTGCTGGCATGCTCCGTTGAAGAGCGCACCGTTGCGGGCTGTAACCAGAATGGTCGTGGACTGCAGCACGGCCAGACCGATGGTCAGATACCTGGTATATTCGGTCAGCTTGGCCTCGCCCGACTGACCCTCCTTGTGCAGAGCCTCGAAGCGAGGAATGACCACGCGCAGCAGCTGCACCACGATGGATGCGGTGATGTAGGGCATGATGCCCAGTGCGAAGATAGACAGCTGCAGCAGAGCCCCGCCCGAGAACAGGTTGACCAGACCGATGAAGTCCTCATTACCGGCCGTGGTGATGCACTTCTGCACGGAAGGATAATCCACGCCTGGGGTAGGTATGAACGACCCAATGCGATAGATGATGATGATGCCAAGAACGAAGAAGATTTTCTTCCTCAGCTCCTTGGTCTTGAAGGCCTGGATTAACGTCCTCACCTAAGTTCCCTCCCTACGCGACCGCGCGTTGGTCTCGGTGCATCGCACCTTCTTGCTCCGACCAGCTTAACCGATGGTTCCGTCAAATCATGATGGCAACCGGGTCGGAAACGAATTCCGGCCCCCACCCGCTTGGAGCCGGGGAGGGCCGGAATCACATCTGCCTTGCGGTCTGTCCCCTGCGAGTATCAGTTCTCGGAGACGGACCCGCCTGCGGCTTCTATCTTGCTTCTGGCCGAGGCCGAGGCCTTGATGCCCTTGAGGGTGAAAGCGGCCTTTACGTCGCCGTCACCCAGGACCTTGACAGGGCGGCCCTTGCGAACCGCTCCCTTGTTGACCAGATCCTCGACGGTGACCTCGCCGCCCTTGGGGAAGAGTCCTTCCAGAGCACCCAGGTTGACCACCTGGTACTCCTTCTTGAAGGGGCTCCTGAATCCACGCAGCTTGGGCAGCCGCATGTACAGGGGCAGCTGGCCGCCTTCAAAGCCCGGACGTACCTGGTAGCGTGCCTTGGTGCCCTTGGTGCCACGACCGGAGGTCTTACCCTTGGACCCCTCACCGCGACCCACACGGATGCGGTCGCGCTTGGCGCCCGGAGCAGGACGCAGATCGTGCATCTGCATGATGGTGGGCTCTTGCTTGTCGCTGGCCATAATCAGTCTGCCTCCTCTACGTTCACCAGGTGGCGGACCTTGTTGGCCATCCCCCGGTAGACGGGGGTGTCCTCACGCAGGACGGTCTGGCCGATCTTGTGAAGGCCCAGAGACCTGACGTTCTCCTTCTGGCGGTCGGTGGCATGAGCCACGCCCTTGACCAGAGTGATCTTGATCTGCTTGGTCATCACTCACCTGCCTTCGACTGCTCGTCAGCCTTGGCCTTGGCCTCTTCGCGTTCCTTGCGCTCGTCGGCAATGCCGACGGCACGTGCGCGCAGGAGGGAGTCGGGGGCGACCTCCTCCAGGGGCAGACCGCGGCGTGCCGCGATCTCCTCGGGCTCCTCCAGCTGCTTCAGGGCAGCTACAGTGGCCCGCACCATGTTGACGGCCGTAGCCGATCCCATGGACTTGCTCAGGATGTCGGTGATGCCGGCGCACTCCAGGACGGCGCGAACCGGACCGCCGGCGATAACGCCGGTTCCTGGGGCTGCAGGCCGCAGGAGGACAGTACCGGCCGCATCGTGGCCGATCACCGGGTGGGTGACGGTGCCGCGGATGCGGGGAACGGTGAACATATGCTTCTTGGCATCCAGCTGACCCTTGGAGATGGCTGCGGGAACCTCGCGGGACTTGCCGTAGCCAACGCCCACGGTGCCCTTGCCGTCGCCCACGACCACCAGGGCCGCGAAGCTGAAGGTACGACCTCCCTTGTGGACCTTGGAGACGCGGTTGATGGTCACGACCCTGTCGAGCATGTCGTCACGCTCGTCGCGGTCGCGACGGCCACGACGGCCATCCCTACGGCCGTCACGGGAACCGCCCCGACGACCGCCTCGGCGATCATCGTTCCGGTCGTTCCGATCCCTTCTGCCACCCTGGCTGGACTGAGCGTTTGTGGAATCTTCAGTCACCTGGGTTGTTTCCTTTGTCGTTTCGTTGTCGCTCACAGTGCCAAACCTCCCTCACGGGCGCCTTCCGCAACCGCTGCGACCCTTCCGTGGTACTTGTTGCCACCACGATCGAAGACCACGGTGGTGATGCCAGCCTTCTTGGCCTTGGCTGCGATCTGCTCGCCGACCTTGCGGGCGGCCTCGGTCTTGGTGCCCTTGAAAGAGCCGTAGTCCGAAGCCATGGTCGACTCGCTGACCAGGGTGACACCCCTGGTGTCGTCGACGATCTGGGCGATCATATTGCGATTGGTCCGAGTAACCACCAGACGGGGACGCTCTGCCGTGCCGGAGACGTGCTTGCGCAGACGGGCATGGCGGCGCAGACGGGCGATCTTCTTGCCTTTGCCTAGTATCGAGACCGACATATCACTTACCAGCCTTTCCAGCCTTGCGCAGGATGTGCTCATCGGCGTACTTGATGCCCTTGCCCTTGTAAGGCTCGGGAGCACGCAGGGCGCGGATGTTGGCCGCGGCCTGGCCGACAGCCTGCTTGTCGATGCCGGAGACGACCACTTCGTTGGCGTTCGGCGTCTCGAAGGTGATGCCCTCCGGGGGGTCGACAGTGATGGTGTGCGAGTAGCCCAGCGAGAACTCCAGGGACTTGCCCTTGGCGACCACACGGTAGCCGGTGCCGACGATCTGGAGGTGCTTGCTGTAGCCCTTGGAGACGCCTTCAACCATGGACGCCACGATGGAGCGGCTCAGTCCGTGCTTGGCCTTGGTGGTGCGGTCCTCGTCGGCGGGGGTCATGATGATCTCGTTGCCCTCGACCTTGCCGGTGATGCCCTCAGGCAGCGTGTATGCGTCGGAACCCTTGGGGCCCTTGGCGGAGAATTCCTGGCCCTTGAAGGCCACCTCCACACCTGCCGGAACGGCGATGGGGAGCTTACCAATATGCGATGCCATGTTCAGCTCTCCTTTCTCACCATACGTAGGCGACGATTTCGCCGCCGATGCCCCTGTCGAGGCATTCCTTCTGGGTCATCAGTCCCGAGCTGGTCGAGATGATGGCGATTCCCAGCCCGCCCAGGGGCATGGGCAGGGAATCCGACTTGGCGTACCGGCGCAGACCGGGCTTGGAGACGCGCTTGATGCCCTGAATGGACTGGCGTCCATCGGGACCGTACTTGAGCGTGATCTCCAGATCCTGCCCGACGCGCGCCTCCTTGGCGCGATAATCGGCGATGAAGCCTTCGCGCTTGAGAATCTGCGCGATGTTCGCCTTGAATTTGGAGTACGGCATGTCGACTGTTTCATGCTTGGCCGCACTCGCATTACGCAGACGTGTCAGCATGTCTGCGATGGGATCTGTCATTGTCATGTGGGCTTATGCCCTTCCTCGCCGTGGTTTCCGCCGCCGGGCAGCAATCTGCCCTGACCGCGGACCTTCAGCGTCGATCTTTACCAACTGGACTTCGTCACACCCGGCAGCTCGCCGCGATGGGCCTTCTCGCGAAGGCAGATGCGGCACAGGCCGAACTTGCGATAGACGGAATGAGGACGACCGCAGACCTGGCAGCGCGTGTAGCCACGCACCTTGAACTTCGGCTTGCGTGCCGCCTTGTTTCTCAGAGCGGTTTTTGCCATATCAGTTCTCCTTGAAGGGGAAGCCCAGCTGCTTGAGCAGCGCCCGGGCCTCCTGATCGTTCTTGGTGGAGGTCACCACGGTGATATCCATACCACGCTGGTGATCGATCTGATCAGGATCGATCTCGTGGAACATGGACTGTTCCGTGAGACCGAAGTTGTAGTTGCCCTGGCCGTCGAACTGACGGTCGCTGATGCCGCGGAAGTCGCGGATACGGGGCAGAGCCAGGGTCAGCAGTCGATCCAGGAACTCCCACATGCGCACGCCGCGCAGGGTGGCGAAGGCGCCGATGGCCTGTCCCTCACGCAGGTGGAACTGCGCCACGGACTTCTTGGCCTTGGTGATCTTGGGCTTCTGGCCGGTGATGGCCGTCAGGTCCTTGACCGCGCCCTCAATCAGCTTTGAGTCGCGTGCCGCGGCCCCCACGCCCATGGAGACTACAACCTTCTCGATCCTGGGCACCTGCATGGGGTTGGAGAACTTGAACTCCTTCTCCAGCTCGGGCACGATGCTCTCGCGGTACTGCTGCAGCAAACGAGGGACTGCCGGTGCTTCAACGGTGGTATCGCTCATGACAGCTCCTTGCCTGACTTCTTGGCGAAGCGGGTGCGCACGACCTTGACCTTGCCGTCACGCGCCTCCTCCTTGATGTTCACGCCGATGCGAGTCGGCTTCTTGGTCTCCGGGTCAATGACCATCACGTTGGAGCGATGGATGGGCGCCTCGGTCGGGACGATGCCCGACTCCTGACCCTGCTGGGTAGCCCGCACATGCTTCTTGACGATCTGAATACCCTCGACGATCAGACGGTCATTGGGCAGAATCCGCAGAACCTTGCCCTCCTTGCCGCGATCCTTGCCGCGGATGACCTTGACCTGGTCGCCTGTCTTGATCTTGGCTACCACTTCAGATCACCTCCGGTGCCAGGGACACGATCTTCATGAAGCGCTTGTCGCGCAGTTCACGACCAACCGGTCCGAAGATACGAGTACCGCGGGGTTCACGGCCGGTACCGAGAATGACCGCCGCGTTCTCGTCGAACTTGATGTAGGAGCCGTCATGACGACGATGCTCCTTGACCGTACGGACGACGACCGCCTTGACGACCTCGCCCTTCTTGACCGACCCGCCGGGAATGGCATCCTTGACGGTGGCGACAATCACGTCGCCAATGCCGGCATAGCGTCGCTTCGACCCGCCGAGCACGCGGATGGCCAGAATCTCCTTGGCACCCGTGTTGTCGGCGACCTGAAGCCGCGATTCCTGCTGAATCATTGATTCTCCTTAGCCGCGCTGGTTCTCCGCAGACACCCCGCACCAGGGCGGGATGAAATGCGGAGCCTGGCCGAACTTGTTACTTGGCGCGCTCGACGATGGAGTCGAGACGCCAGCGCTTGGTCTTGCTCAGAGGACGGGTCTCCATGATACTCACGAAGTCGCCCACATGGGCCTCGTTCTTCTCATCATGGGCCTTGACCTTGCGGTTGCTGCGGACGACCTTGCCGTACAGGGGGTGGGTCGAACGCTGCTCCAGCTCTACGGTGATGGTCTTGTCCATCTTGTCGGACACGACGTAGCCGCTGCGAACCTTGCGGAAGTTGCGCTCCTGCTTGTCAGCCATGCTTACTTCTCCTCAGCTTTGCTCTCGGCCTTTGCTTCGGCGGGCTCCTGGCTGATGCCCAGCTCGCGCTCACGCAGAACGGTGTACATCCTGGCGATGTCGTGCTTGACGGCCTTGAGGCGGGAGGTGTTCTCCAGCTGACCGGTGGCCGACTGGAAGCGCAGGTTGAACAGCTCTTCCTTGGACTTCTTCAGGAAATCCTCGATCTCCGCATTGGTCTTTTCATTCAGATTCTTGATGGAATACTCGGCTGTTCCGACTGACATCAGATGTCACCGCCTTCACGTGCAATAATCCGGCACTTCATGGGAAGCTTGTCAGTAGCGCGGCGAAGGGCCTCGCGGGCCACATCCTCGCTCACGCCGCCAATCTCGAAGAGCACCCGGCCGGGACGGACGTTGGCCACCCAGAACTCGGGCGCACCCTTGCCGGAACCCATTCGGGATCCCAGAGCGTGCTTGGTCAGGGGGCGATCCGGGAAGACCGTGATCCAGACTCGGCCACCACGCTTGATGTACCGAGTCATGGCGATACGGGCCGCCTCGATCTGCCGATTGGTCAGGTAAGCCGGAGCCAGGGCCTGGATGCCGTAATCGCCGAAAGCGATCTCGTTGCCGCCCTTGGACATGCCCGAACGACCCGGACGATGCTGCTTGCGGTATTTAGTCCTCTTTGGGATAAGCACGGCTCACTCCTTTGCTTCGGTTGCGACGGGTGCCGAGGCGGTCTGCTCCTGAGTCGCCGCCGGCGGCGTGGCCACACCGCTGTTCTGCTTGGCTGCATCCTGCTCGCGGCGGGTACGCCCCTCGGAGGGACGGACGCCACGACGAGGACGACGATCGCCGCGCCGACCGGGGCGGTTGTTCTGCTGAGCCTGCTGCTCCTCGAACTGACGCTCGGTCATATCGCCCTTGTAGATCCAGACCTTGACGCCGATGCGACCGTAGGTGGTCCTGGCCTCGAAGAAGCCATAGTCGATCAGGGCGCGCAGAGTCTGCAGGGGCACACGACCCTCGCGGTAGAACTCCGAGCGGCTCATTTCGGCTCCACCCAGGCGGCCGGACAGCTTGATCCTGATGCCCTTGGCGCCTGCCCGCATGGCATCCTGCTGAGCCTTGCGCATGGCCCGGCGGAAGGTGACGCGGTTGGTCAGCTGCTCAGCGATGCCCTGAGCCACCAGCTGGGCATCAATGGAGGCGTTCTTGACCTCGAAGATGTTCAGCTGGACCTGCTTGCCGGTGATCTTCTCCAGCTTGGCGCGAACACGCTCCGCTTCGGCGCCGCGACGGCCGATGACAATGCCCGGCCGGGCGGTGTGGATGTCGACGCGCACACGGTCACGGGTCCGCTCGATGACGATCTTGGAGACGCCTGCGCGCTCCAGGTCCTTGTTCATCTCCTTGCGGATCTTGTCGTCCTCAAGCACGAAGTCGCTGTAACGCTCCCCCGCCTTGTTGGAGTCGGAGTACCACTTGCTGCGGTGCTCCTCGGTGATGCCGAGTCGGTACCCAAACGGGTTGATCTTCTGCCCCATTATCGGGCTCCTTCCTTGTCGGCCACCACGACGGTGATGTGGCTGGTCCGCTTGTTGATGCGGGCCGCACGACCCTGGGCGCGGGCACGGAACCGCTTCAGAGTGGTTCCCTCGTCCACGTAGGTCTCACGAACCATCAGCTCGTTCTCGCGGAAGGGCTGATTGGCCTTGTCCGCCTTGACACGAGCGTTGGCGATGGCGCTCTCCAGGCACTTGCGGACCGGAACGGCCGCGTCCTGGGGGGCAAACTTCAGAATGGTCACGGCCTCGGTCGCCTGCTTGCCTCGGATGAGGTCGACGACGCGGCGAGCCTTGCGAGGCGTCACGCGAACGTGACGTGCAATTGCCTTAGCTTCCATGTGTCTCTACTCTCCCTCGCCTCAGCGGCGTGCTTTCTTGTCGTCCTTCACGTGACCCCTGAAGGTCCGGGTGGGGGCGAACTCGCCGAGCTTGTGGCCGACCATTGCCTCGGTGACGAAGACCGGGACATGCTTGCGGCCATCGTGCACAGCGAAAGTGTGCCCGATGAAGTCCGGGGTGATCATGGAACGACGGGACCAGGTCTTGATGACGTTCTTGGTGCCCTTCTCGTTCTGCTCGTCGACTTTCTTCTGCAAGTGGGCGTCGACGAATGGGCCCTTCTTGATGCTACGAGTCATCTTTCCGACACTCCCTTACTTGCGGTTCTTACCATTTGGACGACGACGCACGATCATCTTGTTGGAGGCCTTCTTGGGCCTGCGGGTGCGAACCTCGCCCTTGCCCCAGGGAGACACTGGCGGCTTGCCGCCACGGGTGCGTCCGCCATGCGGGTGGTCGACCGGGTTCATGGATTCACCACGGGTGATAGGCCTGCGTCCCATCCAGCGGGCACGTCCTGCCTTGCCGAGCTGGACGTTGGCGTGGTCGTTGTTGCCGACTTCGCCCACTGTTGCACGGCAGCGGGAGTCGACGTTGCGAATCTCGCCGGAGGGCATACGCAACTGGGCGTAGGCCCCGTCCTTGGCCACCAGCTGGACGGCAGCACCGGCCGAGCGGGCGATCTTGGCACCGCCCAGGGGCCGCAGCTCAATGGCGTGGACGATGGTGCCGGTGGGGATGTTGCGCAGAGGCAGGTTGTTGCCGGGCTTGATGTCGGCCTGGGGGCCAGTCTCGATGACGTCGCCCTGCTTGATGCCCTGCGGGGCGATGATGTAGCGCTTCTCGCCGTCTGCAAAGTGCAGAAGGGCAATGCGGGCCGAGCGGTTGGGATCATATTCGATCTCAGCCACCTTGGCGGGCACGCCGTCCTTGTCCCAACGACGGAAGTCGATGAGACGGTACTGGCGCTTGTGCCCGCCGCCACGGTGGCGGCTGGTGACGCGACCATAGGAGTTACGTCCGCCGGTCTTGCTCAGCTTGCGAACCAGCGACTTCTCGGGCTTGGAGCGCGTGATTTCGGCGAAGTCCGAAACCGAGGCGTTGCGACGGCCCGCGGTCGTCGGCTTGTATGTACGGATAGCCATAATCTAGTTCTTCCTTAACTTTTCTCGGCTAGCCTTCAGTTGTTGGTACCGAAGACATCGATCGACTGGCCCTCGGCCACCTTGACGATGGCGCGCTTCTCAGCGGCGCGACGACCCCAGCCCGTACGGGTCCGGGTCCGCTTGCCCTGCCGATTGAGGGTGTTGACCGATGTGACCTTCACATTGAAGATCTGCTCGATGGCCTGCTTGATGGCGACCTTGTTGGCATCAGGGTCCACCACGAATGTGTACTGGCCGCGGTCCGAGTTGGCGTAGCTCTTCTCGGAGACGACCGGGCGCAGAATGATGTCGTGCGCTGGCTTGTGAATAGCTGCCATGAAAATCAGGCCTCCTTGACGGTCTCGGACTTGGCGCCGCCCTTGACAGCTAGGAAGGCATCGAAGCCATCCTTGCTGAAGACGACATCCTCGGCCGTGACCACATCGTAGGTGTTGAGCTGATCGGCGAAGAGGACATGGACGGTGGGCAGGTTCCTGACGGAGAGCCACTCGTTGATGTTCTCGCGGGACAGCACGACGGTGGTGAATCGGTTGTCGACCAGGGGCAGCAGTGCTGCCTTGGCGGCCTTGGTGGACGGGGTCTCGCCAATGCCGAAGTCGACCACGTGCACGCGTCCGGCGTTGACCCGGTCGGACAGGACGTAGCGCAGGGCTGCGGCCTTCATCTTCTTAGGGGTGCGCTGGGAGTAGTCACGCGGCTGCGGGCCGTGGACAATGGCGCCACCGGTCCACTGGGGAGCACGGATGGAGCCCTGACGAGCACGACCGGTGCCCTTCTGCTTCCAAGGCTTGCGGCCGCCGCCGGAGACGGTGGACCGGGTCTTGACCGAGTGTGTGCCCTGGCGGGCCGCAGCCAGCTGGGCCACGACCACCTGGTGGATCAGCGGCACATGCGAGCGGACATCCTCCTCGGCGATGCCGAAGATCTGCTCGGGTGCATCCACGGTCCCGGTGTTCTTGCCCTGGGCGTCGGTGATGTTCAGAGTCAACTTAGTCATGGTTTCAGGCTCCCTTCACTGCCGAACGAACCAGGACGATGGCGCCGCGGGGCCCGGGCAGGGCACCCTTGATGGCGATGACGCCCTTCTCGGCATCTGCGGAGACGATGGTCAGGTTCTGGACGGTCGAGGTGTCATGACCCATACGGCCGGCCATCCGCTTGCCCTTGAGGATGCGGCTGGGCGTGGCGCAGGCGCCCACTGAACCGGGACGGCGCTCGTTCTTATGCGAGCCGTGGGTGCGGCGGTAGGACTTGAAGCCCCAACGCTTGATGGTGCCGGCAAAGCCCTTGCCCTTGGTGGTGCCGGTCACATCGACCTCGCTGCCCTCGGGCAGCAGATCCAGGCCCAGCTCCTGGCCGGGCTGATAGCTGTCGGCATCGGCGGTGCGGACCTCGACCAGGTGGCGACGCGGGGTCACTCCGGCCTTGGCGAAGTGTCCAGCCAGTGGCTTGGTCACCTTGGTGGGGTCGATCTGTCCGTAGCCGATCTGGATGGCCTGGTAGCCGTCCTTTTCCTCATTCTTGACCGCGGTCACCACGTTGGTGGACACGTCCACCAGGGTCACCGGGACGAAGAAGCCGTTCTCGTCCCAGACCTGGGACATGCCCAGCTTGCGGCCCAGGAGAGCCTTGCGGTTCCTCTGCTCTTCAGCCATGCGGTTTCCTCCTCCCCTACAGCTTGATCTCAATGTTGACGTCCGCCGGCAGATCGATGTGCATCAGCGAATCCACAGCCTTGGGCGTGGGATCCACGATGTCGATCAAGCGCTTGTGGGTGCGCATCTCGAAGTGCTCGCGGGAGTCCTTGTACTTATGAGGAGAACGGATGACGACATACACGTTCTTCTCAGTCGGCAGCGGAACGGGGCCAACCACAGTTGCGCCCGCGTTCGTCACCGTCTCGACGATCTTCTTCGCCGATTGGTCGATGACCTCGTGGTCATAGGACTTTAGCCTGATGCGGATTTTCTGTCCCGCCATTGCCGTCCGCCCTTTCTAGCGATCTATGAACTGATTACCCAGTCTGTTTCGAGGGCACGGAACGGCAGCCACAGGAGACATTCCTCCCGACAGGCCTCAGCCGGATCCATGCGCAGCCGTGGAGAATCCCGTGGGGATGGGACTCCTCGCTGCACCCGCTATTGTGATTGACAAAATGCGAGCCCAAAACAGGCAACTTTCTTATTAAAGCACGAGGGTTCCCCTAGAAGAATCCGGGCGTGTCGCACCACTTCCAGGGGAACCCTCGACTCAATTCCGGCCCTGTCAGGCCCGCTGGGAGGCCTCCTGGACCACATCCTCGCCCTGGCGGGCCGCCCTCATCCGGTGGCCCTCCTCCTGGCTGACCCCATAATAGGCGGCCACGGCGATGTCCTTCATGTCCTCAATCAACGGAATGCGGGGGTTGGCGGGCGTGCACTGGTCCTCATAGGCCCGCATGCCGATCTGGTCCAAGGACTGCCAGTAGTGGTCTTCATCCACTCCGGCAGCCTGGAAGGAGGCATCCATGCCCAGGCGCTCGTCCCTGTAGGATTCCACAGCACGGGCCAAGAGCTCCACGCCCTCCTCGGCAGTAGCGGATTCGATGCCCAGCACATGGGCCATCTGCCTGTAGCGCTCCGGGGCCACATACTCGCTGTATTTGGGCCAGCTGGTCGGCTCGTCCGGGATGCATCCGTTGTAGCGGATCACATAGGGCAAAAGGATGGAATTGGCACGCCCATGGGCCACATGGCAGAGGGCTCCGATGGTATGCGCCATGCCGTGGCACATGCCCAGGAAGGCCGAGCCGAAGGCCATGCCTGCCATGGTCGCCGCATTGTGCATCTTCTCCTGGGCGCATACCTTGGCCTCACCGCCGGCAGTGCTCACAGCAGGCTCCAGGTTGTCCCAGATCAGTTTGGCCGCATGCAGGGCCATGGCGTCGGTGTAGTCATTGGCATAGACCGAGACAAAAGCCTCCATGCAGTGGGTCAGGGCATCGAAGCCCGAGTCGCAGGCCAGCCTCTTGGGCTGGGTACGGGCCAGGACCGGATCCACGATGGCCACGCTGGGGGTCAGGGCGTAATCGGTGATGGGGTACTTGTATCCGGTCTTATGGTCGGTGATGACCGCGAATGGGGTGACCTCCGAACCCGTGCCCGAGGAGGTGGGAATGCAGACCAGCTTGGCCTTGGTACCCAGGGGCGGAATCTTGAAGGCCCGCTTGCGGATGTCAAAGAACTTCTCGCGGACATCGGCAAAGGAGATCTCCGGATGCTCATAGAGCAGCCACATGATCTTGGCCGCGTCCATGGGACTGCCGCCGCCCACGGCGATGATGGTGTCGGGGCCGAACTCATCACGCATCATAGTCGCGCCGCGCTCCACCGTCTCGACGCTGGGCTCCGGCTCTACGTAGTCAATGATGCGGAAGGTGACCTGCTCAGGCCGGGCCCGCAGCTGATCGATGATCTTGTCGACGATTCCCAGCTGCTCCATGACCCTGTCGCAGACGATGACGGCCCGTCGAATGCCGAACATGTCGCGCAGGTAGCGGACGGAGTTGGGCTCGAAGTAGGTCTTGGCCGGCACCTTGAACCACTGCATGTTGTTGTTCCTCCGAGCAATCCGCTTGATGTTAATCAGATTGACCGCCTGGACGTTCCCCGAGACCGAGTTGCCGCCGTAGGACCCGCAGCCCAGGGTCAGGGACGGGGCGATGGCGTTGTAGATGTCGCCGATGCCGCCCAGGGAGCTGGGCTGGTTCCAGACAATCCGACAGGCGTGCATGCGCTGGCCGTACTCGCGCACCAGCCTCTCGTCATCGGTATGGATGGCCGCCGTGTGCCCGGCGCCGTAGCGCAGCATCTGCTCGCAGAGGGTGAAGCCCTCCTCCTTATTGCTGGCCTTGAGCACGGCCTGCACCGGAGCCAGCTTCTCCAGGGTCAGGGGTTCCATGGGGCCGACCTGGTCGCATTGGGCTGCCAGGATGGTCGCATCCTCGGGGATCTCGAAGCCGGCCTGGCGGGCAATGAACTGGGGGGACTTGCCCGGAACCTCGGAGTTGAGCCTGGGAGCGGGAGCATCAGCACCGGCATGAGCCCGCACGCCGAACATGTACTCCTCCAGCTTGGCCTTCTCCTCAGGGTTGACGAAGTAGGCCTTGCGCCGCTTCATCTCCTCGATCACCCGGTCATGCACATCCTGATGGGCGATGATGGCCTGCTCTGTGGCGCAGATCATGCCGTAATCGAAATGCTTGGACAGGATCAGGTCGTTGACGGCCCGTGGGACGTTGACCCTGCGATCCACATAGGCTGGGGCATTGCCTGCACCTACGCCCAAGGCCGGTTTGCCCGAGGAGTAGGCAGCCTTGACCATACCGGTACCGCCGGTGGCCAGAATGGTGGCCACTCCGGGGTGCTGCATGAGCGCGCCGGTGGCCTCGACCGAGGGGTGTTCGATCCACTGGATGCAATCCTGCGGTGCGCCTGCCTCGATGGCGGCATCGCGGACGATCCTTGCCGCCTCCACCGAGCAGCGCTGGGCGTAGGGGTGGAATCCGAAGACGATGGGACAGCGGGTCTTCAGGGCCAGCAGCGATTTGAAGATGGCTGTCGAGGTGGGGTTGGTCACCGGGGTCACGCCAGCCACGACTCCCACCGGCTCGGCCACCTCGATGATGCCGTCCACATCGTTCTCACTGATGATGCCCACAGTGCGCTGCCTGGCCAGGTAGTTGGTCACATGCTCGCAGGCGAAGATGTTCTTGGTGGCCTTGTCTTCCACCAGGCCTCGTCCGGTCTCCTCGACGGCCATCTGTGCCAGGGGCAGGTGCTGGTTCAGGGCCGCGATCGAGGCCTTGGCCACGATCCGATCCACCTGTTCCTGGTCGAGCTCCTCAAAGGCGTGCAAAGCCGACTGCGCTCGGACGACCAGGGCATCCACCTCCCTGCGGGCCAGCTCAGTGCTGTCGGCCCGGGCGCCTTCCCTGCCGGCTTCTGGCTCCTTCAGTTGATGGTCATGCTTCTGTTTCTGCGTTCCAGCCAAGATATTGGCCCTCCTCATGTTCCGCGAATACCGATGAGGGCCAGCAGAAAGTCTGAGGCGGTCTCAGACCGTGCCTGTCCACGAAAGGCATCCGTCATAACGTGACGAAAGTCACAATATAGACCAGAGGGGGCACCATTGAGCCCCAGGATGAGCGAACGTTCGCTTGAAGCGTGTCGTGTGGGAATTCGTGGTTTTTCTGATCATTTTCCGCACCCGAACGTGCACTTTGCCGTTCACTTCAGACTGGGCCGTCCAGGCGTGAATCCAGGCATGAAAAATCCCCAAGGTCCGGGGGAACCCTCGGGGATGGAAGAAACTGCGGACGTCAGCGCTTGGAGAACTGCGGGGCGCGACGGGCCTTGTGCAGACCGGCCTTCTTGCGCTCCACCACACGGGCGTCACGGGTCAGGAACCCTGCCTTCTTCAGGGCAGGACGGTTGGCGTCCCTATCGATGGCGTTCAGGGCACGTGCGACGCCCAGACGGACTGCGCCGGCCTGGCCGGTCACGCCGCCGCCCTCGACGCGCACAACCACATCGAACTTGTTCTCGAGCTTGAGCAGCACAATGGGTGAGTTGACCTCGCGCTGGTGCAGCTTGCTGGGGAAGTACTCCTCCAGGGTGTGTCCGTTGATGCTCCACTTGCCAGAGCCCGGAATCAGACGAACGCGGGCGACTGCCTCCTTGCGGCGGCCGGTGCCGTAGCCCGGCTCGATGGCGGAGGTGCCGGTACCTGCACCGGCGTTGGTCTCGGAAGTGTAGGAAGCGCTGGTCTCCTCGGCCTCAAGAACCGCGGAGCTGTTGTTGTTGTCAGCCATGGTGATTATCTCCTCTGGTCCTACTTGGCCTGCTGGGCGACCTGATGGATCTTGTACTCAATGGGCTGCTGAGAGGTGTGAGGATGTTCCTCGCCTGCGAAGACCCGCAGCCTGGTCAGCTGGACCTTGGCCAGCTTGTTCTTGGGCAGCATGCCCTTGACCGCCGTCGTGATGATGCGCTCGGGGTTGTGCTCCATCAACTGCCCATAGGAGTCGCGACGCAGGCCGCCAGGACGGCCGGAGTGAGTGTAGAGCACCTTGTCGTTCTTGTTGCCCGTCAGCACCATCTTGGACGCATTGATGACGATGACGTTGTTGCCGGAGTCGGCGTAGGGCGCATAGGTGGGCTTGTTCTTGCCGCGCAGCAGATCGGCCACCTGGGCTGCCAGACGCCCCAGCACCACACCGGAGGCGTCGACGATATACCAGTCATGTGTCAGATCGGCTGGTTTCGGGGTGAAAGTCTTCACGATTCAACCTTTTCCTTGCATTGTGTTTCAGGCTCTCCGCACCGCATGCTGCCATGCTGGCCGAAAGCCATGTATTCCGTGGGCTCCCTTAAAGTCCTAGACGGCGAGTGGGAAAAGCGCTTTGAGGACCCCTTAGGGAAACACAACAATCCATTATTGTAACGCCTGAGTGCCGTTCGTCAAAATTCGCGTCGGCCCCAGTCTCATCGGGAGGCCGCTGCCCGTGCCACCTGACCGTCCAGGTCCTTGCGCAGGGCATCAAGGGTGGCCTGCCCGGTGTTGGGATTCAGGGCCACGGCTCGGCGCACCATGGCGGCCAGCACATGTGGGGCATCCTGCTCATCGCGAGTGCCGAGAGCTCCTAGAAAGTCCAGGGTGTCAGCGTCGGTGCGCTCGTCCTGTGCACCTTCCAGGCGCATCTTCCAGGATGTCATGGGGTTGGTCAGCGCTGCAGCCCTGACTCCGGCGTCCTCGTCCTTGGTGAGCAGACCGGCCAGCCAGTTTTTGTCGTCCTTGTTGGCGGCCACCGCCCGACGGACCTCTGCGTTGGAATCCTGGGAGAGCTTAACCAAAATATTGGGGAAGGGCATGGTCTGCGCCAGGTAGACCCTGTCCTCCACCGGCGTGTGCTCGTTACCGGCCACAGCCTCCAGCAGTGCCGTAAAGCGGGAGAAGGCGGCCTGGTCGGACCTGTCGGGCAGGGGGCTGCGGGCGAATTCGTGCAGCTCAGCTGTATCCGTAGAGTGCCTGAGCCGTTCATAGAAAACGGTCAGAGCCTCGTAGGGCTTGCCGGCTGACGATGATTCGGTTTCCGGTTGGTCCTGGGGATTGGTCATGCGGCCAGCTTAGGCCGCCTCCCCGATTTCGGACTAGGCCCGGCATCCCCTCTAGCATGGAGATAGCGAGGAAATTGAGGAGACGATAGTCATAGGAGGCAAGCCGATTTGCTCACCATACTGGATACGCCGCAGAAACCAGCCACAGGCTCACTGACCGAGCGCAAGTCCGAGTTCATCGGTCAGGCCTGCCATGTGGAGGACCAGGAGGCGGCCATTGCCTTCGTCCAGGAGGTCCGCTCGCAACACCCCAAGGCCCGGCACATCTGTCACTGCGCCATCTGGGGACCCGAGGGCCGCACCAGCGAGCGTATGAGCGATGACGGGGAGCCCTCCGGAACAGCCGGCAAGCCCATACTTGAAGTCATGCGGCGGCAGGGACTGACCGACTGCGTCCTGACGGTGACCCGATACTTCGGGGGGATCCTTCTCGGGTCAGGGGGGTTGATCCGGGCCTATTCCTCAGCCGCCTCCCTGGCGCTCAAGGCGGCGAGATCAGCACGCGTACTCCCGACGCAACGCTTCACGATCACTCTGGGCTATCCAGAGTACGACTCCCTCCGCCGTCTGATCCGCGCCTCTGGTGGGCACGTGGAGACCGAGGACTTCACTGATCGGGTCCGATTGACCTACGACTTGGAGCCCGCAGCCGTGCCGGCCTTTCACGGCCGACTGGACGACCTTCTGCAGGGCCGGGCCCAGCCCATTGCACTTGGCGAAAGCCGCAGCCTGATACCCCTGTCCGGGAGCCAGGCTTCGCCTGCCTCATGACAGCCAAGGCGAGCCATACAGCCAGTGCCTGGCTGCGGTCTGCCTGCCAGACAGACAGGCTCATGCCAAGCACCACCGGTCCTCTGCCGCGCAAACTAGGACTCTGCCAGGCCGAGGCTTGAAAAAGAATATAGGCGAATAAAGCCCGTTGGAAACGGATAAGACCGGCGATCGTGCAAGATCAGCGATCACCGGCCATCAGGCGGAGACGAGGAGATTCGAACTCCTGGACCGCTTGCGCAGTCAACACCTTAGCAGGGTGCCCCTTTCGGCCACTCAGGCACGTCTCCATGCAGGCTCCCGATTCAGGACCCTAGTCCCAAAGTCTCGAGAACAAAACAATAGAATACCATGATAGACCGACCTGACTCGCCGGTGCGACAGGGTGCAATGCAGCACAGGGCGGATTCGTTCATTTTCATGGATAAAAACCATAAATGTAAATCTTTTCCAAGAATTTACGACTGAGAATAATTTATTGCATGTTCCTCTGGGACCCCCTTCTATCATGGAGCCATGAGTACCGCACCAAGGCTTGCAGCCGCCAAGAAAGACTGGGGACATGACGAGACCGGCTGCACGGTGCTGCACATTGACATGGATGCCTTCTACGCCTCCTGCGAAGTCGCCCGACACCCTCAATTGCAGGGCCGGCCGGTCATCATCGGCACCGGACGGCGTTCGGTGGTCTCTGCGGCCAGCTATGAAGCCCGGGCTTTCGGCATCAACTCGGCCATGCCTCTAGCACGTGCCGAACGACTGTGCCCTCAAGGGGTCTTCCTCCCGGTCGACATGACCTATTACCGGAATATCTCACGAAGGATATTTGATACGGTTTTCTCACGAATTACTGATCAGATCGAGCAAGTCTCAGTAGACGAGTGCTACATGGACGTGTCCGGGGCACTCATGCGCTGGGGCATGCCTACGGCCATAGCCCGGTGGATTCGAGCCAGCGTAGCCCGCCAATTCCACGTGACCTGCTCGGTGGGCATCGCCACCAACAAACTGGTAGCCAAGATGGCCTCCACCAACGCCAAGCCCGACGGCATGCTGCTGATTCCCAAGGCCCGACAGGCCGAGTTCGTCCAGCTGATGCCCCTGCGCGGCATCCCCGGCATCGGACCGGCCCTGGAGAAGCGGCTCAACGCCTGGGCCATCAAGGACGTGGCCGACCTGGCTACCATGAGCGAGCGGGATCTGACTCGGGCCACAGGTTCGAACCTTACAGCCAGGAAGCTGGCACAGGCCTCCCACGGTCTGGACGACGATCCTGTCCAGCCGCGAGCGCCAGAGAAGTCCCTAGGCGCGGAACGCACCTTTCTGCACGATACCACCAGCATGAAGCAGGTCTGCGACCTCCTGCGCGTCTGCAGCAACGAAGTGGCGACCGGACTGCGATCGCACGACCTGATCGCCCGAACCATCACCGTCAAACTACGCTTCGATGACCTGCGCTATATGACCAAGGCCCACACCCTGGAGACCCCGGTCAACTCAGCCAACCGCATCTATCCGCAAGCAGTCGGTCTGCTCAAGGCCATGCTGGGGCTGCCCGATGGTGTGCCCATGGACACGCCCCTGCCCAGGCTGATCCGCCTGGCCGGTGTCAGCGCATCCGGTCTGAGCCGGGTGGAAGACACTCCCATCCAGCCATCCTTGGATGACATCATCCACGAGAGCAAACGCCGCACCGGCAGCGAGGCCCAGCGCCTGGATCAGGCAGAGGCCACCATGGACTCCATCAGGAGCCGCTATGGCAAGGGCTCGGTCAGCATGGGCCTCTAAGCGGCGCTCCGCAGACGCCCCAAGGCCAGCTCCAGCTGCTCGTCAGTGATGGTTGACGAAAATCGCAGATAGTGGCCATCCCCGTAGAACTCCCCGGGACTGGCCAGAATACCCAGACGGGATAGGTCTGCCATATCGGCCCAACAGTCGCCCGAGCGGGCTTGTGCCCAGATATATAGGCCGCCCTGCGGCATGACGGCATCATATCCGTAAGATCTGAGACCTTCAGCCAAGGCATGCAGGCGACGGGCATAGACTTCGCGCTGGGTCATCACAGCATCGCCATCCTCCAAGGCGGCCCGCATGGCCCGTTGCACCGGACCTGGCACAATCAGCCCCATCTGCTTGCGGTAGGCGGTCATGGCCTCTACCAGATGAGCATCTCCCGCCACCAAAGCTGCCCTGTATCCGGCCATGTTGGACTGCTTGCTCATTGAGTACAGGCAGAGTATCCCACTGGCATCGCCGCCACAGACTTGGGGCTCCAGGATGCAGGGCGAGGCGGTGATTTGCACATCCTGCCCGACCCGGGCGGATTCTGACCAATCCAGGAGGGCGTAGCACTCGTCACTTAGGACCGTGGCACCTATCGAACGGGCCGCCCGTACAATCTTCGCCAGCCCGGCTCGGTCGATGATCCGCCCACTGGGGTTGCCTGGCGAATTGATCCATATTGCTCGCACGCCGAGCAGATTCACCCATGAATCCGTATCAGTCGGATCGTCCACGGTCGTCACCTGGGCCCCAGCCAGCTGGGTTCCGATGGCATAGGTGGGATAGGATACCGTCGGCTGCACCACCCGGTCCCCCGGTCCCAGATGCAGAAGGGAAGCCATGAGCGCCACCGCCTCCTTGGATCCGACCGTGGGCACCAGATCCGCGCCAAGAGCATTCAGATCTACCCCGCGGCGACGACGGAACCAGTCGGCCGCGACCTGCCTCAGAGATCCATCACCGGCAGTTTTGGGATAACCTCGTGCCTGACCATCATCCGAAGCGGCAGCCAAAGCATCCCTGACCGACCTGGGTACAGGGTCCACCGGCGAACCCACCGACAGATCGACCAGACCGCCGGGGCATTGCTCAGCACGCCGCCGATAGGAGTCAATCCTCGACCAGTCGTAGGGGGATTCGAAGGAGTGAAAACCCATGGTCAGCCTTTCTCGTATAAATAAGCCGCGGAGGGATGGCTCCCATCCGCGGCTCGTCAGCCTGAATCGACTACTTGTTTGGGGGCAGGGCTGCCACACCCTCCGGATCATGATCGTAAGGGCCGACCGCAGCAGCGCCGCCGGCATCCCCCACCTGGGCGAAGAAATCAGTCGCCGCATCCTTGTACCAGGTCCACTCCTCGGGCAGATCATCCTCGTAGAAGATAGCCTCCACCGGGCAGACCGGCTCGCAGGCGCCGCAGTCCACGCACTCGTTGGGGTTGATGTAGAGGGAACGGACGCCCTCGTAGATGCAGTCCACCGGGCATTCGTCCACGCAGGCCTTGTCCTTGACGTCCACGCAGGGCTGAGCGATGACGTAGGTCATGGGTTACCTCCTGAGTATGCGAATATTCACTCTACACTGCAGCGCCGACGCTCCAGGTCAGTCCAGACCCGCCTGGGTGGCCTTGGATATCTTCCCACTGAGCTGATGACGACCGAGCAGGGAGTGCCGGTAGGAATAGCCGAAGTAAATGGCCAGGCCTGCAGCCAGCCAGACCACGAATCGAATCCAGGTCAGCACGGTCAGGTTGAGCATGAGCCAGAGGCAGGCCAGGGCGATCAGAATGGGCACCCAAGGGTTGCCGGGCATCTTGAAGGACCGGGGCAGGTCAGGCCGGCGCTTGCGCATGATGGGCAGGGAGATGGCCACCAGCAGGAAGGCCGAGAGCGTGCCGATGTTGACCATGTCGGACAAGACGTCTATGGGGAAGCAGGATGCCACCACGGCAACCACGATGCCACCCAGGATCTGAATGCGGGCCGGCGTGCCATGGCGGCCGGTGCGGGACAAGGCACGCGGAAGAAGCCCGTCGCGGCTCATGGCGAAGACAATGCGGGTCAGCCCCAGCAAGAGCACCATGACCACGGTGGTCAGCCCCACCACGATGCCGAAGGAGATGATCTTGGCAGCCCAGGGAGCCCCCACCATCTCGAAGCCGGTGGCCAGTGAGGGGTTCTTGGCCTTGGCAAGATCCTTGTAGGAGACCATGCCGGTGGTGACGATGGCGACCAGGATGTACAGGGTGATGACGATCAGCATACCCAGGCCGATTCCGCGGGGAATGGTCTTGTGGGGCTCCTTGGCCTCCTCGGAGGTGGTGGCGACGATATCGAAACCTACGAAAGCGAAGAAGACCAGGGCCGCGCCTGAGAGGATGCCGGGGATACCGTAGATGGTGGGCTGCATGCCTGAAACCCACTGCCAAAGGGGCTGGCCCATGATCCCTGGCACGCTGGCACCCGGAACGGCAGAAGCAGGCTCAGAGGGCGGGATGAAGGGCCGGTAGTTGTCCAATTTGACGTAGAAGAAGCCCACCACGATGACGAAGACCACAATACCGATCTTGAGGACGGTCAGGGCACCGTCGAACCGGGCTGAAAGCTTGGTGCCCAGGACCAGAAGGACCGTGAAGAGGGTGACGACCGCCAACGGGGCCAAGTCCACATCCAGGCCGCCTACATGGAAGCTGGAGCTGAAGGAAGTGCCGCCCATCAGGTGGATGAAGTCGTTCAGGTAGACACCCCAGTACTTGGAGATCACCGACGCGGCCATGAGCATCTCAAGAATCAGGTCCCATCCGATGATCCAGGCCACCAGTTCGCCCATGGTGTTGTAGGTGAAGGTGTAGGCCGAACCTGAAACCGGGATCATGGAGGCGAACTCCGCGTAGCACATGACGGCCGCCGCACAGACGATGCCTGCGATGACGAAGGAGATAATGACGGCCGGACCCGCATGGAAGGCCGCTGCCTGGGCTCCCACCGAGAAGATGCCGGCGCCCACGGCCACTGCGACGGCCATGATGGCCAGGTCCCAGGTGGTCAGCGTCCGCTTGAGGGACCTGCCCTCCTCCCCGGTCTCTGCCAGGGTCTGTTCAACCGATTTCTTCCTGAATAACTCCATCTTGCTCCCGACTCACGAGTCCCGCTCCGGCCAGTAATCATAGGATATGGTGCCGTACAAAACCGAAATACGCTCATCAGGTGAAAGCAGGAGCTACCAAGCCAGGTCGATGCCTGGGGTAACGGGCTCGGGAATCAGGCGGATGCCGAAGGTGGAATCCACGCCTTTCTGGATGGCACGAGCCAGGGCCACCATGTCATCGGACCCGGCACCTCCGCGGTTGGTCAAAGCCAGTGTGTGCACGTCGGACAGGGCGGCAGCCGACGCCTCCTCCAGGGCGAATCCCTTGTGGAAGCCTGAATGATCGATCAGCCAAGCCGCTGAGGTCTTGACCAACGCCGAGTCTTCGACAGGATAGCGTGGGGCATCCGCCGGTAGGGCATCCGCGGCCTCAGGGCTGATGATCGGATTGGTGAAGAAACTCCCGCAGCTGTGACGATCAAGCAGCACCCGCTCGCCCCTGGGGCCGTGAAGGTCATCCTGGACTGCCTCCAGAGCTTCTTCCAGGTCGGAGGTTCGACGGCAGGATCCCATCCAATCGGTCAGGTACCGGTAGGGATCCTCCAGCATCCCCTTGCCTGCTCTGACGGTCAGAACCGCCCGGCGGATCCGCTCCAAGGGAAGGGTTGCCCCGACCTCCACACCCAAGGTCTTAGCCAGCTGGGCGGAACCCACCTGAGCGGCGGACCCATGTCGCAGGACCAGGGTGACCGAAAGGACCACGTAGCGCGGCGTGGGGAAGAACCGTGCGTCGGGCACAGCCGGCGCCTGATACATGGTCTGCTTGAGCAGGGAGGTCCTGTATCCGAAATCCAGATCAGAGGCCCGCAGATAGGCAGTGACCTTGTCCTGGCGGTCCCAGACCTCGACCGAGTCGACCAGGCGGCCGACCTCCTGGCCGTATGCGCCGATGTTCTGAACCACCGAGGCCCCGACAGTCCCGGGGATGCCGGATAGGCCTTCTACCCCGATCAGGTGCATGCGCACGCAGTAGGAGACCAGATCATCCCAGTTGGTCCCAGCCGTTGCGTTGATGTGGACGACGGGAGCACCACCTTCAGACGGAGCCACCTCGTCGGGCACGCTGATGTCCTGACGGGTGTCACGCACAACCACACCGAAAAAATCCTGGTCGGAGGCCAGCAGGTTGGATCCCCCGCCGATCAGGCAGAGGGGCAGCCCCTTGGAATCCGCGTCCTCCACAGCCTCGATCATGCCCACACGGCTTTGGGGCTGAACGAAGGCGGCCATGCTCCCGCCCACACCCACAGTGGTGATATCGGCAAAGGTCGGAATGGTGTCTCTGGAGGATACGTCAGACATGCAATTCACTGTATCATCGTCCCCTTATGAGGGCCTCTCCCGAGCAGGAGCCATGACAGACCTAAGATGCCCCCTGTCGCCCTTAGCGATCATCAATCGGTCATACTCAGATAGCAAAGCAAGGGCATCAAGGTGACTGCGAAGTCCTGTCTGACCCCCTATCAGCTTTTCCTATAGCTTTCGCAAGACCCGCGCAGGGTCAGGGGACGATTAGCGGCGATAGATATTACCTATATGCCAGGTCGTTGACGGGCCTGCTTCCTGGGGGTTTTATGTGACAAGAGCTTTGGGAAGGGGAATCTCCAAAGCCCTGTTTCCGGACGAAGGGCACCGGAACTACCTGGACACCTGACCGGGCGTTCATAGAACACATACCAGGAAATGAGCATGCAATGACAGAAGACAGAAGAACCCAGTTCCACCAGATAGCCCAGGGCCAGACAAGCCGCCCCTGGCTGACCTCTGCTTGGCAGCACCACATCGGACACGAGTACGGTGCTGAGAATTTTGCTGCAGCCACCTTGGACTTCGTTCGCAAGTGGGATTGGGACTGGGTCAAGATCAACCCGAGGGCCATCTACTACGCCGAGGTCTGGGACGCAGTCTACGACAAGGATCACTATGATTGGCTGATCCCGCGCACCGTCCGCACGGCCATCCAGGAGGCAGGGGATATCGCCCGCATCGACTATCGCGACCCCGAAACCAACAAGGTGCTCCAAGAGCAGATCCAAGCTGCCAGAGGCATCCGAGACGGCCTTGAGGACCGAGCAGTCATCGACACGGTCTTCTCCCCGCTCTCAGTCCTCCTTCAGTTGGCCGATCTCCCCCTCTATCCCGACGGGCAGGGCTCCGCGCAGGAGAATGACAGGGGCCTGAACAGACAGACGCTGATCTTCGACCAGCCCGAGGCGGCCAAGTCAGCGCTGGACAAGATCGCCCGGACCCTTGCCGACTACGCAGCTCTGCTGGTCAGCCCCAAGGAGCAGGGCGGGGCTGGTCTGGACGGCATCTTCTTCGCCGAGACGGGTCTGGCCAGCCATGGCTACTTCAACCAGGCGCAACTGGAGGAATGGGCCAAGCCCTATGACCGGATCGTGATCCAAGCGGTCAGACAGGCCAATCCGGAAGCCCTGGTCCTGGTGCATACCTGCCAGGAAGATGCCCATCCCGAAGAATTCACCGCCCTGAATCCCGATTTTCTCCACTGGGACCAGTTCCGCCCAGGCAATCCTGAAATCAGCACCGATTTTCCAGCGGTACCCGTGGGAGGAGCCGACTTCGAACTCTTCAATCCGGGCAGCGACGTGGATCAGATCCGCCAGGAATTGGATCAGACCATCCAGGCCCGTCAAGGCCGTCCCTTCCTCCTGGCGCCCTCATGCACCATCCCGACGCCCGCCGACGAGGAGGCCCTGCGCCTTCTGAGCGGAACCCGGGCCCCCAAGCAAGTCTGAAACCACAAACAACCCACCGACATCAACCGTCAAACTCCAAGGGAGACATCATGGTCATCACATCAAAGCAGCACCGGCAGCATCGTGGCACCATCAGGGCAATGGTTGCCCTCATGACCACCATGGCCATGGCCGGAGCGCTGTCGGCCTGCGGATTGGGAGGCGACAAGGGCTCCTCCGCAGGATCGTCAGACCATGTGACCATCGCTGCCATCTACCCTAAGACCGGTCTCTACGCCGAGTACGGAAAGATGTTCCAGCAGGGCTTCGACCTGGCCAAGGACCAGGTCAACAAGAAGGGCGGAATACAGGGCAAGCGCCTGGACATCGACTATTACGACACCCAATCAGATGCCAAACAGGATGCCGCCGTCGCCCCAAAGATCGCCTCCGATAAATCAGTCATCGCCGTTGTGGGCGACTACTCCTCGCCGGCCTCTTCAGCCGCATCGCCTATTTTCCAACAGGCCGGGCTGGTCCATTACGGCTTCAACAACTCCTCGCCGACCTTCACGAATTCGGGTGATCATGTATGGACACCTCAAATATCGCAGAAGACTTACCAGGAAGTCAACGCTGAGGCGGTGTCCAAGCGAGCCGAAAAGATCTCCGTCGTCTATATAGAAAACGACTGGGGGAAGGAATCCTTCCAGTACTTCAAGGAGGCTGCGGAACGGCTCGGGGTGCAGATCGTCTACCAGTCCTCCTATCTGCCCGATTCCACGGACCTGACTCCAATACTGATCCCGGCCAAGAATGCCGCCCCCGAGGCCGTGGTGGACATCGGCTACGGGCCAGATGGGGCGCTGATCGCCAACACCCTGCGGGACAAACTGGACTATAAGGGACCCTTCTTTGGCGGTCAGGAGACCAAGGAGTTCCTCTCCCTGACCGGAGCGAACGCCCAAGGGGCTATCATTACCGGCGTCTTTTCGGCAACAGGCACCAAGGATGCGGAAGCCAAAGCCTTCGTCAAGAGCTTTGAGGACCGGTATCACACCGTCCCCGGCAACTTCGAAATCACTGCCTACCAGGCCATCAAGGACCTGGCCTACGCGGGCGAGAAGACCAGCCCCACCAGGGAGGGCATCCAGGAGGCCCTAAGCAAGGTCAAGGACTTCCCGCTCTACCAAGGCCAGGGAGGGACTTTCCGGTTCAACACCAAGACCCGCCGGGCGGATACGATCAAGCCCATCCTCCTCCAGGTCGATCAGGGCAAATTCAAACAGATCGAGGAGTGAGCTGCGATCATGGTCGAGACGCTCTTTTCCGGACTCATCCACGGCGGCGTTTACGCTCTGGCCGCCGTGGGTATGTCCCTGGTCTTCGGAGTGACCAATGTGGCCAACTTCGCACAAGGATCCCTGGTAGCGGTCGGGATGATGACGGCCTGGTGGGTAGGCTCCTCCCTAGGCTGGGGACTCGTTCCCACCATCCTGGCAGTCGTCCTGGTCACGGGCCTGATCGGCCTGATCACCAACCTCCTGGTCATCACTCCCTTGGAGGGTCGGCAACCAATCGCCGCCCTTCTGGGCACCGTGGGTCTAGGACAGGTCCTGGATAACGGGATGCAGCTGATCTTTGGCTCTCAGACCAGGCCCTTCCCCCAGCTGTTGCCCACCCACAACCTGCATGCGCTGGGCATCAGCTTCGGCACATCCGACCTGGTCATGGGTCTGGTCGCCTTGGCCAGCATGGCTGCGCTCTGGGCCTTCCTGACCTACGGTAGGACCGGGCAGGCCATCAGAGCCACCTCCCAGGATTCCCAGGCCGCATTGCAGATGGGAGTACCTGTCACCTCCATTCGCACCATAGCCTTCGTTATCGGCTCGGTCCTGGCTGGTATCGCCGGAATTTTCATCGGTCTGTTCAAGACGAACATCAACCCCATGGACGGCAACGCCATCGGCATGACGGCTTTCGTGGCTGCAGCCATCGGCGGACTGGGCTCCATCCCCGGAGCCATTATTGGCGGCCTGGTGCTGGGTTTGGCCGAGGCCGTCGGCGTAGGACTCTTCGGCGATGGTGTACATGATCTAATCACCTTCGGCACCCTCCTGCTGGTTCTGATCCTCAGGCCTTCAGGATTCCTAGGCCGCAAGGCAGACATGGGCAAGGAGCCCATGACCGGAACCCTCCCGGAAGCCGCCAGACCCATTCGACTGCCACTTTGGGCCAACCTCGGCCTTGCAGCAGGCGCTCTGGCCACCCCATTCATCTTCTCCGACCATCTGGCCGGCATCGGAACCCAGGTTGCCATATACGCCATTGCCGCAGTGGGCCTGACGCTGATCTCGGGCTCGGCCGGGCAGACCATCCTGGGCTTGGCGGGACCTGTGGCCGTGGGAGCCTACGCCTCGGCTCTGTTGACCATGCGTCTGCATTGGCCTTTCACGCTCTCCCTGCTGGGCGCGGCCGTCATCGCCGCCTTGGCCGCATCCCTGCTGACATTCCCTGTATGGAAGCTCAGTGGCCACTATGTGGCTATCGCCACCATAGGGGTGGGAGCAGTCATGGTCGCCATCATCCGCATCTGGGAACCTCTGACCAGGGGCTCGCTAGGTCTGCAGGGCATTCCGCTGCCAACATTCCTGGGCAAGCCGCTCTGCACCCAGCAGATGCAGTACCTACTGGACCTGATCGTTCTTCTACTAGTCCTCGCAGTGATCTCTCGGATCAGGTCCTCACATCTGGGCCACGTCTTCGAAGCCATCGGCGAGGACGGACAAGCGGCCTGGTCCCTAGGGATCAGGACAGGGGCCTACAAGGCGCTGGCCTACGCCCTGGCATGCGGATCGGCGGGTATCGCTGGTGCTCTGCTGGCGCACCAGTACACATATATCGACCCGACCCTCTTCAACCCGACCATGTCGACCCTGATTCTGACCATCATCGTCCTGGGTGGTATGAAGTCCCCGACCGGAGCTGTGATCGGCTCCCTGATCCTGGTAGGGGCCCCTGAACTGCTGCGCATCCTGCCCGAGGTGAGAATCATGGCCTACGGACTCGTCCTGATCATCTTCATCATCTGCAGACCACAGGGTCTGTTCTCAACCAAAAGGAGGGCATGATGACGGGCAGCCGGCATAATCCCGAACCTGTACGCGACAATGCTGATCAGCCCCTGCTCAGCGTGCGCAATCTGAGCAAGAGCTTTCAGGGACTGCAGGCAGTGGCCGACGTGAACATGGATCTGGCATCCGGCCGGGTGATAGGCATTATCGGCCCCAACGGATCAGGCAAGTCCACGACCATCAACCTGATCTGCGGCTTTCTCAAGCCCGACTCGGGCCAGATCAGCCTTAAGGGACGCACCGTGACCGGCCTGCCCGCTACGGACATGGCCGAGCAGGGGGTGTCCCGCACCTTCCAGAACGGCAGGGTCTTTCCGACCATGAGCGTTGAGGAGAATGTGGCTGTAGGGTTCCATAGACGCCTGGAAGCCCACAGACCCTTTCGCCGCCTAGAGCGGTGGCCCATCCTGCGATGGATCCCCCTGCTGACGCAGACCTGGCTGACGCTGGTGCCCGGTCCCGCCTGCCGGAGGGAGGCGGTCGTCGAGCGCAAGGCCGTCCAGTCCGAAATTGACAGATTCAGCGAGCGCCTGGAGGAACATCGCACCCAGGCCGCCTACACACTCTCCTACGCCAACCGGCGACGCACCGAGATAGCCAGAGCCCACGTCAGCTCCCCCGACATCCTGGTTTTGGACGAACCCACGGCAGGAATGAACCAATCGGAGACCGCCGAAGTGCTGCAACAGCTTCTGGAGCTCAAGGCCCAAGGGCAGACCATGCTCCTGGTCGAGCATAAGATCGACCTGATCGAAGCACTGTGCGATCAGGTCATCGCCATGGACGGCGGCAGGATCATCGCCTCCGGACCTCCCAGGCAGGTCAGTGCCGATCCCCGCGTCATCACCGCATACCTGGGCGACCGCAGACCCCGCAACGATGCCCCCATGAACGGGCAGGCAGATGTTCTGGCCCGGCAGAACGCCCTGGCTCCGGCCACCGTTGTAGAACCGATCGATGGCCAGGATCCCGACAGCACAGGAACCAAGCTAAAAACCAAAGCTGAGTCGTCGGATGACGATAGGGGGAAGCCAACTGCCGAGGGGGACCGAACCTTGCTTTCCCTGGATGCCGTGGATGTGAGCTATGGCCCGGTCAAGGCCCTGGACCATGTCAGTCTTCGCGTTCCCCAAGGCGGCATCGTCTCCCTTCTGGGCGGGAATGCTTCGGGCAAGTCCACAACCATGAAGACCATCCTGGGTCTGCTGGCTCCAAAGGAGGGAACCATCCGTTTGGATGGACGGGAAATCACCCATACCCCCACCAGGGATCGGGTCCGTTCCGGAATCGCCTCGGTGCCTGAAGCGAGAAGGGTCTTCGCCGCCATGAGCGTGGAAGAGAACCTGCGCATGGGTGCCTACACCCAAAGGGAACGCAGTCAGATTGAGGAGGATCTGGAAGCTATATATGAGCGCTTCCCCCGCCTGGCCGAACGTCGTGGGCAGCAGGCCGGCACCCTTTCAGGAGGCGAGCAGCAGATGCTGGCCTTCGGCAGGGCCCTGATGAGCCATCCCCGGTTGATATGCATGGACGAGCCGACCATGGGTCTCTCCCCCAAGCTGGTCGACCAGGTGCTTGAGCAGATCGCCTCCCTTCGGGACCAGCTGGGCATCTCCATCCTTCTGGTCGAGCAGCAGGCCGAGCTGGCCCTGTCCATCGCCGACTACGGGTACGTGTTGCAGAACGGCCTAATCCGTCTGGAGGGGCCCGCCCGACAGCTCTTGAATGATGAACGTGTTCGCCAGGCATACCTGGGCAAGGGAACCTCCCGATAGCGGGCAATAAGGAACACCTATGAGCGGAGCCTTGCCCGAGACCCTGAAAGAAGATTCGATGGTGGGCTAGCGAAGGATTCACGACCGGACATAAGCAGAGGAAGACACCCACATGAGCAAAGGATTTGCAACAAAAGCCGTCCATGACGGCTATGACTGTCAAAGCCAGGGCGGAGGCGCGGCCAGCGTCCCCATCTACCAGTCGGCCGCCTTTGACATGGTCACCGCCGACCGAGGAGACGCCCTGGCCGCCGGCGAGATAAAAGGGTTCTCTTACTCACGCCTAGCCAACCCCACGGTCAAGGTCCTGGAGGACCGCCTGTCCAGCCTGGAGGGGGGAAAGGGGGCCGTGGCCATGGCCTCGGGGATGGCCGCTGTATCGTCAGCCCTCATGTGTGCCGCCGAGGGCGGCGGGAGACTAATTTCCCCGGTCGATCTTTACGGAACCTCGGTGGATGCCATGAAGACCTTCTTCCCCAACTTCGGCATCGAAACGGATTTCGTGGATGACATTAACGACCTTGATGCCGTGGAATCCCTGATCCAGGACAACACCAGGGCCATCTTCGCCGAATCCGTGGCCAATCCGTCCACGGCCATAGCTGACATCCCCGGCCTTGCCGACCTGGCCCATCGGCATGGGCTGGCCCTAATCATCGACAATACGGTGCCCACGCCCTACCTGCTCAACCCGATCGACTTCGGTGCCGACATCGTCGTCCATTCGACCACCAAGGGGATCAGCGGCCATGGCAACTCTCTGGGCGGGGTCATCGTGGACGCAGGACGGTTCGACTGGGGCAACGGCCGCTTCCCACAGATGAGCCAGCCCGAACTGATCATCAGCGACGAGCGGCACGGGTCCATGGTCAGCTTTCTGGATGCCTTCGGCAAGATGGCCTTTCTCCGCAGGGTCCATACCAAGTACCTGCACACCTTCGGAGCGGTCATGAGCCCCTTAACCGCCTACCTGCAGCTGACCGGCCTTGAGACCCTGGCCCAGCGGGTCGCCACCGAGGTGAAGACGGCGACAATTCTGGCCCGCCACCTGCTGACCATTCCCCAGGTGGAGCAGGTCAACTATTCGGGCATTCCCGAGGGTCGGCACCAGGGCGATACGGACCAGCAAGACCATCTGGCATCAACCTTGCTGCCCAAGGGCGTCGGCACGATCCTGTCTTTCAAAGTCCAGGGAGGCTACGAGCAGGTCAAGCGCATTGTGGACTCGGTGCATCTCATGAGCTACATGCCTAACATCGGCGACTGTCGCACCCTGATTGTGGACCCGGCCAGGATCACCCACAGGGAGGTTCCAGAACCCTACCGCCTCAGCGCCGGTGTGGGCGACGACCTGATTCGAATCTCCGTAGGCCTGGAGAACCCGGACGACCTGATCGCCGATCTGGATCAGGCATTTGCGACCGCCTACCAGGGCACTCTCTAAGGCTGAGTCCCCTACATCACCAAACCCGTTCTGCTCCCAGCAGTATCTTCAGATAATGCGGAGTAGGCATATAGGCAGATTTGCATAAAGAAGAACCTGTGTATAAAAAAGAACCCAGCCAAATGGTCGGGTTCTGATGAAGCCAAAAGACGGGAAGAACTCAGCGGGTCTCCCGGTGCAGGGTATGCTTGCCGCAACGGGGGCAGAACTTCTTGAGCTCCAGACGGTCAGGAGTGTTACGACGGTTCTTGGTCGTAATGTAATTACGCTCCTTGCACACGGTGCACGCCAGCGTAATGCCAGGACGGATATCTGCGGCTTTTGCCATGGTTCACCTCTATAGTCGTTGCACGACCGACGTATGTCGGCCACAGTAGCGAGGAAGAGACTCGAACTCTTGACCTTACGATTATGAGTCGTACGCTCTAGCCAGCTGAGCTACCCCGCCAGAGAGCCTCGGGTGAGAATCGGACTCACGACCTCTTCCTTACCAAGGAAGTGCTCTGCCACTGAGCTACCGAGGCGTGGCGGATAGAGGATTCGAACCTCTGAAGCATTACGCGGCTGATTTACAGTCAGCTCCCTTTGACCGCTTGGGAAATCCGCCATGTCGCACTAGAACCGGAGCTCCGTACGGCAACTTGCCTATAATGACATGTTTTTCTGTTTTCCGCAAGTCTTGCTCCAAGGTCGTGTCTTCCGCGTCAGAGCGGGACAGACAGGTCAGAAATCCCAGTCGTCGTCGTCCGTCTCCACGGCCTTGCCCATGACGTAGGAGGAGCCCGAGCCGGAGAAGAAGTCGTGATTCTCGTCGGCGTTGGGGCTCAACGAGGCGATGATGGCAGGATTCACATCGGTGGTGTCCGAGGGGAAGAGGGCAGGATAGCCCAGGTTCATCAGGGCCTTGTTGCCGTTGTAACGCAGGAACTTGGTGACATCCTCCACCAGGCCCACCCCTGAGTACAGGCTCTCGGTGTATTCCACCTCGTTGTCGTACAGGTCGCCCAGGAGCTCGTAGGTGTAGTCGCTCATGGCCTGACGCTCGGAGTCGGAGACCCTGGCCAGCCCCTTCTGGTACTTGTAGCCGATGTAGTAGCCATGCACGGCCTCGTCACGGATGATCAGGCGGATCAGATCGGCTGTGTTGGTCAGCTTGGCATGGCTGGAGAAGTACATGGGCAGGTAGAAGCCCGAGTAGAAGAGGAAGGACTCCAGCAGGGTGGAGGCCACCTTGCGCTTCAGGGGGTTGTCGCCCTCGTAGTAGTCCAGAACGATCTGGGCCTTGCGCTGGAGGAACTCATTGTGTTCGCTCCACTCGAAGGCAGCGTCGATCTGAGGGGTGGAAGCCAGGGTGGAGAAGATGGAGGAGTAGGACTTGGCATGGACCGACTCCATGAAGGCGATATTGGTGTAAACAGCCTCCTCATGGGGGGTCAGCGCATCCGGAATCAAGCTGACGGCGCCCACAGTCCCCTGGATGGTGTCCAGAAGGGTCAGCCCGGTGAAGACCCGCATGGTCAGGGTGTGCTCCTCCTCGCTCATGGCCTGCCAGGAGGGCAGGTCATTGCTGACGGGAACTTTCTCGGGCAGCCAAAAGTTGCCAGTCAGACGGTCCCAGACCTCAAGGTCCTTCTCGTCCTCCAGACGGTTCCAGTTGATGGCGGAGACCCGGTCAATCAGCTTCAGCGGCTGCCGGGGAATGGAAATGGGTGGGACCATGGTTGATTGCTCCTTGTTGGATAAGTGTTCGACAGTGCGACGCGGATCACGACAGGACCGTCAGTCTACCGCATGGACGGACCCGGCCTGTGGATGTGGATACCAAAGGGCCGGCGCCGCCCTCAAAGACGGCACCGACCTGGGATTGCATATGCCTAGGGCAGATGCCTTAGAGCATGCAGCTGACGCAGCCCTCGACCTCGGTGCCCTCCAGCGCCTGCTGGCGGATTCTGATGTAGTAGAGGGTCTTGATCCCCTTGCGCCAGGCGTAGATCTGAGCCTTGTTCAGGTCGCGGGTGGTGGCCGTGTCAGGGAAGAAGAGGGTCAGCGAGAGCCCCTGATCCACATGCTGGGTGGCCTCGGCGTAGGTGTCCACGATCTTCTTCCAGCCGATCTCGTAGGCATCCTCGAAGTAGTCCAGGTTCTCGTTGGTCATGTAGGGAGCCGGGTAGTAGACGCGTCCGATCTTGCCCTCCTTGCGGATCTCGATCTTGGAGGCAATCGGGTGGATGGAGCTGGTGGAGTGGTTGATGTAGGAGATGGACCCGGTCGGAGGAACGGCCTGGAGGTTCTGGTTGTAGATGCCGTCCTTGAGGATGGCCGCCTGAAGCTCCTTCCAGTCCTCAACCGTGGGGATGTGGACCTGGTACTGGTCGAAGAGGTCCTTGATCCGCTGGGTCCTGGGCTCCAGGGAACGGCTGCCCTCGGTGTACTTGTCGAAGTAGTTCCCCTGGCCTGCCGGCTTGGCGTAGTCGGACTTGGCGAAGGAGGCGAAGGCCTTCCCCCGCTCCACGGCCAGGGCATGGGAGGCCCTGTAGGCGTGGTAGGCCACGGTCATGAAGTACATGTCCGTGAAGTCCAGCCCCTCCTCGGACCCGTAGTGGATGCCCTCGCGGGCCAGGAAGCCATGGAGGTTCATCTGACCCAGGCCGATGGCATGGCCCTCATCGTTGCCCCGCTTGATGGAGGGGACGGCCTCGATGTTGGTGTGGTCGGAGACGGAGGTCAGTGCCCGCACCGAGGTTTCGACCGTGTCAGCCAGGCCGCCGTCCATGGCCTTGGCGATGTTCAGGGACCCCAGGTTGCATGAGATGTCGCGGCCGATATGCTCATAGTCCAGGTTCTCGGAGTAGGTGCTGGGCTCCTGGACCTGCAGGATCTCCGAGCAGAGGTTGGACATGGTGATTCGCCCGTCGATGGGGTTGGCCTTGTTGACCGTGTCCTCGAAGAGAATGTAGGGGTAACCGGACTCGAACTGGATCTCGGCCAGGGTCATGAAGAAGTCACGGGCGTCAATGTACTTCTTGTGGATCCGCTTGTCCTTGACCATCTCCTCGTAGTGCTCGGTGATGGAGATGTCAGCAAAGGGCTTGCCATAGACCCGCTCCACGTCGTAGGGCGAGAAGAGAGCCATGGGCTCCTTGCGCTTGGCCAGCTCGAAGGTGATGTCGGGGATGACCACGCCCAGGGCCAAGGACTTGATGCGGATCTTCTCATCCGCGTTCTCCCGCTTGGTATCCAAGAAGCGCATGATGTCGGGGTGGTGGGCCGACAGGTAGACGGCGCCGGCACCCTGGCGGGCACCCAGCTGGTTGGCATAGGAGAAGGAGTCCTCCAGGAGCTTCATGACCGGGACCACGCCGCTGGACTGGTTCTCGATGTGCTTGATGGGTGCACCCATCTCGCGCAGGTTGCTGAGCAGCAGGGCCACGCCGCCGCCCCTCTTGGACAGCTGCAGGGCGGCGTTGACGCCACGGGAGATGGACTCCATGTTGTCCTCGATGCGCACCAGGAAGCAGGAGACCGGCTCACCGCGCTGGGCCTTGCCCAGATTCAGGAAGGTGGGGGTGGCGGGCTGGAAGCGGCCGGAGATGATCTCATCCGTGTACTTCATGGCGGCCTGCTCATCCCCGTCGGCCAGCTCCAGGGCCACGGCCACGCAGCGCTGGGGGAAGTCCTCCAGGTAGCGCTTGCCATCGAAGGTCTTCAGCGCATAGGAGGTGTAGAACTTGAAGGCCCCCAGGAAGGTTTCGAATTCGAAGCCGCTCTCGGCTGCATGCTGATAGATCTTGTCCAGAAACTCCGGTGTGTAACGATCAAAAACCTTCCGGTCATAGTACTCGTGATCCAGGAGGTAGGCAATCCTCTCAGCCGTGGAGGGGAAGGTCATGGTGTTGGGCCGCACGTGCCGGTCCATGTACTGGCGCTCGGCCTCGTGGTCCTTGTCGAACTGAATCCTGCCGTCCTTGTCGTACAGGTTCAGCATGGCGTTCAGGGCATGGTAGTCGTGAGCCGGATCGAAGGTCTCCTCATCCTCGGATGCGGTCCTATCCAGGGCCAGGGACGTGTCCTCGTTTGCTCCCATCGGGTGTCCTTTCATGAGTATTGCGGTGATAGTGCGTGTAATGAAATTGGCTCAGGACTCGGGGTGGTTGCGGAAGAAATCCACAACCCCACGGCGGACCTTCTCCTGATCCTCCTTGGTGCCCATGAGCTCGAAATAGTAGAGGAAGGGTACATTGCACTTGCGGGAGATGATGTCCCCCGCCATGCAAAAGGCCTCCCCAAAGTTGGTGTTGCCCGAGGCGATGACCCCACGAATCCCGGCCCGGTTGGCCGGGTCGTTCAGAAAGCGCTTGATTTGCGGCATGACCGCCTTCTTGGCTGATCCGCCCCCATAGGTGGGAACGATCAGGATGTAGGGCTGCCGGATGTTGAGCGGCGGATCCTTGGGTCTCAGAGGGATACGGAAGACGTCAATCCCTTCGTCATCCAAATGGCAGTTGGCAATGAACCGGGCGGTGTTGCGCGAGGCCGACGAGAAGTAGACCACGGCCCCCAGGCGCTGACCCTGGGCGGCGAACTCGGGAGCACTGAGCTCCGAATCAGTTCCGGCGGTCTGCTGTTGCTCCATGCTTCCTCCTGATCAGGCCATCCAGAGCCTGTCTTGACGATGATGCCCGCCCTGAGGACGGACCGATCAGAACCCGCCCAGCGCGAGCCTGAACTACTATATGTGCTGTTGATATCGGAAACGGTGAGCATATCTAGGGTTTTCTGTGCCCAATATCACACCGATTCCAACTCGCCTAGAAGTCCCAGTCGTCGTCGTCCGTGGACTCGGAGTGCCCCATGACGTAGGAAGAGCCCGAACCCGAGAAGAAATCATGGTTCTCGTTGGCCGATGGCGATAGGGCCGCCAGGATCTCCGAACTGACATCGGTCTGGTCGGCTGCGAACCGGGCCGGATAGCCCAGGTTCATCAGCGCCTTGTTGGCATTGTAGCGAACGAAGGCGAAGACATCATCGACGAAGGGGAAGCCGTCATATATCTGCCCGGAGTAGACCATCTCCAGATCGTAGAGCTTGTCCAGCAAATCGTTGGTGAACTTCTCCAGCATGGCCTGGTCGGCCTGGGTCCTCTCCTCCAGACCCCGCTGATACTTGTAGCCCGAGTAATAGCCATGGATAGCCTTGTCGCGCAGGATCAGCCGGATCATATCAGCCGTGTTCATCAGCTTGGCATGGCTGGAGAAGTAGAGGGGCAGATAGAAGCCTGCGTAGAGCATGAGGGAGGAGAGCATGGTGGAGGCCACCTTGCGCTTCAGGGGATCCTCGCTGACGTACTCGTGCAGGACCGTGTGGACGCGCTCCTGGAGGACGTCGTTGGCTACAGCCCAGCGGTAGGCCTTGTCGATCTCCTCACTGGAGCAGAGGGTGGAGAAGACCGAGGAGTAGGACCGGGCGTGGACCGACTGCATGAAGGCGATGTTGGTATAGATGGCCTGCTCCTGCTCGGTGCGGGCGTGATCGATCTGCACCAGCTCGCCGATGGTGGCCTGGGTGGTGTCCAGCATGGTCAATCCGGTGAAGACGCGGACGGTGGTCTGACGCTCATGATCGGTCAGGGTATTCCAGGATGGGATGTCATTGGACAGCGGCACCTTTTCGGGCAGCCAGAAGTTGGAGACCAAGCGGTTCCAGACCTCCAGATCCTTCTCGTCGGTGATGTTGTTCCAGTTGACCGGACGAATCCTAGCCTCAGGGGTGACACGGTACTGGGGCGGGGTGATGGACTTGCGCATCATCTCGTCGTCGGCATAGATACCGGCCTCTGACTTGGTGCTCTCTTTGGTGCTTTCCTGCTGGCTCATGACAAAACCGCCTTTCGTGAATCAGCCGACTGCTGCTGGAGCTGCACTCCCATTCCGGCCAAAATGGCTCTGACCGCCTGAACATCCTCCGAGGCGCCCAGCAGCTCGAAACGATAGAGCTCAGGAACACCGCACCGGCGGGCTATCAACGGGCCGGCCGCGCAATAGGCGCTGCCAAAATTCCGGTTACCCGAGGTGACGACCCCGCGGATCAGTCCGCGGTTGACTGGATTGTTCAGGAAGTGGATGACCTGCTTGGGCACGGCCCCCTTGGCTGACCCACCGCCATAGGTGGGCACCAGCAGAAGGTAGGGCGCATCCATAACGGGCATGGGCTGGCGCCGCTCGTAGAGGGGGATGCGGATGGGCTCCTCCACGCCCAGCCGCTGCACAAAGCGGTGGGTGTTGTTGGAGACGCTGGAGAAATACACCAGCCTGGAGGCACCATCGGGAGGATCGTGCCGATCCATATCTGCTGAAGACATAGGGACTGCTGCTCCTTGGTAAACACTATATATTGGATTGACTTGGCCAGCCAACCACAATATATAGGTTTATCCAAGACGACACAAGTTCACAGAAGCAAAACCACCTCCGCTGTGAGATTCCATACAAGGACGGAGACGGCAAGCATTTGCCTTTACACTCGCACCATGGCGACCGTCAGTCAGAGATTGGGCCCTGAGGCAGGCCCTGTCGCCGCAGGTCGGCGCAAACCTCCAGGACCCGGTCATTGGCCTCCCTCTCCCCCACGGTGATGCGGATGCCCTCACCAGGGAAGGTTCTGACCGACAGGCCTGCATCGCGGAAACGCTGATCAGCCTGCGTGGAGGCCTGGCCCAGAGGCAGCCAGTAGTAGTTGGCTCGGGGTTGGGGGATGTTCCACCCCTGCTCTTGCAAACCAGCCAGGATTCTGGCCCGTTCCTGCTTGAGTGCCTGGACCCGTTCGGCCAGGCGGTCCTGTGCGTCCAGGCTGGCCATTGCCGCCGTCTGGGCCACATCGGAGACGCCGAAGGGCAGGGCCACCTTGTTCATGCCGGCAATGATCGGCTCGGCAGCCACGGCGTATCCAATCCGCAGCCCCGCCAGTCCGTAAGCCTTGGAGAAGGTCCGGGCCACTATCACATTGGGATGCTCGCGCATGAGTGACAATCCGTCGGCGCGGTCAGGGTCGTCATTGAACTGTATATAGGCCTCGTCAAAGAGCACCGGCAGGTCGGCGGGCAGGGCCTGCAGCAGACGTTCGGCCTGGTCGCGGTCGACGTTGGTCGCGGTCGGATTGTTGGGATTGTTGACGATGACCAGTCTGGTGTGGTCGTTGACCGCGGCGATCATGGCACCGATGTCATGCCGCCCCTCTTTATCCAAGGGCACGGGCACCCCTGTGGCTCCAGCCGAGGTGACGATGATGGGATAGGCCTCGAAACTGCGCCAGGGATAGACCACCTGGTCGCCATGGCCGGCCACCAGGTCAACCAGCTGGGTAATGACCTCAGTGGACCCGCATCCCAGCTGGATGCATGCGGGATCCACCCCGTGCAGCTGGGCCAGCCGCTCTACCAGACGGGTGCCACGCATATCCGGATAACGGTTCAGATGGCCCAAGGCCTGTTCGGAGACGGTCTGAACCACGCCCGGCAGGGGCGGATAGGGGTTCTCGTTGCTGGAGATCTTGTAGCTGGTCAACCCGGGAACGGCTGGTGCCGGGCTGCCCTGCCGGTATCCGGGAAGGGAATCAATGCTGGCGCGATGACGATAGTACATGGGCACCATGCTAGTGGCCGCCGTATGCTCCTGCGGTGTCTGTTCCGCTGCACGGTCCTCCCGAGACGCGAATGGCCCCCGGTCCTTGCGCAGGACCAGGGGCCACTATCACCGCCTCTTTACTTGAGGATGGCCAGAACGTCGCGTGCGGACACGATCAGGTAGTCCTCGCCGCCGTAGTTGACCTCGGTGCCGCCGTACTTGGAGTACAGAACCTTGTCGCCAACCTTGACATCCATGGGGATGCGCTCGCCCTTGTCGTCACGACGGCCGGGGCCTGCCGCCAGCACCTCGCCCTGCTGGGGCTTCTCCTTGGCGGTATCGGGGATGACCAGCCCGGAAGCGGTCTTAGTCTCCGCCTCAGCCTGCTTGATGACGATCTTGTCTTCCAACGGTGTGAGTGAAATCGACACTGTGGACCTCCTACATCTTGTGAGAACAGCCAATGAACCCACGCCGGAACGTCGATGAGAGGCTGACGAACACTCACCACGCATTCCTTTGCGCTACAAGTCATAGTAGCGCGAAATTAGCACTCTGCCAACTTGAGTGCTAACGCTGGTGGTGAAAGAATGATCGCGGATTGGTCCCTCAGGACTTGTCTGCCGGACGACGCCGAGCCAATATGGCCTCCACGCCGATGGACAGGGAGTCCTCGCTGCGGTCGGGCACCTCGACCTGAGCCTGCATCTCCCTCTTGTGAAAGTCGTCGGGCTGCCCATCGGCCTTCTTCTTTTCGGGGGGACGGGCCACGGAGACCTGCCGGGTGGACTTGATCTCCAGGCTGTGAGGACCCTCGTCTTCGTTATTCTTGCCGCCCTTGTCTGATCCCTCACCACGGGCTGAACCCAGGGAGAAGGAGATCAGATCCTGGCCCGCCGCCATGCCGAAAGCGTCCAAGGCCGGAGAGGGATTGATGCGCTTGAGTTCATTGGTGGCATCGTCCTGAGCCTTTGCCGAGGACGATGATCCCCCGGATGTGGAGGACTGAGTCGACGAAGCTGGGCGCTCTTTGCCGGCAGACGCAGAGGCCGATCCAGACTTACCCGACTGAGTAGCGACGGATTGCACGGATGCCGACTGCGGAGAGGCGGCGGACTTGTCCACTGACGACTTGGGCGCCGCCGGCTTGGAGGCAGCCTTTTGGGCCCTCGAAGATTTGGTAGTTGCCGGTTTCGAAGCCTCCGGTCGAGAAGCCGCTTGTTTGGCTGGGGTCCGTTCAGAGGCTTTCTTGGCGGCGGACGGCTTGTTCGACGTATGTGCGGTCTGTGCAGCAGTCTTTTCGCTCGACTTGGCGGACCCGGCTGAACTCTTGGCCTTGCTGCTACTGACTGCAGACTTTGCAGGCTTGGACGAATTGTGCTGCCTGGCTTTGAGGGCTGCCTGCTGATCAGCCTTGGCCTGGGCCAGTGTTTGACGAATCTCACCCTGATCAAGCACATCCGTGGCAGTTTCCGTGCCGCCTCCATTCTTGGCCTGCCCAGGTTTGCTAGGAGTCCTGCTCTTAGTCAGAATGGCTGCCTGCTGACGACGCTGCCGGGCACGCCGCTGAGCTAAATTGCGCTCCCAGGCCCGGGCCTGGGCCGAAGCATGCGCGCCAGCGACCAACACCACCACCACCAGCGCCAAGGGAATCAGAGTAAACCATGGGCTGTAGTCCATAAGGAAGGAGCAACCAGCCACCAGCAGGGTGACGACCAAGAGAGCAAGGACCAGAATGCGACGACGACGTATGGCCGCGCGGCGCAACTGTCTGATCTGCTTGATGCGCTGGGCTTGACTGCGCCGGTTGCCATCCTGCTGCCCTTGCTGCATGACCAACCCTTTCACCGTCCTCGACTGCCTGTCGCAGAACCTCATACCGTCTTCCCGACCCACCATATGCAGGGAGGTGGAAAGCCTGTCCTGGCGATGCTCCGAGGCCCGCTTCATGCCCTTGACGGTGCGAAACGGCAACCAACCCAGCACCAGAATCACTGCAATCACCAAAACCACGATGCTGCTGAGTGATTCATAAACCATAGGTACTACGTTAGTTGACGGTATGCCCCAAGCGGCAAGTCAAACCCAGCGTGTCGACCATGTCCGTCCCAGGGGCTCATAAACGAGCCAGCAAATCCGGATCGAATTGGTCGCTGATCCAGGCAAAGGTCAGGTGATCCCGCCACTGTCCGTTGACATACATGTAACTGCGGCGCAGCCCCTCCGGCTCCATGCCCAGCTTCTGGACTACGCGCAGGGATCGTTCGTTTTCAGGCAGAATCGCCACCTCAAGCCGGTGCAGATGGGGTCCCCTCCTGTCTCTGAATGCCCAGTCAGCCAGAATGGCCAGAGCCAGGGGTGCGAACCCATGACCAATCCAGTCCTGATCCACCCAGTAGCCCGCTGTCGCTGTGCGCATGGATCCGTAGCGGATGGCGCCCAGGGAAATCTGCCCCACGATGCTCTGATGAAACTCCATCAGAAAGACCGCGGAAGTCCCCTCCTGCCGGGCACGTTCCAGCTCCTGCATCCACTGGGCATAGGTCATGCCAGGTCCGTGGCGGGGATCCCCTGACTCCCATGGGGCCAGCCAATCGCGATTCCTCCATCGGACCGCGTTCCAGGCTGCTTGGTCGCCCTCGCGGATGGGCCTCAGTAGGAAGTCCCCATGACCTGGGGGCGCAGTCAGACCGTCAGGCAAATCCAGGGCATGGTCCGAACGGGCTCGGGAACCCTGCCAGACCTGGCGGAAGGTATGCAGAACCGACATGACTCCATGTTCTCACCGAACGTCAGCTGAGGCAGACATGCGTCCACCAGGGAGAACCCCCTGCTGGTAGAACTGAGGACATGAACGAGCAGGAACGCATCGATAGGGACAAGCAGGATCGACGCAGCCGGCTGCTTGAAGCCCGACGACGTATCGACCCGGCCCAGTGCCTGGACGCAGGACGCAAGCTTGCCGATCTGCTGGCAGGCCAGGTACTTGCCAGGATCGGACGCTCCCGAGGCGGCCAAAGCCTGACCGTAGCTGCTTTCGCCTCCATTCGCGGGGAGATAGCCATGGATCCCAGCCTGGACCTGCTACTGGGCCGGGGCGACCAGGTGCTCATCCCCATGCTGGGAACAGGCACCCAGGTAGGTTGGGGTCGACTGCAATCAAGGCAGGATCTGGATGACATGAAGCGGATTCCAGGTTGGCGGCCCGACGAACCCGATATGCCTGCCCTACCGGCACAGGTCTTGGGTAAGGCCGATCTGATTCTGGTGCCAGCGCTGGCCATTGACCATGCCGGCATTCGTCTGGGTCGGGGCGGCGGCTGGTATGACCGCGCCCTAGGCCTGCGTGCCGAACAGGCCCCAGTGGTGGGCATCTGCTGGCCCGGCGAATTCGTGGAAGCCCCCCTGCCCCATCTCGACCATGATCTCCCCGTGGATGCAGTCCTGACGCCTGAAGGTTTCACGCCCACAGCCACAGGTCTGTCACGAAAGCCCGGCACAGGCCATAATGGTGATGGACAAGACTGACGAGAGGCCCGGTGCCGATTCTTCTGGTCGAAGCCACCACTAGGATATTGGATGTTGAACCAATCGTCGCGCAAACCGACCATCAGCGGAGGGAAAGAACGGTGCCCACCTATCATTATCGTTGCAAGAACTGCGGATACGACTTTACCAAGGAGCAGTCCTTCAACGACGAACCCATCACCATCTGCCCCAAGTGCGGGCAACAGCAGGTCCGTAAGATCTTCTCCGCAGTGCCCATCGAGTTCAAGGGCCATGGCTTCTACCGGACCGATGGAGCCTCATCCTCCTCTTCGAGCTCCACAAGCAGCAAGTAGACCAAGAGGCACATTCGACCACATCGACCATGCAGACCCTGACGTCGGCCAAGCTTCTGGCAGGCTGGGGGCATGGTCGATTTTTCCATTTTCAGCAACAAGGGTAAGCCTTCAGCGGCAGCCGGATCCCTGACCCGCCGACGACGACTTTTTCGGCTGAGGCGCCTGGGAACCGCCCTGGCATTGGGGCTGGCAGTTTTCTGCACCTTGCAGATCCTGATCCAGGCCCAGGGCCGCCTGTCTATACTGGTCGCCGCACGACCCATTGCACGAGGATCAGCCATCGAACCTGCCATGGTTGAAACGCGGATCATGCATGGCAGGGAAGGTCTGCCCGGCCTGATCTCTTCGTTTGCACAAGTTCGCGGACGGCGGCTGATGATCAGCGTCCATTCGGGGCAACCGCTGACCACGGCCATGATCAGTAGTAGACCGGCACAGCCACCCGGAACGACCCCGGTGACGGTCCGCCTTGCCTACGATCCGGGCAACCTGCAGGCTGGCGACCAGGTGAGTTTGCTGGCTTCAGGGAACTGCCCAGCCGCCACCAGCCCGCATCCCGCCCAAGACCGACCAGGTTCTGATAGGACGCCGGGGCTTCCCCATAGCCAGCAAGCCAGCGACCTGCAGACGCCGACTTCCGGGCAAACTTCAGGCAGCGGAAACTGCATGATAGCCGAGAAAGCTCTGGCGCTACAACCGGCGCAGACAATCCCCAGGGATCGATCCGACCCGGAAGGACGGGAGGGCGACCAAGTCCGGCAAGCATCCCAGGCCGTCTTCGCCCTGAACGCTGGTCAGGCTCTGCTCTTGTTGTCGCTGGATCCATCCACCCCCGTCATCGCCATCCGCCCCGACAGCACTCCCACATCAACACTCTCTAATCATGTCGGAAAACCGAAACCATTCTGGGCCCGCGATAATGGAGGAAGAAGCAGGCATGGGTGTTCCCATGCCTGACATCAGCTACGGAAGGATGCAGGATGGCCTCGATCAATCAGGTGGCGGCCAAGGATACCGCCGAAGCAGTCCACAAAATCTCACAGATCAGCAACAAGGGCGTGCTGGGCGAGTTCAAGCAGTTCATCTCGCGCGGATCCATGGTGGATATGGCCGTGGGCGTGGTCATGGGCTCGGCGGTGACCAGCGTGGTCAACGCCATCGTCAACAATCTGATCAGCCCGCTGATCGCCATGATCTTCGGCAAACCGGACCTGTCGGGACTCCTGACCATCAGCTACCGGAACGCCACTATTTCCTTTGGCGCCATTTTGACGGCTCTGCTCAACTTCCTCTTAATCGCCATCGCCGTCTACTTCTGCATCATCATGCCCATCAACAAGCTGCGGCAACTGAGCCGGGCGGCCTCGGGCATCAAGGACCAGCCCAATGCACCCAGCCCGCAAGACCAGAGCCTGCAGTTGCTTCGCCAGATCGCCGACGATATCCACCGGTCAACAGGTACAGACAGGCAACAGGATGGAACCGAACTGCCCAAGGGTCAGGATTAGGATCAGCGGTCAGTCGCCGCGCTCATTGGGGAAGAGCCCCCAATGCGGAGGCAGCTCGCCCAGGATCCTCCGGTCATCCCCGTCAAGACGATCCTGCGCGCAGACCCGGTCCTGAGGATCTTCCTCGGTGCCATCAACATCGAACCGTTCCCTGCCTGGGCGAACCACCCGGTGATGCCGACGCGGGCGCGAAGTTGCAGGCTCACTGGGCTCACCGTTCTGCTTCCCGCGTTCTGGCTGATCATCCTTCGCCATTAACGCGCCTGCTGGTAGATATCGGCAAGGCGAGCGACGATCCTGTCGGCTTCTTTGTCAGGGTTGACAAAGGCCGAAACGCTCCAGACGGTCATAACCGACCATCCGAGATACTGCAGGTCCTCGGTGGTGAAACGGTGACGTTCCCGGGTGGACTGGGTATGCATGAACTCGGCGTCGTCTGTCAGCACCGCCAAAGCATAGGGCTTGTTCTTGAGCCCGACCACCAGCGGAATTCTGGGCGCCTGGTCGTACCCGTAATCCAGGGCTACATCCAGTCCCCGGGTCCGCAGCCGCTGGGCCAGATCCCGGAAGAGCACATTGGTGGACTGCTCGGCCTGCTCAGGTCGGACCGGTTCCGCATCAGGGTGCTCAGCCCAGGTCAGCAGATCCTTGAGCAGACGCGGCCCGGGCTGGTGAAGGCGGTCGTCCTCCAGATCCTCGGCGGAAAATGCCGCGACGATGTCCAAATTCCGATCCGGCAGAACAAGAGCATCCAGCAGCATGCCCTTGCCCCCTTCGCCTTCCAGATCGCCGAACTGCTGCAGGAGACGACCGTGGGTGGTTTTGGCAAAGCCCAGAGTGAGGATTACATCCGTGGCTCGAGCACCACAAACCTCGTCAATGCCGACGATGCGTACATGCCGCAGGAACTTGGCAAAAACCCTGTCCTTGGCTGCTGCCGATTTGAGTTCGGCACCTAGCCGGGAACGATGGGTTGCCGACAGGGTGACCACAGTCAGCAGATAACTGTTCGGCACCAGGGAGAAGGATCCTGCCCTGCGCTTGAGCATGTCGACAACGGCAGCGACCTCCTGTTGACTGGACTCGACCAGACCGGTGGCCATGACCGGGACGCCAGCGCCCTCCACCCTGGTCAGGGTAACCCTGCCAGGTTCCCGACAATCGGGGACAGGTGCCGACAGATCCCCATAGCCGTGATCCTTCAGGAAGGCGCCTAACCGAGTCGAGCGGCGTGAGGGGCGGGCTTTGACGGTGACCGGGACCAGATGGTCGATCAATTGCAGAAGGCCATCCGAAGTGATGGTAGGCCGGTGGGCGATGACCGCCACCTGCCGTGCCCGAGCCAGCACAGTCAGCACCTGGATGGAAGGCATATGGGCCCCGGCATCGATGATGACCGTGTCGGCCAGCTGTGTCGGATTGGTCCTCGTTGCCAACGTGGCCGGAGTCGCGATGATGATGGGCTTGGCCGCCGACAGTATGCCAGGGTGGGCCTGTTGGAAGACCGCAAGGGAGGCACCGGGGTTGCCGGCCAGCATAGTGTGCAGCTGATTGGCCTCCTGGGTGCGCGAAAAGAGCAGCTCAGACAGACGCTTTTCGCTCTCTTGGGCAACCATGGGCCCTACGCTGGCCACATGCTGGGCATCCACCTGGCTGAAACGGTCGGCTGCGTTGGACAGGGCGGAACCATCCTGGTTGGAGATGATCTGCGAGGAGCGCATGATGTCATCGAAGACCGTGGTCCACCAGGCCAGTTGCAGCTCGGCCCGTACCGCCTTGCCTTCAACCTGACGGTTGCGCAGGTCCTGGACCAGGTCCTGCAGCCCTGCCTCGCTGAATTCACCCTCCAAAGCGCAGCGCTCGGGCAAGGTATCCAAGGCTGTATGGTCGTCAAAGAGCGCCTTGAGCCGCTCCTCCACCTTGTTGAAGTCCATGGTCTCCAGATCGCCGCCTGCCGGAGTCGAATCCAGGACGGTGTCCAGAGCTGTCATGTCGCGGATCAGGGATTCCTGCGTGTCGATGATGACGTCCAGTTTGGGCGGTAGGACCGGCCAGCCACCGTGAGGGACGAAGGTCCGCCACTGCTCGGCCTGCTTGGAGACCACCACCAGCGACTCATGCAGATCCTCGACCTGGGCACCGGGCCTGAGCAGGCTCTTGGCCTCCTTGACCAGACGTCTACGCTCCCAGAATCCCAGATTGGTGCCATTGGCCTTGCGATCGGCCTTGGACTTGGTGGCCTCGATCATGGCGGGGATGTCGCGCTCGAAGATGGAGGGCTGGAAGACATCCAGGACCCGGCGCAGGTTCTTGAGGACCACCACCTGCCGCCCCCAATCCTTGACGGTGGCCGGCACAGGGAATCCGCAGGTCTCTACAGTGGATTTGACCTGCTCACGGGTGTCCGGCAGAAGCCGCTGCAGAAGACGAACCACGCGGGAGTAAGCGTCCACAGCCTCGTTCTCGCTGACCAGGGTGGCGCCGTACCAGGGGGTGTCCTGGGGACCGATGACGAATTCGCCCAGCTCGGCAGCCCTCTCCAGCTTGTCCGCCCACGTATCCAGCTCGGGCTGCAGGTTGTGGGCCGTGGCCGCGCCCAGACGGACACGGGTGGCAGGATGCGTAGGCATATTGGCAATGTTGGCCAGATTCTGAATGGTCTGGTAGGCCGAAACCCCCCAACTGGAATCCACCCCATGCAGATCGCCCAGGTAGCGGGTCAGTCGGGAGCGGACACCCACAAGCTCGTCAGCCACCTGATCAAAATGCTCGCTGGACTTGCCGGGTTTGAACCCCACTGCATCGATCAGTCGTTGGTCCAGGATCCTGCCCAGTTGGTCGTCGGTCAGATCAAGGGCCATGTCAGCCATCCCAGCGGCATCCAAACGATGCTGGAAACGCCGCTTCTCCTCCACCACGCAGGGCACATAGAGCACGGTCCTGCCGGCGGTGACGCAGCGCGAGGCGATGGCCAGGGCATCATCGGCGCTGTGACGGCCGGTCTGCTCATCCACAAGCACGCTGTGCCCGGTCGCCACCAGCTGGGCAGCATAACGGACCCGGTTGTCCACATCTCCAGCCTCAAACTCGCTGTGAGGGTCAGCATCGAAGGGGCTGTAGTCGGGCACTGGTCCGCCCTTGAGCCGCTCGGAGGCTGCCTGGTCGCCAGCTAGGGCATCGAGCAAATCGTTGCCGGTGGATCCAGCGGTCATCCGGTCCAGAATCCGCAGGCTCTCGCCCAACAGCTGTGCCGATGGCTCAATAAAGCACCCCAGAACGATTTTCCGCCCAATGGTGAAGTCGCTGATATGCGGCGTGATCAGGGCCGTCATGTCCTTGAAAAGCGACGAGGTTTCAGGTGTGCCGCCCTGATAATGGGAGGCGGAAAACAGACGATCCGGATCCAGGGTGATGCCCCGCTCGCGCATGGCCGAGATCAAAGCAGGATTAAGATCCACCTTGCCTGTGAATCTGATAGAGGCCCTGGATGCCCCCTGTGTGCTCTCATCGATGCGCACGGGATAGAGCAGTACGGGCATGTCGCGCCCCTGCCAGGCAGCCACCCCCACCACCATGGAGAGCTGGGCGAAACCGCTGGCACGCTCCTTGGCGGCCTGATCATCCAGAACCCGCTCCATACGACGGTGAGCCGCACGCAGCATGCCGCGATCCCGGAAAAGCGCATCCAGATGAACCTGGCCGCTGGCGAAAAGCTGGGCAATCCCGGAAGGATGCGCGTGCGTCAGATCCATCTGCGCGGCCAGCTGCGACACATTCTCCAAGGGAGTCAGTCCCACCTGGTTCTGATAGTCCTGGCGCCATCCCCGGATTCGCTCCAGGGGAGTCAACGGAGCCTTGACCTCTTCTGCCGCACGCTCGGAGGAGGACCCAGCCGCTGATGCCTGTGCATCAGCCCGTTTGTCCTCTTCCGATCCACCGGTGCTCATTACCGTCTCGCTCATCCGTCCACTCACTTCCGCACGGCGTTCAGATATTCGTGATACCCGTCATTGTTACGCAGGGCCGCGTCGATGTCCTGGTCGCCCTGAGCCTCCAACCAGGCGTACAGATCATCATAGAGGGCCGGATTCATCGCCAGGAAGGGCAGCAACTGGCGATGCTTGGCCATGGCGAACTGCAGGGCGAAATCCCCGGTGCGTTTGGCATCATCGGAGCTCATCCCATCCACCTCGATGGCCTCCTGACCACGGTCATAGTCACCCTTGGAAACCCGCTCAAAAACGGATCCAGGCTCGAAAGCCGGCTGATACCGCTGGTCATCATCCGGCTGATCCGCTGGCTGAGGACGTCGATCCTGATCTGACTCCTTCTTGGAAAGGCGGGCCAGCTCTACGGCCCCCAGTGGAGTGAATCCCTGGCCTGTGTCCGCTTCGCTCACCCGGCCTTGCCGAGATTGACCATCTGCATAACCCCTGCGGCCGGAAACTGCGCGATCATCACGATGACGGCGATCATCGCGAGCATCCTGGTCATAGCGATCCTGATCGGGGGCCGATTCAGCGGAACGGGAACGACGAGCATCAGCGAAAAGATCGCGATCGACCGGCAGGCTATCCTCCTCCCGAATACCGACCAAGGGAAGACTCTGCTCGGATTCGCGTTCCTGCCATGGCAGAGGCTGGCGAGCATCGCCACCACGCCGGCCACCTTCGCGGTCCTCGAATACTCCATCATCCGGCTGGTCGGAATAGGCTCCGCGAGGGTATGATTCCTGGCCCTCAGCCGAACCGACATCGGCCGGTCTCCTGTCGGTCTGGCCATGCTCGGCTGAATCAGCATTGTCAGAATAACGAACTTGCGGGCCTTGGGAATCTGCTGGTTCCGGCCTACCTGAGAAAGTCGATGACGGATTGCCCTCCGAACCGCGAGTGGCTGGGGCATTCCTGGGACGATCTGGTGAAGCGCCGCCGGTCTCTGGGGAAGAATCGGCTGTCTTGGCAGCGCCCAAGGCCATATCGTGAAGGGCAGTGACCCGGTTGCGAACCCCGTCGGCCTTGAAGATGCCAGTGGGCTCGCCGGCGCGCATGTCCAGAATGTCATCGACAGACATTTCAGCCGCATCAGGCTCCACCATGCCCCGGGGCTGTGTGGAGTATGAGAAAAGGTCAGGCACCTGGGGCGAGGGATTGGTCGTATCCTCTTCGGGATTGTTGATGCGCACGAAGTCGACGGGGACATCACCGAACTGGAAGCGAGCCGAGCTGCTGGATAGGGGGAAGGCGGCGTCCACAGGCAGCCTGACCAGGGAGCCGTCTGACTGGATCAGATAGGAGCCGTTGGTGGAACCCATATCGCGCAGGGTGGCCAGACCGTCCTGGTCAACGGAAAAAATGGCATGTCGTTTGGACATGGATTTAGTCTGATCGGGCACCTCCAGACGGCGCCGACCGTCATCGGCCAGCGGACGCAGGGGCTTGCGGCCAATCTCGACGGTCTCGCCAGGCTTGAGCCGGGTCTCTTCCGCCCCATTGAACTTGATTATCCACACCTGCCCCGGTCGCCGATCGTCACTCACGTTTTCGACCTCCCAAATCTGCAGCCGCCTTCACTCGGTACTACCGCCTATTCTGTCATGAAACCCAGAGATAGGATTGATTGCGTGCCGAATTACCTGATAAAGGACACATGAGAGGCTCGCAGGCATAGCGCACCTCTTGGAGCCGTCCGGATCGGGAGTATCTGCAGGTCTGATTGTGGTAAACGGCAGGTGGCTCATTGCCTGCCATGAATCAATTCAGACACTTCGATCCACTCTTGTGCGGATAGCAAACGACTCATAATCGTTTGGTCCAAGGCCGACCCAACAGGCACACCAATCCCCCAGGGTATGGGAAAGCCCCGGGCCGTCGGTGACGACACAGGGCTTTCCAGCATGCAAGGGCTCAGAAAGAGCCGATGACTACTTGAGCTCGACGGTCGCGCCGGCCTCTTCCAGCTGGGCCTTGGCCTTGTCGGCATCCTCCTTCTTGGCACCTTCCAGAACGGTCTTGGGGGCGCCGTCGACCAGAGCCTTGGCGTCGGCCAGGCCCAGGTTGGTGATGGCCTTGACAGCCTTGATGACCTGGATCTTCTTGTCGCCGATGGCGGAGAGCACGACGTCGAACTCGGTCTTCTCCTCCTCGGCCGGAGCAGCAGCACCGGGGGCGGCAGCCGCCACAGCCACAGGGGCGGAGGCCTCGACGTCGAACTCGTCCTCGAACTTCTTGACGAAGTCGGACAGCTCGACCAGAGTCATTTCCTTGAACGCGTCGATGAGCTCGTCAGCGGAGAGCTTGGCCATAATGGCTTCCTTTCATTTGTGACGACCGGCATTGACTGGTAGCCGATCACCGAACATCTTTTTTTGTGTTTGCCGTATGGATCCGGGCCAGTGGCCGTGGACTCAGGCGGCCTTTTCCTGCTTCTCGCGCAGGGCGTCGAACGTGCGCACAGCCTTGGTAGGCACAGCGACGAACAGGTTGGCGGCCTTGGACATGGTGCCCTTGAGCGCGCCGGCCATACGGGAGAGCAGAACATCGCGGGATTCCAGATCCGCGATCTTCTTCATGGCATCCGCGTCAGCAACGGCTCCATCGATGAAGCCGCCCTTGACGATCAATGCCGGGTTGTCCTTGGCGAAATCACGCAACGTCTTGGCGGCATTGACGTAATCACCTTTGACGAAGGTGATGGCGCAGGGGCCGGCAAGCATCTCATCGAGACCCTCGATTCCAGCCTCTTTGGCCGCAATCCGGGCTAGCGTGTTCTTCGCCACGTTGTAGGAAGTATCGCGGCCTAGCTTGTTCCGCAGATCGGCGACCTGCGGAACACTGAGCCCGCGGTACTCGGTGAGGATGATGGCATCGGCGTCACGGAACTTGTCCGTCAGCCTGGCGACAGCCTCTTCCTTTTCGGGCCTTTTCATGGCGTTCCTTCCTAGACAGACCTCTGGAGGGAACCGGACGACCGAGCATGGCAGGCAAAAAGAAAGCCCTGCCGACAGGCAGAGCGGAAAACAGGCCACAAGGACCAATTTAAAACTCAACCTGTGCTGGCTCGATCAACCGAACTTAGGAGACCCAAGGGTCCCGACCAACGGTCTTTGGTATGCAAGGGGCAATAGTACACAGGTCAGCTGCAGCCGTCAAGTTCGCAGGCGCAACGAGCTCGCCTCCAGCCAGATTTGCGGACTGCAGGACCTCAGCAGATTCATGGCACCCAGGCCACGACGGACGCAACCCATCAAATCGCTAGCCCATAGGTGCCAAGCTGCACGGCCGAGGGCTCCTTGCTGACCGGCGTTCAGAGCTCGCGCACGATGCCCAGCACCAGCCTGGCGGCCGTGTCGGCATATTCGGAGATGTCGAACTCCCGGAAGACCTCATAGTCGGTGTCGGCATTGTCGCTCAGAGCGCGAATAACCAGGGCTGGCACCTTGTTGCGGGCCGCCACATGGCAGACAGCTGCTCCCTCCATCTCGACCGCATCGGCCCCGGTCTGCTCCTTGACTTCGGCAATCTTCTCAGGGCTGTCCACAAAGTAGTCACCTGTCGCAATGGTGCCAACGATGTGCTTGATCCCCATGGAGTCCAGGGTCCGGCTTGCCAGATCCAGCAGGTGAGGATCCGAGTGGAACTCCTCGGTGCCGGGGGCCGACTGGGCCACCAAGCGCATATCAGTGTCCAGATAGCGAAGGGTGCCTCCAAGGACCACGTCGTTGATGTGCAGATCCTTGTTCAGGTTGCCCGCAATACCAGAGAAGATAACGGCCCTGGGATGGAAGGCATCGATCAAATACTGTGTGGTGGCGGCGATGTTGACAGTGCCCATGCCACCCACGGTGGCAGCCAGACGAACCGGGCCGTGTGCCCCATCAAGGGTGCCACATATGACCTTCAGGCCAGCATCACCAGCATGGGGATCCCGATCCCCCTGCTTCAGACCTCGGCCGATCAGGGCCACCTCCTCATCCATGGCCCCGATGACGGCAACCGGCCGCCGATCTTCACCCTTCAGGGAAGCATCCGCTTCGCTCATACCTGACTCCTTATCCAAGATTTCACCTGCAACTGCAGCCCGACCAGACTACTGCAGGCGCAAGTCAACGAGCCGCGCTTCGACGGCGGTCCACTGCTCCTGCCAGCTCCTCCAGCAGGTCCTGAGTATCAGGCCAGGAGATGCAACGGTCGGTGATCGAACACCCGTAGACCAGCTGGTCCAATGGGGCCGGCTGCTGATTGCCTCCACGTATGAAACTCTCCATCATCAGGCCAGTGACGCCTTCCTCACCGTCGCCTATCCGCCGGGCCAGCTCATGGACAACCTGGATCTGGCGGCGCTCGTCCTTGCCGGAATTGCCGTGGGAAGCATCGATGAGCAGTCCGTGGGCAGCCGCGCTGTCCTTAGGCATGCGCTTGCGCAGTACGGCAAGGGCTGCCCGCACCGAATCCTGATCATAGTTGGGGCCGGACTTGGAGCCGCGAAGGACCAGATGGCAGTCGGGGTTGCCCATGGTCGCCACTGCCGCAGCCTGACCCTCATGGTCTATCCCGAAGAAGGTGTGGCGCTGAGAGGCCGCATAGCAGGAATCAATGGACACATCCACGCTGCCGTCCGTGGCGTTCTTGAAGCCGATGGGCATGGACATGCCGCTGGCCAGCTGCCGATGGACCTGGCTCTCCGTGTTCCGGGCACCGATGGCCCCCCAACTGACCGCATCAGAAATGTACTGCGGCGATGTAGGCTCAAGAAATTCCGTGGCCGCCGGAAGTCCGGTTTCCAGCACCCCCAGCAGAATGCGCCGTGCCAGGACCAGGCCCTTCTGGATGTTATAGCTGCCATCCAGGTCGGGATCGTTGATCAGACCCTTCCAACCGACAGTGGTCCGAGGTTTCTCGAAATAGACCCGCATGACGATCAGCAGCCGATCCTTCAACCGCTCATTGACGGCCGACAGACGACGAGCATAGTCCAGTGCGGCATCGGGGTCGTGGATGGAGCAGGGGCCCACAATGACCAACAACCGGTCATCCCGCCCATGCAGGCAATCCACGATCTCCTGCCGGGAGCGGATGACCAGTTCCTTGGCCGGTCCATCCAAGGGATAACGAGTCAGCATCTGCGCGGGCGAAGGCAAACGGTCAAGCTCAAAAACTCGCCTGTTGACGATCCGGCCTATGCCTACCTCGTCCTCCCACCTGGGCACGTTCCCCGTCTGCAAAGGGTTGACGCCAGCCGCCAATGCTTTGTGCACCAGTTCAACCTCGTAGGCCTTGCTGGGTCGGGGCAGAGGCTTTTGCGGCTCATCCTTCATCCGGCTCATGCCTTCATCCTTTCCCGACGAGCTTGCACAGCATCGGCTAGGATCTGCAGCAGTTCCTCGGTCCTGTCCCAGGAAATACAGGCATCGGTGACGGACTGGCCGAAGACCAGCTGATCCAGTGGGGCCGGCTTCTGGTGGCCGCCCTCAAGAAAACTCTCCATCATGATGCCTGACAGGCCCTGCTCACCCTTGGCGAGGCGGTCTGCCAACTCTTCAACCACCTGGGCCTCACGCACTGGATCCTTGCTACAGTTGCCATGGGCTGCATCGACGATCAGGCCCCGGCAGGCTCCAGGACCCAGCGGAGCCTGATGCATGACTTCCAGGGCGGACCGGACGGATTCCGAATCGTAATTGGGGCCATGGCTGGAACCGCGCAGAATCAAGTGACAATCTGGATTGCCCCTGGTCTCGGCAGCGATGACATGGCCATCCAGATTGATGGACAGAAAGTGATGCTCGGATGATGCTGCCAGGCAGGAATCGACCGCTGCTTTTACGCTGCCCTCGGTCGAATTCTTGAAACCCATGGGCATGGACATGCCGCTGGCCAGCTCCCTGTGGACCTGGCTCTCCGTGTTCCGAGCACCGATGGCTCCCCAGCTGACCGCGTCAGAGAGATATTGTGGGGTGATGGGATCCAGCCATTCTGTGGCCGCCGGGATCCCCTGGCCCAAGACCTGCCAGAGCACCTGACGAGCCAGGCGAATCCCCTTGCGAATGTTGAACGTTCCATCCAGGTCGGGGTCGTTGATTAGCCCCTTCCATCCCACCGTGGTCCGGGGTTTCTCAAAGTAGACCCGCATGACGATCAGCAGCCGATCCTTCAACCGCTCATTGACCGCCGACAGGCGACGGGCGTACTCCAGCGCAGCCTTCGGGTCGTGGACTGAGCAGGGGCCGGTGATGACCAGCAGCCGGTCGTCCCTGCCATGCAGAACATTGCGAATGGCCTGGCGGGAGTCCCGTACCAGCTCCATACGCTCCGGATCCAGGGGTCGCGAGCGCAGAAAAACCCTGGGAGCCGGGATGGGATCCAGCTGACGAATGTTGACATCCACTGTTTCGGGAAAGACGGCCGTATCGGCAAAATACTGCCGCCCCTCTTCCGGGATGATATCCGGTTCCTTGACGAATGCCACGGTCGCTCTCCTCTCTGTCGTACTGCGACGATCTTGCCCGAATTCCTTATGACCGCCCGCATCCGGACCAATGCGGACGGTTCGTTCCCGCGATCCATGCAGACCACGGAAACGAACAATTAGATGGATAAATTGATGACGTTGATCAGGCTAGGGCACCCATGGGATCCCAGGCGGGCAGCATGATGGCCTCTTGATCGAAGGCCTGGCGATACTCCTCGGACAGCATGGACTTGGGCACGGCCACCTCATAGACATACTGACTGAACCAGTCGTCGCTCATAATGAAGTAGCCCTTGTTGGCAATGTCCCCGCCCCAGGAGTTCTCCACCCGCCAGCGGTTGGTGGTCCGGCCGTCATCGGCCACATCTACGCCCACGAATGCCATGGCATGGTTCTGGGCCGAATCGCCGAAGCGCACCCGCTGCTCCTTGTCCATGTCAAAGTCCACACCATAAACCCGGCCGTACTCGAACAGGTCGGTGGCCCACTGACCGGCCTTGCGGTCCATCATGGGGTGGCAGTCGGCGCCGAACCAGACCGGCAGACCATGCTCGCTCATCAGACGACGAGCACAGTCCTTCATGACCTCCACCGGAACGTTCAGGTACTCGGTGGGATCGCCGCCAGCCACGTTGCCCAGGTGCTCGATGCCAATCTTGCGGCCCTTGGGGTGCTCGGGGCGCGGATCGTCGACCAGGCAGACATAGTCCTCAAGCCCGGCATTCACGTAGCGTTTCCAGAACTCCTGCGGGGTGATCCGCCCATCCCGGTGGAAGACGCCATCCTTGTCGGTCCACTCCCAGTCGAAGCTGGTGGGCGGAGTGCCCAGATGAATGGTCAGGATACGGTGACCGGCCTCCAGGGTCCGGTCGATGATCCCGTCGATCCCGTCCGGGTTGGCCACCATGTGAGCCGTGGCCTGATGGAGCAGGCGACGCAGCTGATCATTCATCTGGCTGGTGTTCTGGGAGGAGGCTGTCTCGGGATAGAACTGCTTGGGCACTGCGCCGTACTTCTTATAGATGTTCATGGCCATGATCCACTGGCCGCCATCGCCCATGACATCGCCCATCAGGAAGCGCATGAGCTGGGAGTCGACAGGCTCGCCGGCCCGCACCAGAACCGCCACATCCCGCAGGAAGTAGTTGACGCGCTCAAGTTTGTCATAGTACATGGCATAGTTCTGGGACAGCTCGAAGTCGCCCATGGGGTTGGCTGTGCTTTCGCCATCAATGTTCAGAGCCTTGCGGGCCACGAACCGGGCTACATTCAGCGAGCTGAAGAGCCAGCAACGGCCGGAGTGCGCCTGCGAGGTGACCGTGCCATTGTCGATGCTGACCGAAAATCGGTGCTGAAGCAGGCGGGAGCGATTATAGTTGTGGGCCACCTCGTCAATGCCTACCTGAGTGACGGCGTTCATGGCGACATGGTTGGCCTCGCGCTCATCGAAGGCGGTCCGCAGATCCTCCAAGCGGTTCTGATCCAGTGGTGTCAGTGCTGATGTCATACGGTCTGTCCTTGTTTCCTTTCATGCGGATGTTTCTGCATCCCTGCATCCAGCATAGCGGGAATCGGTCATTGAGGGTTCGTCTGGCGGAGGATGTGGACAACTGTACCTGTCAGGCCAGGGAGAAGCGCTGGGCTGCATTGACCACTGCCAGGACCACCAGGACAGCCAGCCCAAGGGAGATCCAGCCCTTGTAGGTTCCGGGGCGTGAGCGATTGGCGCGCAGGCGATCTGCCAGCTGTCCACGAATCAGCCAAAGGACGATCAGTCCCCCAACCAAGCCCAGAAGGGTCATCACCTGGTTGATCATCATGCCGGTGCGGGCCGGCACCGTCTGGGTAAGCCACATCATGGCGTCAGCCAAAACCAGGTTGTTGAAGATATGCAGGGCCATGGACCAGAGGATGGAGTATTCCATGGCGATGACACCCAAAACCAGACCCAGCAGGAAGGTGAACAGGCTCTGGGTGATGTCTCCGTGCAGGCAGGCGAAGATAAAGGAGGAGGTGATGATGGCGAAGGTTCGTCCGTAGGGCTTGAGCCTGCCCATGACCACGCCGCGTAGCAGGAACTCCTCGACGACGGGGACCAGGATGGCCGTATCCAGGGGCGACAGGAACCCATGCTGGCCCGCCGCGATCTGGGAGGTGGTGGAGTGGTAGACCAGCCCCAGGGCCTGTGATCCCTGGTTGACCACCCAGGTGAAGCCGGTCTCGATGCTGCTGGCCAGCATGATCAGCAGGATGGCCCCGATCAGCACGGCCGGACCAGGATTGGTCTGCGCCTTGTACTGCACAGGGTTGGAACCGCGCCCGAGCAGATCCTGGCCGCGGGTGCCGAAGAGAAAGACCAGCATGACCAGATCGCCCAGCAGATCCCCCAGCCCTGGCTGACGGGCAATGCCCAGGGCCGCAGCCACCGAGGGCAGATTCAGAACCCCTGCGATCAGGTTGGCCACCACCAGATACACCAGGGCATAGAGGGATTGCAGGTCCACTCCACGGCGCACCTGGGCGCTCCATGGGCGAGAAGCCGCAGCCGACCCGGACGACCCCGTGCCAGACACATGTGATGACGCGTGCCGTGATTGCTGCATGACGCTCTCCCAACCCCGTGACCCTTGGCCTGCACCTCTTCACTATCGACTCTAGGCCTCAGCAGGGGTTCTGGCCGAGATTGACGGCTACCCAACTTCCAAGCAAGGCAGAACAACAGGGCCGGATCGCAGACCATGCCTGCGATCCGGCCCCAAGGAACAATGTCCTTTGCTGATCAGTCCCGATCGGTCGGGGTAGCGTCGTCGTTGATGGGCGGAATAACCGTAGTTTCCTGATCGGTGACTGCCTTCTCCACCTGTCCGGCCTCATCCTGGGCCGGCGCGTCATCGGCCTGGGCGGATGCATCGGGAAGGGCGCTCGGCGCCGGAGAGGGCAGAACCTGAGTAGGCATATTGGCTGAGGACCTGACAGACGCAGCTACGTTGGCATCATCCTCGGAATTACTGGTGGAATCAGTGGCCACGCCATCGGTCGGTTGGCTGGCTGGAACCGGATCGACCGGTATCTGAGGGGCGTCTGCCTGGGCATCGGCAAGGGGCTGATCGACGGCCTGATCCTCGCCTTCAGCCTCCGAGGATGTCGCCGAAGCCGACGAAGCAGGGGCCGGCAGCGGATCCGCAGCAGGTACAGCGTTGACCACTGGCACGCTGGGCGCCTGCCCCTCGTCCTGGTCATTGATCACAGCCTCATCATGGAAGCCGTCGAAATTGCCGAAGGACTTGGAGAAGATGTTCCGCAGCTCGTCGACCCGAGAGGTAATGGTGGCCTCCCGGTGCTGCAGCTTGGCGATGTGGTCCTTGAGCCCGTCAAGCTCGGATTGGGCGGCCTTGCGCTGGTCCTCGATCTCGGTTTGGGCGCGCTGCTTGGCCTCCTCCAGCAGCTGGCTGGCCTTGCGCTCGGACTCCTCACGCTTGAAGGAGGCGAACGAGTCGGCATCCTTGCGGGTGGCCTTGGCCTGATCAATCAGTTCCTGGGTCTCCTTTTCGGTCTTGACCCGCCGTTCCTCCAGGCTCTTGAGCAGCTCGCTCACCTTCTTGGTGGCATCCTCCTGCTGGGCTGCAATATCGGAGCGGACCTGCTCGGCCTCAGCATTGACCTTGGCCATGGTCTCGGCGCTGGTGACCTTGGACTCGTCCACAATCTGCTGGGCCTCGGACTTGGCCTTGTCGGTGATCTCCGAAGCCTGCCTGCGGGCGTCATTCAGGCTCTTGGAGACCTGCTCGCGCACGTCGGCCAGCTTCTTGTTGGCCTCAGCCAGGGCCTTCTGAATCTGATCGTTGGCATCCTTCTTGAGCTTGGCGATCTCCTCGTCGCTCTTGCGCCGCTTGTCGGCGATCTCCTTGGCGGCCTTGGCTTTCTGCTCGGACAGCTCCTTGTCCTGGGTGGCCTTGCTGGTGGCCAGCCGCTTCTCGTGCTCCTCGCGGGAGTTCTGAAGCTCCAGGTCCAGGGCCTGGCGACGTTCGGCCACAACCTTGTCGGCTGCGGACTTGCTCTGCTCGCTCTGCTGCTTGGCGGTGGTGGTGACGGTCCTGGCTTCGTCGTTGGCGGCCTCGACGATGGACTTGGCCTTGGCGTTGGCCTCGTCCACGATGTGCTTGGCTTCAAGCTGGGCCTCGTTGACCAGGGTCGTCGCCTTCTCCTGGGCGGAAGTCTTAGTGGATGCCGCATCCTGCTTGGCGCGGTTGAGCAGCTCGGTGCTGGTCTGCTCGGCCGAGGCCAGCAGCTGCTGGGCGTTGGCCCCAAGGGAGGCGAATGAGTTGCGCGGCTGTTCGACCTTGCGTGACTTGGCCTCCTGGAGTTCCGCCTCCAGCTTCAGAATGCGATCGTCATCGGCCTTGATCTGCTGACGCAACCGGGCCAGATTGCTCCGCGAGGCCGCCAGGGCCTGGTCGACCCGCTCCTTGTCATAGCCTCGAAGGACAACGGGAAACTGATCTTCGGCCATGGAAACACTCCTCTTCGCCACCAGGACATGCCGGCCCGTGACAAAGATGTCTTCGGTCCGGTGGATTTACCTCGACTCTACCCCATGACAGGCCGAAATTTGCCGTCTGACAAGCTGCCGACACATTGACCTTACATACGGGGCTCAGGCAATAAGAATGGGGCTGGAGGAGGGCCTCCGATAGTAGCGAATAGTCTCATTGACCACCTCGCGTACAGCCTGTATCTGCTGATCCAGGGGCAGGCCGCACTCCTGTCCGCCGCTTTCGTTGACCAGGGGAAGGCTGACGAACCCGGCCAGGACATCCTTGTGTCCTGCAGCCCATGCCAAGAGGTTGTAGAAAAGCGCGTTGCAGACATAGGTGCCCGCGTCCGAGCTGAGTGTGGCCGGAATGCCGCAGGTGCCAAAATCGTGCAGGATGGCTCTCAGCGGCAGTCGGGTCCAGTAGGCAGCCGGACCTTGGGGATCTATGGGCTGGCTACTGGTCTTGCGGACGGGATTGCGAGGCTCCTGCTCCCCTGAGTTTTCATGGTCGTCAGCGTCGTCCTCCTTGAGGTTGACGGCGCAGCGCTCCATGGCGATGCCACGAGCCCGACGCTTGAGCCCCGTGGCGATGATGATATCGGGGTGCACCCGCTCTATGGCCTCATGCAGCATAGGCCAGGCCTTGGCGAAGCTGACAGGCATGGTGACGGATGAAATAGCCAGATCCACACCCTCCAAAGGATCCTCCTCAGTGGGACCGGCAGGGCGCATGCCCTCCATGCCATGCTCGGCCAGGGCCTGGGAAACCTGGCTTGAGGGGTTGACGTCAACACCCTTGTAATGGTCGTATCCGGCGACGATGACCTTGATCTGCTCCATGTGCCCCATGGTACACAGGACTTCACCCGGCCAGGGAGCGCGCTATCCATTCAGCCATGGGCACGTCCGATGGCAGGGTGATCTTCATGTTGGTCACGCTGCCGGCCACAATGGCCACCGGCTCCTCAGGCAGACGGTCCACCACGACCCTGGTGTCATCAGTGGGATGGAAATCAGGGTCCGCAGCGGCCAGGTCGTAGGCCTTGCGGAGGGTGCCGAAGCGGAAGGCCTGCGGGGTCTGAGCCCGGAACATGTTGTCACGATTGGGCACCTGACGCACCACCTTGCGCTCGCCCAGGTCGCCGGCCATCAGCATGGTGTCGGTCGAGGCCACGGCCACAGTTGCGGCGTTGAATGCATCCAAGGCATCGATGCAGCCATCGATCGATTCCTGGCTGACGAAAGGGCGTACCGCATCGTGGATGAGCAGCTTGGCATCCTGGGGGATCTCCGCATCAGCCAGGGTCTGCAGGGCAGCCTCGGTGCTGTCCATGCGCTCGATGCCGCCCTGGATGACCGTGCGGACCTTGTCATAGGTGTCATCGCCCACGATAGCCTCGACAGCCTCCCGCACGCGATCATTGACCACGACCAGGATGTCGGTGACGCGGGCATTGAGCTGGAAGGCGTCAATTGACCAGGTGATAATGGGTTTGCCGCCCACCTGCACCAGCTGCTTAGGGTTGTTCTCGTCGAATCGAACGCCCAGCCCGGCCGCCAGAATCACCGCCACAACTGGCTGAATCTGCTCCTCCGGCTCTGCGCTATCCTGACTGGCCTCGGACGGGGCTGCTGATGCTCTGCTCTCACTCATAAACTCAACGGTACTCACGCCAGGACAGGAAGGGGCGCAGACCCGGTGCTATCTGCACCGAACATCTGCACCCGAGGCCTGCTCCAGCTGTCAGAAGCCAATCAATCAATATACTGCATCAGTCGTCGGCCAGGATAAGGGCCAGCATGCGCCCCTCCCCCGCCTTGCTGGCCAGCGAGGCCCGGCGGTGGGAGTACCAGAGCGGATTCTCCAGGGTGCACAAGGGTCGGCACAGGTCCTCAAGACGCCTCGACAGGGAGGGGCCCTCATTGTCATGGCTGCAGAGCTCTTCCAGATCCGGATCCTGGCAAAGGTAACTGGTGGCGGCAGCGACCCACGGGGTGGAGTCAACGATACGGGTCACTCCTGCCGCCTTCAGTTCCATTCTGGCTGCAGCGGCGATGTCGATGGCGATTCCGCCGAATCGGCATGGTCCGGGTGCGCCAGGGAAGCGCTTCTCGAAGTCATCAGCCAGGTTCGAACGCACCTGATAGCAGTCTGAGCAGATCCGAGGCCCCAGCGTTGCCACGATCCTGGAGGGGTTGGCGCCCTTGTCGGCCATAGCCTGGACTGTGGCTGGAATGACGCCAGCCACCAAACCACGACGACCGCAATGTGCCGCACCCGTCACGCCGGCCTGGGGGTCGGTCAGCAGCACAGGGAGGCAATCGGCCGCGAAGATGCCCAGGGCCAGGTCACGACGGGTGGTCACCTGCGCATCGGCCTCGCAGCGCCCTTGGGGCTGACCCTGGTCAGCGTCCCAGACCCTGGCTGAGTGAACCTGATCCACCAGGACCATGGGACGGTCCAGCTGGCGGCGCAGGGCCTGACGGTTGGCAGCCACCGCCTGTGGGTCGTCGCCCCCCTTGCCGCCGAGATTCAGCTGGGCATAATCGCCCGAGGAGACCCCGCCCAGCCTGGTGGTGTAGACCACTTTGATCCCAGGCGCTAAGGCAATGGGAATGGTGACTGGGATCGGCCGGCCCTGATCGTCCAGTGGCGACAGGGGACTGCTGTCCAGTAAGGTCCGTTCCCGATCCCAGGCTTGGCCCTGAGCGCTCTGGCTGCCCTGCTCTCTTGGTTCAGGCTTGGGACTCATGCAGTCGCCGCCCGGTTCAGGCGGTCCATCTCGTCCTCGCTCAGTTCCATGTCAGCCGCCTGTAGGGAATCCAGAATGGTGGCCGCCCTGTGAGCCCCGGGAACCACAAAGATGTTGCTGTTCTGGGACAGTTCCCAGGCCAGGACCACGCGCTGGTGGGAGACGCCGCGCTCCTGAGCCACCTGCCGGAAGGCATCATAACGGGTTTCGTCCTTGGGCGCTCGGAACCCTCCCAGGGGGCTCCAGCAGACGAAGGCCAGACCCAGTTCGGCCGCATGGTCCAGCTCCTGGCGGGAACTGGTGAAGGTAGGCGAGAACTGATTCTGCACGGCTACGAGGTCATCGCCCAGAATCTTGCGAGCCAGGTCCATCCGCTCAATATCTACATTGGAGACGCCTAAGGTCCGGGCCACGCCCTGCTTGGCCAACTCGGCCATGGCCTCCAGGGACTCCTGGTAGGGCACCTGCGGATCAGGCCGGTGCATGTAGAGCAGATCAATGGTGTCCACGCCCAAGGCCTGAGCGGACTCCTTGGCATGCCGGATCAGGCTCTCCGGCCGACCGTCCACAGCCCAGGTGGGCCGTCCGTCGGTGAAGTTGCGGTAGTGCCCAACCTTGGTGGCCACCAGCACGTCCTGACGGGGGCCCTTCCAGGAGTCCAAAGCCTGGCAAACCAGTCGCTCGTTGGTCTGTTCGGGGCCGCCCGATTCGTAGTATGACCAGGCGGTATCCAGATGTCGACAACCGGCATCCAGGGCCTGGTGGATGACGCCAATGGCCGTTGCCTGGTCCGGCTTGCCCTCGATGGACAATCCCATGCAACCCAGTCCGACCGCTGTCGTAGTAAAGGGCCCCAAGGCCCGCATCGACGATGTCATGCATGTACTCCCGTCTTGTAGATTGAGGCCGGCTTCGACACCGCCGGCCTCCCATCGAGCTTAACTGGCGGCCCGGTCTCAGCGGCCGCCGAAGGAACCACCACCGGAACCACCACCGGAACCGCCGAAGGAGCCACCGCCGTCGCCAAACCCACCAATAACACTGCCAGAGCCGTTGCCGCTGGCCATGCCAATCAGGCCGCCAATCTGGTCGAGTCCCTGGGTCAATTGAGTACCCAAATCAATCACGCCACCTTGGCCGAGCGCTGAATTGACAGCCAATGCTTCAGGGTCACTCAGGGAGGAAGCCGCCGCAACATCCTGGCTGTAAGGCAGGAAGGTCCAGTAGAGCAGGCTGCCGCGCGCATTGTCATTCAGCCAGTCGGAGTCGGTCAGTTCAGGGCTGGCCTGTGCCAGCTGAGCGACGACCCGGTCGCTTATGCCGAAGGCCGTAGCGTAAACCAGGTAACGGTCCCAGAGCACCAGATCCTCCACACCACGGTGGCTAAAATCGCTGAAGTCAAGCAGATAGCGCCGAAGTCCCGACACCTGGCCGGCCATGGGCTGTCCATTCCTGCTCAGCACCCGCCAACAGTTATAGCGCAAGGAGAATGTCACCACAGCCACCAGAAGCATGGCCAAGGGCGCACGTACCAGTACGGTGCCCGGCAGGAATCCGGCCAACAGAATGAAAGCAGCCAAGAGCACAGCCAGGAAGGCAAAGATTCCTACATTATGACGATAGGCGCGCAGGTCGGCATTGTCGGTCTCATACTCGACAGCCTGGTAGAAAGCATCCAGGTAGGCCCTGCCATTATCGGATTCAGTCTTGGCGAAGAGCGCAATCATCTCATACAGGTCGAAGCGTTCATTCTCGGAGCCAATCAGAGTGGAGGCACCTTCCAGCATGCTCAGGCAGGCTTCCTCGCTTGAGGACAGGGCCAGGGATGCTCGATCCTTGCTGCAGACCGGATTGATGACCACCTCCATGGACTGCTGTTTGCCTTTGAGCAGCAAGCGCCTCACCTGGGTGGTCACGGATCCTTCGCAGAAACTCGCCCGGTCCTCATACTTGACAGGAACAAGAGCGATGGCCCGCTTGGAGGCCAGGGAGAGAATGGTTGCTGACAATTGCCTGTCAATAAGGGATTCTCGGGTCAGCATCACATCGTTGATAACGGCGGCCACGGCGGGTGACAGATCAGGAGGCTGACGGTAGTAGATGATATCGCCTTGGTACTGGGAGTCTCCATAATTGCGGAAGGCATGGCAAAGCATTACTGCAATCAGCGCGATAGCAGCCAAGAGCACCAAGACGCCCGTCAAGAGTCCGATCCGCGCCCGTCTGGTCTGCTCAGCGTGCCAGCGATCATACTGCTGGCGTTCCTGATCGACGATACGGACACGCGCCGGTCGGGAATCGATCCTGACCACCGAGGAAGTCCTCCCCGCATCGAAGAGCACCACCAAATCCAGATGCTGGCCCGGCTCGATGTGGTCTGCGGAGAATCGGATACGGCTGTCATCTACCACATCGTAGGAACCCCTGCCAACGAAGTGCAGCCAGGCCTTCGCGTCCTTGCCCTTCTCCGTTCCTGTCTGCTTGGGCAGCTTGACATTGGCGCTCATATGCTCAACGGGAATCTGGTTGGTGTCGCCCACGGGCTCCCATTGGAATTCGGCCACATCGGGATGGGCAGTGGTGACCCCGTGGAAGGTCATGTCGATGCGGAAGCGCCGTCCTGAATCCTTGGCAGTCTGCGGAATGTTCCAGCCCAGCTCCACCTGGCACTGGTTCCCTTGATCGCCGCAGGCGGACCCCTGGTTCGGGTCGCCCGGCTCGTAGGATTCCAATTCTGAGTCCGAGACTATGCCCATATACCAGGTGCCAGCCCAGTTCTTGTCCCAGTCGTGAATGTACCTGACATCATCAGGATACTTTAGCGGGTTGGTCTGCCTATATGTGGAGCCATTAGTCAGGTCAGTCACGCTTACGTCGCTTATGCCGGTCAACCGGTCAGGCTTGATCTGATAGCGGTGGTAGAGCTCCCGCCAAGGGCGTTTCTTGCCGTGGTCGTCCTCGCGGGAATTCATGGTGACAGTCAGGGTCTGACTGATACGCAAATCCCCATTATTCAGGACCTGGACATCATAATCCACCGAATCGTATACCAGGTCGGGACGATTCCTGTTGGAGATATACAGGACAGCGAGGCACGTCACCAAGGCTGCCACCAGAGCCAGCGCCAAGGCCCCGAGAAAGCGTGAGGTGCTCCAAGAGGGATGGCCCGAGGAGGGATGATTCGAGGCCGCCTTCCCGGAGGAGGCTGCTGGGGCGTTCACTGTCCGAAGTCCACAACTGGCGCCTGACGGCTGCCCTCGTCGGCTTGGAAGTACTGGGCCTGACGGAAGTGGAAGAGGGATGCGATGATGTTTGAGGGGACCGTCTCGATGCGGGTGTTGAACTTCTGAACCACATCATTGTAGAACTGCCTGGCGTAGGCGATCTTGTCCTCCAGGTCCTTGAGCTGACGCTGCAAGTCCAGGAAGTTCTGGTTGGCCTTGAGCTCAGGGTAGGCCTCCGCCCGAGCCATCAAAGTGACCAGGGATCGACCCAGCCGCTGCTCGGCATCAGCACGGGCCTGCATCTGATCCCCGCCAGCCGTCTGAGCCTGGGCCACATCAGCGCGGGCTTTGGTGACCTCCTCCAGGACGGTGGACTCGTGTGAGGCGTAGCCCTTAACCGTCTGGACCAGATTGGGCACCAGGTCGGCACGCTGCTTGAGCTGAACGTCGATCTGCGCCCAGCCATTGGCCACCCGGTTACGCAGATTAACCAAGCCGTTATAAGCCCTGATGCCCCAGATGACCAGCAACACGACCAGCAGGACGATGACGATAAGCACAATCAGTGATACGGACATGTTTCCCGTTCTCTCACGGGAGGGTCTGCAGACAAAACAGGACCCCGTCCAACAGACGGGGTCCTGTCATCAGCGGGAATCAGTCCTCACTGTCGAAGGGATCGAAGTCCCTGCGCACGCGGCGACGGGGGCGCTCTGAGCGCTCCTCCCGGTCAGCCCGGTACTCGTCGTAGTGCTCGTCGGCCGCATAGCGCGGGTTCTCCCTGCGGCCACGATAGCCGCCACGTCCGGAGGAGCGACGCTCATGACGACCGCCACGATCATTGCGGCCATCACGCTCGGAACGGCTGCTGCGGCCGCGACGCTCGCCACGGCCCCGGCCGCCACGATCCTCGTCATCATCGCGGGAGACTCGACGGCGAGCACGACGGGAGCCACGGTCCTCGTCCTCGAACCAGTCACCGTCATCCTCATAGTCGCGGTCGCGGCTCTGACGACGGTGCCGGGGACGGTCCTCCTGGTCCTCGTCATCGTAGTAGCGATCATCACGCTCGGAACGGGAGCGACGCGGGGCCTCATACCGATCCTCGCGCTCGGAGGAACGGCTGCGGCGATCACGACGATCGCGGTCACCACGGCCGCCGCGCTCGTGACGGTCTCCACGGCCGCCACGGTCACGGCCTCCTGCAGACTCCTGGTCCTCGAAGCCTGGGATTGCCAAGGAGATTTTGCCTCGGTCATCCACACCCTGGACGATGACCTCGACGGTGTCGCCCTCCTTGAGAACATCCTCCACGGAGTCAATGCGCTCGCCGTTGGCCAGGTTGCGAATCTGCGAGATGTGCAGAAGTCCGTCGGTGCCCGGTGTCAGGTTGACGAAGGCGCCAAAGCTGGTGATCTTGACCACCTTGCCGTTGAAGGTCTCCCCCGCCTCGGGCACGTGCGGGTTGGCGATCTGGTCGATGACCTCCTTGGCCTTGGCCGCCGCCTCGCCGCCCTCGGAGGCGATGTAGACCGTGCCGTCGTCCTCGATGGAGACGTCGGCGCCGGTGTCCTCCTGGATCTGGTTGATCATCTTGCCCTTGGGACCGATGACCTCGCCGATCTTGTCAACCGGGACCTGGGTGGTGATGATGCGCGGCGCATAGGGGCTCATCTCGGCAGGCCCGTCGATGCACTCGTTGATCACGTCGAGGATGGTGGCCCGGGCCTCCTTGGCCTGCTGCAGGGCGGCGGCCAGGATGTCGGCGGGGATGCCGTCCAGCTTGGTGTCCAGCTGCAGGGAAGTGATGAACTCGGAGGTGCCAGCCACTTTGAAGTCCATGTCGCCGAAGGCATCCTCGGCGCCCAGAATGTCGGTCAGGGTCTTGTAGGTGGGCCGACCGTCGACCTCGCCTGTGACCAGGCCCATGGCGATGCCCGCCACAGGAGCCCTCAGGGGCACGCCGGCAGCCAGCAAGGACAGAGTGGAGGCGCAGACGGAGCCCATGGAGGTGGACCCGTTGGAGCCGATGGCTTCGGAGACCTGACGGATGGCGTAAGGGAACTCTTCGCGGCTGGGCAGAACCGGGATCAGGGCGCGCTCGGCCAGGTTGCCATGACCCACCTCGCGACGCTTGGGCGAACCCACACGGCCGGTCTCGCCGGTCGAATAGGGTGGCATCTCGTAGTTGTGCATGTAGCGCTTGGTGGTGGGGCCAGACAGGGCGTCGATGGTCTGCTCCATCTTCAGCATATTCAGGGTCGTGATGCCCAGCACCTGGGTCTCGCCACGCTGGAAGAGGGCGGAACCATGCACGCGGGGCACCACGTCCACCTCAGCGGACAGTGTGCGGATGTCGCGCAGGCCACGGCCATCGATGCGGTAGTCCTGGGTCAGGATGCGGCGGCGGACGATCTGGCGCTGGAGCTCCTTGAAGGCGTTGCCCAGCTCCTTGTCCTTCTCGGCCTCGTCCATGTCGGTGAACTCATCAGCCAGAGCCTCGCGGACCTTCTCTTTGATCTCGTGAATGCGATCCTGGCGGGGCAGCTTCTCCGCGATGGACAGGGCCTGGTCCAGGTCGGCATGAGCCACCTGGTCGATGCGAGCATAAAGCTCGTCGGTGTACTCAGGGAAGAGCTGGAAGTCCTTGGTGGGCTTGGCGGCCTTGGCCCTGAGCTCGCTCTGGGCCTCGCACAGCACCTTGATGAAGGGCTTGGCAGCCTCAAGGCCCTGGGCGACCACCTCTTCGTCGGGCTTGATCTGGCCCTCGTCATAGATCAGGCTCCAGGCGTTCTTGCCGGCGCCTGCCTCGATCATGGCGATGGCGACATCCCCGTCCTCGACCACACGACCGGCTACGACCAGCTCGAAGACGGCACGCTCGCGCTCGCTCCAGCGCGGGAAGGCCACCCACTGACCATCGATCAGGGCAAGGCGCAGACCAGAAACCGGACCCTCGAAGGGCAGACCTGAAATCAGGGTAGAGGCGGATGCCGCGTTCAGAGCTAGCACGTCGTAGGCATCCTCGGGGTTGACAGCCAGGATGGTCTCCACGACCTGAACCTCGTTGCGCAGAGTGTGCGGGAAGAGGGGGCGCAAGGGGCGGTCAATCAGCCGGCAGGCCAGAATGGCCTCGTTTGAGGGTCGGCCCTCGCGGCGGAAGAAGGACCCGGGGATCTTGCCCGCGGCGTACATCTTCTCTTCCACATCGACGGTCAGCGGGAAGAAGTCGTAGTTCTCCTTGGGGCTGGACCCGGCGGTGGTCGTGGACAGCACCATGGAATCGTCATCAAGATAGGCGGCTACTGCCCCATCCGCCTGCTGGGCGAGACGACCCGTCTCGAAGCGCACCGTGCGCTTGCCATATGATCCGTTATCGATCGTGGCTTCTACAGCCGTGATTTCGGGACCCTCCATAGGGTTCCTCCTTTTGTTTACTGCTTGTTTACTACCTGATGTCAGGATGCTCGGCATCACTTAACTGCCGGAGATCCGTGTACTTCGGCCTGGCCCTGCCGAACCCCGTGTCCGGCTATCTTTATGCCTTGCGAACCAGCCTTGCATTTCAATTTGGCACCATCTTCTGTAACCCCATCCCGGGGTCGACGGCGCCTGGTTCAGTCATGCAAAAGCGCCCGAGCGCTAGGCCCGGGCGAAAGCATGCATATTAGTGGCGTAGTCCAAGACGCTCCACCAAGGAACGGTAGCGGTTGATATCCACCTTCTTAAGGTAGTCCAGCAACCGGCGACGATGGCCGACCATGAGCAGGAGGCCGCGGCGCGAATGATGGTCGTGCTGGTGCTCCTTGAGGTGCTCAGTCAGGTCGGAGATGCGCTTGCTCAGCAAGGCCACCTGGACCTCGGGGGAACCCGTATCGCCCTCGTGCGTCGCGTATTCCTTGACGATTGCCTGCTTCTGCTCAGTCGTAAGAGCCACGGCTCCTCCTCTGTTTCTTTCCGTTACGCGGTGCACCGGCCCAATGCCGAAGCGCTCTGGTTCCGCGGGCGAAACACGCCAAACAGCCATTATACACATTTTGCGGACCAAGCAAACAGTGACGGAATCAGCAAAATGAAAGAAGTCGGTACTGCATGAATACACATGTGCAACTCCGCCAATTCCCCTGCTCGGCCATGACGAATCAACACAATCGATTCCTTTCCCCAACTATGGCACCGCTGCCTTGAACGTGGTTATTGCTTGCACCGTAGCGAAGATGTTGTATTGTGTTACATGAGACGACCGTGATGTACTGCGTGGTACCGCCATAGGTTGTTAGAGAAGTTGAAGGAATGTAACTTCATCCATCCATCAAAGAAGAGCACCCAATGAAACAATCCGATCAGAACTCCATCAAATCGGAAGACACCATTCTTCCTTTGGGATCCGTGGTGAGGACCAAAAGGGACCCGGGTACCCTGCTGGTTATCATCGCCCGCGCTCCGTTGACAGTCATGAATGGAACAACGGGTTACTTTGACTATGGTGCCGTACAATTCCCATATGGCATGACCGATCCGGCCAAGACGATTTTCTTCAACCGTCCAGACGTGACGGAAATAATGTTCATGGGATACATCAACGCCGAGGAACAATCCTATGAACGAACATTTGACGAAGCCACCAAATCAACCGACTACCCCCACCTTCATCTCTGATTCAGCTACCGGCCACATAGGACATACTTGATAAAAGGGAGAGACGGGAGAAGACCATGGCGGACTTTTCCGTGGATTACGGTCAGCTTGGCGACATGAGCAGAACCTTGAACCAAGCCGACAAAAACTGGGAGTATGAAGTAAACACCATTAACGTCGACAGCGTTCAGGGTGAAGACGGATTAGGGGACGACTCAGTAACCGACAGTACGAATCGGGCCAATGACAACCTAAAACAGCGTATGTTGAACCTGCAGCAATCTGTTCGCGTTCTTAATCAGTTCATTAAATCGGTAACCATGCAGACAAGCAATGTCGATGACAAGTTGAGCGTTGAAATCAAAAAGCGCAAATAAAAAAAAAATTACAACTTTTGATATTTGCATTGAACGGGATGACACTACTTAAGGATACGGCATCATGGGCGCTTCAGATTTGGATTGGTCGGCTCTAGACCTATCAAAGAACCCTGTACCAGGATGGAAGAGCACAATCGACGCACTGGCCTCGCAGTTTTCCGAGAACGGTAAACGTTGCCAGGAAGTGAGTCACTCCATAACCAGCGTTTGCGGAAAGGCACCTGATTTCAAAGGCGATTCAGCAGAACAGCTCCAACAGTCCCTTTCTCAAGTGGCACAGTTTGCCGGACGCCTTTCAGAGGTCTACGGGAGCATCGACCAAGCATTAAGAAGCTGGGGGTCTGCAGTCGACACGAGCCAAGATACCGCATACAGAGATTGCCGAAAGGCAATGAACCTTCGCGACTCAACCGCGAGGAATCGGAAGAAAATCAACCGGGCGAAGCAGTCACTGAAAAGAACCAGCGATAATCTGGAGAGAGTCAGGCAAACCAATGGGGACAGCATGTCGCGGGAGACCAATCGTCTGCTTGGTATCATTGATTCGACAAACGAGAGCATAACTCGTTACCAAGGGCAAATTGCCGACGACAATGCCGAAATCAATCGGTTGAAGCTTGAAGTCAGCCAGGCCAGGGAACAATACAAGGACGCTGCCAGGAAAACCAAAAACGACCTTGACGGATGCGTTGATGAAGCAACCGCCAAGGCCATGCAACTGAGCACATTGAACCGCTCTTTCACGGTCGGCAGTGTTCTCTCAGGCGGTTTTGAAGCACTGAGCAGAATAGCTGAACTTATGAAAGCTGATCCAGCCCTGATTGAGGGGCTAAAGACCGCAGGACTCATTGGAGAAGGATTATCAGGGAATTGGTATGCTCCTATTGTCGGTGGACTCGTTGAGGGCGGTGATCTTATTGCACCAGCATCTAAAACAGCAGAAGATATATACAAGGTTGCCGGCAAAGCCGCAACCAAAGCTGGAACGATAAGCGTGGTTGGCAGCTTGGTCGGCGGAGTGGCTGACGCTTCCGGTACTTACTTTGATCGGAAAGAAGCCTATGGAGAGCATGCCGCAACTCAAGATGCTCTTGTTCATGGAGCTTTCACCACAGTGGGAGGGTTTGGCGGGGCCGTAACCGGCGCTTATATAGGCACTCTTATCGGTACCGCCTTCGCCCCCGGAGTCGGCACAATAGCAGGTGCGATAGTTGGCTTAATAGTTGGCGTTGTAATACCGGCATTTAGAAACTGCTTTTACGACAATAATGTCAAGCGTGGCCAAGGCGATGGCTTATGGGACCATATTCGGGATAACGTTTGGTGAATGCCGGAGAAAGCAATTCTTAGAATTAAGGCTTACAAAAGGATTTTCATGTTGTATTTGATGGTCGGTTTGCTGCTTTTCGGGGCGGTAAGGCATGCGCGGCCATACATGCCATGGCTCGCCACCCTGATTCCTGTCGAACTCTGAACAGATTAGGGCATCTTGTCATATACCCTCAATGCCTGGATGAGATGCGCTTGCCGATCTGCACGCCGATCGCCACGAGCAGACACAGCTCAATGCCAGCGAACGCAATCACTAAAGGAATAATGTCGAGAACGACACTCAAGGCAATCAAATTGGTGAAGATCCCAAGAAGCGCGCAGTACCGATACAGTTTTCTGTTGTTTGGACCAGACATTACGGGGCCTTCCTCTTTAAAGACGTGGGCCATCCCTGCACCCGCGGGGAGAACGTATTTTTTAATGTATCATACTGATACAGTATGAGGTTCATCTTCCTCTTCCGTTTATCCGATAACGGCGGTGGCCTGTGCCGGCATCGGGGAATGTCGCATGACTGGTACCGGTCGCAGCGAAAATGAGAGGGAGAGAAGGCCGGTTCCGTGACCCGGATAGAAACCGGGGAGGTATAGGGATGATGCACTGATGTTGTATTTGATGGTCGGTTTGCTGCTTTTCGGGGCGGTGCTGGTCTGGTTGTTTGCGGTGGTGTCGTTCAATGCGTGGAGGTCGAGGCGGCTGATGGACCGTGTCCTGGCGCCCTACCTTCTGGCGCGGGGCCTGTGCCTGCAGACCTTCCAGGGGCACGTGTGGCGGCGGCGCCGCAGGATCGGCCGGCCCCGGCCCGGGCAGGTCCTGCCCCTGGGATCGCTGGTCGTCCTGGCCGACGGGCCCGCCACCGTATCGGGGGCCTGCAGGGGCGCCGGACTGTTCGACGGGCTGGGAGAGAACGGGCTGGTGGTCCGCCTGGTCGGCCAATACGTGCAGCCACCCGAACAGGCCACCGGCCCATGGTACGCGGGCAGGATCTGCTCCGTGGGCGGCGACGCCCGCGGCCCCGGCGTGATCCCCGGCGGCGACATCCCCCTGCCCGAGGTCGGCGTCGGCCACACCCCCGGCCCCGACCCCGACCTGGTCACCTTCACCCAGGACCAGGTCAGCCTCCTCGCCTGGAAAGGGCCCGACAACCCCGTCACCAGGCTCCTGCGCGCCCGCCAGGTCCGCGCCCTCGCCCACGGCCACCAGTGGGAGGACCCCGTCCGCCGCAGGACACAGCCGACACCGCACTGGCACGCCCGCCGCCCCGCATGGTGGCGCTACGAAGCCATCGGCTACCTGCCCGACCAGTTCACCCGCGTCTACTGGGACCGCGTCCGCAACCAGCCCCTCAAAGCCCCCATGAACTACCGGACCCCGGAAGCCAGGGAATACAACAAGCAACACTACGCCGCCCCCATATACGTCACCGCGCTGATCATCTCCATCCTCATGGTCGCCTTCGGAATAGCCCGCGTAAGGCGCAGCTCCAGGCCGCACCCTCCCCTCCATGCCAGCGAGGCCCTCCTGGGCATGCCCCCACTGACCTCTGAGATCGTCTGCTGCGTCCTGGGCCTCGCCCTCGGCATCGGCACATGGATCTGGGCCACCCGCAGGCAATTCCCCCCACACCTCATGACCCCGGCCAGCAGCCGCGAACTCCAAACCGCCCTCGACAACTTCAACATCGGCATGCGATACATCACCGGGACCACCATCCCCTACACCATCCACGCCCTCGCCTACACCGCACTCGTCCTGATGATGGCCTACCCTTTCATGGACGACTTCTTCATCCACGGTATCGACAACCTCCCCGACTGGTTTAAGGCCTATTTGTTCTGGCCCACCTTCATTCTCGCGGGGATCGGCTTGATCATATCCACCATAGACGTCTTCTACGCTGGTTGGATAGCCAACCGTCTGGATCGGGAATTAGCAGAATAGAATCACACACAACAACTCATCCCCGACGGTCAAATGCTCTGCAGCAATCAGTGGGGCATAGCATCGTGGTCTTACAACCACGTCTATTGCCGTGTGCAGACGAAAACCAACCTGAAAACCCCAACTCGTCGGTTACAGCATATCGGGCGACCTATTTCTCGCGAATTAGCTGCCCTACGAATCAAACCGCGGTGATGAGACCGCCGAAGAGGACAATGGCTATGGCAATCAGTTCAATGATGAAGAACATGGACAGGGCCGACCAGCTGTGGGTCAGCGCGTTCCAGGGGGAATCCTTCTTGACGCAGACCAGGATGGCCACAAAGAGGATGGCGAAGACCGCCACGCCCAAGCCAGCGGCGATGATGCCCAGGTTGGCCGCGTTGGCCAGGATGGCCTGATGCTGGTAGACCACGAAGGTGCTGTACCAGAAATTCATCTTGAGCAGGCAGAGGCCGGCGATCAGCTGCTCTGCGGCTAGCCCCAGCACGAAGACCACCCGCCAGAACCAGGAGGACGACTCAATGATGGACATGGCGATACCCATAAAGGTCAGCACGGTCACCGTCCAGGCAATCAGGGCTATGCCTCGCGGATCCAGGACCGAGGCATAGTGGAGTACGCCCTGGGTGTGGTTGATGGCCAGCGAGCGACCGTATCCGTAAGGAATGACAATGGCCAAGAGGACTGCCAGCGCGAAGACGACCCAGCGGACCGGACGGGCACGGCGCTGCTCGATCTCAGCCAGTGAGTATTCCGAATCTGGAATAGTGGCCTCGGGATGGGCCGAAACCTTGTTCACAGCAGTTGCTTCATCCGTGTGCGTCGGCACGGCTACGGAACCAGCTGCATCGCCTCTGGCGGATTCCGCACCATTCGTATCGTCGAATTGTTCCATCGGCGACCACACCTCCAAGTCCGCCACTCGTGAACACATCGCCTACAGCTTATACCGGGCAGCACACTCGTGCCCAGAAACGCAAAAGTCATCGCATAGACCTGATGCAGCTGACCATCCACTTCAGTTGCCATATCCCCCTGCCGCTCGTTTTTCATCACTAGACGACTAAGACACACATGCACATGAATCGAAAAGTCAAATCCTGTTCAGAAAGCTCCAAAACTAAGAACAGACAAACCATCAACCACTGAGGTTTGGGAACGGATCCACGAATTATCAATTTGCCATGGATGTCCGTTCTCATACCTTCTTTATTCTTGTCTACAATCGCATCATCCCGCTCTTGCTCCCTGCTGTTAATCTGCCTGCCTCCACAAAATTTTGCCAGCAAACACAGCAGACGCATCTTCCTTCAAGGCGAGTGCTCTGCCTATATCGCGCGCTTCACCTGGATCCCAGCTTGAATAGATCGGTTAGCAGAACACATCGATATCCGAAGATCCTGCCTCCTCGATCAGGGGCATCAGTTTTTCTGTGGTCGGATCCCCGTCGATGGTATTCATATAATCATCAAAAATTATGAGCGCTCGGGAGGCTCTCCCCCTTTGCGCATTGTGCATACCTGCAGCACGTAAGGTTCTGGCCCAGCTAATCATTTATCCAGTTTTTAGCCCTATTATGATTACAAAGCATGAATCTCTTCGATTATTCGATTTTCTGATATTGACTTGTGCAGGCGATACAACACAAACCGGAAAGGCTGGATATTAATTCCGGTCTACTGAATATGCCGTGCTGCTGCAAGGATGCCAACTTGTCGGAAGAAAGAGGTTGCAGTCAACTGTGTATTTCCGCCAGCAAGTTAAGCTCAACGGATGCGAAGGCTCTCAAACATTTGAAGGCGCTACTCGAGAGCCCGATGCCAAGAACAAGTCATCCGAACTCACTGCTCTCCACCTTAAAGAACCCAGCTAGAAGTTCACGCCTTCACAAATTTGAGCTATGGCCACGAACAGCATATAAAGGACAAGACCAAAGGATCTTGGTCTGCGTCCCGAACCACAGCGAAACGCAGACAACGAGTCACCACGTTCGGATGCGGGAAGCATAGCCTAACAGGCAGGGACACTGAAAGGAGGACATGGATGACTGACATCAGCTTTGATGCCATGATGGCAGTTGCCCGACAAAGCCTGGACATACAGCGAGGACGACGCGGAGAATGCTCTCACAGCAGGTGAGTCGCCGGCAGCCATCGAGAGCGTGCTCGACGCCGTATGCGGTCACCCCAAGCTGATGCGGCTTTCCCCAGCCCAAGTAAGGAAGATGGCCAACGGCCACGAGTTTATTGATCTTGAACCCTTCAGGGAGTATCTGAACACATGAGCACCAACCAACCTACCTGTACCTAATAAACATCGGGAAGTTCCCATTGGTCTTTTCACATTCACAGCGCTGGCATAAAGAAACAACCACGGCAACCGCAAAGCCGATCGCACACAAGCAGCATCCAGCAGAACGCGTGCAGAATGCCAATAAGAAGGAACAATGGAAGCACGGTGAAAATCAAGAATTATTTATCATCACAAATGCGAGAAGCACTTATATCTCCCGTGAGTGCTGGGGCTTAGAATTATCTCTGCCAATGCATGGAGCATGGAAAGCTGGCGCGGTCCAGACCCTAGTACACTGGATCATCCCCGCGTATGCGGGGAGCACGCACTCGTGAGCCTGTGAATTTGCCTATTCATGGGATCATCCCCGCGTATGCGGGGAGCACTCGCGGGGTGTAGAGCTGGTCCGCAATCCGGCCGGATCATCCCCGCGTATGCGGGGAGCACCGCTGTATACTGTCATGGTCATGATCTGTGTCCGGATCATCCCCGCGTATGCGGGGAGCACCACTGGTAAGTGTGGAATGAGTAGCCACACGAAGGATCATCCCCGCGTATGCGGGGAGCACACTGAAAAACGGTTTGCAACTCATAAACACGGAGGATCATCCCCGCGTATGCGGGGAGCACGTGTGGTGCGCTGTCTGGCAGTGGCGCCGTCTGGGATCATCCCCGCGTATGCGGGGAGCACAAATACTTACCTATAAAATCCTCAGGACTTAGAGGATCATCCCCGCGTATACGGGGAGCACTAACCACCACACTGCCGGTGCTTATCCAAGGTGGGATCATCCCCGCGTATGCGGGGAGCACGCAGCGTACGAGTATTCGCGGATTCCTCGGCCGGGATCATCCCCGCGTATGCGGGGAGCACACCCTCTCCTTGAGGCGGATGGCCTGCTTGTCGGGATCATCCCCGCGTATGCGGGGAGCACGCCTATCGCTTTCAATCGTGCGTCAAAATACAAGGATCATCCCCGCGTATGCGGGGAGCACCCATGCCCCGTCCTCCTTGGGTCCGCATCCGTGGGATCATCCCCGCGTATGCGGGGAGCACCGCCGTGGTCGATGGGTTTACCAGCCGGTGACGGGATCATCCCCGCGTATGCGGGGAGCACCCGCTTTGATCCACTTCTTGAGAATCTTACCTAGGATCATCCCCGCGTATGCGGGGAGCACGTGTGGTGCGCTGTCTGGTAGTGGTGCTGTCTGGGATCATCCCCGCGTATGCGGGGAGCACCGCCCCGGCCGCCTGCAGGCCGGCATTGCTCCGGGATCATCCCCGCGTATGCGGGGAGCACCATCTCCCCGCCCCCACCCAGAGTGGTTGGCAAGGATCATCCCCGCGTATGCGGGGAGCACATGAACAGCGTCCAGGCGCGCATGGACCCCTGCGGATCATCCCCGCGTATGCGGGGAGCACGATGGGAGCCTGGATGGCGGCGTGCCTGCGGATGGATCATCCCCGCGTATGCGGGGAGCACTAACTACGATCTTTCCGATTCCTACGAAATCCAGGATCATCCCCGCGTATGCGGGGAGCACGTATCATGAGCAGACCGTGAGAGTCGATGGTCGGGATCATCCCCGCGTATGCGGGGAGCACCAGCTGGTGCTTCAAGCGGTCGAATAGATACTAGGATCATCCCCGCGTATGCGGGGAGCACCGATGACATGCTGAAGCACTCAGATAAAGGCAAGGATCATCCCCGCGTATGCGGGGAGCACGCTGCGCGTTATGACCCAGACGAGGCCGATGACGGATCATCCCCGCGTATGCGGGGAGCACGCTGCCGCTCAACTACTCGGCGCGGCAGACCCGGGATCATCCCCGCGTATGCGGGGAGCACCTGTCCGCCGCCGAAGGGGAGGATATCAAAACGGGATCATCCCCGCGTATGCGGGGAGCACAGATCCATCAGCTCCAGGGTCTGCTTGTCCACGGGATCATCCCCGCGTATGCGGGGAGCACAAGGCCGCATGGAAGGACGGTGCGGAAGTCACAGGATCATCCCCGCGTATGCGGGGAGCACTTGCTGACTCCTGATGATATCCGGCGTGTGGCTGGATCATCCCCGCGTATGCGGGGAGCACCTCGAAGGAAGGACCCCGGGAGAGGTGGAGCCGGGATCATCCCCGCGTATGCGGGGAGCACCCGGACATCTGGCAGCCGGTCAAAGCGTGGGAGGGATCATCCCCGCGTATGCGGGGAGCACCAACCAGGAGCGTGAAAGCATTTTCTGGACCCCGGATCATCCCCGCGTATGCGGGGAGCACGTAATCATGGCCGGGGACGAGAAGGATAAGCCGGGATCATCCCCGCGTATGCGGGGAGCACTGCGTGTGGCGATATGCTGGTATTCGGCTTTGAGGATCATCCCCGCGTATGCGGGGAGCACCCTTTCCCGGACGGGTCCTACCGTCTTGTGGTCGGATCATCCCCGCGTATGCGGGGAGCACGAATAGCCGAGGTTCTTCATAATCTTCGGGAAGGGATCATCCCCGCGTATGCGGGGAGCACTCTATGCCCAGCTGGGAGTAGATCTCGTTCAGCGGATCATCCCCGCGTATGCGGGGAGCACCCGTTCATCATGGCGTCGTGCAAATTGTGGCAGGGATCATCCCCGCGTATGCGGGGAGCACCATCCAAGTATGGAACGGCAAGGCCTTCGTTGAGGATCATCCCCGCGTATGCGGGGAGCACGGGGGTGAATGACGTATGTTCTGTTCCCGTTTGGGATCATCCCCGCGTATGCGGGGAGCACCTTTGGGTTGCTCCACAGGCCGTATCTATAGGAGGATCATCCCCGCGTATGCGGGGAGCACATGCGGCTACCAGATGGGGTCTGCTTTGTCGAGGGATCATCCCCGCGTATGCGGGGAGCACGCCCGGCTCGCGTCCATGTGAAGGGAAGTAAGGGGATCATCCCCGCGTATGCGGGGAGCACTCTGGATCTGGGACGGCGCACAATGGTCAGACAGGATCATCCCCGCGTATGCGGGGAGCACCTGATTGTTGTTGATCGGTATACCTTTGTTGAAGGATCATCCCCGCGTATGCGGGGAGCACCAGGGCTACGGCGCGGTGAGCGTGCTCATCTCGGGATCATCCCCGCGTATGCGGGGAGCACAGCATCTTCAGGTTTGCATGATTAACGGTGTCGGGATCATCCCCGCGTATGCGGGGAGCACGGTTCGGCCAGACGTGTATTTGCCTGCTGCGCCGGATCATCCCCGCGTATGCGGGGAGCACTGGATGCTCGTGTGCGACGTGCGCGCGTCTGACGGATCATCCCCGCGTATGCGGGGAGCACAGGTCCGGTCTTTTTCATGCCTGCCGCTTGGCGGGATCATCCCCGCGTATGCGGGGAGCACTACCGGGGTCAATCCGGTAATCTACCTGTCCGAGGATCATCCCCGCGTATGCGGGGAGCACTACCAGCAAGTCAGTGCGGAATTTCTCGGTGAGGGATCATCCCCGCGTATGCGGGGAGCACTAACCGTCGTTGGCGTTACCGGTAATCACTCTGGGATCATCCCCGCGTATGCGGGGAGCACCTGCTTATCTTGCGGTAGTAATGACAGTCACTGGGATCATCCCCGCGTATGCGGGGAGCACACTGCTGCGGCAGGTGGAGGGCCTCACGGGTCGGGATCATCCCCGCGTATGCGGGGAGCACGTGCCGCAGGTCCTGCGCAACGGCGTGGATTCGGGATCATCCCCGCGTATGCGGGGAGCACCTTTGCACCAGGAAATCTTTCAGTGACATCATAGGATCATCCCCGCGTATGCGGGGAGCACATCAAGGATATCTTTGATGTCAAGGCGCCTACGGGATCATCCCCGCGTATGCGGGGAGCACTAACTGAAGATGAAGTTCAGTCAGTGAAAAGCGGGATCATCCCCGCGTATGCGGGGAGCACTCGATGTTCTGTTCGCCGTTTTGCTGCGTGGTGGGATCATCCCCGCGTATGCGGGGAGCACAAGCAGGCGGACCAGAAGACCCCGGATCATGAGGGATCATCCCCGCGTATGCGGGGAGCACAACTCTCTGCTTCTCATGGCCTTCTGCAACGGGGGATCATCCCCGCGTATGCGGGGAGCACCCTAGCCGTAAGACCTTTTGACATAAACGCGGAGGATCATCCCCGCGTATGCGGGGAGCACATAGGGCTGAGGATGGTGCGCCTGTTTTCGTGGGGATCATCCCCGCGTATGCGGGGAGCACAGGATTAACATTTTTTGCGATCCGGAGGACTTGGGATCATCCCCGCGTATGCGGGGAGCACCGCCGCAAACGCGGCGCTGTGGGTCGGATGGAGGGATCATCCCCGCGTATGCGGGGAGCACCATGACATAGACTGCCTTGATGCCGTACACCAGGGATCATCCCCGCGTATGCGGGGAGCACTGGGCCTTGCTTTGTACTGACATGATCTTGTCCGGATCATCCCCGCGTATGCGGGGAGCACCGATCATACATACCCCCTCTGTCCGTATTGCGGGGATCATCCCCGCGTATGCGGGGAGCACTCTTCAAATCTGTCGTCCTTTTTTACGTAAAATGGATCATCCCCGCGTATGCGGGGAGCACATGATCTTCGGCATGTTCGCGGTGATGGCCCAGGGATCATCCCCGCGTATGCGGGGAGCACGCCATGGCCCCGCCGATGATGTCGCCGTGCGTGGGATCATCCCCGCGTATGCGGGGAGCACCTGGGAGAGCTTAAGCTCAGCCGCGTTCGAGGAGGATCATCCCCGCGTATGCGGGGAGCACTATATAAAACAATAGCGACAGAATTCAAACTCGGGATCATCCCCGCGTATGCGGGGAGCACTATTGGGAATGTAGAATAGTCGTACGCCAATGAGGGCCATCCCCCCTACAATGAGGGGAGCACACCTCAAGAAGAGGCAACGTGCAGTCAGTCTACACCGAAACCGTGGTCGCTCGCCTGAAAAACGCCTGTAATGCACGCTGCTGACCGCTCTTGAGACCATTGGCAACCGATACGACTTCCAACATCGTCCCATCTGCCGAACTGCTGTTTTGGACAGCCCAACGAACTAGCCAGGAATTCATCCAAACAGCTGATGCCTTAACCTCATTCCAGACGCGCCTGCACGGAAGCACAACAGCCGAAGCTACCGGTCCAGCATGACTGAGAGCGATGTGCCAGCACAACTGCACTCGATTGACCTGACCACCGGTTAGAGGCAAGAAATCATGAAGCTTGGCTGCCAGAGAGGAACTCAAGCGGACACTCGGTCAACCTCTACTATCGTCAGGAATATCCGCCCAGCTCTAGGAGCAGTCATCCAACTCATAGGGTGATGGCTCAAACCCCAGTGCCTGAGGCCAGGCTTGAGCACCGATTCCACTTATTACCGGCCCAGCGCATGCCTAGTGCGCCGCTGTGTCATCCTTGATCAATGCTCTCGGCTCACCCTGCCGCCGCTTTCGCATCGAGAACAAACTGAGCATGCGCGTGCCTGACATGGCTAGCTACCGACCAAACTCCTGCAGGTCGACCAAATCATAGCCCAGACCCAACACTTGTTCAAACCCGGCAATATCCATGGGTCCGAGTATTCCCTTATTGGCCTCGTAGCAAATCACCTTGTCATAGTTCGAAGACCTTGCAACCTCATAAATCGGTAAAGGCAGCCACAGAAGTGTACTTATGGGATGAACTCAGGCCGCCCGAACCACTACCTGTTAAACTGCTCATTTCGCCCTTTCTCTACAACGAATTTGAACATACGCAATAGGTTCAAACAGCAGCAGCACCTGAAGCAGCAACACAATAAACTTGCCACTTTATGTGCTGTTCCCCAGATTGCGTCTGATATTGGATTGTTTTTTACTCTGAAATATGAGACGCTTCTTATCTCCTCGGTAAGAAAACCTACAAGATATTCGCCCAATTGCTGAATAAAATATCAAAGATTGCCATGGAGCGGGCGACGGGAATCGAACCCGCGTAATCAGTTTGGAAGACTGAGGCTCTACCATTGAGCTACGCCCGCAAAGCCGTTGGCTCGGTAAAGAGCTTACCACAGGGTGCGACATCTCGACTGCCAGTGCCTGTCATCCTGAATGCGATCGCATTGAGGCCACCAAATGGATCCGCGGGCTCCCCGACCCCGCATGGCAGAAAAGCCATTGAAGCCGGTACCGGGGGATTCGTTGTGAAGACGGACCCATCGAAAGAGATCATCCTTTCCAAGAAGTCGTAGTCTGGCATCTCTTCCCGCCTTGCTGGGAATCCACGCGTCGCGCAAGAGCCGCGACATACGGATCCCAGGTAGGCGGTGGTCACAAAAACAGGTTGACATCCCGGATTCAGATTGCCGCCGTTTTCCGAAGTTCAGGGGGTGAACAGCAGAGGCGTTCAGCTCACGACAAGAGCCGTTCCAGCATGACAACCGCGGAAGCCAGTCCTGCGTCGTGGGTGAGGGAAATATGCCATGCCAGCCGATCGTTTCCATCAGCGCCCAGGGAATCAGACAGAGCCAGTTGCAGATCTTGCGCCAAATAGACACCAGGTCTGCCCCGGCTATCATCCAGGATCTCAATTGCACCCCAAGGGAAGTCATCCAGGCCATAGGGGGCACTCCTCTCTTCAAGCGCCTCAGACCAGGCCTTCAGAACAGCCTCCTTGCCGGCCCAACGGACTGCCAGGTGCGATTCGGAATTATCGCCCTTGACCCGGGCCCGCTCTTGGGACTGCCGTCGCTCACGGACTGAAAACAAACTGCTCATCCGAGTACCTGGCATGGCCAACCGCTCGGCGAAATCGGCTATGAAGACCAGATCATGCCCCAGTCCCAACACAGTTTTCTCACCCGAAAAACCCATGATATGAGTATGCCCTTGATGGAAGGCCATCGGCAAGTCCTGGGTCGCCAGTCAAAAGCAGGGATTGGAGGCCAGCTTAGGCATACACCTGGTGGGACCAGCCCTTCCTACTGCCTTCGCGACCAGACCCGTACGGCCCATTCAAGCGCCATCCCCAGCTTCAGGCGGTCGCTCTACATATAGCAGGCATTCGGCTCCATGGCGCATAAGGCATCTGGCGGCAATACGGTCGGACATGGCATCTCAATCCGGATTCCAATCCTGTTTCATGGCTGCCGTGCCATATCTCCGGATACGTCGCAGCCATCAGGAAGCAGGTTCGACCAGGGCCAGCAACCTTGTCCCCTCGTTCTGGGTGCAGGCGAGCTGATGATTGCCGCCGACGATCGAGGACTCGGCAAAGGCAAAGAAATTCTTCCCCTGTCCTGCGGGGTAATTGAGGTTTGAAGAGGAGGACCGCATTGTTTTGCCGTCGACAGTGCACCGCCCGGCATCCACCTTGCGCAGGTCCGGCCTCATCGCGAGGAGGTAGACGGTACCCTGCTTCTTGGCGGAAATAGTCACTTTGCCGCCATCCCCGGTCAGGTCGTATGTCTTCATTGCGGCGAATCTGCCGCTGACATCTTCCAGGCTCGGCTCCGAGCGGGTGGAACCCCCGCACCCAGCAAGGGAAACAGCCCCGGACATAATCGTCAGAACCAATGCCAGCAGTCTTGTCTTCATGGCTTCCCCTATCAGGATTGAACCATGCAATGCCCGCCACACTACGGGTATTACCCAGTTGAGGCAAACACTACCAGACATTCCATCTCAGCACCAGAGACCCCTGATGGCTCGTCCGGAGTCCGGAACCACTGGTCAGCCCCATTGTCAAGGGCCACCCAAGCCCGGGTTCAGAATTGACTCTGATCCCAGGCTGCCAACAGATCAGAACCGGAAGGTCGGCATGACGAAGGGCTGGCTGATCCCGCCATGCATGAAGAAGGCAATGACGATGGCCAGCAGGCTCATCACCAGGCCGAAGATGACCATGACCTTCCCCTTGTGCCGACCGCCGCTCCGAGCGAAGAAGAACCCCAGCAGGGAGCAGATGACCCCGAGGCCGCCCAGGCAGAGGGCCACCAGATCAATCTCTTTGAAGAAAGAGGCCAGCAGGGCGACGATTCCCAACACCAGGCTGACGATGGCCATGGAGCTGACCGGGCGGCTGTCCGGACCATCGGCCTTCATCTCGCCATGATTATCCAACTGACTACTGCCTTGGTCCCGGTTATCCTGATCAACCATTGTCCGACCTCTTCCCTTCTGGTTGCAAAGAAGGCCATCCGGTCCTCATATCCATCATGGTATGAGCCAGGCGGACTCCGTTGAGAACGCGAATCACCTACCCCGTTGCCATCTACACAGAATCCACCATTATCAGCCTCTGCAACCACCTGCCTGACGCCCAGACGAACAAATCAACCACTGCCAGACAAGAAAACCGCCTGTTCCGGCCCGGCATAAACCGAGCAGGAGCAGGCCGTCGCAGGCCGTCAGGTTCAGGATCGGTCGTAGTATCCGTCAGCACCAAGGCGGGCATTCGGATCCAGGAGCATGGCCTTTTCGACCTCGTGGCCGACGTAGCCGCGGCCGTCCTCGTGGAAACGACGATTGTCAATAGACTCGTAGAGCGGGACCCGGCCCATGCGCCCCTCCTCCAGGCGGCGCTGACCAGAGGCCAGGCGGTCGTTGGCCCGCTGACGCCAAGCATCAAGGGCCTGCCGACCGGAAGCCTTGAGCACTGCCGCCTCGAAGGCTCCAGGGCTGACGATGACCCCGATGCCGGAGACGTGGCCGAAGCCCAGGGAGGTGACTAGCCCGGCCTTGACCTTGCCCACCTTGAGGGGCTGCTCCAGCCAGACCAGATGGTCGTCACGCTTTAGGACCGGATCCACGCAGTCCAGGGAGGCGTTGGCCGGAATGACCCCAGACCGGAAGAGCTGGGTGAGTCCGTTGATCTGGAAGATGCAGGCACCGCCCTTGGCGTGGCCGGTCAGGCTCTTCTGGGAGATGACGTAGAGCGGGTTCCCATCCGTCCGTCCGATGGCGTGGGCCAGGGTGTTGTGCAGCTCGGACTCGTTGGGGTCGTTGGCGTTGGTGGAAGTGTCATGCTTGGAGACCACCGCGATGTCGTCAGGGGCCACGCCCAGCTTGGCCAGTGAGCGCACCAGATCCGAGTCCTTGCCGCCCATGCCGGCGGCCAGAGCCCCCAGCCCAGGTGCGGGGATGGAGGTGTGAGCGCCGTCCGCGAAGGAGTGGATGTATCCAACTACGCCAGCCACGGGCAAACCCATGCGCAGCGCGATGTCTCCCCTGGTCAGGAGGATGGTTCCGCCGCCTTGGGACTCCAGGAAGCCGCCGCGCCGACGGTCGTTGGCCCGGGAGAAGAACCGGGGCTGGATGCCCTTGGCGTACATCTCGGCGGAATTGGCGGTGGCGTTCATGTTGCCGAAGCCGATGACCGACTCCACGCCGATGTCGTCGATGGCACCCGTGACCACGAAATCCGCCTTGCCAAGGGCGATCTTGTCGGCGCCCTCCTCGAGGGAAACAGCAGCCGTGGCGCAGGCCGAAACCGGCTGGACCATGTTGCCATAGCCGCCGATGTAGGACTGCATGACGTGCGCGGCCACCACGTTGGGCAGCGCCTCCTGGAGGATGTCCGTGGGGATCTCCTTGCCCAGGAAGCGGTCCAGGTAAAGCTTGCGCATGGAGGCCATGCCGCCGAAGCCGGTCCCCTGAGTGGAGGCCACCTTGGAGGGGTGCACCGCCTGGAGGATCTCCACTGGGGTGAAGCCGGCCGACAGGTAGGCGTCCACGGTGGTCACGATGTTCCAGAGGGCGATCTCGTCCACATCCCCGACCATTGAGGCCGGAATGCCCCACTTGACCGGATCGAAGCCTTGGGGGAACTGACCGCCCACAGTCCTGGACATGGTGGCCCGGCGCGGCACGCGGATGCGGGAGCCGGGCAGGCGGGTGACGGTCCACTCGCCGGACTGCTCGTCGCGGGCGATGCTGGTGTGGTCAGGATCCTGGGCCACGTACTCCTCGGCCATGTCCTTGGTGGGCACCGAGAAGGCCACGTCGTGATCCAGGAAGACGTCGACCTCCTCTTCGTTGGTGCCCTGGCGGTAGTCGGAACCCATCCCATCGTCGAAGGGACGGATGCCGGAGCGGGCCACCACCTGGTCGTGGTAGCGCTCGGCGATGTCCTGCTCGGGCACCAGCTCGCCGTCAGTGTCGTACCAGCCCGGCTTGGGGCTGTCCTGCCACTCGACCAGGCCCATGTTCCAGGCCAGCTCGAGGACGGCGGCGGCGCTCAGGTCGACTTGGCCGTCCGAATGGATGCCCATCTCGGCCTCGAAGCGGGTGCGGCCGGAACCCCAGGGGCCCATCTCGCCGATGGATACGATAACGATCTGATCCTCGGGCCGAGCGGTCACGCCCTGCCAATCCTGCAGGTCTACCGGAGCCTGGGCAGGCACCCGGGGTGTGGGCAGGGCCTTGATGACCCGGTCCGGATCCCTTTCGGCATCTGCAAGCGCATCCCCGGGCTTTCCGGCCGGAGCCGGCGTCGACGAATCGTCGTCCTGGGCAGCCTCGGCCTTCAGGGCCTTAAGATCTAGCGGGCTGGAGCCCAGGCCGCCGGTAAGGTCGGCCTGAAGCGGGGCCTGAAGAGCCTGCTGGCGAGCCTGGACAGTGCACAGCTCCAACAGAGAATCAGCCATCTGCTCGGTGGAGTAGGTGCGGATGCCATGGCGCTCCACGACTTGGACCAGCGGATCATTGCCGCCCATGAGTCCGGTGCCACGGACCCAGCCGATCAGCGGGTGGGCGAAGGTGACCCGGCCGGACCAGTCCTGCTCGGGGCGGGACCGGTTGACGATGGCGTCCAGGGCGGCCTTGACCTCCCCGTAAGCTCCGTCGCCGCCGAACATGCCACGGTTGGGCGAGCCGGGCAGGACCACATGCAGACGGTGGTCGACATCGGTGTCCGCTCCGATGCTGGCGAACCCGGCGATCTGGCGTTCCAGGCTCCAGAGCATGAGCCGGGCCTGGGATTCGAAGAGCCTACCCGAGTCGGCCATGGTCCCGTGCATGGCGGGGGCTGCGAAAGGCAGCAGCAGGGTGGGTTCGTAGGCAGGCTTGAGCACGGTGGTCGTAGCCCCTGTGGTCTTGCGCTGCTCCTTGCCGACCCAGTCGACCAGGGCATCCACATCCCGGTAGCTGGACAGGTTGGCGGGCACGATCCAGAGACGCGCTTCGCCCACGGCGTGGCGGCGATAGAGGTCGCGTGCCCAGATGACGGTCTGTGGCTTCAGGGAGTGGCAAACGGCGATGACCGTCGCCCCGCCCTCCAATAGGCCGGCTGTCAGCGCTCCAGCAATGGACTTGGGAGCCACGCCGGTGACCACGGCCACGTCCTTGGCGAACCGGGCGGCAGTCTGGTCCGAGTCGGCAGGGGTCATGGCCTGGTCAGCGATGCCGCTGAAGACCCGGTCCAGATCCTGCTCGCCGCGTTTGCGCGCCTGATCGGCATACCAGACAGCCTGATCGTGCACCTCCCGTCCTGCGCCCACAAAGCTCAGACGGCTGCGGTCATCATCGTGCTCATGGTAGATGTGTGCCAGATCCTCGCGGGCGCTGGCCCAGCGATCGTCGAAGAGGACGGCGCGTGAAGCCTCGAACCGTGGGGCCACCTGCTCGGGCCAGTCGCTGCCCAGCTCGGCATCGACGGCGGCCACGACGGCTGCATCCTCATTCTCGCCGGGCTGGACGGTCGGGGGCTTAAGCCCCAGCTTGTCTAGGAGGAAGCGGGCGGTGGAGGCCAGCACACCCTCAGAGCCAGTCACCTGGGCCGCGAAGGCATCCAAGGCGGCGGAGTCAACCACGGCACCGCCAGCGGCACCACCTGCAGAGGGCATGGAGACCGTGACGCCGTGACGCTGGGCCACCTGCTGAACGGCCTGGTCGATCAGAGCATTGGCCGCGGCCACAGTGGAGACGGCTTCAGTAGGCAGGAGGGCCAGGTCGCCGCCACGCGAAGAGGCACCCTCGCGGGTATCCAGGACCAGGCTGGCTACAGTGGCCGAGACCCAGCCAGCACCCAGCTGCCAGACATCGGTGACCCGCTGCTCAACCTGCTGCAGCTTGATGCCTGATGGGCCGAAGAGGTCACGGATGCGCTCACGCACGATGTCGGAGAGCACCGGGCCGAAGGGCCGATAGTTGGGGGCCACCTTGTTCACCAGGGCGCTCAGGTCAGTCATGCTGGCCTCGGCCGCACCGTCCACGCTGGCCACGCCCAGCTCGGAGCTGATGTCCATCAGCAGCTGGTTGCGTCTGGAGGAGACGCCGTTGGTCAGGGTGTCGGTGGTGTCGGTCTGCCCGATCTGCTCGGGGCGAATCTTGGTGGAGTAGGCCAGCAGTACAGCGATGGCATCCGAGGCCCTGAAGGGCAGGTCGGCTATATCGGCGCCCGATGGACCGCCGGTCGCCTGACCCGGAGCCGAGCCGTCTCCAGCAGGGGCCGAGGCTGGAGCCGACTCAGGGGCAGCCGTTGGTGCCGGAGCTGGATCAGGGATGGAGTCCTGGACCGGAGCAGCCGTGATCTCCTCCTCCACCGGTGCCATGGGATCGGTGTCGGTCAGATAGACCCGGCTCTCGTCCCTGCCCAGGTTGTAGACGCTCACATGACGCTCGCGGAAGTCGGGCAGCTTCAGGGTCTTGGTAGCCAAGTTGGCCAGGGTGGGCGAATGGCCCAGCCCTACCTCGATCAGCTGTTCCACGCCCAGACCGCCCTGCTCGGGGGCGTCAAACATGATCGCCTGGGTCTCGATCCAGCGCACAGGGGAAGCGAACTGCCAGGAGAGCAGCTCGGTCAGCAGCAGGCGGCCAAGTTTCTGGTCGTCGGCAGCATACTGGTCCCAGACCTGGGGATCGTCCAGAGCCTGCTTGATGCGTTCGGAGGGAACCGCCTCCAGGATGGAGGCCGCAAACTCCTTGGTCATCTGGAAGGGCCGTGCAACCAGGTTGGGTATGTAGCGACCCTCCAGGCGTGAATAGTCGATGTATTCGGGCAGCAGGGCATCCAGAGTGTCGCGGAACTCAGGCACCCCCTTGCGCAGCAGGGTGGAGTGGAAGGGCACGTCGATGCCGGGCACATACATGAAGGCCGGCTTGCCGCCCGCCTCCTTGGCCCGGCGGTTGGCATCGGCTCGCAGGTATTCCAGGCCGGCGATGGTACCGGCCACGGCGTACTGCTGACCAGCCAGATTATAATTGACGATCTCAAGGAATTCACCGGACTCCTTGGACACGGACTCCACATACTGCTTGACACCGGAGTCGCCCACACCGAACTGGTTGGGACGCAGGGCGCCCATCCGGTAGTTGCTGCGCCCCTGCTCGTCGCGTTCGATCAGGGAGTGCATGGTGGACCCGCGGTGGAAGACCAGCTCCAGGACCGTCTCCAGGGACATGACCCCGGCGAAGGAGCTCAGAGCGTTGTACTCGCCCAGGGAGTGGCCGGCGAAGTAGGCGGGCCAGATGTCCATGCCGGACTCACGCAGGCGTGCGGTCTGCGCGAAGGCCACGGTTGCCAGGGCCACCTGGGTGAACTGGGTCAGGTTGAGCAGCCCCTCCGGATGGTGGTAGGTGACTCCCTTGGCCGTCAGGGTATGCGGGTTATCACGCACCACAGCCAGGATGGAGAACCCCAGCTTGCTGCGGGTCAGGGCATCGGCCCGTTCCCAGGTCTCACGGGCGGCCGGAGACTTGACCCGCTCGTCAAGAACCATGCCCTGCTGCTGGATTCCCTGGCCGGGATAGACGTAGGCGGTCCGTGGTGCTCGGGCGATTGCCGTGCCGCGGGAGACCAGCTGGCCGTCGATCCTGCAGGTGACCTCCAGGACCAGACCGCCATGGCGGACCTTGCCCACACGCTCCAGGCTGATCTCCACCCTGTCGCCCAGCTGGACCATGCCGTACATGTTGTAGGTCCATCCGACGATCTCGTAGTGGATGCCCTGCTCGTCGGTGGCTTGCGCCGCGTACTGGGCGGTGGCCGACAGCCACATGCCGTGCACCAGCGGCGCAGACAGGCCGGAGACAGCAGCGCCTCGTTTGGAGGTGTGGATGGGATTGAAGTCCCCGGAGGTGCGTGCGAAGGCGGTCATGTCCTTGGGGGCGGTGACGGTGACGCGGCGCAGCAGCCTGCGGGGTGTATCCACGGTGTCGGCACGGATGCCGCCGTACTCGGGGGCCTCCTGAGGCAGCTGGTTGCTGTAGGCGCGACCACGGATGGCGAAACGCTCGACCTCGCGGGCCAGCACGGTCCCGTCCTGGGCGGTGTGGACCACGTGGATGGTCACCACCCGGCCGGAGGCGGACTCCTGGTAGGGCTCGGCCCAGCTGGTCAGTTCGATCCGCTGGCCGGTGTACTTCAGCAGGCGCTCCTCGCTGACCTCCAGCTCAATCAAGTGATCCAAATGGACCGCGTTGAGCAGGCCCTCGATGATGGGGAAGCCATCCACATAGACGGATCCCAGGGCTGCGTAGATGGCCGGCCAGGCCGGACCTACCAGGGCGTCAGGGGCGAAGCCGGAGGGGATCAGCGCATCGGGCAGGGCGCCTCCGGTGGCCGCCTCATGGTCGAAGCCCAGGTTGGATGCCAGGGTGTAGCCGCTGTGGGCCAGGCCGAAGGGGTGGCCAGGATCGTCATCGTCATTCTCGATGACAGGCATGGCCTCCAGCCTGTCGCCGGTGATGGTGGTGTTGCCGATGCCGGCTGTATCGGCCAGCATGGCGTAGACGTCCTTGGGCAGGCGGCTGCGGTCGACCACAGGGAAGAGTCCGACCTGGTCGCTCTTGAGGGTCAGCGGCACGACGATGTCGCGCACCGCATGCCGGTCCAGACCGCCGTCAGGGTCGTCATCCCAGTAGGTGTCCAGATGGATGTCCAGGTCGTAGTGCTCGCCCTGGTCGTCCTGGCCGGTGGCGGTGATTGTGTAGTTGGGGTCGTCTATGGCCGTTCCGTAAGCCGGATTGGCCATCAGGTGGCCCACCCAGGAGATGTTGGGGCTGCGACGGATGAACTCCTGCGCGTCAGCGGCGCCTGCCAGCTGGCTGTAAGCCTTGGCTGGGCCCTTGCCCAGATTGCGCACCCGGTCTATGGCCGCCTGCTCGAACCGTCCCAGAATGGATGCCACCGGCTCGTCCACCGTGGTGATGCCTGCCACGGAGATGGGCCCGGGGATGGCCCTGACCGAGTCGGCGCCGTAGCGGGGGTCCTCTGACTGCCAGAGCTGATCCTGACCCCACCAGCGCAGCAGATCGTTGTCGATGACCGGCACGAAGGGCATGGGCTTGGGGTACTCGCGTACCAGGGCGGGGAACCAGGCCACGTCGGTGGGCACCACCTTGAGCTCTGCTGCCTGAGGGTAGGCCTCATGCAGCCGACGAAGCGCCTGCTCGGGCTCGGCCACATCCTGCCTGGAGACGAAGATGGAGTCGAACTCGCCGCTCTGGCGCTCACAGACACGGGCCTCGATGCGCCGCAGCAGGTGCAGGAAGCGGTCGACGTAGGTGTCATCGGCCCAGGGGCAGGCCAGGTCGGCGAAGCGCTGGGCCCAGTCCTGGTAGGTCATGGTCTCCAGATCGCCGAAGTAGGGCTTGGCGGTCTTATTCAGAGCCTCGATGATCTCTCCACGGCGGGTCTCCAGCTCCTCGGGGTGCTTCATGACTCGGACCAGCAGGCGGCCGCATTCGGCGGAGGAGTTCTCCATCTCGTAGATGTCGGCGTGCAGATGGCTCAGGCCGGAGCCTACGCCTCCCACAGACTTGCCGCTGGGCACCCACTTCTCGCCCATGGGGGCGAAGGGGTCCGGATCCGGAGTCGAGCTGTCGATGCCGGGAGTGGCTACCAGAGCCCGCTTGATCTCGGGATTGGTATGGGCCTCCTTGGCGGTCATGGCCGCTGTGCCGATCATGACGCCGTCCACGGGCATGTCCGGCAGGTTGTAGGCGCGGGACCACTGGCCGCTGATGTAGTCGGCCGCCCGCTCAGGGGTGCCGATGCCGCCGCCGGCCACCAGGACAATGTTGGGGCAGGCGCGAACCTCGGCGTAGGTGGTCGAAAGCAGGTCGTCCAGGGACTCCCATGAGTGGTGGCCGCCGGCGGCCCCTCCCTCGACCTCCATCAGAATGGGGGTGGGGGCGACCTTGCGGGCGATGGCCACAACCTGACGGATCTGGTCTACCGTGCCGGGCTTGAAGGCCACATAGGGGAAACCCTCCTCGTTGAGCTGACGGATCAGGGTCACGGCCTCGTCCAGCTCGGGGATGCCGGCAGAGATGACCACCCCGTCGATGGGGGTGCCGGAGGCACGTTTCTTGGGCACGATATGTTGGCTGCCGAACTGGAGGTTCCACAAATATCGGTCCATGAACATGGCGTTGAACTCGACCGTGCGGCCCTCCTGCAACTGGTCCTCCAACTGGGACACATGGCGGTCGAAGACCTCGGCGGTCACCTGGCCGCCACCGGCCAGCTCGGCCCAGTAGCCGGCGTTGGCGGCCGCAGCCACAATCTCGGGCTCCACGGTGGTCGGGGTCATGCCGGCCAGCATGACCGGGGGCTTGCCGGTCAACCGGCTGAAGGCGGTCTCCACTCGAGGGCCAGCCGGGGTCTCAAGCAAGCGTGGGGCCAGCTTGGACCAGTCCTGGGTTCTGGCCGGGTCCTCCTCCATGGTGGACAGCTGCGCGCGCCGGGCCTGGTTGGAGGCCTCGACCACGCCCACACCGGTGCCCTGGACCAGGTTGTCCACCAGCTTGCCCAGGGTCTCGCCCGGGCCCAGATCCACCAGCCAGAGGGAGGCGGCATCCTGCTGGTCCATGACCTCGGCGATCCGGCCTGCCCAGTCGGCATGGTTGAGCAGGACTTCCTCGGCCAGGACCCGGGCGCGCTCGGTGTCCAGACCGCAGCGGGAGGCCCAGTCCACGCTCAGATCTACAGCCTCCTTCATGAGCGGCGAGTGGAAGGGCAGTGTCACATCCAGGTACTCCAGAACCGGAGAGAAGGCGGTTCCGCCACGGACCTTGTCTTCGCGTAGCTGGAGCTGGTGCTCGCTCTCCTTGCTCGCCTCGATGGCGAAGGCGGCCAGATCCTCCGGGTAGCCGGACAGGACCAGGTTGCGATCCGAGTTGGTCACGGCCACGCTGATGGGGCCGCGAGCGCCAGGCACCCGGTCGACCAGGACCTCCACCTGACGGCGGGTGGCGCCGCGCACCGAGAGCATAGGCGTGGCTTCACCCTGGCGATGGATGCCCAGACGACGAGCCTGGCGGGTTCCGGCCGCGCCGATCAGCATGGCGGTGGCCAGAATCTGGTCGATGGCGCCCTGGGCGGCCTTGAGGGACCCTGCAGCCTGGGTCTCCTGGACCATGTGGACGCCGATGATGCCCTGGGAGTGTCCCAGCAGGGCCACGGGACGGGCCTGGGCCGCGTCATAGCCCAGCTGATCCATATCCATGAGGGCGCCCAGCTGCACCAGGGCGATGCCGGGCACACTGACGGCCGCGTCGGCGGCCGGCCCCAGCCTGACCGGGTCGGGCTTGTAGCCAAACAGGTCCAGCTGACGACCGTTGGTGGCCAGCAGGTCGGGCTTGACTGCCCTGAGCAGGTCGGTGGCCGCCGCCATCCGCTCCCTCAAGGCCTTGTCGATGTCGGGATCGCCCTGCAGATCGGCCAGGGCCACGGTCCAAGGGTTGGACTGTCCGGCGAACATGAGCGCGTGCGGCTGCTCGGCGAGACGGTTGATGAAGAATGTACTGGTCATGATGTCCTATTCATAGAGAGTTGGGGATTGCTGATAATGACGAGGAAGATCACAGAGGCTGATTGCCGTGGTGCTTGCCGTTGACCCTGACGCGCTGCTTGTCTGCCAGGAGGTCCATGGCCTGGATCAGGACCGGTCTGGTCTGCTCCGGGTCGATCATGCCGTCCAGCTCGCCCATCTCCAGGGAGAGGTTGGCGTTGACGGTGCTGGTTTCGTACTCCTGGGCCAGCCGGCTGCGCAGCTCATCCACGTCCCGGCCGGCCTCCTTGGCCTCCTGCAGGTCGCGCCGGTGGATGATGTTGACCGCTCCCTGGGCTCCCAGCACTGCGATCTGCGAGGAGGGCCAGGCGTAGTTGAGATCCGCGCCGATGGTCTTGGAGCCCATGACGATGTAGGAGCCGCCGAAGGCCTTGCGTAGCACAATGGTGACCATGGGCACCTGGGCGTTGGCGTAGGAATAGATGACCTTGGCCCCACGACGGATGATGCCGGCGTGCTCCTGGTCCGAGCCCGGCTTGTAGCCAGGGGTGTCCACCAGGGTGATGACCGGCAGGTTGAAGGCGTCGCAGAGTCGGACGAAACGGGCCAGCTTCTCAGAGGATTCCGCATCCAGGCTGCCCGCGTCCACCATGGGCTGGTTGGCCACGATCCCCACCGGCCGGCCCTCCAGGCAGGCGAAGCCCACCACGACGGACCTGGCGTAGAGCTCCTGGACCTGGACCAGCTCGCCGTAATCGACGATGGCGTGGATGACGTCCAGCACATCGTAGGGCTGCCGGTCGTTCTCAGGGATGACCGTGGCCAAACGTTTGGCGGCCTGGCGCTCGGCATGGCCGGAGATGAAGGCGTACCGGGGAGGCTCCTGTGCGCTGTTGGAAGGCAGGTAGGCCAGCACGGTCCGGGCGTAGTCGATGGCGTCGGCCTCGTCCTCACCCAGGTAGTGGGCCACGCCGGAACGGGTGTTGTGCACGTAGCCTCCGCCCAGCTGGTCCATGCTGATGGTCTCGCCGGTGGCAGCCTTGACCACGTCGGGACCGGTGACGAACATGTCCGAGTTCTCCTTGGTCATGATGATCAAATCGGTCAGGGCCGGGCAGTAGACGGCACCGCCGGCACAGGGCCCCAGGATCAGGGAGATCTGCGGGACGAATCCGCTGGCCTGGCAGGTCTTGCGGAAGATGTGGCCGTACTGGGTCAGAGCGGCCACACCCTCCTGGATGCGGGCGCCTCCCGAGTCGATCATGGCCACGATGGGGACCTTGATCCTCAGGGCCATATCCATGAGCCGGCAGATCTTCTCGCCCTCGGCCCGGCCCAGGGTGCCGCCCTGAACAGAGAAGTCCTGAGCGTAGACGCCGACCTTGCGCCCGTAGACCAGGCCGAAACCGGTGATGACTGCGGAGCCCGCTCGATCCCCGGCGATGTCACCGCCGGCGAAGCGGCCCACCTCCTCGAAGGTGTCCTTATCGAAGAGCAGGTCCAGGCGTTCCCGGGCAGTCTGCTTGCCCCTGGCATGCTGACGGTCGCGGGCGTGCTCCTCAGCCTGTTTGGCCAGGGCGGCGGCCCGATGGATGCCCTGGCGCACCGGCTGGGAGCCCAAGGTGGATTCGGTGGCGCTCATGCCTGATCCTCCCCTCCCAGATCCAGGGTGACCAGGGTCTGGCCCGGATCCACCCCCTGGGCCACGGACACATCGATGGCCTTCACGCGGCCCTTGGCCGGGGCATAGACGTAGTTCTCCATCTTCATGGACTCCAGCACCACCAACAGGTCGCCCTTGTCCACCTCCTGGTCGGGGGCCACGTTGATGCGGGTGACCACCGCCTGCATGGTGGCCACTATAACGCCGGACCGGGCTGCGTCCTGCCGGGGTGCGCAAGGCTCCTGATCTCGCAGCCCGCGCCCTCGCAGGGGCTGCCTGGGCCTGGAAATGCCGCCGTGGCCGCCGACTCCACCCATGCCTCCCAGCAGTGACTGGGGCAGGGAAAGCTTGACCCGCTTGTCGTCGATCTCCACGTTGTAGGTCTCCATGGGATCGCTGTCCCGGTCCTGTTCCTGGGCGGAGGCGCTGGAGACCGAGGCGGGCTGGCCGCTGCCGTTGGAGGCAGGCTCCACGTTCAGGTAGACCCGTTCCAGCCACTTGGTGGACACATCGAAGGAGTGCCCATCCTCGGCAGTGAACTCAGGATTGGTGAAGATCTTCTGGAAGAGGCCGGCCGGGGTGGGAACCCCGCTGATGCTCATCTCGCGCAGGGCCCGACGAACCCTGGCCACAGCCGCCGGACGGTCCTGGGCGGTCACGATCAGCTTGCCCATCATGGAGTCGTCCCTAGGTGAGACCGTGTCGCCCACCTCGACGCCCGAATCCACGCGGATGCCGGGGCCGGAGGGCCACTGAATCGACTCGATGGTCCCTGAGCTGGGGGTCAGGTTGGTGGCCGGATCCTCGCTGGTGATGCGCAGCTCGAAGCTGTGGCCGCGGGGCGGAGGCGCCACGTTCAGGGAGCCGCCGTCAGCGATCCGCAGCTGCTCGCGGACCAGGTCCAGCCCGCAGACCTGCTCGCTGACCGTATGTTCCACCTGCAGCCGGGGGTTGACCTCCATGAAGTAGACGTCGTCTCTGGGTGTGACCAGAAACTCGCATGTGCCCAAGCCCACGTAGCCCACCGTGTCGAACAGGCGGCGGGAGAATCCCTCCAGCTGGGCGATCACGTCGTCGGACAGGAAGGGGGCCGGGGCCTCCTCCACCAGCTTCTGGTTGCGTCGCTGGACCGAGCAGTCCCTGGTGGAGTAGACGGTGAACTGGCCGTGGCTGTCCCTGCCGGATTGGGTCTCCACGTGCCGGGCCCGGTCCACGAACTTCTCGATGAAGTAGTCGCCCAGGTCGCCGCCCTGAATGGCATCATGGTTCATGTAGAAGGTGCGCAGCTCATCGCTGTCGTTGATCAGGGTGATCCCTCGGCCGCCGCCGCCGTCAGCCTTCTTCATCATGACCGGATAGCCATGCTCGTCGGCGAAGTCCAGCAGGGGACGCATGTCGGTGACGGGCTCGCTCAGGCCCGGCACCACGGGCACCCGGGCCCGCTCGGCCACCTTGCAGGCGGTGATCTTGTCACCCAACTCGTCCAGGACCTCCGGATCCGGCCCCACCCAGGTGATGCCCGCCTCAATCACCTTCCGCGCGAAGGAGGAGAACTCGGACAGGAAGCCGTAGCCCGGGTGGAGGGCATCAACGCCGGCCCGGCGGGCGATGGAGACGATCAGATCCTCGTTCAGATAGGTCTCCATGTTGGTGTCCCCAGGCAAGAGGTAGGCCTCGTCCGCCATCTGGGCATAGGGGGCATCACGATCCTGGTCGGCGTAGACGGCCACAGTGGCGATGCCCATCTCCTGGGCGCTGCGCACAACCCGCAGGGCTATCTCGCCGCGGTTGGCGATCAGCAGTTTTTTCATTCCCCTCTCCTCACTGGTTGCACAAGGGTGATTGGACTGGCGGAAAACATGAACAGGCTGGGGATTAGGAACCCACAGCGGCCACTTCAGGCAGGACGCCCACGTCGGCGGTGGACACGTCAACTCGGCTGCCGTCGGGCAACCGCACACGCAGGGAGGCGTCCGGATTGATCTCCAGGGCACGGCCTTCCACGGGCTCACCGGCCACGGGAACGACCCTGACCCACCTGCCCAATGTCCAGCTGAGCGTGGCAATCCGCGAGCGCAGCCCCTGGGGCCCGTTCAAGGACCTGTCCAGCGACCCGTCAACGCCGAGGGGGGCCATCTCCCCGCTCAGGCGCCAGCTGATGGCGTCGACCAGGTCGTCGCGCAGGGTCTGGTAATCGGGCAGGTCTTGGTAGTGGAGCTGCAGGGAGGTGGACTCCACAATAGGCAGCGCCTGCCGAGGCAGGAACAGGTTGATGCCAACGCCGACAGCCAGGGCCGACCAGTCTTGATCAACCCGGACCAGCTCACAGAGGATGCCTCCCAGCTTGGCCCCGCGGCAGAACAGATCGTTGGGCCACTTGAGCATCAGGACCTCTTCAGGGTCGCCACCGTCAGCCAGCAGGCAACGGTGGTACTCAAGCACGTCCTGCAGGCCTTCCAGAGCAGCTAACCCCGCCACCATGGGCATCCATCCGCCAAAGGGTCCAGCCAGCAGGCTGGTGGGCAGCGGCAAGGCCCAAGTGGCCAGCAAGGAGCGTCGTGGCTGATTGGCCCAGGTTCGGGCAAGACGACCGCGGCACCGGGACTGCGCATCGGCAACCGCTACGCTCAGCGGCATGGTGCTCCCCCCGGCGCCCGGCCATCGCCGAATACCTTTACTTGCGACTCTTCCCTCGTACCGTGCAGTCGTAGAAACACCCTGACGGGCATTTTTTCGAGGCGTAACTTCGGCTTTTCCCCTTGTGCCAGAGGCCAGTCCCTTCACGGTCTCCGTGCTCGTTGTCGATTCACCGCCCCCAAACAGCCGCTCGACCCGGTCGCGCGCATCCGAATACGTCGAGGCTTCCAGAGCATGAGCCACGAGCGTATTGGTCGAATCAACGGTGTCGAGCACCACGATCGAGGAGAGTACGCCACTGTCCAGCGATGCCGATGGCTGCCACTTGATATTCTGATGAGGCACGCGTTCCACTATACGGCACAAGGGGTCAGCCCCGATAGCGAACCACCCACAAAAGCGACGGCCGGTTTTTGTATCTTTTCACAGGAGATCCCTGGACAGCCCTGAGCGCATCCTCGGGCGGGCACTGGATAAAATGGGGAAGCCATACACCAGGCATGACCCGCGAAAGGGGTTCTTTTGAGCGCAGACAGCGGAAGGGCGCAACCGAGAGAGGCGGGCGAACAACCTGTACAGACGTCAGCCCTGAAGACCGGAAGGCCTGGTTCCCGTGCATCCCGGACCGTCGGCCTGGTCCTGGCCCAGCTGGCCTGCCTCTGGATTGCCTGCTGCACCGGTCTGGGCCCCCTCTACCGTCAGCAGGGTTCGCTGACACAGGTGGGCCTGCCCCAGGTGCTGATCATGCTGGGGACCCTGGCCGTCTGCCTGATCCTGGTCCTGGCCTGCCGCCGGATTTTGCTGGGTTGCGAACCCCCCCGGATGCCACAGCGCTTGACCGCCCTGGCACAGCGCCCGCGGATGCGTGCCTACGCGGCCTTCATCACCAGACAAACCAGCGGCTGGCGACCCATCATGCGTCTGCTCCTGCTGGGCTGGGCCTGGGCCTTCCTTACCCTGCTGGCCGCCTACGGGGCCGACCTGTACGCGCAGACCCAGGAATGCGCCAACTTCCTGGCCCAGCTGCAGGGCGATCAGCCCCCCTACGGCGGCAATGCCTTCACCCAGATGGACGTCTATCCCATCGGCCACTACCTGTGGCCAGGGCACCCCGCCTTCCTGACCGACCAGCACAACATGGTGCTGACCTTGTTCTACGGAATGACCATCATGGCCTCCAACCATTTGACCGGATCCTATGATGCGGGCATCGTGCTCCTGGCAGGGCTGCAGGTTGTCTTCGCGGCCTTCTGCTGCGCCGTCACAGCCGATCGCTTCCTGCGCGGCGACAAAACTGAATATGTCGGTGCCCTGGCCCGCACCCTGGTCATGCTCTTCTTCCTCTTCTCCCCCTTCGTGGTCTTCAGCACCTTCAGCCTGACCAAGTCCCCCCTCTTCGCCTTCGCCTTCATCTGGTGGTTCGGCATCTGGCACCAGCTGGAGTCAGGAGGCAAGAACTCGCCACTCCATACCAGCCAAGCGGCCCGGTTGCGGCCCGGCCTCGCCTTGAGCACCCTGATTATGCTGATCAGCGCCAAGTACGCCCTCTACATCATTCTGGCCCAGCTGGTCCTGGCCCTGATCATCCACCGCCGCCAGTGGGCCACCATCCTAATAGGACTCCTGCTGCCCCTGGTCCTGTTCACAGGGGTGACCGGGTCCCTGACGGCCACAGGGACAGTCATCCAGGGTGACCCTGTAGAAAGCCGCAGCATCCAGCTGCAGCAAATCGCCCGGGTGGCCAAGCTCAACCCCCGAGGGGTTCCGGCCCAGGCAAGGGCCGACCTTGAGCCCATCATGGACCTGGATAATGCCGCCATCCAATACACCCCCTGGGAGGCCGACCGGGTCAAGTCCTCAGGCAACCAGCCCAAACTGATCGTCTATCGCTGGAGGACCGTCACGCCCGAGCAGTTGTCCCGGCTGAACCGAGCCTGGCTTCAGGTGGGACTGCGCAACCCGTTGATTTACTTGGATGCCTTCATGGCCGAGTCCTACGGCTACTTCGACCCCGGCGACCCTGCCTACGTGGCCATGTCCTACTATCTGAACAACGGCTACGTGCAGAATTCGGGCTCCTGGCTGGCGGCCTGGTGCCACAACTGGCGCAACGGGGTGACCGGATTCGTCAGAACCTGGGCCGACACCCCCCTGCTGGGCCTGGTGGCACGGGCCAACTTCTGGGTGGTGGCCGCCCTGCTGCTGATCATGGCCCGTCTGGCTGCCGGCCGCTGGCGCGGGGCCCTGTGCTGGTTCCCCCTTCTGTTGGTCATGGGGGTCATGATCACTGCCCCCGCCAACAACTTCGAACGGCACATGCTGCCGGTGGACATGGTGGTGCCCTTCCTGATCCTGGACATGGTCCGGCAGAGCCGTCGTGCCCGCGTCGAAAACCCGATGGACCGGCCGACATGATCGGCCAGTCGAAGCGGTCCAGGCCGCAGGACGACGACCCTGCAGAAGCGCAGCAAGGTCACCAGGCACCTGACGCCTCCGATGCCGCCGTGGAGCAGATTCTGCGGAAGACACTAGACCATCTGGAGGAGGCGCTGCCCTGGGCCAGGTCCCTGCCCGCCGATGGCCGCAGAACCTTGGAGGGGGCCATACGAACAGCTCTGGACGACCTGCTCTCCCGACTTGACACCCCAGGCACAGAAGGCAGCGAAATCCCCTCCCCCGTACCAGCCGAGCTCTCCCGGAGCCTGGGCTCGCACCGGGCCATGGAGCTGACCCGACTCATTCTGGACATGCTTGAGGAGGCCGGCCGGACCATGGGTGCCGAGGGGGAGCGGTCCACGCTGGTCTACACCCGTCATGCCGCCACCTCAGCAGCCGCTCTCTACGCCGATCTGGCCGAGGCAAGGAACGGACGCAATGCCGCAACGGAGTCCAGGATCATCCGGCATGTGACTGAGAAAGCGGCGGACACACGCACTGTTGACGATTTGGCCCGGCTGGGCTGGCCGACCGAATTCGACTGCTTCGCCGTCGCTGGCGAGGCCCGGTGCAACGATGAGGGACAGGGCATGGAGAACGCACGCCAGCCGATACACACCACGGTGGCCCGTCAAGGCGGCAGGGCTCTGGTGGGCGAGAGCGAGGGGCTCATGGTGGTCCTGATCGACCCCAACCGCTCGGGCACACCGACCGACTTCTGCGCGTCCATCCTGCGCTTCTTCGCCGACCAGTCAGCTGTCTGCATGGGGCCCCTGGGCCATGGGATCTCCGGTGCGGGAGCCTCCATCCGAGCCGCCCTGAGCACGCACGCGGCGGCACCGGCAGTGGCCGACCCCATCACCGCCGCCCTGCCCAGGCCGCTGCACGCCGACGACCTGCTGCCCGAACGAGCCCTCAACGGGGACACAGACGCTGCCGACCAGCTTTACCAGGAAGTCTATCTGAGCCTGGCCGGACAGGATCCAGACGGGCCTCTGCCGATCACCCTGCTCACCTTCCTGCGCTCTGGCAACTCGCTGGAGCTCACCGCAAAGAAGCTGGGCATCCATCCCAACACCGTGCGCTACCGGCTCAGGCGCTGCGTGGAGGTGACCGGCTGGGACGCCATGGACCCACGGGAATCCTTCGTCCTCCAGGCGGCCCTGATCATCGGCAGAATCCGCAGATCGCATCCGCGCGCCGACTGACTGCTGCCCGACCGACTGTCGCCAGACCAAGATATAAAAAGGGCGGGGACCCGGAGGTCTCCCGCCCTGGAAGCTTACAGCAGAACCGGCTCAGAGCACCGCGATGTCCAGGGGAACGCCCGGACCCATGGTGGTGGTGACGGTGGCCTTGGTGATGTAGCGGCCCTTCACCGTGGCCGGCTTCAGGCGCTTGATCTCCTCATCGACCGCGTGGAAGTTCTCCTCCAGAGCCTGCTGCTCAAAGGAGACCTTGCCCACGGGGAAGCTCAGGTTGCCGTTCTTATCCACACGGAACTCGATACGTCCAGCCTTGATCTCGGTGACCGCCTTGGCCACATCCATGGTCACGGTGCCGGTCTTGGGGTTGGGCATGAGGCCACGGGGACCCAGCACGCGGCCCAGACGGCCGACCTTGCCCATCATGTCGGGGGTAGCCACCACGGCATCGAAGTCCAGGTAGCCGCCGGCGACCCTAGTCACCAACTCGTCGTCGCCCACCTCGTCGGCTCCGGCCTCGGCGGCTGCAGTCGCCTGGGGACCACGAGCGAAGACCAGGACGCGCACGGTCTTGCCGGTGCCGTTGGGCAGGCTGACGGTGCCGCGGACCAGCTGGTCGGCCTTACGGGGATCCACGTTCAGACGGTAGACGGCCTCTACGGTCTCGTCAAACCCGCGCTTGGGCATGCTCTTGAGCAGGGCGATGCCCTCCTCAGGGGTGTACAGGTTGGTGCGATCGACCTTCTCGGCCGCCTCGCGGTACTTCTTGGAACGCTTGGTCATCTGCTTCTCCTATCAGCAGTCGCGGTGCGGGCAAGCGTATGCCCTACCGCTCACAACAAAAAATTCAGTCGGTGACGGTGATGCCCATGGAACGGGCGGTGCCTTCGATGATCTTCATCCCGGCCTCGACGTCGCGGGCCGACAGATCCTCCATCTTGGTCTGGGCGATCTCGCGGACCTGAGCCTTGGTGACGGATCCCACCTTGGTGGTCAGCGGGTTGCCGGCACCCTTGGAGACACCGGCCGCCTTGCGCAGCAGATCGGCTGCCGGCGGAGTCTTGGTGATGAAGGTGAAGGAACGATCCTCGTAGACGGTGATGATGCAGGGAATGACCTGGCCCATCTTGTCCTTGGTGGCATCGTTGTACTGCTTGCAGAAGTCCATGATGTTCACGCCGTGGGAACCCAGTGCCGGGCCCAGAGGGGGCGCGGGGTTGGCCTTGCCGGCCTCTATCTGCACCTTGATCAGCGCGGTGACTTTCTTCTTTGCAGCCATATGCTGGTTCTTCTTTCTACGAAGCGGTGATGTCGGAGACCATAGGTCCCCTCCCGCAACCTGTTCTTTCCAAATGCGCTCCACAGGGGGGCACAAGCTTGACGATTATCGCATCGACCGGGGACCGGCCGACGGCGCTCAGACGATCTTCTCGACCTGGTCGAAGCCCAGCTCCACAGGAGTGTCCCTGCCGAAGATGGAGACCAGAACGGTCAACTTCTGCGTGGTGGGCTCCACATCGGAAACCACGGCGGCCATGGTAGCGAAGGGCCCTTCGGTGACAGTGACCTGATCGCCAACGGCATAGGAGACCTCCACCGTGCGCTTCTTGGCGGCCTCAGGCTTGTCCCCAGCGGCCTTCAGCGCCTCGGAGGCGATCATGGGAGCCATCATCTGGACGACCTCCTTGCGGGTCAGCGGAGCCGGCTCCTTGCTGGGGCCGACGAACCCGGTGACGCCCTCGGTGTCGCGAATGATGCGGCGGGCGTTCTCGTCGGGCCACATGCGAATCAGCACATAGCCAGGCACACGCACACGGGTGACGACCTTCTTGCCCTTGTCGGTGTGCTTCTCGACCTCTTCCATGGGGATCTCCACCTGGAAGACCTTGTCCTCCAGACCGAAGGAGGCCACGCGGGACTCCACATTGGCCTTGACGCGCTTCTCGTAGCCTGAGTAGGTATGCAGAACGTACCACTTGCCCTCAAGAGTGCGCAGCTTCTTGGAGAACTCGTCCACGGCACGCTGACCGGGGTCCTCCTGGTCGATCTGGTCGTCGGAGTCGGAAGAATCGACCGGGGTGGCCCCGGCCTGGGCAGGCTCAGCTGGTGTGCTGTCCTGCTCAGCCTGTTCAGAAGGGGACCCGAGAGGCTGATCCTGGACCTGGGCATCCTCCTGCGTGGGGACATCGTCGGACGCCGACGGGACCGGCTCTGCGGCCTGATCGGGGTCCAATCCCTCTCTGGTCAGATCATCACTCATGGATCACTCCACCTTCTACCTTGTCACGGCTCAGCCAAATATCAGGAAGGCCAGTTTGCCCAGCCCGAAGTCCATCACGGTCACAAAGACCATCAGCAGCAACACAAAGATGAAGACGGCCACGGACCAGCCCACCAGTTCCTTGCCCGTAGGGGTCACGACCTTGCGGATCTCATCGATGACCTGCTTGATGAAGAGCCCGATACGCATGAAGAAGTTCGGCTTGGCTTCCTCAGCCCCATCCTTCTGTGCCATGGTCATCCGTCCTTCGTTTGTTCTGCATCATCTGTTGCAAGCCTTGGCAGGGAAGGCGGGACTCGAACCCACAACCTACGGTTTTGGAGACCGTTGCGCTACCAATTGCGCCACTTCCCTATCGGAACTTCCCACCAGCCTACTCGGCAGGGAGGAAAAACCGCCAAATCGCAAGTCTAGCCTAAAGGTTGGATTGCGTCCAACCGTGTTGCCCCGAGAGCATTTTGCCCAGAAGCCGGATCAGGCGCTGACCCAGTCCCCAAGGCGCCGCATGCCCTCGGCCAGATCATCGTCGGCCAGAGCATAGGAAAAGCGCAGGCAGCCGGGCGCGCCGAAGGCCTCACCGGGCACGGCCGCCACCTGAATCTGCTCCAGGATGGTCTCGGCCAGCTCACCCGAAGTAGAGCAGACCGTGCCTTCCGGACCCACCGGCCTATTCAGCAGGGCAGTCACGTCAGCAAAGGCGTAGAAGGCGCCCAGGGGTTCTGGGCAGGTCACCCCTTCCATAGCGTTCAGGGCATCCACGATAGCCCGCCGACGCAGGGCGAAGGCCGACCGCATGGCCTCAACGTCTTTCAGGCCACCGGTCAGAGCTGCCAGGGCCGCCTGCTGGGATACGTTGGCCACGTTGGAGGTCATATGCCCCTGAAGCTTGGCAGCCGCCTGGGCCACTTGCAGGGGTGCAACCAGCCAGCCTACCCGCCAGCCGGTCATGGCATAGGTCTTGGCCACACCGTTGACCGCGATCAGCTGATCGCGCACCTGGGGCACCAGAGCGCCCGGATAGGGGGTGCTCGCCCCCTGGTAGGTCAGATGCTCATAGATTTCGTCACTGATCACCCAGATCTGGTTCTCCATGGCCCAGCGGTCCACGGCGGCCACCAGGTCGTCGTCCCAGACCGCTCCGGTAGGATTGGCAGGCAGGTTGAGAACGATGGCACGTGTACGCTCGGTTCGGGCCGCCTCCAGCTGCTCCAGGCTGGGGATATAGCCCTGGTCGGCTCCACTGAGCACCGGAACCGGCCGACCGCCAGCGAGCAGAACCATCTGGGGATAGCTGGTCCAGTAGGGTGCGGGAATGATGACCTCATCGCCGGGGTTCAAGAGGATCTGGAAGGTCTCGTAGACGGCCTGCTTGCCGCCGTTGGTGACCACCACCTGATCCGGGTCGATTTGATAGCCCGAGTCGCGCATGGTCTTGTCGGCGATGGCCTGTCTGAGCTGGGGCAGGCCTGCTGTGGGCGTATAGCGGTGATTTCGCGGATCCAGACAGGCGCGGGCCGCCGCCTGCACGATATGGTCAGGCGTGGGAAAGTTGGGCTCGCCGGCGCCGAAGCTGATCACATTCATGCCTTGGGCCTTCATGGCCTTGGCTTTTGAATCCACGGCCAGAGTGGCACTGGGGGCCACTGCATCTATGCGTCTGCTCAGGGTCTGCCATTGCGCCATAGTCATATTGCTATGATACTGCCTGGCACCCCCAGGGCTGTGCTCAGACCAGGACCAGAGAGTCCCGATGCACCAGCGGATGGGCATAGTGGGCGCCCAGTCGGCGGCGGAGCTCCTTGGTGTTTAGGCCCAGCATGTCCTGGGCCTCCTCGGAATCGTAGCCGGACAGGCCCTTGGCCACCTGGCGACCAGACGCATCGTGGATCCAGACAGGATCCCCGGCCGAAAACTCGCCCTGGACCGATCTGGCGCCAGCTGCCAGCAGGCTGGCCCGGCCGCCGCGCAGGGCTTTGACAGCCCCCTGATCCACCAAATAGCCGCCTCGGGGACGGGAGGCGAACTTGATCCAGAGCCGATGCAAAGAGCCCCGGGGATGGATGGGGGCGAAGAGGGTGCCCACCTGGTCGCCGGCCAGGGCAGGGCCTGCGAGGTCGGCGCAGGTCAGGACCACGGGCATGCCGGAGGCCGCAGCAATGCGGGCCGCCTCCAGCTTGGTGGACATGCCCCCGGTCCCCAGCCCGGAGACGGACCCCTGAGCATCCACCTGGTCCTTGATCGCTGCCACATCGGGCACGAAACCGATCCTGCGCGCCCCTGTCCTGGATGGGGGTTCAGTGTAGAGGGCATCCACGTCAGTCAGCAGGACCAGGGCATCGGCACTGACGATGTTGGCGATCAAGGCCGAAAGGTGGTCGTTGTCGCCGAAGCGAATCTCGTTGCTGGCCAGGGCATCGTTCTCGTTGACGATGGGGATGGCCCCCAGATCCAGCAGACGGCAGAGGGTGCGTCGGGCGTTGCGGTACTGGACAGCATGAGTGGTGTCACGGGCGGTGATCAGAATCTGGCCAACACGCAGGCCATAGCGGGCGAAGGCTATCTCGTACTGGGCCATGAGCAGACCCTGGCCCACCGAGGCCGTAGCCTGCTGGGTGGCCACGTCACCAGGGCGCTCATCGAATCCCAGGGCGCCGAAACCAGCTGCGATGGCCCCGGAGGTGACCAAGACCAGGCGAGCGCCGTTGACGGCCGCAGAGGCCAGGGCGCCCACCACCGAACGCAGGCGGCCAAGGTCCAGGTGCCCATGGAGATCGGTCAGGGAGCTGGATCCTACCTTGACCACCATGGTGCGGGCCTGGGCCACCCGGGAACGGACCGCGGCCTCGTCGGATCCCTCCCCTCCGGTCATTGCCCAGCCTCCTCCGAACCGGCGGCTTCCGCTTCTCCGCGCCCTAGCAGGCCCTGCCTGTCGTGGGGATCGTCGTCCACGGAGGGGTCGGCCCAGTGCCCCTGGCGCCGCTCTTGCTCCATGACCTGACGCACCGCCTGTCGGGCGTCCATCATCTGGTGGTACTGGCGACGGCGTTCGCTGTTGGTGCGGCGGCGGTTGAGCCCCTGGCTCTCCTCCAGACGCAGGTCACGGCCCCGGGCCACCTGGGGGGTGCCATCCAGCATTTCGGCGCCGGCCGCCACACTCGGATCCCAGTCGAAGGCCACCGCATCGTCGCCCGGACCGATGCGCACCTCGTCCCCAGGTCTGGCTCCGGCCTTGCACAGGGCATCCTCCACGCCCATCCGAGCCAGGCAGTCAGCCAAATAGCCCACGGCCTCCTCGTTGTCAAAGTTGGTCTGGCGAACCCAGCGCTCGGGCTTGGCTCCGCAGACCCTGAACCAGGTCTGTCCGGACCGGGTCTGATGCCGCTCAAGAGTGAAGTCCCCGGACTGGTCGGCATTCCTGCGCCGACGCTCCAGGGGGCGGATGACCACGCGCTCCTCATGCCTGGCCTCCTCTTGCTCACGCAGCTGCCTGCGCAGGCGATCCACCAGACCAGCCAGGTAGTACCCTAGTTCCTTGAGCCCCTGATGCGAGGCTGTGGAGACTATGAAGACCTTGAGACCCAGAGCCTCGAAGTCAGGACGCACGAATTCGGCCAATTCGCGAGCCTCCGGCAGGTCGGCCTTGTTGAGGATGATCACCCTGGGCCGTTCGGCCATGGGGATGACCCCCAGCGGAAGCTCCAGGCGGTCGGCATAGCGGGAAAGCTCCTCCTCCAGGGCCCGATAGTCGCTCATGGGGTCCCGATCAGGCTCCAGGGTGGCGCAATCGATGACGTGGGCGATGATCTCGGTGCGCTCGATGTGCCTCAGGAACTCCAGCCCCAGGCCCTTGCCCTGGGAGGCCCCCGGAATCAGCCCTGGCACGTCGGCCATGGTAAAGCGGCCCTCCCCTGCCTGGACCACGCCCAGGTTGGGCACCAGAGTAGTAAACGGGTAGTCGGCGATCTTGGGCCTGGCCGCGCTCATGGCCGCCACCAGGCTGGACTTGCCTGCGCTGGGGAAACCCACCAGGGCCACGTCGGCGATGGATTTGAGTTCCAGCACCAGGTCGCGTTCCTGCCCGGGATCTCCCAGCAGCGCGAAGCCGGGAGCCCGCCTGGCCTTGGTGGCCAGGGAGCGGTTGCCCAATCCGCCCACGCCACCCTGGGCCGCTACGAACCGGTCCCCCACATGAGCCAGGTCAGCCAGGCGCTCGCCCGGCTGCTTGCGCTGACCTTGGCCTCCCTTGGCGGTGAAGACCACAGTGCCCACCGGCACTGGCAGAATCAGATCCTGGCCGCGGCTGCCGTCCTTGTCGCCGCCCAGACCCATGGTGCCCGATTCAGCCTGGCGGTGCGGCAGGAAGCGGTAGTCCAGCAGGCTGGTGGCGTTGGCGTCGGCCTGAAAAATGACCGAGCCGCCCTGACCGCCGTCGCCACCATCGGGCCCGGCCAGGGGCTTGTACTTCTCGCGGCGGATGGAGGACGCCCCATTGCCGCCGTCGCCACCCTTGACATGGACGGTGACCTGATCCACAAATGCACTCATAGGGGCCCATGGTACTCAATCCTGTCTGACATGCGGCCCCTGAGAGCTGAATGCCCGGCATCCCCATACATTATGCAAAAGGCCACCCCTATGGCAGGGATGGCCCTTGGCCGATACCGATCAATCAGGCGGTAAGCACGTCAACAACCTTGCGGTCACGCCGGTTGGCGAACCGAACGGTTCCGTCCGTCAGGGCGAAAAGGGTGTGGTCCTTGCCCAGGCCGACGTTCTGGCCGGGATGGAACTTGGTGCCACGCTGGCGAACGATGATGTTGCCGGCCACTACGGCCTCGCCACCGAACTTCTTGACGCCCAGGTACTGTGCATTCGAATCGCGCCCGTTGCGTGAGCTGGACGCGCCCTTCTTATGTGCCATGTCTGGTTCCTTTCCTACCTCGGGCTAGGCCCTCAGGCGATGGCCGTGATCTTGACCACGGTCTGCTTCTGGCGGTGGCCCTTGCGGCGCGCCACACCGGTCTTGTTCTTGAACTTCTGGATGTTGATCTTGGGGCCCTTGGCCTCATCATCCACGACCTCGCCCTTGACGGAGATCTTGGCCAGATCCTTGGCGGCCATGGTCACCTTGGATCCATCGACGACCAGCGCGACCGGAAACTCGACCGACTCGCCCTTCCTGGCAGCCAGACGGTTGACCGTGATCTGGTCACCGACCTCGACCTTCTCCTGATGGCCTCCGGCCTTCACAATCGCGTACATAGCCCTACCTTGCCTGTTGTCCAAAGCTGTATGCGTCCGGCATCCGAGCCCTGCCATAAGATTGACGGACCCGTCCAAACACCAGCTAACCAGTATAGAAGCAAACACACCGCGTCGTCAAATGCGCCTGCCCCGCCGACAAAACGGAATTCAGTCTATGACTCCTTGGCGACATCCGCCGCCCCAGCCTGGGCATCGTCCTCGTCCGATGCCGCCTGGGCCGCCGCAGCGATCCTGGCCAGCTTGGCCTTGACTGCAGGTGTCGAGCCTGTGGACAAGGTCTCCTTGGAAGAGGAGCCATGCCCATGCTTGTTGGTCTTGACGAAGGGGTCGCCGCCCTTGACCGCGTATGGATCGGCATAGGAGGCGGAGATGGTCGGCTTGTCGTGGAGGATGAAGCCTCGGCCATGGCAGGTGGGGCACTCCTCGGAGAAGGCTTCGACCAGACCCTGGCCCACCCGCTTGCGCGTCATCTGGACCAGACCCAGGGAGGTGACCTCGGCCACCTGATGCTTGGTGCGGTCCCGGGCCAGGCACTCCACCAGGCGGCGCAGAACCAAGTCACGGTTGGCCGGCATGACCATATCCACATAGTCGATCATGATCATGCCGCCGATGTCGCGCAGGCGCAGCTGCCGGGCGATCTCCTCGGAAGCCTCCAGGTTGCAGCGGGTCACCGTCTCCTCCAGGGACTTGCCCTTGCCGATGAAGCGGCCCGTGTTCACATCGATGGTGGTCATGGCCTCGGTACGGTCGATGACCAGGGAGCCGCCGGAGGGCAGATAGACCTGACGTTCCATGCCCTTGCGCAGCTGACTGTCGATGCTCCAGCGGTCGAAGACATCCTTGCCCTGGTGCTCGGCCGGGTCCCAGTGCTCAAGTTTCTCCTCCAGGTCGGGGGCCATGGTCTCCAGGTAGTTACGGACCCGCTCATAGACCCTCTGGCCCTGGACCACCAGCTTGGCGAAGTCGTCGTTGAAGATATCGCGAACCACGCGGATGGCCACGTCCGGCTCGCCCTGCAGGAGCTTGGGGCGCTTACCGTGCAGGAACTCCTTGCGCTTGTCCTCGATCTTGCTCCACTGACGCTGCAGGTTCTCCAGATCCTTGGTCAGGGCCTCCTCGCTGGCCCCCTCGGCCGCGGTGCGGATGATGACGCCCATATCCTTGGGAGCCACCCTAGAGACGATGCTCTTAAGGCGGGAACGCTCGCGGTCGGGCAACTTGCGGCTGACGCCGGTCATGCCGCCCGAGGGCACCAGGACCAGGAAACGGCCGGCCAGCGTGACCTGCGAGGTCAGGCGGGCACCCTTGTGGCCGATGGGATCCTTGGTGACCTGGACAAGCACAGGATCGCCGGACTTGAAAGCCAGCTCAATCCGGCGGGGCTGGCCCTCCAGACGGGTGGAATCCCAGTTGACCTCGCCGGCATAGAGCACACCGTTGCGGGCCTGGCCGATGTCCACGAAAGCGGCCTCCATGCTGGGCAGGACGTTCTGGACCCGGCCCAGGTAGATATTGCCGACAGTGGAGACCTCCTGGATGTCGGAGACGTAATGCTCGACCAGGATGTCGTCCTCAATGACCGAGATCTGGGTATGGTGCTCCTTCTCGCGCACCACCATCAGACGGTTGACGTTTTCGCGGCGGGCCAGGAAGTCCTGCTCGACCAGCTGGGACTGACGTGAGCGCTCGCGGCGGTTGTCCCGCCGACGCTGCTTTTTGGCCTCCAGGCGGGTGGAGCCCTCCACATCGGTGATTTCGTCGATATATTGCTGCTTGCGGGAACGGCGGGCGCTGGGCTCCTCTGACTCGCCCTCGGCAGACTTGGAACCCCTGCGCCGGCGACGGCGACGGGTCAGCGGGGCCTCGTCCTCGTCATCCTTGTCCTTCTCCTGCTCGTGCCCGCGACGGCGGCGGCGAGTCAAAACGGATTTCTCGGAGTCCTCCTCATCGCTCTTGGCACGGCGGCGACGACGGGTGCGGGTGCCGGACTCCTGCTGATCCTCGTCCTGCTCCTGGTCCTCGTCGTTCACGAAGGTGATGCCCTCGTGGTCCAGATCCTCCTCGATGCGCTCCACCTCGTCGGCGGCCCTACGCTCCTCAGCGTTGAGCCTGCGGGAACGGCGCGAACCGCCCTCAGAAGTGTTCCTGGACCTGCTCCGGCGAGAGACCTTGGGCGATTGCTCGGCATCCTCGTCCTCATCATCCCGCTTGTCGCGCTCATCGTGCTCAGGCCGGGTGGCGGGGATGACGGGCTCCTGGAAGAGCAGGGATGTCATAGGACGGGGGCGGGAGGCGCGCGGGCGTTCATCCTGCTCTTCGGCCTTCCGACCTGACCTCTGACTACGGCCCGAGGTCAGTGCCTCCACAGCCTCAATGGCACGCTCCTGACGCTCCTGATCAGCCTCGCCCTCCTGGGTATGCACCTCGGTGCGTCGGCGGGCAGCAGTTCGGGTGCGACGACGAGTGGTCGTCCTGGTCGGCTTGGTCTCACTCTCATCCACCTGGACGTCCTGATCGGCCGCCTGATCCTCCTTGGGCTTGCGGGCGCGACGGCGACGGGTGGCAGAGGGCTTGGACTCGTCGTCTTCCTCCTTGGCCTTGCGGGAGGCCTTGCGCTTCTCAGCCTCGACCTTCACAGGCACGTCGGCACCAGCAGCACCGGCCACTCTGACCACACGCCGTCCAGCGCGGCGACGGGTGCCGGAACCAGCGGTCTGGTCGACCTGCCTTTCCTGTCCATCCCTGATAGCGGACCTATTATCCTGGGTATCCTCAGTATTCGTTTTTTCGGGCACAATGCTCCTTGCGGCACGCCGCCTCGCGCCGCTCTCACGGTTCCGATCCGTCCTCACGCTGCACTCTCACTGCAGCCGCGCACCTGCGTGCGCCCGATCGAAACGCCTTGGCAAAAAGTCTTCCTGACGCAGGCGGACACCGACGCCCACACGGATCACTGGGTCTCCGTCCGGGGGGATCAACGCCTACGCTGCAAGTGGTCAGGCAGAACCACCGTCCTCTAGTATGTCACAGATCAGCGGCTACCAGGTCCATTGAGCCATTCGACCAGTATGGCTTCCAGCCGAACCAGGTCATCCAGGGGCACCTGTTCGTCGGCCTTGTGGGCCAGCAGGGGATCCCCCGCCCCCAAATTGACGGCTGGTAGGCCAAGGGCTGAAAACCGCGCCACATCGGTCCATCCCAGCTTGGCGCGAGGCTGCTGACCTGTGGTTCGGGCGACCAGGTCCGCCAGCGAACGCGCCCAAGGCGAGTCCAGACCAGGACGGGCCGCGGGCGATTCGTCGCACATGCGCACCGAAAATCCCTGGAAAACTCCGCCCAGAGCCATGTGTTCACCATTGCCCAGCTCAGCGCCCGTCCGCTGACCCATCATCAGCTCCTTGGCCTGGGCCAGGCTCTTGTCGGGGGCGAACCGGTAATTGACATGCACCCGACAGCGGTCGGGGATGACGTTGGTGCCCAGGCCGCCCTCGATCATGGTGGCGTTGAGCCCCTCCCGATAGTCCAGGCCATCCACCTTCACCGTGGCCGGATGGTACTGCTCCAGCCGGTCCAGAATGGGCGCGGCAGCGTGGATGGCATTGCTGCCCATCCAGGCCCGGGCGGAGTGGGCCGTCGTGCCGTGGGTGATCAGATCGAAACGCATGGTTCCGTTGCAGCCAGCCTCGATGGCGCAGTCGGTGGGCTCGCCGATGATGGCGAAATCCCCGCGTACCCAGTCAGGATGGGCAGCCACCACCCGGCCCAGCCCGTTCAGATCGGCCTGAACCTCCTCATGGTCGTAGAAGACGAAGGTCAGGTCATAGACCGGCTCCTGCAGAGTGAGCGCAAGGTGGAGGAAGACGGCATCCGAGGCCTTCATGTCGGCGGTGCCCCGGCCGTACAGCACCCGGGAACCGGGGTGGGCGGCGGCCAGGTCAGCGCGGATGTCCGGAGCGCCGGGCTCCAGCCAGCGCGGGGGCAGGTTCCCATCCACGGGCACGGTGTCCAGATGCCCGGCAAGGACGATCCGGTGGGGACGACCCAGCTGTGTGGAGGCCACCACCGTGTCGCCCAGCCGCCGGACCAAGAGATCAGCCCGTGAGGACAGGGCCCTTTGGACGGCATCGGCCAGGGGGCCCTCCTGACCGCTGACCGAGGGCAGGGCGGTCATGGACTCCAGTATTCTTGCCAGGGCCTGGGCAGGTTCGGCCCCTCGGACGCCGGAGAGAAGATCAATATCCGTCTGTACGTTCTTGGCCATAGTGCCATGCTAGCGGGCCGAAGGAGCGCGGATGGACCTACAGCCGCAAGCATGATGCCCGGGTGGCACAATGGGGACGACGGAAGCGGTGGCCCTCCGCCTGGGAGGCCGCCGTCCACCATGCGAGACGAGGAGGATGCCGGAGTGCCTGGACTGCTCAGTGCCATGGAGGGGTTCTTCATCATCGGTGTGGTCATAGCCGTGGGTTATGTGGCCGCCCGCTTCGATGTTGGCGGTCCCACGGCCCAGTTGGTGCTCAACAAATACTCATTCTTTGTGTCAACGCCCTGCCTGATGTTCGCCATCCTCTCCAAGCAGAAGCTGTCGATAATCTTCCACCCCAGCATCATCGTGGCTTTCCTGTCGGCGGCGGCTGTGGGACTGCTCTTCGTGGCCCTGAACGCAGCCAGCTTCCACCTGCCAGCTGCAGAAGCCACCATCGGCGCCCTGGACTCCCTCTATTTGAACTCCAACAACATCGGGCTGCCCGTAGCCACCTATATTCTGGGCAATCCCTCACTGGTGGCACCCATCCTAGTCATGCAGCAAGCCCTGTTCACCCCAATCGGGCTGACCGTCCTGGACGCGACCACCTCTGGCAAGCTCTCGGTCAAAACCATACTCAAGCAGCCCCTGAAGCAGCCCATCCTCATCGGCTCCATAGGCGGCATAGTGGTCTCGGCCATCAGCGCCCAAGCCGGTCGTTTCATCATCCCCGACTTCGTCTACAAGCCCATCGACATGATCGGACAGTCGGCCGTGCCCATGATCCTCATGGCCTTTGGCATGTCACTGCGGGGTTCACGGCCCATGGGCCGGGGCGCCGACCGTCGTGCCACCCTCTGCGCGGTGATCCTGAAGAATCTGGTCATGCCCATAATCGCCTACCTGCTGGCCCGGTTCATGATGGGCTTCAGCGGAGCGGAACTGTACGGGTGTGTGGTTCTTGCGGCCCTGCCTACAGGCCAGAACGTCTACAACTACGCGGCCCGCTACGAGGTGGGAACCACCTTCGCCAGGGACGGCATCCTGCTGAGCACGATTAGCTCGCCCGTGGTCATCGCCTTGGTTGCACTGCTCCTGAGCTGACACGCCGGACCAGGCCTTCTGCTCAGCCTTCGGCCGCCAGGGTCTCCAAGTGTTGCCGGAAGTGCGGCCAGTCCCGTCCGAAGGCCTTCAGAAGGGGCAGGCCGGCGACCTTGTCCAGATCCACCCATTCCAGGGCAATGCTCTCATCGTCATTCATGCGAGGCTCTACCTGGTGGCCGGGACGCTCGAAAGCCAGGATGGTCGTGTAGCCCCAGGGGCCGTGGTCCTCCAGGTAGGAGCCCACAACCTGAATGTCCTCCGGGCGGATGTTGGCCTCCTCATAGCTCTCGCGCAGGCCGCCCTCCAGGGGATTCTCCCCGTCGGAGATGGCACCGCCAGGCACACCCCAGGTGCCTCCCTCGGCGCTCCAGCGGGCCCGGTGCTGCAGAAGCACGCTGACCGGCGCACCCGTGCGGGCATCGAGCCGGGCCAGCAAGACTCCGGCAGCCCCGTTGAGCCCCCAGTGCCGCTTGCCGCAGGCGCAGTTCACCCATCCATCGCCAGGCTGATGGACGTTTTCCACGGGGGCGACCAGGCCTTCAGGACCACGCATCGATCCGTCTGCCCCCTGCCGCTTGGGCAGGACCCATCGGGCCCACAGGTCAGGCCAGGAGACACCCAGCTCTTGGGCCAGGGCGCGCAGAGTGGGCATGCTCAATCCCATTACCCCGCTGGGATCGCCCTGGATGCCTTGGATGAAAGCGCTGCCCAATCCTTCCAGGGTGAAGGATCCGGCCACCTCAAGGGGCTCGCCGGTGGCTGTATAGGCCTGCATGGATGCCCGGTCATAGTCTCCGAAGGTCACTTGAGCGCTGCTGACCGCTCGGGCCCGTCGGCCGGTGGCCAGATCAATCAGACAGTGGCCGGTGACCAGGGTGCCGGTTCGGCCACGCATGGCCATCAGCCGCTTTAGAGCACGCTCCGGCTGGTGAGGCTTGCCCATGACGGCGCCGTCCATGCTGAAAAGCGAGTCACAACCCAACAGGAGAGGTCCGCGTCCGGCGCCGAACATCCCGCCCCAGGACCCGATGACCCGGCCCATGGGATCCTTGGAGGATGCATCCGGATCATTCTGTCCCAGAGGCCTGAACGTGACCAGATCGCCCCGCGAGCGCCTCTCGGCATCCTTGACGGCATCCATGGTGCCTTGGACAGCCGAAGCCTTGGCCTCAGCCAAGACGCTGACCCGTTCGCGCACATCCAGGTCATCCGGGCGACAACCCAGTTTACGAGCCCGTTTCGCCAGCACAGCCGGCTCATCCACCTTTGAGGGTCGGATGATGGGGTCAATGCCCGCCTGGATCAGGAGCCGATGCCTGGAGGGAGAGGATGAGGCCAGGATGAGCGGGATATGCCTGTCTTCAACGTTCACGATTGCCTTCCTGATCCCGTTCCACCTGGACCCCCTTGCGATCAACGTCCAAAGATAGGATCCGCCAACGGCCGGAATCCAAATAGTCCTTGGCAAGGGTCCGCAGCTCATTGTCAGCATCCCCGTAATGCAGGACGATAATGCAGGGCCCGGCTCCAGAGACCGCCGCCGCATAACCCTGACGACGCAGGAGCTGCAGTAGCTTGGTTGAGGAGGGCATGAGCCCGGCCCGGTATGGCTGATGGAGCCGGTCCTGGGTGGCTACGAAGAGCAGCGCATTGGCCTTTGCGGCCTGTTGGGCTGCGTCAGTTCCCAAGTCATCCAGTGACCCAGGGTTCAGAGCGCCGGGAATCAGGGCAGCCCGTGACAGGTTGTGAACGGCATCCGCATAGGGCACCTGGTTGGGCAGGGCCTGTCGGGCCTTCTGTGTAGACAGATGGGCACCGGGAACAAAAACCGTGGCTTTGACGGCTGGGGCCACCTTGTAGCGCAGGGTGTGGTAGCCGCCCTCCAAGGGCGCACCCCCGGCGATGGGCAGGGAACCCACCCCCTCGCCCGTGGCCAGATCATAGGAGACGGTCAGCCCCCCGTAGACAGCTGGCGCCACGTTGTCGGGATGCCCCTCGATCTGGGCAGCCAGCGCAAAGACGGCATCACGGCGCAGGGAACCGGCATGGGCGAAGGCCGCAGCCGCAGCGATCCCGGCCACGATGGCCTCGGCGCTGGATCCCAAACCCCTGGCCTGGGGAATCCGGTTGACGGCGCGCATGATGAAGCCGAACCTTGGCAGCCCGAAGACCTGGCAGGCCCGCCTGAAAGCGGAGACGACCAAATGGGTCTCATCTCGGGGCAGGGTCCGCTCCCCCTCCCCCTTGATGACCACATAGGCGGTGGTGTCGCCCGTGTCCACGGAACGGGTGAAGACGATCTCGTCATGGTAGTCCAGCGCCAGGCCGACCGCATCGAAACCTGAGCCCAAGTTGGCGCTGGTGGCTGGCACACGCACCCGAACAGTAGACGGGCCCTCAACGGCTGCGGTCATCATTGGGCCTGCCGATCGAAGACGCGCAGGATGGACGCCTGCCCGGTGACCGAGTCAAAGGCGGAGATCCGTTCGACCACCCGCCGCAGAGTCACCTCGTCGCACAGGTGCGTGACCACGCGCAGTTGCTGAATTTCGCCGCTGTAGCCCGGGTCATGCAGGGTGGGCTTGATGTCCTGGTTGACTCCATTGATGGAGATGCCCGCCTCGGAAAAGACCTGGGCGATGGCCGCCAGCACGCCGGGTTTGTCGTGAATCAGAAAACGGACGGCGAAGGCGGCACGGGATGAATTCAACGGAGCCATGGGGATATTCGCGTACATGGGAACCCGCGGGCCCATGCCATGCTGGAATATGTGGCGAGCCTCGGTGACTACGTCCCCCACAACCGCTGATGCCGTGGGCGCTCCGCCGGCACCCCGACCATAGAACATGAGGTCGTCAGCGGCCTTGGCGGTGACGAAGACCGCGTTGAAACTGCCATGGACCGAGGCCAGAGGGTGGCTGTCGGGGATCAACGCCGGGTAGACCCGGGCGGAGATGCCCTGTTTGCTGCGTTCGGCCACGGCCAGAAGCTTGATGACCCGGTGCTCGGTCCGTGCGGCCGCGATATCGTCAGCGGTGATGGCGCGGATACCCTCCACGGGAACATCATCCAGGCGCACATCGGTGTGGAAGGCCAGCGTGGCCATGATGGCAGCCTTGGCGGCTGCATCCAGCCCGTCCACATCGGCAGTGGGGTCCGCCTCAGCAAAGCCCTTGTCCTGGGCATCGCGCAAGGCCTGATCGAATTGAAGACCCTTGGTGGTCATCTCATCCAGAATGTAGTTGGTGGTCCCGTTGACGATGCCCACCAGGCTGGTGATGACGTCGCCCACCAAGGACTCGCGCAAGGGCCGCACAATGGGGATGGCCCCGCCCACGGCCGCCTCGAAGTAGATGTCGACGCCCCGCTTCTCGGCAGCCTGGTAGAGCTCAGGGCCGTGCTGGGCAAGCAGGGCCTTGTTGGCGGTGACCACGCTGGCGCCAGACTCGATGGCCTTGAGCAGCAGGGTGCGGGCCGGCTCCATGCCGCCGATCAGCTCGATGACGATGTCCGCCCGGGTGACCAAGTCCGCTGAGTCTGTGGTCAGCAGGGACGGATCAATCCAATCAGCCTTGACCTTGTCAGGATTGAGGACAGCGATACCCACCAACTCCAGGGGACGACCCACTCGGCTGGCCAGGTCCTGGCTCTGCTCCACCAGGAGGCGAGCGGTCTGGGAACCTACGGTCCCTGCCCCTAGAAGTGCTATGCGGATAGGCCTGAGGGCCTCCTGCTGTTGCGCATTCTTGGGCATATGGATCCTCCATCCGCCCCAACGGGGCCGGTCACCGTGTGTTGCTCCATCTTAGAAAGCCAATCCGACACCCGTATCCACACCAACGGCCGCTTTCATCCGAAGCGGGATTCATCCTTGGTCCAAGGACAGCAAGTCATCCATGGTTTGCCGCCGCAACATCAGATGGGCGCCGGACTGGTCCAGGCCCACCACAGGAGGGATCAGGGCCTGGTTGTAGTTGCTGGCCATGGTTCGCCCGTAGGCGCCGGTCACCGGCACCAGGAGCAGGTCACCCCGGCGGATGTCCGCCGGCAGAGGCACATCCTGCACCAGGATGTCCCCCGATTCACAGTGCTTGCCCACCACACGGACCTGGATCCGGTCCCCGCTTCCATGCCTGTTGGCCAGGACAGCGGTGTATTCGGCACCGTAGAGGGCCGGACGGATGTTGTCGCTCATGCCTCCGTCAACTGAAACGTAGGTGCGCACGCTTCCGTCAGACAGGGGGACGGGCTTGACGGTGCCCACCCGGTACAGGCTCATGCCGCAGGGTGCCACAATCCAGCGGCCGGGCTCGAAGGCAATGACTGGCATGGGCATGCCCAGACGACGGTTGATGGCGACCATGTCGGCTCCCAGACTGGTCAGGGTCTGGTCCAGATCCATTCGATCCTCATCCGGAGTGTAGGGCACGGAGAAGCCTCCCCCCAGATCCACCTCGGGCATCAGGTATCCGTCGGTGGCCCAGAAGGTGTGCCGCAGCAGCATCATGCGCCGGGCGGCCTCGATGAAGGCCGAGGAATCATGGATCTGGGACCCGATATGAGTATGGATGCCCACCAGTTCCAGTTCCCGCTCGTGGGAGCGAATCTCCTTGAGCATCGCGATGGCCGGTCCGTCAGCCAGGACGGACATGGCCTTGATCCGGGCGGGATCAGACGGTCCAGCAGTCCCGTCGGCAACCGAATACAGGGCTGAAGAGGAGGGCGAGAGCACGGAATCGCCAGGAGCCGAGGAGCCGTTCCCTTTCGTGGCCGCCGAAATCGCTGCCCCAGCCCGTTCGGAGGAACCAGGCTCAGGCCCAAGGTCCAGCAGACCTACGTCGGTTCCCTGGGGCAACAAGGGGATGCCGAACTTCTGATCCTCGTGGGCAGTGGAAATATATTCGTGACCGCCGGCATGCACGCCCACAGTCACCCGGAGCATGACCTTGGCGCGACGCCCATGGGCCCTTGCAGCAGCGGCAATCCGGGCAGGCTCGTCAGGCGCATCGATGACGATGGCCCTGTAGCCCTCCCTTACAGCCAGGTCGATCTCTTGATCGGACTTGTTGTTGCCGTGCAGGACCAGGCGGCGGCCAGGTGCGCCGGCAGCACGAGCGATCAGCATCTCGCCCAGGGAGCAGGTGTCGATATCCAGCCCCTGGCGCAGCATGATCCGCACGGTCTCCTTGCTGAGGAAGGCCTTGCCGGCGTAGCTGACCCTGGTGGTCGCACCACCCAGGTCGCGCAGAACCGCCTGGCGGAAGGCCGAGGCCCGTTCCGTCATCATCGCGGTATCCATCAGATAGATGGGAGTGCCGTAGAGCTTGGACAGATCACCCATGGAGCACCCGTGTATGGTCAGCATGCCCTGGCTGTCCCGCTTCAGAGCTCCGGGCCAGAAACCTTCGGGCCCCAGCCCGCACATCCCTGTTTCCATCGACGACCTTCCAGTGACCTTGAGGGTTTACATACGGTCCGGGGCCTGGACGCCCAGCAGACCCAGACCATTGGCGATGACCTGCTGCACGGCGTCATTGAGCCGCAGACGCGCCGCCGCACGAGCTGGCTGCGGGTTCCTGTCCTCATCCTTATCCAAATCCGCGCTGCCAGTAGGCTCCATGGGCACCACACGCTCCAGGTTGTACCAACGGTGATAGACCCCAGCCAGCTGCTCCAGGTAGTGGGCCACCCGATGGGGCGCCTTCTGATCGCCGGCAGTCTGAACCACATTGGGATAAAGGGCCAGGACACCCAGGACATCATTGTCGGCGGCAGTGTCCAGCAGCGACAGATCGGCCCCGGACCGGTCGATGCCCGCCTGGGCTGCGTTCCGATCCACATTCCTGGAGCGGGCGTGCGCGTACTGCACGTAGTAAACGGGGTTGTCGTTGGTGTGCGAGGCCAGCAGGTCCAAGTCGATGTCCACGCTCTGGTTGTAGTCGGTGCGGGCCAGGGAATACCGGGCAGCATCCACGCCCACGGCATCCACCAGGTCGTCGATGGTGACCACGTTGCCTGCCCGCTTGCTCATGCGCACGGTCTGACCATCCTTGATGACGTTGACCATCTGGCCGATCAAGATCTGCATGTTCACGCCTGGAGTATCACCGAAGGCCGCGCAGATGGCCATCATCCTGCCGATGTAGCCGTGATGGTCGGCACCCAGCATGTAAATGGCTTCATCGCAGGGATCCTTGGCCCTGCGCCGCTTGTCCAGGTAGTATGCGATGTCGGCCGCCACATAGGCTGCGTGGCCGTCGGACTTGATGATCACCCGGTCCTTGTCGTCGCCGTAGGTAGTGGAGCGGAACCAGGTGGCCCCGTCCTTCTCGAAAATGTCGCCCTTGGCCCGCAGCTCGTCAATGGCCCGGTCCACCTGGCCGGACTCATACAGGCTGTTCTCATGAAACCAGACATCGAAATTGACCCGGAAGTCGCGCATGGACTGCTGGATTTCGGCGAACATCATGGGCACAGCCCGGGTGCGGAAGGCCTCGCGCTGGGGGCTGTCACCCTCGGCACCGTCCTCGTCGCGCACTCTGGGCATGGCCAGGATGTCCTGCCCTTCGTCGGCAGCTTCCTTGACCACTCGAGAGGCAATCTCGTCAATATACGAACCCTTGTAGCCGTCAGCAGGCACAGGTTCGCCGTGGGCCGCCGCCACCAGCGAACGGGAGAAGCGGTCGATCTGCGTGCCATGGTCGTTGAAGTAGTACTCCCTGACCACCTTGGCTCCATTGGCCTCCAGGACACGGGCCATGGAGTCGCCCACAGCCGCCCACCGTGTGCCGCCGATATGGATGGGACCCGTGGGGTTGGCCGAGACGAATTCCAGATTGAGCGTGCGCCCGTTCAGGTGATCGTTGCTCCCATAGGCTGGGCCCGCCTCCAGGACTGCATCGACCACAGCGGCCGCCGAAGCCGAATCCAGGGTTATGTTGATGAAGCCGGGGCCGGCCACATCCACCTGGGCGATCCCCTCGGCCTCTCGCAGTGCCTCAGCCAGAGCCTGACCCAGTTCGGCAGGCCTCATGCCAGCCTTCTTGGCCAGCTGCATGGCGATGTTGGTGGACCAGTCCCCGTGGGAACGGTCCTTGGGGCGCATGATCGCCAGATGGTCGGCGTCAGGAACCATGTCGGGCTCCAGGCTTCCCAGGCGGCCTGACTGGGCCATCTGGACGGCGGTCGAAGAGATGATACGGGCAAGTGCTTCAGGACTCATGACCCCAAGTCTAGCGACATCGGAGACCAGTAGCCGGCCTGTCTCAGGCCAGAGCCACGACCTCGATCTCGACCAGGGCCCCTTTAGGGATGTCCGCACCGCCAAAGGCCACGCGGGCCGGCCGCACCGAGCCGATGAAAACCTGGGAGTAGGCCTGGTCCACCTGGGTGAAATCCTCCACCCGCCGCATAAGAATGGTGGCCTTGACCACCTTCTCCATGCCGGTGCCGGCTGCATCCAGGATGTTCTTGACGTTCTTCAGGGCCTGGGTGGCTTGGTCAGCCGCAGTGCCCTCCACCAGCTCGCCGGTGTCCGGGTCGATGCCCAGCTGTCCGGAGACAAAGACAAAGCCCCCGGCCTTCACAGCCTGGCTGTAAGCCCCCAAGGCCCGGGGCGCATAGGGCGTGCCGATCTTTTCCGGTCCGTCTTCCATGAGTCCGTCCTTTCTTCAGGTCCGCCGCACCCATGCCGGGCCGAAGCCCCGGGCGGACACCGTCCACTATAGGAGTCCCCGCCCGGCAGAAGCGGCACCAGTCTCAGCCCTTGCGAGCCTCCTGACCCATCCAGTAGGCCAGGGAGCGCAGATCGCCGGCCTCGTAGGTCTTGACGAATTGCTCGACCTGGTCCGGATCCGAGCAGGTCTCCGGGAACCGCATGTAGCGGGTATCCAAAGGGCTGGCTCCTGTCAGCTTGACGTCAATGACCGAAGATCTGTCGGCCTTGCGAGCCTCGGAGAAGGCGTGGCGGGCATCGGCCACCGTGCGCACTGTAAAGCCCAAAGCGCCCATGCCCTCACCGACCTTGGCCCAGTCAGTGTCGGGCAGATCCACTCCGCTCAGGGGCTGGTGGCTGTCGTCGCGCTGCTCGGCCTCGATGTAGCCCAGAGAACGGTTGGAGAAGACCACGTTGATGACCGGGGCATTGTATTTGACCTGGGCCAACACCTCCTCGCCGAGCATGGCGAATCCGCCGTCGCCGCTCAGGGAGTAGACGGTCGATTCCGGATGCTCCAGCTTGGCAGCCAAGGCAGCCGGCACGGCGTAGCCCATGGTGGCATGCTTGCCGGAGACGGTCCAGCGGTTGGTCGGCTTCAGATGCAGCAGACGCAGGAAGTCAATGTCCACATTGCCCACGTCAGGGATGACAATGTCATTGTCCTCAAGCTGCTGATCGATGACGTGGTAAACAGGCTCGGGCCGCAGGGGTGTGCGGGTGTCTTCGTTAAAGGAGGCCAGCCACTGGTCCCAGTTCTCCTTGCTGCGCAGGCAGGCCCTGTAAAATACGGACTCCTCTTGGTCCTGGCCAGCGGCGGTTATTGCCTTGAGGGCCTCGCGGGCATCGGCTTGGATGGCCAAGACTACGTTGGCCTGGAAGCGCTTGCCCAGCTTGACCGGGTTCAGGTCGATCTGGATGACCTTGGTGCTGGGAGTGACGAACATGGACCCGAAGGGGTTGTCCGAACCCACCCAGACCGTCAGATCAGAAGTGTAGATGGCCTCCGTGGCGGTCTTGGTGGCCACACGGCCGGCCGACTGCAGATAGGCAGGATAGGTGTCCTCCACAATCCCCTTGCCCGGGAAGGTGGAGACCATGGGCATCTTGAAACGCTCGGACATGGCGACCAACTCATCGCGGGCCCCGGCAGCGCCTTGACCAAAGTAGAGCAACGGAGCCTTGGCGGACTGAATGGTCTCCACCGCCTTGCCGACCTGGTCGGCCGCGGGCTTCAGAGGCTCCGGCTCGCGGAAGTTAGACGCAGATGCCACCGGGCGGTCGTCAATCTCGGCCCAAGCCAGATCCTTGGGAATGATGACCACGGAGACCCCGTGGCTGGCGTAGGCGCGGCGGATGGCCTCGTCTACTAGGGCAGGCAGCCCCTGAGCGTTGGTGGCGGCCCGAGCGAATACGGCCACATCGGTAAAGATAGGCACCTCATCCATGGCCTGGAAGAAGTCCATGTTCATAAAGGCCTGGGGCACCTCGCCCACCAGGGCCAGCACCGGCACGCCGTCCTCACGGGCATCATAGAGGCCGTTGAGCAGGTGGACAGCCCCTGGGCCAGACGAGCCGAAGCAGACGCCAATCCGGCCAGTCAGCTTGGCTTCGCCGGCAGCGGCCAGGGCTCCGGCCTCCTCATGACGGACCTGGATAAAGTCGATGTGCTCGCGCTCGTTGTGGATGGCATTCATCATGGAGTCGAAGGAACCGCCGGGCAGGCCATAGATCCGCGGCACCCCCCACTGCTCCAGGACGTGAAGAACAGCATCCCCTGCATTGATTCGATTGGCCATGCGAACTCCTTTGCTTCACCGGGAAAGGAGGCTCCGCCACAATGCGGAAGCGTCGGTCCTCCCCAACGTTTGGTCTTACCCTTTCACTATGGCACCTGAAATCGTGGAAGCAAGCGGGCCAAGGGCCATGTTCCTCAAAAGCTTAGTGATTCACCGCACATATTCGCGACGCATAGCGTGCGCTCATTTCATTCAGTAGGTGCCATGCTCATGATCCCGGGCACAATGACAGACGGGGGTCATATAAAGAAAAACCCCGCACTCTTACTCGTTGCAGGGGTTTCATCCTGGTGGGCTCGAAGGGATTCGAACCCTCGACCTTCTGTTCCGGAGTTAGATGGTAGACTGTTTTTCATGGGCGGAAGCAAGCCAATCTCAGGTTCAGAAACGTTGGAATAACGCCATTTTAGAAGAATCAGTATCCAATCGGTACCCAGTCAGTGTACGATTGGATACCGTACACATACCGTACACAGGCAGGATACGAGGATGGGACGAAGCTCCACAGGCAGATACCGGGCACGCGCATACAAAGACAGGCATGGACAGACAAGATACAGAGCAGTAGTCCCCATCGGCTACTACCCAAGCGGCAAGCCCAAAAGCAAGACCGTCACCGCCACCACATACAGGGTATGCCAGACCAAGCTCAATGCCCTTCTCAAGGAGATACAGCAGCACGGTGCACCGACCGACTCGCGTATCAGGCTGGGAGAGTATGCAGCCAAGTGGCTTGACCAGCGCCACCATGAGGTGGACCCCAAGACCTACGCCGAATATCAGACCGTAATCACCCGACATCTTAAGGACTATGCCTACCTGCAGCTGTCATCGGTCGTGCCCAGCACCATCCACGACATCCTCAACAACGCCAGTGCCTATACGCAGAAGGGCGAGGTCAAAGGGCCTGCGGGGGTCAGTCTGAAGAAGCAGATACGCACCTGCCTGAACCAGATCATGCAGAGTGCGGTGGCCGATCGTCTTATCCCAAGCAACCCCGTCATCGCCGTCAAGCCGCCCACCAACAAGGACGCAGTGGACAAGCGCGGGGCCTTCAGCGTGCCAGAGATCAAAGCCATGCTGGACGCAGCATCGCATATGGGCGTCACCGAGGGTGCGATCTGGTGGTGGAGGCTCCTCACCGGCATGAGGCAAGGCGAGATACTAGGAGCCACCTGGGCGGACTATAATCGGCGTACCAATATATATACGGTGTCGTGGAAACTCCAGACTGTCCCTAGGGACCACGGCTGCGGAGACCCCATCGACGGTGAGTATCCCTGCGGGAAACACAAGGGAGGATTGTGCCCGCAGGCCCGATGGCGCATCCCGGACGGGTATGACATGCGTCACCTGTCAGGCTCCTACGCGCTCACCAGACCGAAAAGCCAGACCGGCAGAGGCGTGCCCATCGTGCCCCCGCTCCAAGAGGTCATGAGCCGATACCGTAAAGCCACAGCCACACGTCCAAGCCCATACGATCTCATCTTCTGCCACCCAGATGGGTCACCTATCGGCTCCAAGGAAGACATGGCCGCATTCCGCGCCCTCATGCGTCTTGCCGGCATCAACCCCGCCGAGCATACCGGCCATGAGACGCGGCACAGCGTGGTCACGCTCCTGGCATCCCAAGGCGTGGACTTCCAGCTCATCCGCGAGATAGTCGGCCACTCCTCAGACGCGATGGTGGAGCACTATCGTCATGCGGATGATGCCGAGCGTCTGAAAGCCATGGAGACGCTGGACGAGAGCCTGGGCCTGGAGCAGATCGGGTGGAGCGGCGAGTAGGCCCTACTTGTATTCTCGCTCCAGGTCTCTGACTGTCTTCTCGGTGGCTCCGTACCTGATGGCGGCCATGTCGGCGCGGATCTGCTGGTGGAGTCCTGCGAGCCTCTCCCTCTCCTGCCTGCTTAGGCCTGGCTGCTGCTCCTGGTCGATGACCTGGTCGAGCCGCTTGTGCAGGAGGATGGTGAGGCGCTCGCGGCGGTCCTCCGGCGCGGGGATGTACGAGGGGTGGTTGTCGGGTATCTGGCTGATGTCATCGGGGATATAGGGCATATGGGGCATGATAGCGGGCTTTTCTGGTGTCCGCTGTAGGCATCGCGCAGTTGCGACACGCCCGAAAATAGCATGAGTTGCACTGTGCCCACGCTGTGCTACATTTATAGATGTCAGCAGGAAGCAAGGGCTTCCCGCTTAGCAGAAAGGCTAAAGATCATGACCAGCACTACATACACCGACAGCTTCGCTTCCATCATCGACAAGACGGCTCCTGACTTCCGGTACATCATCGCCACGGCGGCCGGCGACTTCGCGGATGACTTCGATATCGACCAGGCGGTGGCCGACTACGTGGACGAGCTCAACAAGGCCGTCACCCCCCTGGGTGTGGATGTGACCGCCAGCGGCATCGCCACCTGCGAGGCCGGGGCCGACATCGACCGCGAGGCCGTCGCGCAGGCGGCCAGGGATGTGGACGTCGATGGCATCCTTCAGCGCAACGACAAGACCAAGGAATCATGACTCCAGCGGAGTTTAAGAGCACACGCGAGTCGCTTCACCTGACGGTGAAGTGGCTCGCCACCCATATGCGGGTGCGCCGACAGAGCGTGCAGCGCTGGGAGAACGGGCGGGTCCCCATCCCCGACTCGGTGCAGTCCGCCCTGCATGATCTGGAGGTCTTCACCAAGACCGCGATCGACGAGGGCGTGGCGGCCGGGCGGGACCCGCTGCCGGTGCCGCGCCTGGATGAGAACGGGCCGCAGGTCATGCCGCCGGCCTGGCACCGGATGGTGGCCAAGCAGGTGGCCTGCCAGACCGGGGCGCGCATCGTGTACGAGGACGACGATGAGTAGAAGGAAACGCACTCCAAAACTGACTCCCATATGGCTGCCCTACATCAGGGACCGGCTTGCGGCATGGGAGAGCAGCCACGGGATAACAATCACGGCCGTCGACAGGATGCTGGCCCGGTCATGGGACGCGGGCGACATGCTGCGCACCTCACCGGTGTGGTGGGTGAGCCGGGACATGACGACCCTGGCCACGGACACAGCCCAGGCCGGAGACCTCCCCGAAGTGGAACCTCCCAGCGACAAAGGCTTCATTGTCTTCCAGGACGGGCTTCCCTGCCCTCCCTTGGACTGCTTCCCGGACGGGGTCACCTGCACGGTTGACGCGCTCGCATGGACCGTCTTCAGAAGCACGGATCCCTCCGCCGGCAAGCCCTGGAGAGTCGACACCGAGATCTTCACCAGGGAGCAGGCCTTCATCGACGTGTGCGACCCGCGGCTCCCACTCGGCCGCGTGACGCTCCCGGATGGCGTGCGACTGGATCTGCTTGCCGACATCCTGACTGCCGTGTGGGCTCTGAGCGGGCAGCCCACGATCAGCGAGAGCCGTACGCCGAAGGTCACCCCGCTGGACCGGGTGCCCGCCCGGTACGCGCGCGAGGAGATCCCCAAGGTGAAGATGCTGATCCTGCGGGAGAACCTCCACCGTCCAGGACAGGCGGCCGAGCCTGGCGAGAAGACCCGCGAGTACACGCACCGGTGGATCGTGCGCGGATTCTGGCGTGAACAGCCCTACGGCAAAGACCACGCGAAGCGCCGCCGCCAGTGGATCCCGCCCTATGTGAAAGGGCCGGCCGACAAGCCCCTCATCAGGAAGGAAACCGTGCGCATATGGCGTCGATGATGAGCATGGACGAGCTGATCGCCCTGCATGTGGCCGGCCTGGCACCCAACACGCGCAAATACTGCCGGTCCCATCTGGCCGACTGGCTGCGCTGGTGCCATGAAAACCTGATAGACCCGTGGAAGGTGGGCCACGAGCACATCGAGCTGTACGGACGCTGGCTGCGCGAGACGATGGGGTACTCCGTCGACACCCAGTACGGGGCCATGGGCATAGTCAGCAGACTGTACACCGACGCCTACCATCGCGGCCTGATCGACAGGGACCCCGCCCCGCTCGTGCGCCGTCCGCGCAGACGCACCCACTCGGAAGGCACCTGGCTGGACCGGGACCAGGCCAGCACCCTCCTGGACGCGGCCGAGCAGGACCAGGATCCCAGACTCGGCGCGCTCATCTGCCTCCTCCTGCTCAACGGCCTGCGCATCAGCGAGGCGCTGGGATTGGACATCGAGGACTACAAGCACGGGGATCCGCCCATCCTCCACCTGCATCGCAAAGGCGGCTGGGAGCAGAACGTCGCCATCAGCCCGCGCACCGCACACGCCCTGGACCGGCTTATCGGCCGCCGACGCTCCGGCCCGATCTTCCTGGGCAGAAAAGGAGACCGCCTCACACACAGGTGCATGATGAGCATCTTCGACGCGCTCACCGGGCCCCTCGGGCTCAACCGGATCACCCCGCACAGCCTGCGCCGCACCTTCGCCACCCTGTCCAGGGAGGCCGGCGTGCCCGACCAGGACATCATGGCCGCAGGCGGATGGGCGCACAAGCAGATGCTCGACTACTACGACATGACCCACCGCGCAGTCCAAGGCAAAGCCACCAACACGCTCAGCCAATACCTCGCATAAGGAAGGCCCAGCCGAGTGGGCTTCATTGAGAGGCAGGGCGGGGGACGACGTGGAATAATGCAAAGAGGATAGTGCACAGCAAGGATGGCCTGTTCCCCTCAAGGGGGAGCAAATCAACCTCGCTTTTGAGGCGTAGTTTTATTCTCTTCTTCTTTCCATATTTTGTGCAGCTCTTCCACCTCAACTTCAAAGAGGTCAGGCATAAATGGATGAGACGGCTCAACAGGGCCGGTCTGCCCAGGTTCTTCCATTATAATCGTCCCGAAACTCGCTGACCGCCGGTATCGCTCTATTTTCTCAGCCAATCCGACCGGGAGCGTTTCAGTATCTTTAAATTCTCGGCCTACCGGGTATATTCCCTTGATGGTCTGTTGCTCTTCAGAAGTCAGCAGAGGCCACCATTTCCTCACATCGCGGATGAGCTCTTCGTCAAACGGCTTATATTGATTGTCCATAACATAAGCATAGCCCTAAATACAAAAATCGCCCCCGTTCCGGTCTCCCGGAACAGGGGCGAAATGATAGTGGGTTACTTGCCTGTGGTTGCCTTGGCTTGGCTGACGCCGATGCAGGCTGCTATGAGCAGCCCGAGCGCGTTGAGCGTGGTCACGATCGCGTCCACATGGGGCAGGCCCAGAGTCGGGCCGACCGTGTTGGCGAAGACGGCCAGTGCGGGCAGGAGCACCAGGGCGGCCCATTTGAGCGTCTGGTACACCTTGTCGGGCAGCAGGTAGCCGTGATCCTGGCCCGCTGGATTCGTATCGGTCATGATTTTCACCTCCTTAATAGTTGAGGGTTTCGCCCGGGTAGATGAGGCCCGGGTTGCCGGACCGGTAGCCGTGGATCTGGCCTTGTGGTATGCCGAGTCGGGCTGCGATGCCGGAGAGCGTGTCACCCCGGCGCACGGTCACGGACCGGCCGCCGCCATGGCCTCCCCCGGTGGCGAGGCGCTGGCCGGGGTAGATCGTGTACGGTGGCCGGATGCCGTTGAGTTGTGCCACGGTGGGCCAGGAGCCGCCGAAAACGGCGCTCATGCAGTCGCCGGGGCGCACCACGTACACGCCGGAGCCCGTGCCGCCGCCCGAGCCGCCTCGCAGCCGTTCGTTGACCACGGCCATGACCTCCGCATACCGGTTGCCCAGGAGGGCATGCCTTTGCGGGTCGTTGCCGTAGTCGCCGCGGATGACCGCAGTGGCGATGGTGTTGGCGTCACCGACAGGAGCACCCTGAGCGGGTGTGGGCGACGGGGTGACCGGGTTGGGCTGGGTGCCGACCGGGGCGTTCGCATACTTGGCCCAGGTCGCCGCGTCACCGTAGAACCAGTTGACGTCCACTGCATTGCCCACGCCGGGCACGTGCCCCGAAGAGGAGTACTGCCAGGCGGCGGCGAAAGGCCAGGGGGCCACCGAGTAGGGCGGGGCTCCCGGGTCGCGCAGCCGCTCCCCTTGGTAGCCTCGCGGATAGCCGGCCACCCACAGCCCGTAGTCGGCTTCCGCCACTGCCCTCCAGTCGCCTGCCGTGATGTTGGAGGCCTGCATGTAGATGATCGGCTTGGTGCCCCAGTAGGCGGACACCCGGTCAAGCCACCGCTTCGCCCACGCCGTGTTGCCCCGCTGGGATGCTGGCGGCTCCCAGTCCAGGAAGGGGATCACCCCCGCGTGCACCAGGCCACGAGCGTTCGCCTGGGCGTTGAAGAAGTCTGCCTCGGCCTCCGGGCTGTTGCCGTACTCGGGGCGCGCGTACCCGTAGGCACCGATGCGCAGGCCCGCGGCGCGGTTGGCCTGAAGCTGGCAGTCGGCTGCCGGGTTGACGTATCCGGTCCCCTCGGTGATCTTGGTGATCGAGAATGAGGCTCCCGAGGCCCTGGCGGCCTGCGCGTTGTAGCAGCCCTGCCAGGACGCGTTGTCGAAACCCGCGTCCGCGTAGGCGACTCCAGGCGTGAGCATGGCCAAGGCGGCCAGCACCCCGATGCCAATACGAGCGTACCGGGGCTTGGCCCGCGCATGGCGGGCATGAGATAAACGCATGCATATCCTCCTTTGTGTAGGCATGAAAAAAGCCACCCGGATGGGTGGCAAAGGCAGTTGACGGGCTAGTCAGTCCACGGCGGGCAGGGTCTTCAGCTCCTCGTACAATTTGGTCCCCGTCCCATTACCGCCCAGCCGGTGGTAGGCGAGGTAGACGCGCTCGGCCTCATCCATGACCGCCACAGGGATACGCCCGAGCGGCACGTACTTGGCGTGGATCTCCAGCAGCTCGGCCCGCAGGAGCGTGCGCAGGCCCGCCTCCATGGCCTGGTCGCGCGCCTCCTCCCTGCGATGGCTTTTCAACAGCCAGCCGCAGGCCCCGCCGATCGCGGTCAGGAGCATGGGGATCACCGCCTCCACCAGGGCCATCAGCAGGTCAGACACTCGGCAGCCTCCTATCAGAAGGGCATCAGGTCGGCGCACAGGCTGTTCGCCCCGCCGCCGATGTTGACTCCGGCGCTTGTCCGCCACATGATCACATCGCCAGCGTCCAGCCATTGCAGGGTGGGCGGCATGGCCTGGCTAAGCCAGGTGTTGGCGCTGGTGCTGAAATCAGCGATATAGCCCTCGCCGTAGGAGGTGATGGACTTGCTGGCCTGGTCGTACACGCCCAGGCTGACGGTCGGGGTGCCCGACCCGCCGATGTTGATCGACCCGTAGACCAGCCAGTACCCTGACACGGGTATGCGCAAGCCTGCCGCCTGCAAGGCCGGCGCGATGACGGCCGGCTGGTCGCCGTAGCGCGTCTGGGCCGACCTGAAGGATATCTCCCAAGCGCCGGCATGGTCGGCGTAGCCGCCCCAGGCGTGGAGGCTGACAGGAAGCCTGACCCCCCGGGCCCATATCGACCCGGCATCCAGATGCAGGCCATGGCTGCCGCCCAGATGCACGTCGTCACCAGTAATGCCTACAGTTTTTGCGATCACAGAAGCTGTATTTGTTGTATCACTAATTGTTGCGGTAAATTCAGGTTGTTGTGGACTTGTTCCCACAAACAATTTTGATTTTATTGTATTGCCAGACTTTTCATGTTCGCCCCATATCAGCCAATAAGGGTGATTGGGATCATCGCCAATTCCTTGTAAGCCGCCTACATTCGTTCCTTGAATGGTTGTCTGGCTCAGCTGGATCCTGTCCCCGCTGGACGCGGTCTGCACCCCGCCCACCGTCTGCACGCCGTCCTGGGACGCGCGGAACAGGTACCGGCCCTGCCGGTCCTTGGCCCAGAAGCCCGACGAATCGAAGCCCACCAGCCCGTCCGAGGTGGCGAAGCTGCCCGACTTGACGATGGCGGCGGCCAGCGTGCCCACGTCGATCTCGTCCGCCTTGACTT